>DATJJD010000121.1:0-107500 GCA_035492545.1 Puia sp.
GCCGATCTCTGCTATACCCTGCAGACAGGACGAAAAGAGTTTGGCTACCGGCAGTCGCTGACCTTCAAAGACCGGGATGAATTATTGCATCTGCTGCGCTCCGGCGCCCTGAAGTCGCCAATACGGATCCCGGAACGAACCCCCTCCATCGTCTTCCTGTTTTCAGGTCAGGGAGCTCAATATGCAGACATGGCAAAAGGGGTCTATGAAGGAGAACCCGTCTTCCGGGAACAAATGGACAAAGGGTTTGCCTTGCTGGAAAAACTAACGGGACAGAGTTTTAAAGACGTGTTGTTTTCGCCAACGCCTTCGCCAGCCGGCATGACCGCCAGGATCAACGAGACCAGGTACACACAGCCCTTGCTGTTCCTCGTAGAATACTCCCTGGCGATCTTCCTTCATTCCATCGGCATGACCCCCCGGTATATGATCGGCCACAGCATCGGAGAATATACGGCCGCCTGTATCAGCGGGGTATTCAGCTTTGAAGAGGCGCTCCGGTTGGTGGCGCAGCGGGGGGCGCTGATGAATACCATGGCGCCGGGCGCCATGCTCAGCGTATCCATGACGGCGGAAGCAGCCCGCCCTTTGCTGAACGAACACCTCTCCCTGGCGGCAGTCAACGGCCCGGAGCAGATCGTTTTGTCGGGGGATCTGCCGGCGATAGAAAAATTAAAAACGGAATTGGACGGGCAGGATATTCCTTATATACTGCTTCATACCTCCCATGCTTTTCATTCGTCCATGGTGGAACCCATCAGGGCCGCCTTTAGAAAGGAATTGGAAAGGACTACTTTTCATAAACCGGCTATCCCGTTCATCTCCAATGTAACAGGGACCTTTATCCAGGAGACGGAAGCCTGCTCTCCGGACTATTGGGTCCGGCATATGCGGGAGCCGGTATATTTTTCACAGGGCCTTCAGACCATCCTATCCCAGGGCAGTGAAGCCGTGTTTGTAGAACTGGGCGCAGGCCGCTCTTTGATCAGCCTCTTAAAACAACAGGCGGATGCGGGCACCCCGGCAGTCAACCTGGTCCGGACGGCGAAAGAAAAAGAAGACGACCTGCGCTATCTGACGGAAGGCATCGGCCTGTTATGGTCCCGGGGCATCACCATAGACTGGAACAACTATTATACAGGGCAGCATCGTTACAAACTTTCCCTGCCGGCCTATTCCTTTGAACCGGTAAAATATCCCGTAGAAGTAGATCCCTTCAAAGGCAATCTGCTGGCGGGCCTGGGCTTACAGGATAACTCGGCGAATACAGGGCTAAAGGACTGGGTGTATCATCCTTCCTGGAAACGGGTAACGGCCGCGGGAGAAACCCGCAAAACCCCCGGCCGCCGCCGTTATTTATTTTTTTCAGGGGATAAGGCTTTTTCCACTTCGTTAACGGAACAGCTTTTATCCGGGGAGACGGGTCATGAGGTCACTGAAGTACTGATCGGAGAGGAGTACAGACAGCTGGGCGCAAACAGGTATACCCTGGACCCGGGGAACCCCGGACACTATGACCAATTGCTGACGGCGCTGACAGCCTCGGAGATCCCGGTCTCCGATATTATTTATTCCTGGGGAATAGACGTCAGAGGGGAAGCCTTGGCGCTGGAAAAGGATAACCCGGCCTTGAACCGGGTGTATTTCGGATTGGGTTACCTGGTCCGGTCTTTATTACAGACAGGTTTGCTAAAGGAGAAAAGAATAGCAGTATTGACGGAAGGACTATACAAGGTAATGGGAACCGAAGAGGGCCGCTACGCACAATCCCTGCTGCTGGGATTGGTGAACGTGCTGCCACAGGAATATTCAGTAACCTGTTTCAATATAGACCTGCCTCCGGAAGGCAACATAAGGACATCCCTGCTGGCAGAAGAGATCCGCAATAACAACGGCAGACAGGACCGCATCGTGGCCTTACGCAACGACCGGCGATGGATACCCGACTACCAGAAGAATACAGCCCCCATTGAGAAAGGGGCGGATAAGATCCGTCCCGGAGGTAACTACCTGGTGACCGGGGGGCTGGGAAAAGTGGGCTTTGTGCTGGGGAATTATCTGCTGCAGCAATATGGCGTCAGGCTCGTGCTGACAGGTAGAAAGGAATTCAACCAGTTGAAAGAAGAAGCCTTGCATCATTATAATACCTTATGCGGCATTAGCCGGGAAGTATATTATTTCCCCGGGGATATTTCCGATACCACAGAGTGGGAGCAAACCGTCGCCCGCATCGAACAACAGTTTGGCCGGATAGACGGGGTCATTCATACGGCGGGCATCACAGACGATCATTATTTTGAACCGATAGGTGATTTAACGGTAGAGAAGACCCTGGCAATGTTGGCGCCCAAGGTCAACGGTATCGAAAACCTTTACCGGGTCTTCAGGGACCGGAAGCCGGATTTCGTGTGGATTACTTCCAGCCTGTCGACGGTGCTGGGAGGGCTTGGCTTCAGCGCCTATAGTTCGGCTAACTTATATATGGATCATTTCCTCTGGTCGAAGACGGATGAATTGCCGGGCTGGCGAAGTATCGGCCTGGGCGGATTGGCCTTTACCACCGAAGATATGAGGAAAGAAGGCGGCCCGACGCGTTTTTCCCTGCGAGGGGAAGAGCTTGCCGCCTTATTTGACTGGAGCCTGGCTCTCAAGGACAGCCCTGTTTTGATCCAGTCGGTCGAAGACCTGTCCGTCCGGACACGCCGGGTATACGAGGTAAAAAAAGATGCTTACCTGGATGATGACAAGGACGAATTTAAGCAGGTCTGGGTGGAACGGCCCCCCCTTTCCAGCCTGCATAAAGCCCCGGGCACAGCAACAGAAAAAGGACTGACGGCGCTTTATGAAGCCTTCTTCGGCATAGCGGACATCGGCATCGATGACAATTTCTTCGAGTTGGGCGGGGACTCGCTCAAAGCGATGAAGTTGCTGAAAAGAATTAAACATGAATTTGATACTCCCATCACCCTGACTACCTTTCTGGCCAATACGACGATCAGACAGATAGCCGCAAAACTGGACGAGCAGCTATGGCTCGCCGCAGATGTCAAAATGGACAATGAAATGCTAATCTGACAAAATGGAAAACCTCTTGAAAAAATTAAGGGAGCAGAATGTTATCATCTCCCTGGAGAACAACGACCTGAGAGTAAGGTTCAATGGGACGGGATTGCCCGCCAGCCTGGTAAAAGAGCTAAAAGAACAAAAGGCGAAGCTGGTTGAATACCTGTCAGCGCTGGAGGCGCAAAAAGGCAACGTGGATATCCGGCCGGCGCCCGTTTTGGAAAGTTATCCCTTGTCCTCATCCCAGTACAGGACCTGGGTATTGAGCCAATTCGATGGAGCCAACCGTGCCTACAACATGCCAAGCGCCCTTGTCCTGGAAGGTAACCTGGACATAGAAGCCCTGGAAGAGGCCTTCCGTCAACTGATCCGCCGGCACGAAATACTCCGTACGTTTTTTAAAGATGTCAATACCGGGGAGATCCGGCAATTTATCCTTCCCGCAGATGAAGTCCGCTTTCACCTGTCCCGCCGGGATCTGCGCCAGGCAGACCGGCACCAATCAGACCCGCACCCGTCAGACCAACACCCGTCGGACCAGCACCCGTCGGACCAGCATCAGGCAGAGCTGGACAAGATCGTACAATCCGACATCTTTAAACCCTTTAACCTGGAGACCGCTCCGCTGCTGCGTGCCGGCATCTACGAGGTCGCCAGGGGCAAATGGGTGTTTACCTATGTGATGCATCATATTATCAGCGACGGCTGGTCCATGGATATCCTGCTCAGTGACCTGATGTCGTTCTACCACGCGCTGATAAAAGGAGAGACCCCCTCCTTAAAACCGCTGCCTATCCAGTATAAGGATTATGCCTACTGGCAAAGTCAGCAGCTGACAGGCCCCGTCCTGGAGGCCCACCGGTCTTACTGGCTAAAACAATTCCAGGGGGAATTACCCGTCCTGGTTTTGCCGGGAGATCATACCCGCCCTACGATAAAGAGCTATCATGGCGCAGCGATCAGCAAACGGATACCACGGGTTACCACAAAGGGTTTAAAGACCTTATGCCAACAGGGGGATGCCTCTCTGTTCATGGGATTATTGGGCATCGTCAACGTTTTATTGTATCGGTATACCGATCAGACGGATATCATCATTGGCAGCCCCATCGCAGGCAGAGAGCATAGGGACCTGGAAGATCAGATCGGGCTTTATCTGAATACCCTGGCCCTGAGAAGCCGCTTCAAAGGGGAAGACAGTTTCACCGGCCTGCTGGCTCATATCAAAGACGTTACGCTGGGCGCCTATGAACACCAGGCCGTTCCCTTCGAAAGGCTGGTGGATGAGCTGCAGCTAAAAAGGGACATGAGCAGAAGCCCTCTGTTCGATGTGATGTTGATCCTGCAGAACGCGAATGAAAGAGGCGCGGGCATCTCAGACAAATTCGGCGACATCCGGGTCAGCGGATACCCTTCTATAAAAAACCCCGCCAGCAAATTCGATCTCACCTTTGACTTTGTCGAATTCGGGGACGAATTGCAGGGTACGATAGAATATAACAGCGACATCTACGAAGAAAATACGGTGACTGGCCTGTTAAATCACCTGGAACAATTAATGGAAGCCATTATCGCCCATCCTTCCTTACCCCTTCAACAGCTGGATTATTTAAGCCGGGAAGAAAAGGAAAGAGTATTGTTTCAGTTCAATGCTACCGGCAAAGACTACCCGAAAGAAAAGACTTTCGTTGAATTATTTGAGGAGCAGGTGGCGCTGACGCCGGATAAGACGGCGGTGGTAGTGGAAGGGCGGATCCTGTCCTATAAGGAGCTGAATCAACGGGCCAACCGCCTGGCGCGGTACCTGCGGGACATCTATGCCATCGGGCCGGATGACCTCGTGGGGTTATGTCTGGACCGGACGGAATATCTGCTGATAGGAGTCCTGTCCGTTTTAAAAGCAGGGGCAGCTTATGTGCCGATGGATCCTGGCTATCCCGAAGACCGCCTCCGGTTTATGATAAAAGATACGGGCACAAAGGTAGTCCTGACCAACCTGCTATATAAAGACCGGCTCCGGCACCTTACGGATGGATTGCCGGCCTCCATAGAAGATATGGACGAAGAGTCCTTTCAGACCAGGCTGTCAGCCGGGTATGATCCCGGCAATCCCCTTATCGCTATCGGCCCGGGTAACCTGGCCTATGTGATCTACACCAGCGGGACCACGGGAATGCCTAAGGGCGTAATGGTACAGCATTCCTCCTATGTCAACCTGTTGTGGCATTACCGGAATACCTGCTTTAAAAAGAATGGACAGATAGATACGGCCTCCGTTACCAATTATGTCTTTGATATCTGGGGGCTGGAATACGGATTACCACTGATCAGCGGCGGTTTTATAGAGTTGTTCAACCCTGAATTCCCCTCGCTGGAAACCGGCAGATACACCTTCCTCCAGCTGACGCCCGGTCTGCTCCTGGCCAAATACGATGCGATAAAATTCAATAACCCGCATTTGAAATTATTGGTGGGGGGCGAGGCGGTATCGCAACCCTTACTGGCTAAGCTCCTTTATAACCATAAACTGGAAGGATTGCTGAATGTATACGGGCCTACCGAAACCACCATTTGGTCGGTTGACCGGCTAAATACCAACCATCAGTTCAATACGAATATTGGCCGCCCCATCGCGAATACGACCGTCTATGTCCTGGACCAGCATCGGGCTGCGGTACCCGTGGGTGCGGTCGGGGAGTTATATATCGGGGGATCGGGTCTGGCACGTGGGTATCTCAACAATCCCACGCTGACCGGGGAGAAGTTTGTACCCAACCCCTTTCGGCCGGGAGAGAGAATGTACCGGACCGGGGACCTGGGGAGATGGCTGCCCGATGGAGAGATCGGATTTATCGGCCGCAGCGATGACCAGGTAAAGATCAACGGCCACCGGATAGAGTTAGGAGAAATTGAGACGGTGCTGCTGCGATCGGGAGTGGTGAATGCCGCGGCGGTCCTCGCCAGGGCCAATGCCGAAGGAGAAAAAGAGCTGGTGGCCTATATGACAGGCAAGGAGGGTTTACAGGCCTCGGACCTGCGATCCTACCTGTCGAAATATTTGCCGGCTTATATGGTGCCGGCGCGTTTTATACAGCTCCCGGAATTTCCCCTCACCCCGAACGGAAAGGTCGACAGGAATAAGCTGCCGGAACCGAAAGGCCTGGACCTGACAACGGGGGTAGCATACGTATCGCCCCGTAACGAAATAGAGGAAGAGCTGGTGGCCATCTGGCAGGAACTATTAGGAAAAGACAAAATAGGCATCGGGGACAACTTCTTCGACCTGGGCGGCAACTCGATCAAAATATTACGAATGGTCATGCTGAGCAACCGCATCTTCGACAAAAAGATCTCCGTCGCGATGGCGTTCAGATATCCCAGCATCGGCACTTTGGCGGAATACCTGGCGGGTGGCCTCCATGGCGCCGCCGGCGAATCGGAAAAAGAGTTGGATAAGGCCATTACGGTGATGGATGAGACCTTCAACATATTAAATAACGACAGCCATGAAGATTGAAGCGAAATATACGGGCCTTGAGATCGCGATCACCGGCATGGCCTGTCACCTGCCGGGGGCAGCCAACTGGCGGGAATTTTGGGACAACCTGAGCAAGGGTGTCGAATCCATTCATTTTATGACGCCGGCAGAGCTGGCTGCCTGTGAGATCACCGACAGCGCCCTCCGGAATAAAAATTATATCGGCGTTACCCCCAATCTAAAAGACAAAGAGTATTTTGACGCCTCCTTTTTTGATTATACCGCCGTGGAGGCAGCCCTGATGAACCCTGTACACAGGTTCTTTCATCAATGCGTGTGGGAGGCACTGGAAGATGCTGGTTACGATCCCGAAAGGATGAAAGGCACGACCGGTATCTATGTAGGGGCGGGGGATGATCTGAATTGGAGACTGTATGCTCACCTGATGAACCAGGATGGACATATAGACGATATGAGCCTGTACAATCTCAGCAACAAAGATTTCCTGGCCTCTCTCTTGTCCTATAAATTAAATCTCAAAGGACCGGTCGTCTCCGTAAATACGACCTGCTCCACTTCCCTGGTGGCGGTCAACCTGGCCTGTAAGGCGTTGCTCCTCGGAGAGACGGATGTGGCGCTGGCGGGCGGCATCACCTTCCGGTCGGAACAGCAGCGGGGCTATTTTTACCAGGAAGGAATGATATTCTCCAGCGATGGACACTGCCGGGCATTTGACAGGGCTGCTACAGGTACCGTTGCTACCGAGGGGGCCGGTGTCGTCGTATTGAAAAGACTGAATAAAGCCATCGAGGATGGCGATATGATCTATGCCATTATAAAGGGGGGCGCCGTAAATAATGATGGCCATCGAAAAGTAGGCTTTACCGCCGCCAGCGTGGAAGGCCAGGTGGATTGCATCCGAAGGGCGCAGAAGTTTGCCAGGGTTACTCCCGAAACCATTTCCTATGTGGAGACGCATGGTACGGGGACAAGACTGGGTGACCCCATTGAAATAGAGGCTTTAAATATCGCTTTTAACAATAACAGGAATTATAAATGCGCCATCGGCGCGGTAAAGACAAATATAGGCCACCTGGATATTGCAGCGGGGATAGCAGGCCTCATCAAAACAGTGCTTTCTTTAAAACATCGGCAGATCCCCGCCAGCTTGAATTTCAAAGAGCCTAACCCCGAGGTGGATTTCGCGGGCGGCCCCTTTTACGTGAATACGGAATTGAGCGAATGGTTACGCAGGGACGAAGGGCCTTTACGGGCCGGGGTCAGCTCCTTCGGCATCGGCGGCACCAATGCGCATACGATCCTGGAAGAGGCGCCCCAGCCGGAGATAAGGGGCCCGGGCCGGCCTTATAAGCTCCTGACCGTATCGGCAAAGACCAGTCCCGCGGTAACCCGCTACCTGGACGCTCTGAAACTCTTTTTGGAAGGGCAACCAACCCTCAACCTGTCCGATATGGCCTATACCTTACAGGTAGGCCGCCGGGAGTTTGGCTACCGGAAGACACTCGTTTTCAAAGACCGGGAAGAGCTGCTGCAACTGCTGGGATCCGATCCGGAGAAAGAAGCCGTCGTCAGGACACCGGACCGAAGCCCTTCGGTGATCTTCCTGTTCCCGGGACAGGGCTCCCAGTATACCGCCATGGGCAAAGGGCTATATGAAAACGAACCCGTCTTCCGGGAGCAGATGGACATCGGGTTTCGGCTCCTGAAAGAGCTGACAGGAGAGTCCTTTGAGGATATCCTCTTCGGCCGGGACGGAGAGCCGGACACCCCGGGTAAGATCAATGAAACACGTTATACCCAGCCGCTGATCTTCCTCGTGGAATATTCCCTGGCCATGTTACTGAAGTCGATGGGCATCACCGCCCGTTATATGATAGGGCACAGCATCGGCGAATATGTGGCCGCCTGTATCAGCGGCGTTTTTAGTTTCGGGGACGCGCTAAAGGTAGTGGCAAGACGCGGCGTTTTGATGAACAGGCTGGCGCCGGGCATGATGCTCAGCATCCCCCTCAACGCCTCGGCAGCGCAGCGCTACCTGGGAGAAACCATCTCCCTGGCGGCTATCAACGGACCGGAACAGGTGGTATTGTCAGGGGATCTCGCTTCCATGTCGGCCTTAATGGCGCAGTTGGAGAGGGAAGAAGTTCCGTTTGTAAAGCTTCATACCTCCCATGCCTTTCACTCCTCCATGTTGGATCCTGTTATGGAGGATTTCCGCAGAGAGCTGGAACAGGTGACCTTTCATAAAACCGGCGCTCCCTTCGTCTCCAACCTGACAGGGGAGCTGGTCAGGGGCTCGGAACCCTGCTCGGCAGACTATTGGGTGAGACACCTGCGGGAGCCGGTACGCTTCACACAGGGGCTGCAGACGATCTTGTCACAGGGCAAAGAGGCGATCTTTATAGAGGTGGGGGCCGGCCATTCCCTGGCAGGGCTGTTAAAACAGCACAAACCCGGTTTTCACCCGGTCGTCTTTAACCTGCTCCGGTCGGCAAAAGAAGAAAAAGACGATTTGTTATATCTGACCACCCGCCTGGGCAACCTATGGTCCCATGGTCTGCCGATCGACTGGAACAATTATTACCGGCAGGAAAAAAGACAGAGAGTCTCGCTGCCGACCTACCGTTTCGAACAGGTAAAATATCCCACCGAGGTAGCCCCCCTTGACATGTTATCGATCAACGATGCCCGGCGTAAAGCACAAAAGAGCAACGATTTTTTTTACCGCATCGTCTGGAAACAGTCCGTCTCCCTGCCCGGCAACCGGATAGATTACCGCAATAGCAACGTGCTGATCTTTGCCGGTAGCGAGGGCCTGGGCCGTCACCTGGAGAACGCATTGACCCGGGCAGGGGCCCATTGCAGGTTGGTAGAGGCCGGGACTGACTATAGCCAGACCGCGGATGGCAGTTACCGCATCAATCCCTGGCTGGAAAAGGATTACAGCCTTCTCTTCGGGGATCTTGCAGCCGCCGGTTTTACCCCTTCTCATATCCTGCATACCTGGAGTTATGGAAGGGCGACAGGGGTAAATTCCCCTGGGAAAGAGCCATCCGACCATTATAGGGAGACTGGCTACCAGAGCCTGCTTGCCATCGTCAGAAGTTTTTCCGCCACCTTCCGGTCCTCTTTGTTGAATATACGGGTCATTGGCAGCGGATGGTATAAGGTGTTGGGAGATGAGGTGATCTCCCCGGACAAATCCATCACGCTGGCGGCGGTAAAACTAATCCCCAAAGAGTTTCAGCAGTTCACCTGCCAGGCGATCGATATCCCCGATTCGCCCGCACCCTGTCTCCATGAATGGGTGTCGGCGCTGGACTATGCGATCGAATCAAATGAAATTGCGATAAGGGGGAAAACCATCTTTGTAAAGGATTTCGAAAAGATAGACTTCGCGCCGCCCCCGGAAGGGACCGCTTTCAGAGAAAAAGGCACCTATCTCATAACAGGAGCTAATGGGGGATTGGGAGGGTTGTTTGCAAACTTCCTGGCTCAACGTTATCAGGCCAACCTGATCCTGCTGGGCAGGAGTAAGATAAGACAACAGCTGATCGATGCACTCGAGGCCAAAGGCTCCCGCGTACTGTCCATAGAGGCGGACATAGCGGACGCCGCCATCGTGGAACAGCGGGTTGCCGATGCGGAGTTATTGCTGGGAAACATCAACGGGGTCATTCATGCCGCGGGCCTGGCGGATTATGCAGGGGTGATCGTACGACGCTCCCGGCAGGAGGATGATCTCGTGTTCGCCCCAAAAATAGGAGGGATGAAGGTGCTGGGGAAAATATTTGCCGGCAGACCCCTCGACTTCCTATGCTGTTGCTCCTCCGGTTCCGCCTCGTTGGCCCCCTTCGGACAACTGGCCTATATCGCCGCCAATCTCTATCAGGACGCTTTTGCCGAAGGCGCCTCTTACCCTTACCCGGTGATCAGCATCGAATGGCCTGCTATCCGGGAAATAGGCATGGCCGTTAATTCGCTCGGCCAGAACAACCCCCATTCACCCGGCACTGATAACCCCGCCGCGGCCGAAGATCCGCTCCGATATGGCCTCAACCCTTCCGATGCAATACCGGTTCTGTCGACCGCCATCTATCTCCGGCTACCCGTCCAGGTTATCTCTACCTGGGACTTTGCAAAAGCCTTCCGCAACAGCCGGGTTCTCCTTACAGCGGAAGAAGAAGACCTGCAGTTGGATCAGGTGAGGGAAAGAGGGGACCTTCCCGGACACTATATCGCTCCGGAGACGGATACGGAAAAGAGGCTGGCAACCCTGATCCGGCGCCTGCTGGGGATCGATAAGGTGGGAGCGGAGGACAGTTTCTTCGACCTGGGCGGGGATTCCCTGAAAGGAATGCTGCTCCTGAAACGTATCCGCAGTGAATTCAACGTCGATCTGACGCTGACGGATTTCTTCGATGGTCAGACCCCGCGGAAAATGGGCCGGACCATCGATCAGATGGGGAACCTGTCGAAAAAACAGCACAGGGCTTCAAAAATAATAATATAACACCAATGAATACTTGTAAAGAACAAATGCTGCCCCTGATCCTTACTCCCGAGCCCGGACAGCTCGATGCAGCGCAGTGGGTACAAGCCAATAGGGAGAAGTTTGAAGAAGACCTGGCTAACTATGGCGCTATCCTCTTCAGAGGGTTTGACATACGAAAGGCGGAAGATTTCAGCCGTTTTATGAAATGTTTTAACACAGAGCCCCTGCCGTATATGTTCAGGTCCTCGCCAAGAGAAGAATTAAGCAAGTCGATAAAAAATATTTATCTGTCGACTTCCTATCCCAATGATAGACCCATTAACATGCACAACGAGAGCTCCTATAGCAGGGTCTGGGGAAAAAAGATCATTTTTTGCTGTATCACACCCGCCGCGGAAGGCGGTGAAACACCAATTGCCGATTCCCGGAAGGTATTACAGTCGATCAACCCGGAACTGGTGAATAAATTCAAGGCTAAAGGAGTAAAGTACCGGCGGAACCTGATTGCCAACATCGGTATGCCCTGGCAGGAAGTGTTTCAGACCGACGATAAAGCCGTCGTCGAGAGCACCTGCCGGAAGAACAGCATCGAATACAACTTCCTGAGCGAAGAAGACCTGGTTATCGAATGGGTCAAACCCGCCGTTTACCGGCATCCCATATCGCAGTGCGAGACCTGGTTCAACCATATTTTCTTCTTTAATAAATTTTCGCGGTATGAAGAGCTGGGATTACAACCCGACGACTACCTGCCCCCCGAATACCTGGCATCTGACACTTTCTTTGGCGATGGGTCCGAGATAACATATCCGGAATACACGGAGATCAGGGATGCTTATCAAAAAAATAAAGTCGTATTCCCTTACCAACAGGGCGATATCCTCTTCCTGGACAATATGCTGACCGCTCATGGCCGTAGCCCCTACAAAGGGGAACGAACCATCGCTACCGCCATCATCGAGGCCGCCGGCGACCCTGTCCTGACCATCTGACCATTACGCTTTAGGTATCAATAACCCGTTATGAATATTGTTCATTTCATCAATCAGCTTAGAGATAGCAATATCGACCTGTCATTGGTCGAGGATAACCTTGAAATAAGTTATGATGGAGAAGGTTTGCCGGATGCTGTGCTCAATGAGATCAGGCACAACAAAACGGACATCGTTTCCTTCCTGAAGAGGCTCGCGCCGGGTAAGGAATCCGCCATACCCGTTGCCGGCTTTCAAAAAGATTACCCCGCCTCTTTCTCCCAGGAAAGGATCTGGGGACTTAGCCAGCTGGAAGATGGCAATCTTGCCTATAATATCCCGGGAACTTTTGTGTTGGAAGGTAAACTGGATCCGGACGCCTTGCAACATGCTTTGAATGCCCTGGTGGCGCGTCATGAGGTCTTGCGAACCACCTTTAGAGAAGATGGGCAGGGCGCCCTCCGACAATGCATCCGCCCGGCGGAGGATCGGCCGCTAACCCTGGACTGTGTAGACTTACGCAGCGAAATACGCCAGGACGTTATGCTGAAGGCGGCAATAAGGACGGCGGTGGGCACTCCCTTTGACCTCCGGTCGGGCCCCTTGCTCCGGGCCTCCCTGTACCGGCTCCACACACATCGATGGATATTCGTCTATGCGATCCACCACATCATCTGTGATGGATGGTCCGTAAATGTCCTGATGAAAGAGCTGCTGTTATTTTACAATGCCAAAAGACTGGGAACCGATGCCCCCTTACCTCCCCTGAGGTTCCAGTTCAAGGATTATACGATCTGGCAAAGGCAGCAGGCCGGCAACGAACTGATTTCCGGAATCAACAGATCCTGGTGGTTACGTCAGTTCAGTGGCGAACTACCGGTATTGAACCTGCCCGCGGACAAACCCAGACCCGTCATAAAAACATATCGCGGCGCCTCGACCGGTTTAGTCATCGACACCGGGACCTGCAACGGGATAAGAAGCTTGTGCCTGGACCAGGGCGCCAGCTTATTTATGGGTCTGATAGGCATCGTAAATGTGCTGCTATACAGGTATACCGGTCAAAAAGATATGATCCTGGGCACCCCGATAGCCGGCAGAGATCATACGGACCTGGAAGACCAGATAGGGTTTTATGCCAATACCCTTGCCTTGCGGACACGCTTTGAAGGAGAAGACAGCTTTAAAGATATCCTGGCTCATGTCAGACAGGTGACGCTGGGCGCCTACGAACATCAGGCTTATCCCTTCGACCGGTTGGTAGAGGATCTGTCCCTCCGGCGGGACCTGAGCAGGAATCCCCTGTTTGATGTGCTGGTCGTGCTGCAGAACACGAATATCGGGGATGGGAAAGAACGGCAGCAATTGGATGATTTGGAGGTAACGGTCTATCAGGGAGAACCGCCGGCGGTCAGCAGGTTCGACCTTTCGGTTTATTTTGTGGAGAGGGGCGGAGAACTTGCCGTAACGCTGGAATACAACAACGATATTTATACAGACGCTGCTATCGGGTGTTTGGGAAGACACCTGGTACAGTTGATGAAAGCCGTCACCACCTCGCCATCCCTGCCCGTCCTGCAACTGGATTATCTAAGCCCGGAGGAGAAACGGCAGCTGGTAACAGGGTTTAACGATACGGCCATGGCCTATCCGGAGGAGACGACCCTGGTCGGTTTATTCGAAGAACAGGTAACACGGACCCCGGAGAAGATTGCGCTGGTGGCGGATGAAGAGACGATCAGCTTCCATGCGCTAAACGGTCTGGCCAACCAACTGGGCCATTTTCTCCGGCAGCAATATGGAATAAGACCTGGAGACCTGGTGGCGATCAGATTGGAACGGAGCAAATGGCAGATCATAGCCATACTCGGCCTGCTTAAATCCGGAGGGGCCTATGTCCCGATAGATCCCTCATATCCACAGGATCGTGTCGATTATATACTTTCCGACAGTAATTGTAGAATATTGGTAGATGACGAACTACTGGAGGAGTTTATACGGGAATGCAATGGGTATGATGGGGGAAATACAACTCCGGTCAGCAGCCCCGGCGATCCTGCCTATGTGATCTACACCTCGGGTTCTACCGGCAGGCCAAAAGGTTGTCTGCTGCAGCATCGGGGAGTCGTCAACAGGATCACCTGGATGTGGCAGCACTACAGCTTTCAGCCGGAAGATGTCATTCTGCAAAAGACGCCCTTTACCTTCGATGTCTCGGTATGGGAGATCTTTATGCCCTTGTGCCGGGGCGCCAGGATGGTCCTCTGCCGGAAAGAAGATGCCAGGTCGCCCGAACACCTGCTTGCTCTTATCCAGAAAGAAAAAGTGACGGGCCTGCATTTTGTCCCCGGTATGCTGCATACGTTTATCTCCTTCTTATCCGATCGACCCGATACGATCAGGCAGCTCCAAAGTCTGCAAAAAGTTTTCACCAGCGGAGAGGCCTTGCCGGTAGAGATGGTCCAACGCTGGTACAGTAAGGTAAAGATCCCCATTCATAATCTATACGGCCCCACAGAGGCATCGGTCGATGTTACCTATTATGCTACCTCGCCGAAGGATAACAGGATCCCTATAGGACGGCCGATATGGAATACACAGCTCTATATCCTGGATGAAATAAACCAGCCCGTGCCTATCGGCATAACCGGTGAAATAGGCATCAGTGGCGTGGGACTGGCCAGGGGTTATCTGAACAGACCCGAATTGAGCGGCGAAAAGTTTGTAGCCCATCCTTTCCGCAAGGGCGCTCGTATGTATAAGACAGGAGACCTGGGCCGATGGCTGCCGGACGGGAATATAGAATTCCTGGGCCGGATAGACGACCAGGTGAAAATACGGGGTTACCGCATCGAACCGGGCGAGATCGAAGCCGCCCTGGGCAGCCATCCGGAAGTGGAGGCTGCCATCGTAACGGTAAAGACGGATAAGGGTGGGGACAGGGACCTGGTAGCTTATTTCATCAGCGCCGTGGACCTGGATATTTCGGCATTACGGACTTACCTGGGTAAGGTTTTGCCGGCCTATATGCTGCCTGCATACTATGTCCGGCTGGAGAGACTGCCGCTTAGCCCCAATGGTAAAATTGACCGCCGCTTATTACCCGATCCGGAAGGTTGGGGTACCCGATCCGGCATCCGCTATGTACCACCGGGAAATGAGACCGAATCCCGGTTGGTAGCGATCTGGGAGGAATTATTGGCCAGCCGGCCGATAGGGATAAAAGATGATTTTTTTATGCTGGGAGGACATAGCCTGAAGGCAACACGCCTCGCCACGCACATCTCCCGGACCTTTAATGTGGTCATCAACTTACATCAGCTATTCGAATTACCTGTCCTGGAAGATCAGGCAAAATTTATTCAGCAGGCTCGTTTGACGGCCTTCAGGCCAATTCCCGCGGCCGCCGCCCACACGGACTATCCGTTATCCTTTTCACAACGCCGCCTCTGGGTATTATGCCAGTTCGGGGAAGTGGGCCGCGCCTATCACCTGCATGGAGAATTTGTTTTTGAAGGGTCCCTGGACCTGGCGGCCCTGGAATACGCTTTCCATTCCCTGCTAACACGGCATGAGATCCTGCGGACGGTATTCCGGGAGGACGAAAGAGGCGAGGTCCGGCAGGTTATAAAGGAGAGGGAAGAACAAAAATTTGTCTTGTTCCATGAAGACCTGCAAAAGGAAGAAGACGTGGAAGACCTGGTAAGGAACAAGCTGCTTGTCGAAGTAGGAAGGCCCTTTGACCTTGCAACAGGCCCTTTATTCCGGGCCGGTCTTTACCAGGTGGCAGCAGACAGGTGGGTCTTCCTCTACGTCATGCATCATATCATCAGCGACGGCTGGTCTATGGATATTCTTGTACGGGAGCTGCTACAGCTTTATAATGCCCGTATAGGCGGAGAGACGGATAACCTGGTCCCGCTGGAAATCCAATATAAAGATTACGCATGGTGGCAGCGCGAACAGCAAAAGGATACTTCGCTGGAAGAGCATCGGTCTTATTGGCTGGAACAATTCAAAGGAGAGCTGCCGGTATTGGAGCTGCCCGGAGACCGGCCCAGACCTGCGATAAAAACGTTTGATGGCGCGATAACAGGCATCCGGTTCGACCCCGGAGTAAGCGATCGCCTGCGATCGCTTTGCCGGCAACAGGGCTGTACCTTGTATATGGGATTGCTGGCCGCCGTGAATTTGCTGTTATACAAATATACCGGTCATAAAGACCTCATCATCGGCAGCCCGATAGCAGGACGGGATCACATCGACCTGGAAGATCAGATAGGATTTTATACCCAGACCCTGGCCATGAGAACCAGGTTCAGCGAAGAAGATACCTACCCCGACCTGCTGGCCCGGGTCAGGAAAGTTGCTTTAGGCGCCTTTGAACATCAGCACTATCCTTTTGATGAGCTCCTGGACGAATTACACCTTGAAAGAGACAGAAGCCGCAACTATCTGTTTGATGTCCTGGTACATCTCCAGGATGCGAGAGATCAGGAAAAAGGCCGTTCCCTGGGAGAGTTGACCATCTCCCCCTATAACGGACAAACCCATGTTGTCAGCAAATTCGACCTCTCTTTTACCTTCACCGAAACGGACAACGATCTGTCTCTTTACATAGAATACAGCACCGACTTATTCGACGAGGCGACCATCCGGCGTATGTGCGCTCATATGAGATCCCTGCTCGGGTCCATCCTCTCATCGCCGGCCACTTCACTCGCCAGGCTGGATTATTTAGAGGCAACACAGCGGGATCAGCTGCTCATCGACTTTAACCAGGCCGCACAAAATCATACGGGATACCAGGATCTGGTCGCTTTGATCCGGGGGCAGGCGACACGCCGGCCGGATCAGCTCGCTTTGAAGTGCGGGACTACACGGGTGACCTACCGGGAGCTGGACGAAAGCTCCGACCGGCTGGCGAACCATCTGGTACAGGACCTGGGAGTGCAGCCGGGTAGGCTGATTGGCATCATGCTGGACCGGTCGGTTCCCCTCATCATTGGATTGCTGGGGATCTTGAAGGCAGGGGGAGCCTATGTTCCCATTGAGCCCGATTATCCCGCCACCCGCAAACAATATATCCTGCGGGACGCAGGCATCAACATCTTGCTTACCCAGACAGCCTATATGCCTGAACCAGGGCTCTACGAAGGTTTTGCCCTGGACCTGGAAACCCGGTTAAAAGAGCTGCCGGGGGACAATCGTTTCACGGGTTTAAGGGCGGACCCGGATAACCCCGCTTATATCATCTATACCTCCGGATCCAGTGGAACGCCAAAAGGCTGCGCCATTACACACGGCAACTTTTCCAATTATGTTCAATGGGCGAACCGGCATTATTTTGATGAGACGAGCCCGGCGAATTTTGGTTTTTTCACCGCCCTTTCCTTCGACCTCACGGTAACCAGTATCTTTTGTACTCTGACACAGGGCGGTTTGCTGACCATCTATGGCCGGCAGATAGAGCTCCCGGAAGCCCTGGCCGATAATTTCAATGAAGCCAGCGGCATCAACAGTATAAAGCTGACACCTTCCCATATCAGCTTGCTAAAGTCCATGAACCTGTCATCCCCCAACGTCCTGCGGGCCATCGTGGGGGGCGAACAGGTGACTCCCGGACAGGTTGGCATCCTGAAGAGCATCCATCCCGGTATGGCGATCTATAACGAGTATGGTCCTACGGAGACGACCGTGGGCTGTACCGTGGCGCTCCTGGAAGAAGGGCAGCCTGTCCTGGTAGGTAAGCCGGTCTCGAATACTTTTATTTATGTGCTGGGAGAAGGGGACCAGCCTGCTGCCATAGGTTTGACAGGAGAAATTTGTATTGGCGGCGCGGGCCTGGCCCGGGGATATGTCAACAATCCAACGCTGACGACGGAAAAATTTGTGGCAAACCCATTCCGCCCCGGCGAACGGATGTATCGAACGGGTGACCTGGGCAAATGGCTGCCCGACGGGAACCTGGTCTTTATCGGCAGAAAGGATGACCAGGTGAAGATCCGCGGTTACCGCATCGAACCGGGAGAGATAGAGGCGGTGCTGCAGGGCCACGAAAAGATAAATGCCGCAGCGGTCCTGGTCAGGACCCGGGCCGGGGACGAGAAGGAACTGATAGCCTATATAGCAGGCAAAGAGAAGCTGTCGCTACCCGACCTCCGCGCCTACCTGGCCTTACACCTGCCTTCCTGGCTCATACCGGCCCATTTTGTGCAGTTAGGGGATCTGCCCCTGACCCCAAATGGTAAAGTTGACCGGAAACAGCTGCCTGACCCGGAAAGCCCGGCTGCCCCGCCCAACATTCCCTATGTGGCGCCCCGCAACAAGGTGGAACAACACCTGGTCCTGCTCTGGCAGGAACTGCTGGGTAAAAAGCACATCGGCGTAAAAGACGACTTCTTTGGCCTTGGAGCGCATAGCCTGCACGTACTTCGCCTGGCCGCTAACCTCTATAGCAGGTTTCATGTCAAGGTCAGTTTGAAAGAACTGTTTGAAAAGACGGTATTGGAAGACCTGGCCTCCTTTATACAGCATGCCCGGAAAGTAGCCTTCCTGGCCATTCCTCCCGCTCCTGCTCAAAAAGATTATCCTTTGTCCTCCTCACAGCGTCGGTTATGGACGGTAAGCCAGTTGGAGAATGAGACCATCGCCTATAATATGCCCGGCGTTTATCTTTTTGAGGGGGAATTGAATACGGATGCCCTGGATGAGTCCTTCCGGGACTTGATGCTGCGTCATGAAAGCCTCCGTACAGCCTTCCGGCAGGAGGAGCATGCCGATACGCGGCAGATCATCCTTCCGGCGGAAGAGGTGCCATTCCAGGTCGAAAAGATGGATCTTAGAGGAGAAGATAACCCTCGGGAAAAGGCCAACAGCCTGGTACAGCAAGAGAGCCTGAAACCTTTTGACCTGACCATGGCGCCGTTGATCCGCGCCACCCTGTACCGGCTGGCCGACCACCAGTGGGTATTTGGCTTTGTCATCCATCACATGGTCTGCGACGGATGGTCGTTGAATATCCTGATCAAAGAATTATGGTCCTTGTATCATGCGAAGTGCGAAGGCATCCCCGACCCGCTTCTTCCTCTGGGTATCCACTATAAGGATTATGCCACCTGGCAGCAGCAGTTGCTGACCGGCGGGGAATTCAATGGGCATAGGGCCTATTGGCTCAAACAATTGGAAGGGGACCTGCCCGTCCTGGACCTGCCGGGAGACAATCCACGCCCGGTCATCAAGACCAATAATGGCGCGGCTATAAAGAAATTGATTGACGCCGGCCCGGCTGGCCAGCTAAAAGACCTTGTCCGCCGGCGCGGCAGCACCTTGTTTATGGGCCTGCTGGCAGTGGTAAGGACTTTATTGTACCGCTATACACAACAGACCGATCTTATCATCGGCACACAGGTGGCAGGAAGGGAGCACATTGACCTGGAAGACCAGGTGGGACTGTATTTGAACGCACTGGCCTTGAGGACGCCCTTACAGGCAGGAGACAGCTTCCTGGACCTGCTGGAAAAGGTCAGAGAGGTCACTACGGGCGCCTACGCACACCAGGCTTATCCGTTCGATGCCCTGGTGGAAGAGCTTCACCTGGTAAGGGATATGAGCCGCAATCCTCTGTTCGATGTCATCGTGGCCCTGGAAAACAATGCCATGGGATCTCCGGGAGAAGGGCAGGAGTTACCGGGTTTGCATATTTCCGGGTATGGGGGCAGGATCACACAGTGCAAGTTTGACCTGGCCTTCCATTTTACAGACCGTGGAAATGAGCTGGAACTGATCCTGGTATATAACAGCGACCTCTACCTGCCAGCCTCCATCGATCGGATGGGCAATCATGTTGTACAATTACTGGAAGCTGTCCTGCTGGACCCGGCCGCATCCATCGGGCAATTGGAATACCTCAGCGCCCGCGAACGGCAGCAACTGTTAAACGGGTTCAATAACCTGCAGGGTAGTTATCCGCAGGATAAGACGATCGTGGACCTGTTTGCAGAGCAGGTGTTACGCACACCTGAAAATATAGCCGTTGCGTTCGAAGGGGCCGGGCTGACTTACCGGGAGCTGAATAAAAAGGCAAACCGGTTGGCCCATACCCTGCGGGCATTTTATCAGGTCGGGCCCAATGACCTGGTAGCCGTTATGCTGGACAGATCGGCCGACATGCTCGTCGCTATACTGGCCATCTTAAAGGCCGGCGCCGCCTATGTGCCCGTTGACCCTGAGTTCCCGCCTTCCCGTATAACCTATTTGTTAAACGATACAGGGACAGAGGTCCTGTTGACATCCTCTTCATACCGGTCCCTGACAGATCAGTATAATGGCGCTGTCTTTTTTATCGATAACAGCCTGCTGGAATGGGACGCTGCACCCATCCCCGATGAGTCCCGGGCCCGCCCGGAAGATCCGGCCTATGTTATCTATACTTCCGGGTCGACCGGCCAGCCAAAAGGCGTTTTGATCAGCCACCGGTCCCTGGTGGATTATTTCTTCGGCCTCCTGGCCAGAACGAATATCCGCGATTGCGTCCACTTTGGGATGGTGTCCACCATTGCGGCGGATCTCGGCAATACGGTCCTGTATGCGTCTCTGCTGACGGGAGGGACCTTGCATGTTTATACCGCGGCAGCCCTGCTCGACGCCGAAGCAGTATTTGGCGGACAACTGGACTGTATCAAGATCGTGCCTTCGCATTGGAAATCCCTGCAGTTGGAAAATAAGACCTTCTTACCCGCCAAATGCCTGATCTTCGGCGGAGAGCAATTGACCCCTGAAATACTAAGGACGATCCGCAGTGCCGGTCCCCGCTGCCAGGTGTACAATCATTATGGCCCTACCGAAACGACGATCGGTAAACTTATCAATGCCATAGACCTTGAGTTTAGTACACACTCCGTTCCCCTGGGCTCGCCCTTCTGCGATTCGGCGGTCTACATCCTCGACGAGCAGGATAAGCTGGTGCCGCAGGGAGTGATAGGGGAAATTTGTATAACAGGCGCCGGGCTGGCCTATGGATATATCAATAAACCGGAACAGACGGCGGAAAAATTTGTCCCAAACCCCTTTACGGAGGGAGGGCGCATGTATCGGACCGGAGACCTTGGAAGATGGCTCGCCGATGGGACCATCGTTTTCTTTGGCAGAAAAGATGATCAGGTAAAGATCCGGGGTTACCGGGTAGAACTGGGAGAAATTGAAAACACCTTAAGGGGCCATCCGGATATCGACTCCTCCTTTGTACGGGCCAGGGAGGGTAAAGACGGCGACAAGGAACTGATAGCCTATGTCGTAAGCCGGAAGCCATTCCACTTTCCGGATCTGCGTGCCTGGTTGGCCAGGGCTTTACCACCCTATATGCTGCCCGACCATTTCGTGGCCCTGCAACACCTGCCCCTGACGCCAAACGGAAAAGTGGACCGGAAAAGACTACCGGAGCCTGACGACATCACCAAACGGGAAAGATTGGATTATACGTCCCCGGCTAACGACCTGGAGCAGACGCTTGTACGGATCTGGGAAGGGGTGCTGGCCAGGGAAAAGATAGGGGTTACCGATGATTATTTCGAATTGGGAGGGAATTCGCTAAAGGTGATCGGCATCCTGAAAAAGACGATGGATGAGACCGGCGTCGCCATCCCGATCAAAACTTTTTTTGAGAAAAAGACGATCCGGCAGATTGCCGGATATATTACAGCCAAGGCGCCGGCTGACCTGGTGAAAAAACCGGAGACCCCAGCCCCTGCTTCCCCGCGACCCGGGCCCTTCTATGAAGCCTCCTATAGTCAGCTGACCTTTTTATCAGACTGGAAATCTGGCAACCCCCTGGTCATCACCCCGTATGAATTTGACGAACTGGACGTAGGGGCGTTCAGATCGGCCGTACGGCTGTTGATCGAAAGACAGGAAGTTCTGCGGACAAAATTTGTCCGCATCGACGGGGCGATCCGGCAGCAGGTACTGCCAGCCGCCTCCTTTCCTTTCGAAAAGACAGACCCGGTCCCCGTCCCCACGGATGACGACTTACAGCGGATCATCGACCAGGCGCATTCCCGGGAACTGGACCCCTTTACCGACCCGTTGTTTCTGATAGAGGTCTACCAGTTGAGCAATGGCCGTTATTTTATGCTGGTCACCATGCACCATGCCATAACAGACGGTCATTCAGATGGAATTTTGCGCAGCGAGCTGTTGCAGTTATATAATGGCATCCTGCAAAAAGAACCCGCCACCTTAAAACCGCTTCCTTTTCAATACCGGGATTTTGTAAAATGGCAAAGGGATTTTGTCCACTCCCCCGAGGGAAGTCGACACCAGGAATATTGGTTTAAAAAACTGCAGCGATTCATCCAAAAAGACGGGCCCGACCCCATAGACAGTAGGGGAGAGACGGCTCATGATCAGGGAAAATCTATTTGGATAACCAGGGTCATCGATGAAAAATTATATGAGGAGCTGGATCTCTTCACCAGAAAGAATGGCCTGACACGCCCCGCTTTTTTAATGGCGGGACTGATGCTGTTGGTAAGCCGGCTGAGAAACCTGGATGAGGTGACCCTGTTTGTCCCTGTTTCCGGAAGGGACTCAAAATATTACGGTCCCCTGGACATCAGCGGCCTGATCGGCTATTTTGTAAATGCCCTGTTGGTAAGGAGTGTTATTACCCGGGGACAACCGGTTATCGAATATCTGCAGGAAGTACAGCAGGGCTTCCTCGACGACCTGAGTTTTGATGCCTATCCCATCGAAAAGCTGATCCATGAACTTCCAGGTATAGAGCCGGCTACGTTCCTGCGTTCCCGCGTCGCTTTTAATTACCATAACTATACTTATCTGAATCAACATGATTATACCATTAAGGAAGGGGAGAGGAAGGGCGCGGTAAGCTATAAAGAACCGGCACAGCCGCTGCTGGGAGTGGTGGTGAGGGAATACAGGAACTGTCTCAGACTGGAGCTGATCTTTGACCATCGCCGTTTTGCTCCCGCCCGGGCCCTGGAGATCACGGATGGTTATTTTTCCCTGTTGCAGCAGGTAATGGATGCTGGCCAGGCGCCGGTAGGGACCATCATTGAAAACGCATTTACCTAGTAAAAATTCAATCTGAAAATTCAATTTCTTTATCATGGAAAAAGAGGTGTGGTATCTCAAGCCCAACGTCGTTATTGAGCCATTGATTGAAAGATGGTATGCCTGGTCTCACCTGATATCCCCGGCGACCGCCGCCATGAATGTCGTAGGCAGGCATCTGAAGATCATGAATTCCTATATCCAGTCGCCACAGGTCCATGCTGCCGCGGTGCTAAACCCAAAAATGCTGGGCGGCCCGTTTATGGACTATAAAGGGGGACGCGTACAGGAGATCAGGCAACTGAGGGATGATACGCGCATCAGACAAGCTAACTCCATAAAAATGGCGGAAGCCATCGTAACGCTGGATAAGATGCTTCGGCAACAGGCAAAAGGCTATTCACTGGAAGCCCTATACCCGCAGGTGCCGGATATCCTGAAAGGATATGTGGAGTTGACCTACGATCTCAACGACCATCCTTCATTCAGGTTTTTTGAATCTTTGTTATACAGGAGCGAATTTTACGACCAGTCGCTCCAGAGTATCGCGTTATGGGTCACCGACAACGACCAGCGCCCTTTCTGCCTCAGCACACCCCGGCTGGATGAGCCCCATGTGCTGCATTTGAATGTCCCATTCGATCATGTGGGCATCGACCTGCTTAGCAGGATGAAACGAAAAGGCGGATCGATAGACGGCATCGCAGAGACCCTGGGAGTTAAAGGATCCGACCGCCCCCTGTTCGATACTTTCTTTACCCGGGAAAGACACCCGGTTTATAAAAAATATGACGGACCCTCCGTGAGAATGCGCTACTTCGGACATGCCTGTATCCTGATCGAGATGGGGGGACTAAGTATCCTGGTCGATCCGCTGATCAGCTACTACGGATACGAGTCCGGCGTAGCTCATTATTCGGATATAGACCTGCCGGATACCATCGATTATGTCCTGATCACCCATAACCACCAGGACCATGTATTATTTGAGACCTTGCTCCCTTTGCGGCATAAAGTGAAAAATATCATTGTTCCGCGAACGACCAATGGGGCCCTGCAGGACCCCAGTCTTAAGCTCGCTCTTGAACACGCGGGTTTTACACAGGTGATAGAGATCGATGACATGGAGGAGATCAGGTTGGAAAACTGCGTCATCACGGGCCTCCCTTTTACAGGCGAGCATAGCGACCTCAACGTCAAGGCAAAGACCTGTTACCATGTCGCCATTGAGCAATTCACTTTCCTCTTTATGGCGGATTCGAGGGTCGTGGAAGCCCGACTTTATGAACACGTTCACCGGTTCACGGGAGACGTGGACGTTCTTTTCCTGGGCATGGAATGTGACGGGGCGCCGCTGACCTGGTTGTATGGCCCCTTGCTCACGGAAGAAATGGCCAGGGATAAAGATCAGTCACGACGGCTTGCCGGGTCCGACTACCCCAAAGGCATCCGGCTGGTAGACATCTTCCATCCAAAAGAAGTATATGTCTATGCCATGGGTCAGGAGCCCTGGCTGGAGTTTATCAGCACGGTGAGATATACGGATGAATCCAATCCCATCATTCAGTCGGATAAGCTGGTAAAGGATTGTATGGACCGGGGGCTCATCGCGGAAAGACTGTACGGGGAAAAAGAGCTGCTGTACTCCTATGTCCTCCAGCATTGATACCCTTATCCCACCTCATTCTCTTAAACTAACAAATGCATGTCACGATTATTAAAGTTATTGGCGTCCTTACCCGGAAAAAGTAAACTTATTCTTTATCTCTTCCTGGGAATGCTGTCAGGTTGCAGCAGCTTCCTGTTCATCAATTTTGTAACCAAAGCCGTAGGCTTCATTATTACGGGAAACTTTAAGGAAAGGAGATGGGAGTACGCCGCGATCTTCGCCGGCGCCATCCTTCTTTTTATACTGGCGCGAAGATCACTGTCTCTTGGCATCATCCGGCTTTCCCAGAACCTGTTCTGGGACATAAGAAGACAGATCCTGGTCTCGGTATTAAAAGCCAATTACCGGCAATTGTCCGACCGGAAAAGGGACGTACAGGCATCCATGGTAAATGACGTCAATGTACTGACCAACATCACCCTCTCCGTCATTGATTTTTTTACCGCCATTATCCTGGCGGTCGCCACCTTTGCCTACCTGGCGTCTATTTCGTGGATCTTGTTCCTGATCACCATCGCAGTGGCAGGTCTGGGCTGCGTCATCTATTATTTTGGCTCTCTGAAGAACAAACAGCGTTTTGATTATGCCCGCAGACTGGAAAGCGATTATTTCCGGCATATGCACGCCATCCTGGACGGGTATAAGGAGATCTATATGGAACCCAAAAAGGGGAGGGCTATTCTCAACGAAAAGATAAAACTCATTTCAAGACAGTCCTATAAGAATAATGTAGACGCTTTCACAGGTTTCCTGAATAACCAGATCACAGGGCAGATCCTTTTTTATATCCTGATCTCCTCCATCCTGCTCTTCTTCAGTTTCGCCTTTGCGATCAAACCCAGGGATGTAGTAAGCTTTGTATTTACGCTGCTCTATTTGCTGGGCGCCCTGGTAACCATCATGACCACCATCCCGGGACTGGCAAGGGCAAAAGTGGCTTCCGATCGGTTGCTGGACCTGACAGAGGACCTGAGAGCCAACAACGACAGGAACCGGCTCTCCCAAAAATATATCAGAAAGGAGGATTTCAGCCGGATCACGATAAGGGGACTTGAATTTCATTATGGAGATCAAACGGAGGACTTCGGCATCGGACCCATCAATTTCGATGTGGGAAAAGGAGAGGTTATTTTTATTTACGGCGGTAATGGCAGCGGGAAAACGACTTTTATACAGGCTGTCATGGGATTACAGGTACCGGGCTCGGGAGAAATAAGGTTGAATGACGTCCCCGTGTCCGACCTCACCTATGCTGAATACCGTACTGCCTTCGCAGTCGTGTTCAGCGACTTCTACCTGTTCAATGAACTATACGGGATAAAAGACCCCAGCCCGGAAAAATTCGGGTACTATGTCCGGCTGTTTGAGCTGGAAGGAAAAGTTTCGCTGGAGACGGGCGGCTTCTCGACAACGGACCTCTCCATGGGACAGCGGAAACGCCTGGCGCTTATCGCCTGCCTGCTGGAAGAAAAGCCGGTCCTGGTCCTGGACGAATGGGCCGCTGACCAGGACCCCTATTTCAGAAAAAAATTCTATACGGAGATCATCCCTTTGCTAAAAAAAGACGGCATTACCATTATCGCCATCACACATGATGACAAATATTATTATTGCGCAGACAGAGTTTATAAAATGGAATATGGCAACCTGTCTGAGAAATTGATTGGCGAATATGTGCCGATAAAAAATTGAACAAAAATAATTTTTTATCGGCAAAACATAATGTCGGTACTTTCGGCCTTGCCGCCTCAAGTACGAATTGGGCCGAGTCCAATTTACGCCATTCAGTAATTTTTAAATATTTCAGGATGAAAGCGGAAAATGACGAGATTATAAGAAAACTAAAGGAATGGGGCCTGGGAAATAAGGACATTATTTGTATGCTTATCGGCGGATCCCAGGCAAATAAGAACAAGATCACAGACGAATACTCGGACGTCGATGTAGTCGTTTTTGCAAAGCGACGGAAATTTTATGACAAGGACCTTAGCTGGATCGAAAAGATCGGCAAACTGGCGTCTTATCATGAAGACAGGATCGGTGTGCCCTTTATTTATTGCGTCCATAAGATCTATTTCACAAATGGCGCTCACCTGGACCTGCTTTTCTGGGACAGGCGCGTTTTATCACTGGGCGCCTTCTATTTGTGGTTGAGAGATCATACCCCGCTGCTGCGGTTTATTCCCACGCTTTGGGAAAAGATCATCATCGCTCATTTCTCTTTTTTTCCAAAATATATCTACCGGGGTTATTATCTGCTGGTCGATAAGAAGAATTATCGGCCCAGGATGGAAATGATCGGGCGGAAATTCCAATATAAACAAAGCCCTTTCTCCCAGGATAAATTACAGGATGTGGTCAGCCGTTTTTGGGGTATCGCCTACAGCACCGCTATCTCCATCAGGAGAAATGAGCTGATGTGCGCCAAGATCGTAGGGGACAACATCATGAAGTTTAAGCTGATGGAACTGATCGAACTGTATGCGAAGCTGACCAATGGAGAGGATTTTGACGTGCATGACAAAGGTCGGTACCTGGAGAAATGGGCGCCGGCTTTCATAACAAAAAGAATGAAGAATATATACGGACATTATGATGCCGGCGACGCCTGGAGGGCCTTGATGGAAACGATGGACCTGTTCGGCCTGATTTGCGAGACACTGACAAAAGAGCATCCGGCTATAAAGCTCATCAACCCTGAACAGCATTTCAGAAAATTGATACAGGGCATTGAGAATACAAGGACCGCCGTCATTGGATCTTCCGCCAACGGCCATATTTGAAACCAGGTTGGAGCCGACCCTGTCCGGTAAGGATGGATGCCCGCAGTCAATGGCCCTCAGATGACCATTGACTGCGAATAGGAGGGCAGGTAGTCGATCAGCAGATCGAAAGTATATTCGCTGCAATACAATAAGGAAGTGGTATCCTCTTTTTCCTCCTCCGGGAGGTCCCGCAGCAGAACCACTTCTTTTTGTTGGTCGGCCTTGGCTCTCAGGATAAGGACGTTGACCAGGGGAGCGGTATTCCACCAGTATGCGGCAGTATGCCCTTCGCCGTACTTGCCGGTATAGGTAACGATGGGAGGGACCAGGGCGGCCGGCATCCCGTTCCTTACAAAATTATTATAGATGCCGGCGGCGCAATGGATCAAACCCGTGCAGGGACCGAATATCAGTTTCGTGTAATCGGAGCTGAGCAGACAAAGGGCTTCGCGCAGACTATTTTTTTTCGGAATGATGATCTTTGATATTTTATCCGCGCCCAGCCACTCGGCATAAAATGCCTCCTTGCCGATGTTCTGTTCGTCGAATATCAGCAATTTGACCGACTCCTCGTTCAACAGATGATACAGCATCTGTTGATACGTATCCATGCTCATCAGCTTATATCGCTCGGAAGTGGAGTCGAGGATGATGAACAGATGTTCATGGTCTTTCAGACCATTGGCCCTCAACCATTGGTTCGCCCAATTTCTTTCTTCCCTGCTGATATAGAGTTCGGGCGGGGCATCGATGATATGTTTCGCCTGGTCGTCCAGCAGTTCCATGAATGGCGGGAGTATCGAGCTGACAACGGGGTCATCGCCATAGTTGAGGAACTGGACGCTCATGGAATATACAGCGGTGACCCAGGGCCTGGGAAACAGCAGTTCATACTGCCGCCGCAGGATCTGTATCAGGGGCATCTCATTCCGGGAAATGCAGAACACGATGTCATAGTTGTGGAAGCTCAGCTCTTCCCAGGGAGTATCGTTGAAATCCCGGATATAAGGATTGTTCCTGAGTAACGTGCTGCAGAGTGCCGTATGGGCCTTATTCCGGCAGTTGATGTCGATAGAGGCATGTGAAAAAAATGACCGGCAGGAGGCTAGTTTGTTAACCAGGATATAGGTGTCTCCTATAAACATTTTATAATCCTGATCATAAAGGATGAGGATGTTGTTGGCCTCCCTGCTGTTGGTAATGCTGTTGCAGTGTTTGATAATCTCTAACATGGCGTGGAAAAGGTTTAATGATTTGGTAATAGGTATAAAATTAAAGATTTTTCTTACATCGATACAATAATCATACAAATATGGATCAATCACTGACCACCTCGCCGCAGGCCGGGGTCCGCTCTCCCGGCCGGACAATGAATGTTAAGACCATCCCCTGGTTCGGACTGTTCGGGCCCGCAGAGGTGAAATGTTTCGCACAGGCGATAAAGCATGACCAGTTTTATTTTGTGACAGAACAACAGTCGGAAGAGATAAACCCGAAAGATATTTTCGCTTTCCAGCTCACCAATAACTATTATTCAAAAGTACTGGACGACCCGGATGGGCATTTCAAATGTTTCCTGCTTTGTTTCAAAGGCCCCGGCGGACAGTTGCTGCGATTCACGATGGGCATCTTTGGCGTCAGTCCAAAAAATAAGATCCGGTTCCCTGTTTTACTCGGCGGGACCATCCTCAATTTCCTTACCATGAGTGACACCGTCTTTGAGGGGTATCTCTATAAAAACAAACCCTCCGAAAAAAATAAACGCATAAAATGGGAGCGGTTATATAATATAAAGAAACAGTTGATAAAAAGAGTCCTTTTATTTTACACGCAAATGGAAGACGATTATTCCTCGGCCATGGCCTGGAAGAGCCGGGGAGAAGATAGCATAACCCGGCAGGTAGGGGAGAGGCTTCCCGGATATGTGAGGACAGAAGACGGATTTGGCGCGGAATATTATTATGAAAAAGACCTGTCCGGCCATCTTGTGCCCTACCTGGTGGAATCCTTCGGGCGCTTTAATCCAAGAGATGTAAAAAAGGGGCCACCCGTTGAACACCAACTCCCGGAACAATTCAAATTACTGCTTTCCTTATTTATCAAACAACTGGTCAGTACGCCCCTTACCTCCAACCCACCGGCTATCTTTAACCGTAATTTCCCGCCCGGTAAATGATGGGTTTTTAATAAATGGCATAAATTTATAAGATATTTCAAAACCATAACCTTATGCTAAAAAGTTGCCTCCGAATTGCCATTCGCAGCCTTTCAAAGAACAAATTGCATTCCTTTATCAACATCGCAGGGTTATCCGTTGGCATGACCATAGCCATGCTGATCGGGCTTTGGATCTGGGACGAAGTGACGTTTGACCGTTTCCCCGATCAGTATGAGCATATTGCCCGGGTCATGCAACACCGGACCTTTAACGGCAATATTAAGACCGGCACCAACGTCCCCGTCCCCCTGGCAAACGAGCTGCTGAAAAGCCACGGTAGCGATTTCCGGTACGTCGTACTGGCGTCCTGGAATGTGAGCCATATCCTGAATTTCGGCGATAAGAATATATCATGGACCGGTAGTTTTATGGGCAAGGACGCGCCCGAACTTTTCGGACTGACCATGTTGAAAGGCAGCCGGGCCGGTTTAGCCGACCCCTCCTCGATACTGCTCTCCGAATCCCTGTCCAGGGCCCTTTTCGGGGACGCCGATCCATTGTACAAAACGATCCGGCTGGACAATGACAAAAGCCTTAAGGTGACAGGCGTCTACCGTGACTTTCCTTATAACTCCTCCTTTCGGGAGATCAATTTTATAGGGCCCTGGGATTATTTTGCAGCCCAGGAGTTGCGCCCGAAGACATTGACGGATTGGAGCGACAATTCATTCGGGATTTATGTGCAGCTGGCTGACAAGGCCGATATGATGGCAGTGTCGGCAAAGATAAAAAATGCCAGGCTGGATAATGTCAGCCCCAACGACGCAAAATATAAACCGCTGATCTTCCTCCAGCCAATGAGCAGATGGCACTTGCATGCAGAGTACAGGAATGGCGTCAACACCGGCGGCAGGATACAATATATCTGGCTGTTTGGGATCATAGGAGGATTCGTCCTGGCGCTGGCCTGTATCAATTTTATGAACCTAAGTACCGCCAGAAGTGAAAAGAGGGCGAAAGAAGTGGGCGTACGCAAGGCCATCGGCTCCCTGCGGTGGCAGCTTATTCTTCAGTTCTTCAGCGAATCCTTACTCATGGCAGGCATCGCCTTTTTACTTTCCCTGGGCCTGGTCTTGCTGGTCCTGCCCTTTTTCAACGAAGTAGCGGGCAAAAAGGTGACAGGCATATGGGGCAACCCCCTGTTCTGGATAACGGGCTTCGGGTTTGCCGTTTTCACCGGTTTGCTGGCGGGCAGTTATCCCGCCCTGTACCTGTCCTCCTTCCGGCCGGTTGCCGTTTTAAAAGGAGGATTCCGCGCAGGCCGGGTGGCCATCGTTTCCCGTAAGGTCCTGGTCATCTTACAGTTTACCGTTTCAGTGACCCTGATCATCGGCACCATCATCGTCTTCAAACAGATCCAATATACGAGGGACAGACCGGTTGGTTATAACCGGGAAGGACTGCTCTCCGTCGAAATGGCTACCAACGACCTGTTCGCACATTTTAACGCGGTGAGAAGCGACCTGCTCCAATCCGGGTTGGTAACCGAGGTGGCCCTGGCCAATAGCGCGGCTACCGGGGTCAGCTATACCAGCGGCAATATTGACTGGAAAGGGAAAGACCCCGGAATGGCAGCCGACTTTGCCACCATCGGCGTAACCTCCGGGTTTGGCAAAACGGTGGGCTGGAAGTTATTGCAGGGAAGGGATTTTAGTACCGACTTCACTACCGACTCTTCCGTGGCCATCCTGAACGAAGCGGCCGTACAATATATGGGGCTTAAGAACCCGGTAGGGGAACTGATACGATGGGGTAATGAGTCCTTCCTCATATTAGGGGTGGTCAAAGACATCGTGATGGAGTCACCCTATGACCCTGTTAAGCAAACCATCTTTTACATACGGAGAAAGTTCAGCAGCGACTATTTGAATATCCGGATCAATCCCGGCGTCAGCACTGCCCGGGCTTTGTCCAAAATAGAGTCGGTCTGCAAGACGTATGCCCCCTCATCGCCTTTCCAATACTTCTTTGTAAATGAGGAATATGCCCGGAAATTCGACGACGAGGAGAGGATCGGCAAACTGGCCGGTTTCTTTGCCCTCCTGGCCATCTTCATCAGCTGCCTGGGCTTATTCGGAATGGCGACCTTCATGGCGGAACAACGTATAAAAGAGATCGGCATACGCAAGGTACTGGGCGCCTCCGTATTTAGCTTATGGCGTTTGCTGACAAAGGAATTTATAATCCTGGTCGGCTTGTCGCTGCTCATCGCCATACCGCTTGCTTATTATTTTATGGGAAACTGGCTGCAGCAATTTCAATACCGCTCTGATATGCCCTGGTGGATCTTTGCCATTGCCGCCGCAGGCGCCCTGCTGATCACCCTGCTGACGGTAAGCTATCAAAGTATTACATCGGCATTGACCAACCCCGTAAAAAGCCTCCGGACAGACGTTTAATACCATAAATTTATGAAAGATCGTATTGCTGTCATCTCCGGCGCCAGCTCGGGAATAGGCAGATCGGTAGCTTGCCGGCTCGCTGAACAGGGAGTTCGTTTGGTGCTCAATGCCAGGACGGAGGAGAAATTGACCGAAGCCGCACAGGAAGCCCGCAGCCTTGCCGGAGCCGACAATATCCGTACCGTTTGCGGCGACATCTCGCAGGACCAGGTGACGGTCTCGTGTATCGACGAATGTTATAAGACCTGGCAAAGAAAACCGGATATTTTTATCGCCAGCGCCGGAAGAGGCCTTCCGGGAACCGTCGTCACGTCCAACCCGGACGAATGGGACGATCTTATCGATATCAATATAAAAGGGCTGATGCACCAACTGAGGAATATCGCCCGGACCATGATGGAGCAGGCGGCCAGTGGGTTTGATTTTGTCAGCAATCCCATGGACATCGTCGTGATCGGGTCCACGATCGGAAGGAATATCTCCCCCTTTAACTCCGTATACGGCGCGACAAAATTCGCTGCACATGGACTGACCGAGGCGCTGCGAAGACAACTGGGGCCCCTTGGCATCCGGGTCACCTTAATAGAGCCGGGGTTGGTGGGCACCAATTTCCAACGATCCGCCGGTTATAGCGAGACCTGGTTCGAAGAATATTCAAAAGAAGTCGGCCCGATCTTGAAGCCGGATGATATTGCCAGGGTGATAAGCTTTCTGCTCTCCCTCCCCGGAAATATAAATCTCGACAACATCTCTATCCGACCCACGCGACAGGCATACCCCTAGTCGCCGTTTCCTGAATGATCACATTTTTTATTTTCTATGTTAGCTAACTATTCAAACTTAGCCGAAGTCCTTTTGTCAGTAGTGGAAGGATCTCCCGATCGTACAGCCATAAAAGATAAAAACAACTCTTTTACCTACCGGCAACTTTATGTTCAGGCACTCCACATCGCGGGGAAACTGCTTGCATACGGCATAAAGCCGGGAGACCGGGTTGCCTGCGTAAGTAAAAAAGATACGGACAGCCTTCTTTGCTTCTGGGGTATCATTTTATGCGACGCCGTACCCGTCATGCTGGACCATGAAGACGGAATAAAGATCAATACGGAAAAGATCAAAGAGGTGAGGGTTAAAGCTATCATTTTGGACCGGGAGGGCCAGACAGCGCCTGTTGAAGGGCAGGTGGAATGGATCCTGGATTTCAAAGACATGATAGGTTTACCGGATTCCGGTTACCACGACTGGCCCGTTTGCACCGCCTCCACCGGAGACGTATGTTATATCCTGCTTACCAGCGGAACCACGGGAAAATCAAAGGCCGTGCAGATCTCCCATGGCAACGTCCTGCATTATGCCTGGTCTGTTTATGATAAGCTGGGGAGACCCGAAAAGGTCAACGCGGTCCATGCTTCAACTTTTGCCGCCGACCTGGGGCTGACCAACCTGCTGGTCGCACTGGTTTCCGGCGGCATGCTGAGGATCCTCGATAAGATCGAGGCGACAGATCCCGCTATCTTCCATGACATCATTCAACAGGACCAGATCTCATTGGTAAAAATAACGCCCTCCCACTTGCTCGCACTGATCTCCGGCATGAAATACAACTATAAAAAGCCGGTCGATACCATCGTATTGGGAGGGGAGAAACTGAGCTGGGAAACAGTAAAAACAATTGTCAACGCTGGTATTTGTGTTAACTTATTCAATCACTACGGCCCTACCGAAGCAACTATCGGAGCAATAGCCTTCAGGATAGACAGCCATTCGGTACACTTTGAAAGAACAGGCTCCGTTCCCATGGGCACACCCCTGGGAAAGAATAGCTGTTTCCTCGACAGCCCCTCCGGGGGAGATACCGGTGAACTGTATATTACAGGGCCCGGCGTCAGCATAGGGTACTTTGAAAATGAGACCGAGAATAATAAAAAATTCTTTATCAGGGAAATTGACGGCCTTCAGACCTGCTGTTACCGGACCGGTGACATTTGCAGGAAACTGGATGATGGGAACTACGAGTTCCTCTACCGGACCGACCGGCAGGTAAAAGTAAAAGGATACCGTATCGAATTGGGGGAGATTGAACTGGCCATCAGCGCTCATCCGGACATAGAGACGGCTATCGTATGTCTGTCCGGCAACCCGGACCATCCTGTCATAGAGGCCTATATCAAAATACCAAAGGACAGAGAGCCCGAAAAGAATATGAAAGGCTGGCTGTCGGATAAATTACCGGGATATAAGATCCCCTCCCATTTCTATTTTTATACCCGGGCGCCCTATAATTCAAATGGGAAGATTGATATGAATGCTTTAAAGAGCTCGTTTGAACAAAAGGAAATGACCGGGGTGGGGGAGATCGGTGACCCGGCGACGGCTTCCTGGCCGGAACTGGCCGGTACAACATGGAAAAAGATCCTCAACAGGAATGATATAACGGGCTCGGATGATTTCTTCGGGATAGGAGGAGATTCCCTGATGGCTATACAATTGATAGGACGGCTTCAACGCTACGGATACAAGGTCCACGTAACAGACCTCAACCATAACAGCCGGTTTGACGAATTTCTGAGGTTAATGCCCGAAAAGACAGTCGAACAGCCGGTCGGCCAGTTTAATGGGGCGCTGCATAAAATGACTTTTTCCCAACAGGACTTTCTGCGCCAGGAAGGAGCCGACCCGGACAGGTATTGCCAGGCCGTTCTGCTGGAAACAGCAGACAGGATCAGGATCAGGGAAATGACCCTGGCCTTTCATAACGTGGTCGAAAGCCATGGGGAATTGACCCGGTCGTTCCGGAAACCATTCCATTCACAACAGATCCCCCATTCCCGGCTTGCAGGCAGGTTTCATTTTTCAGACAGGCATATCGGGGTCTCGGTCATGGACGGAAGATCACCGGTCTCCATACAGATACAGGATATATACAGCCGGTTGCTGAAAAAGATATCGGCGGAGGATGGGCCCTTGTTTATCCTGCACTTATGTATTGATGACCATGGGAAAGACTATTGCTGTTTAATATGCCATCACCTGGTGATCGATGTCATTTCCTGGAATATTGTCATCGACGAGCTATTGGATAATTACGAGCGGCTGGTCAACAACGAACCCTTCTCGGATACCCCTGAAAATACCGTCAGGGAGTTCTTTCATGCTCTCTCCCATAAGACAGCGGATAAGGGCATGAGGGTCCGTCCTTATGACCAGAAAATAGTTGGCCTCCCTGCACCCGATGTCAGCAGGCCGGCAGCACGATCCCTGGCCGTCAGCCAGACCGTTATCCCCAAAGAGATTTCCGATGTTTTACAACAACTTTCCGGACAAGAGCCCTCTTCAACACTAAACGGATACCTGTTGAGCGCATTTGGCAATGCCATTTTACAGCAGCTTGCTATCCCGGAGATCACGATCGATATGGAATTCCATGGCCGCCCTCAACGGGAAGACCTGCCGGATCTCAGCAGGTCCGTAGCCTGGTGGGCTACCACCTGGCCTGTACATTTCGGAAGAGGAAAATTAGATCCCTTTACCTGCACCCATCTGATCCGGGAAGCTACGGTTACCGCAAATAAAATGAATGTTTCACCCGAACAGTTTGCAGAGATTTCCAGGAGTGGCGCAGATGTTCGGTTTAATTACCTGGGGCGTTTCCCGGAGTCATGGGAGAATGGGGCCATCAAATTAAGCCCTTCCTGTTTTAATCCCGGCTCTACCCGCGGAGAGATGGCGTTTGCCGAGTACAAACTTTATTTTACCGCCAGGTATATCGGGGAGACCCTGATCATTGACGTTCAATACCAGTTGAGCGCTTTTTCGCAGGAGCGGATTGGCCGGATAATGAACCTGTTCTTTAATTATCTGAAAGACAGCGTAAGTACTAAGGATAATACCTTCGATAAGGTCCGGATGCCCATCCTTGGAAGTTATATGCCTTCCGTCGGACAACCGCTTTATAATATAAAGGTCCGGCTGGGGAAGTCTTTTGAGCGAAGGTCCTTGTTCCTCACAGGCGCTACCGGATTCCTGGGGGGATACCTGGCCAGTTTATGCAGCAACGAGGAAGGGACAGACGTTTACTGTCTTGTCCGGGGGAAAAACCAGGACCACGCTGAATACCGGTTGAAAACTAATTTTGAACATTATTTCCCGGAATGGCCGGAAGAGAAGAAGGTCCGTATCCATGCAGTAAGGGGCGAACTGCTGGCGGATAAATTCGGGATGACGGAAGAAAATTATGAGCGCATCGCGAAAGGCGCCGGTCTTATCCTGCATGCCGCGGCGGATATCAACCTGATGAAAGATTACAAGGAATTGGAACGGATAAATGTTGGTTCCGTACGGAAGATGATCGAGCTGGCCGCAACGGGAATGGATAAAGAGATCCATTACATCTCAACACTTGCGGTTAGCGGATATGTCGCCGGTAACGATGACAGGGACTTCTCCGAAGATGACTTCGATTATGGACAGACCTTTATTTCCGATTATGAACGGACCAAGTTTGAAGGGGAGAAACTGATGCGTCTTTTTCTCCGCAGTGGGGGTAAGGGAAAGATCTACCGGGTAGGCCATATCGCGGCGGATTCGCTCTATGGGAGATTTCAGCACAATATTGAGCAAAACAGGATCTTCCAGATCATAAAAGGGCTGATCCTCTTAAAGAAGATACCCGGCACCTTCCAGGAAAGTCTCTCTTTCTCTCATGTCGACATCGTCGCCGCGGGTATTGTTCATTTCTGCCTCGGAAGGACCGAAGACCCGTCGGTCTGTTTACACATCGATAATCCCCACACCATTTCCTTTACCCGGGTCGCCGATCTGTTGAGGCAGTTCGGGTACGAGTTGGAAGTGGTAGACCTCTATACTTTTAAGGAAGCCGTCGGCAGATTTGAAGGCCCCGACGCCAATAAGACGGCAGTCCATCTGGCGGCTGGCTGGGTCCAACGGTCGATGGATTATCCAAGACGGGTTAATTATATTCACAGAAGGTCGCTGGACGCCATCGCTGAAGCCGGTTTATATTTTCCCGGGACAAATTTTGAATGGTTCTCCTGTATGCTTCGGGAAGGGATAAAAGCCGGATATTTTCAATCCCCGGTCAGGCAGGATGATGTACGGATGGTAAAGGAAGATGTTGTGCTTTAAAATGCATGATCTCGCCCAAAACGTAGAAGGCGGCATCCAGTAGGGATTGGGGGTTGAAAGAGGCATCGCTTGCGGCAAACAGCTCATTCCTGCTGCCCTGGTCGGCAGGGATCGGCCATTGGATCGTTACGATGTTTACACCGTCCGAACAGACATCACCCGCAACGATGATAGTATGGTCGCTCCACTGATCGGAGATCCCGATTTCGCCGATCGGCACATCGTTGACATACAGGGCGGCCTTGACCATTCCCGGGGCCGCCTGCGGGATCCTTAACGTCGCGTTCAACCGGATAGCAATACCCTTGCGGGCCACTACAAAGAAACGGGATACCGGTTCCCGGGCCTGGAAATAGGCCGTCTTCGTGCCATTGTACTCGCCATAAGACGAGCTGTGGTAATAGGACCTCAGCAGATTAAGCTGGTGACGCAGCACGCCATGCTCTTCGGCGCGGAGCTCATTGATGGGGGTGGTAATATTCAGACCCGTGTCTTTCAGGGCTTCTACCATGGCATTTACCAGGTCGAGGTCCATCTGTTTATAGTTCCTGGGATTCCTAAGCGCATACATGTGCCGGTCCAGCTTGAAATATTTGGAAGCCAGTATTTCGAATGACCGGCAAAGTACATTGGAAGCCTGCCTGCTCATCATGTCGCAGTAATGCACCATGGGCATAGCTATCTTATCAGAAAGCCGCAACGCACAGGTACAATGATAATATAATATTTCGTAGGACTGCCCCCAATGGGCATTGTGGATGGCGGCCAACAGGTGGGCCAGGGCGCTAACCTGCCGGTCCGGGTAGATCTGCGGGTAGGCCGGTCCCGGATAGGTCTGCAGGGACGTTTGCTCTTTCAGCACCATGGCAGCTACCCGTTTGGCCAGCGCCTCCATGGCTACCTGTATTCCTTCCACGGTCAGATGACAGTAGTCAAAGAAGAGGGTCCGGCCGGGTATTTTATTTTTCAGATGCAGGCCGAATACAGCGGAAAGGTCCACGACAGTTAGCTGGTATGCTGCCGCTTTTTCTAAAATTGTTTTCCGGACGACTGAATAGACCCTTGGTTTGCTGTTGGTGCGGAAAAATAAGGCCGTATCCCTGGCCAATTCCAGGTTATTCCTTGCACCTGCCTGGTTCCCCCGTTTCAATTGGCAGTCTGCCATGATCTCAAACCCCAGCGGATTGGTCGGGTCCAACGCTATCATGTTAGCTGCATGGCTTTCCGCTTCATCAATATGGCCGCCCGCGAAGGCTGCCCGGGCCTCCTTCAGGGCCGTGACCCATTTACGGGTACCTTCTCCCATCAGCTTGGTCACGAATTGTTCTTCTGACGTACTACGGCAATCCAATAAATTATATTCCGGGATTAAAAAGACGACCTGGATACCGGTAGGCGCAGCCAGTTGGTGGACATAGGAAAGAAAGGAGTCTACCAGGTTCGCAAATATTTCTTCTATCACCCCTTTTAAACCGGCGATCCCGCCATGCCGTACCAGCGCCTCCATCATTTTTTTTATATTCTCCGGACTCCTGACGATACTGAGTTCCATATCGGCCCGCCAGTTATTGCCGGCAAAAAAGATGACCAGGTCGGGGTCCAGCGCCAGGCATTCCTGGTACCGCTGCTTAAGCCCTTCCATGGTAAGATTGGTCTCTGCCAGGTCTATCACCTCGATCTCGCCCTGCCCGGGACTATTGCCGTTTAAATAGGCCTCCAATACTTTGGCGGGAGTATAGCCCGGGTCGAGCAGATAACCCCTTGCCACGGATTCGCCCAGCAGCACGATCCGTTTGCGGGGGCCTTTGGGGGGAATGGTTGCTACATCGGCGCATAAAGGCCATTTTTCTTTAAAGGTTATATTGCGTTGGTAATGGATTTCACCCTCTATCGTTTCCGGAGAATAGATACCGATACTGCCTGCAGGTAGGGAAGGTTTCCGGGACCTTGGAGAATTGTCATGGTTGCCTGCCCCCCCTTTTTCGGACACCCCGTACCCCAACTGCTCCAGTAAATGACCGGCAGCTTTTTTATCCACCCGGTCAGAGGACAGCAGTTTTGCCAGGGAGGTTGCGGTTGATTTGAGATCTTCCCTTGGTCTGTTTGACATAAAGAGATTATTTAATGCTTTAGATAAAGGTGTATACGTCGGGATTGACCCCGGTAGATACCCGTTCTGCCAGCAGGGAGGTGATGACTTCGACGACTCCCTTGAGATCCTCCTTGCTGTCAATTACAAAATCTTCCAGGATAAGACAGTCGATGTCTGTGGTGAGAAAACATAGTAACGCGTCTTCGGGCGTACATACAATGGGTTTATCCCGGACATTGAAGGATGTATTTAGCAGGATGGGACAACCGGTGATTTTATGGAAGGCTTTCAGAAGACCGGCAAATCGTACATTGGTCTCCTCGCTTACAGTCTGTACCCTCGCCGAGCCGTCCACATGGGTCACGGCGGGCAGATCCAGCCGGGATATGACCTGGCAGGTTTCCAGCATAAAGGGCGAGGCATGATCGAGGTCAAAATGCTGACGGACATGAGACTCCAGTACGGCAGGCGCAAAAGGACGGAATGCCTCGCGCTTCTTTACCATGGCATTGATCCGGTCGCGCATGGTGGGGTCACGGGGATCGGCCAGGATACTTCTGGCGCCCAGGGACCGGGGACCGAATTCCATGTTGCCATGAAACCAGCCCACCACTTTGCCATCGGCGATCCGGCGTGCCGTAACATCCAGTAATTCCTGGGTATCATTCCGATAGTCTTTGAATTGAAAGGCAGTAGCGCCGAGTAGGGCCGCAATCTCTGCCTGACCGAACTTCGGGCCCAGGTAGACGTGATCCAGGCGACCACTTATCGGCTCGCCGGCCAGCTCCGCATTCGCTAACGCCGCCGCGCCGAGCGCGCAGCCCGCATCGCCCGCGGCAGGTTGGACAAATAGCTTTTTAAACGGACTGTTCTTTAGTATCTTCCCATTGGCCACGCAGTTCAATGCCACACCCCCGGCCATGCATAAATTATCCAAACCCGTCTTTGCATGGAGATAATTCGCCTTTTCGATCAGTATCTCTTCCAGGACGACCTGTAAGCTTTTAGCGATATCAGTATGGGCCTGAAGGATCTCGGTATTTTTGAGACGGGGGGGCAGGCCCAACAGCTCTTCCAGGGCCGGCCCATACATGCAACTGCCTTCCAGGAAGTCAAAATAGCGCATATCGAGATGGTATCCGCCGGCACTGTCGGAGGTTATCATTTGCCGGAGCTGGTCGCTATACCGGTCTGCTCCATAAGGAGCTAACCCCATTACCTTGTATTCGCCGCTATTGACGCTGAACCCCAGGAAACTGGTGATCGTACTGTATAACAACCCGATCGAATCCGGGAATATCACCTCTTCGAACAGGGACAGACGGGGGCCGCTGCCTGTTCCGTAAGTCGTCGTCGCCCATTCACCGACGCCATCTACCGTGAACGTCGCTGCTTCCGGAAACCCTGAATAAAAAAAACTACTGGCCGCATGCGACAAATGGTGATCGTAATACTTTACAGGACCATAATAGCCCAGCAGTTTGCGCAACTGTCTTTCTACTTCAGTATTTTTTTTTTCGAAGATGGTGGCGGCGGAGATCTTTTTATTACCGCTCCATAATTGCCGGGCTAGCTTCTTTATGGGGTCTTCATAATAGGCAATACAATCGATGTCCGTTATCTTGAGAGAAGCCGCTTCCAGGCAGTAAAGAAAAGCTTTTTGAGGTAGGGAAGGGTCATTTTTTTGTCCCGAGAAACGCTCTTCCTGCGCAGCCGCCTTTAATACACCGTCCTGCAGGATACAGCAGGCCGAATCGTGATAGTAGGCAGAAATACCGATTATATTGAGACTCAAGCGTTGAGGTTTTAAATGACAAAATTTTCAGGCCCCTACAAATTAACAACTAAACGAAACGAAAATCAGTAGGGCTATTACTAAAAATTCATTTCGGGTTTTACTAAAAACAAAGCGGGAAGGCTAAAATATTCGTACCTTACTCACGGCAATAAACAGCTATTTCCATCGTGAAGACCTTCTCTCCTGAACAAGCTGAACCTAAAAGCCGCGCAGTAGCTGGCAGCTCTCCCAAAGAAAAGGGAGGCGGCGAAACCGGCTTGCAACAACTCGCTGCACTCAGCCCGCAGGTTAAACAATTGCAGGCCTATCAGAAAATGGCGGACAACCATCTTCTTAAATCAACGCTGCCTGCACAGCCTGTAGCGCAATTACGCCCCCTGATCCTTATCTATAAAGGGGATGCTGTAATGAGAGTCGAGTCGACAAATTTAACGGCAGAGAGATTGCGGTTTTTGCTGACGGACCCTCGACTGGCCGGGAGCAGTAAGGCTGAGATAGAGGCAGCACTTATTGCCGGTGAAACACTGGACGGGGCCCCACTGGCTAAGCCCTCTTCCACGCAGACATCATCGCCGACAGGGACTTACACTCCATCTCAAATTAAACTCCCGGCATCATTACAAACACCCTCTCAAACAGAGTCCGATAAACCGGCCGGTCCCGAATTAAGGCTCACCAGGAACGATAAGGCCGGCATCTTTGACATTGCCGCCTCGCTTATAAAAGCCTTACCACCAAAGGAGTTCGCCTATGTAGCCCTGGGAAACAGCCCGGCGCCTATCATGCATATGGTTCAGGAGATGACAAAGGGCAGTACCGTCATTTTATCCCTTCCCATGAGTGACGTTACCACGGCGGATGCGGCCAAAATAATGGAGGACGGAGACAAGAAAAAGAATTTGTTCCTCTATCTTTCTAAATATGTATCCCCCGATCGGTTACAGCGGGAAAAGGTCGTCGTAATTGATATTGCCGCCGGTGGCAAAGCCCTGCGCACAGCCTGGTTTTATCTCCAGCAATATTATAAATCCCTTGACGCGCCGATCGAGGTCCGTATGCAGGCATTGAACGAGACGCCGCCTCAACCCGAAAAGCTGGAGGGAGAAGCGGAAGAAGTTATACCAAATAAATTCCCGGCTTTACCACCCCTCTCAAAGGAGCAGCAGGACGCCCAGGAGAAACTGGTGCAGAAATCCTTTAACAAACGCTACCTGCTAAAAGAATGGGAGCCGGCGCCTTTAAAAGATATTCTCAGCGGCGAGCTCCGGCAGGGGCAGCCGGATAAACTAAGTGCAGCCTATACAGCGGACCAGATAAAAAAAGCTCATGAAGATATCAGGGATGACACGACCAGGGAAAAACCAAAGGAGCGGGTTGCCGCCAAAGAGGTATCGCCCGCAGACGTTCCCATCAATGGTATCCTTTCGGGTACTGCCGGCGACCTGCTGAAGAAGGTCCAGTTCACATTCCCCGGGGATGTGAAAAAGGAAAAAGGGGAGACCTTCACGCTCAGCGGGGCCACCTGGCTGATCGTAGAGGTGGAATTGCCGGCTACTCCTTCCACGGGAAAATTAACGTCATTAGCCCTCCGGTTAGGGACAAAATATACCATCAAAAGGATCAAATAGTTACCTCCCTAATAAATACTCAACCCCGCCGGGATCACCAAAGCGATCGGTCCAGCGGGTATAGTTTTACGAAATATTGAAAAAAGGGTTTTTTCACCCATTTTTAGCGGATTTGATCTATCCGCCCCCGCCATGTAACGGTCCGGACAGATTTTTGCTAACTTTATTAAGAGGAGTTAAGAGAAAAAAAATCCCTTTCAAACTACTAGTGACGCTCTATATAAAAAATATGGTATCTCATCGTTGTAAATTGTTTGTAAACGATATGTTGACAAAGCTTGGAATTCCCCACGGTCCGGTTGAATTAGGCGAAGTAGAACTGTTGTCGGAAATTTTCACCATTCAATTGGAACAAATTAAAATTGAATTGTTAAGCGCCGGGTTCGAATTATTGGAAGATCACAAAAGCATCCTGATTGAAAAGATAAAAACCATTATCGTGGAAATGGTTCATGTTGAATATAATCTGCCAAAAACTAACTTTTCCGCCTATCTTACCCGTAAATTACCCTACGATTATACCTATCTGGCCAATATCTTCTCCGAAGTAAAAGGTACTACGATCGAACGGTTCATCATTATGCACAAGATCGAACGGATAAAGGAGCTATTGCTCTATAATGAACTGTCATTGACGGAGATATCGTATAAGTTGAACTATAGCAGCGTAGCTCACTTATCGGCGCAGTTCAAAAAGATAACAGGGCTTACCCCAACTGATTTCAAAAAGCAAAAAGACAAATCCCGGAATGAACTGGAGGATTTATAACCGGAAATACCCCCTATTATACGTAATTTGCTGCGGTTAAGGATTGAGCAGGAGTCATCTTAAAAGTTCATTGAAAATAACATGGCTGAGCCGCAAAATAAAGATAATAAAAAGATAAGGTCTCACAACCTGTTCCCGGTGGTAGGAGTGGGCGCATCCGCTGGCGGGTTGGAGGCCTTTAAAAGGCTGGTGAAAGCCATTCCCGAAGATTCCGGGATGGCTTATATTTTAGTGCAGCATTTAGAACCTACCCATGAGAGTATGTTGACGGATCTGTTACAAAAGGTCACGCACATACCAATACACGAGATCACGAATAATGTTCGGGTGGAACCCAATCGCATCTACATCATTCCTTCGAATAAAATACTGACGGCAACGGACGGTGTCCTTCAATTAAGCCCCCGCCCTCCCAGGAATGAAAAGAATATGCCTATTGACGTGTTCTTTACCTCGCTGGCGGAGGTCCACCAGAGCCATGCGATCGGTGTCATCCTATCAGGTACGGCAACGGATGGGACCCTGGGATTAAAGGCTATTAAAGATCATGGGGGCATTACCTTCGCGCAGGAACAACAATCCGCAGGTTTCGATGGCATGCCTCAAAGCGCCATTGACGCGGAAGTAGTGGATTTCATACTCACTCCCGAGGAGATCCCCTTACAACTGGCTTCCTTGAACCAAACGTATAAAACGGGTCTTTCCAATGATACGGAAGATCTGCCGCTGAAGAAGGAAGATGCATTCAGACAGTTGCTTTCCCTGCTCCGTGTTCGAAGAGGAGCCGATTTCACCTATTACAAACAAACGACCATCCGCAGACGGATTCTCCGCAGAATGGGGTTGAATAAGATCGGGAACATTGCTGATTATCTTGCCCATGTTAAGGAGAATATTCCCGAGCAGGACATTCTGTACCAGGATTTACTTATTCCTGTTACTGAATTTTTTCGCGATCCTAAAATTTATGATACTCTTTGTGAAACCCTCTTTCCGCTTCTTTTAAAGCATAAGGAAGAGGGAAACCCCTTACGCATCTGGATTGCAGGATGTTCAACCGGAGAAGAGCCTTATTCCATAGCCATGTGCCTCCACGAATACCTGGGGGATAAAGCGGCCGATATTAAAATTCAGCTGTTTGCTACCGACCTTTCTGAAAAAGCTATAACAAAGGCAAGGAGCGGAACCTATACAAAAAAAGAAGTCGCAACCCTTACTAACCATCGTTTGCAACGATATTTTACAAAAGTAAATGGCAATTTTCATATAAATAAGTTCATCAGGGATATGTGTGTATTTGCCTGTCACAACTTCCTGAAGGACCCCCCATTTGCAAAAATGGATTTGATAAGTTGCCGGAATGTCCTCATATATATGGAGCCGTTCCTGCAAAAAAAGGCGCTCACGACCTTCCACTATGCATTAAAGGATAATGGCTATTTATTACTGGGAAAATCAGAAACTACCGGCCCTGCGGCCGACCTGTTTACGGTATTTGGGAAAAATGAAAGGTTATATACGAGAAAAGCGGTTCCTGCCAGGCGCTTGCAGGTTGCGGCAGACCGCAATGAGAAAGTGGTTAAAGAAGAGGGCCTTTCGGTTGGAAAAGGGCCGGGCCGCGACGATTTTCAGAAGAGTGCGGATGCCGTGCTTTCCAGGTATACGCCTCCCGGCGTAGTGGTGAATGAGCAGCTGGATATCGTACAGTTTCGGGGGTCCATAGGGACCTGGTTGGAACCGCCACCGGGTAAACCTAGCCTCAACGTGTTAAAAATGGCCCGCGAAGGTTTGTCTTTTGAATTGAGGAACGCCCTCCATAAAGCAAAAGCCACGAATAAGCCGCTGGTTAAAGAAAATATCTCCATCCAGTTTATGGGACAACATCAGATGGTGACCATTGAAGTGATCCCATTGCCCAATACCGTAGAGCCTTATTTTTTGATTCTTTTTAAAGATGCCCCCTCTTCTTCCGGGGCCATGGGCGGTGCTGCAAAGAATAATCAGCCCGGCCCCCCGGATTTGCTGCAAGACCCTGAAAACGTACACGTTCGAAGATTGGAAAATGAACTTGCCCAGCTCCGGGAAGATATGAGGGGTATCACGGAAGACCAGGAAGCCGTTAATGAAGAACTTCAAAGCGCTAATGAAGAGCTTCTTTCCGGTAGCGAAGAACTCCAAAGTTTGAACGAAGAATTAGAGACATCCAAAGAGGAGATCCAGAGCACCAACGAAGAGCTGACTACCCTGAACCATGAACTTTTTGACAGGAATGAACAGCTGAACTTATCCCGTATATACGCCGAATCCATCGTGGCGACCATCCGGGAGCCGCTGATCATCCTTGATAAGGAAATGCAGGTAAAAACGGCTAACAAGGCATACTATGATAAATTTAAGACAGTAGAAGAAGCAACAGAAGGGAAATTGTTTTTTGAGATCGGAGATAAACAATGGAATTTACCTGCTCTTCGGTCCATGCTGAAAAATGTATTATCGGAAGGGAATAATATTACAGGCTTTGAAATTAAGCAGACCTTTAACGCCCTTGGAGAAAGGATCCTGCTGTTAAATGCCCGGCAGATTTTCAGAAAAGACAATATCGAACAATTGATCCTGCTGGCCATCGAAGATGTTACGGAAGCGAAAAAATCGGAGGCTGATCAGAAATTATTTACGCTGGAGCTGGAAAAGCAGGTGGAAGAAAGAACCGCGTCTCTTAAAGATGCCAATACTTCCCTTCGCCATTCCAATGACAACCTGAAACAGTTTGCGACCATCGCCTCACATGATTTGCAGGAACCTTTACGGAAGATCCGGACTTTCGCCAACCTCCTCAATCTACGACATAACATTGACATAGCCGGTGAGGCTAAGGAATTACTGGGAAAGATCAGTCTGTCCGCCGAACGTATGTCTGACCTGATTACTGATGTGCTCAATTTCTCAAAGATATCGGATGCCGGCCTTGTCTTTGAAAAAACAGATTTGAATAGTGTCTTGCAGCAGGTAATAGCCGATTTTGATTTGTTGATTACGCAGAAACAAGCTTCTGTTAACCAAGAGCCGTTGCCGGTCATCGACGCCGTGCCTTTACAGATCTATCAGCTTTTTTACAATCTCCTGGGCAATTCATTAAAGTTCTCTAAAATGAATGTCCCCCCCCAAATTAGCATTCATTCGGGAATGCTGCCAGTGAAGGGAATGGATAAATTTCCCACTTTGAATAGCAAGACTTCTTATTGTGAAATTATTTTCCGCGATAATGGGATAGGGTTTGACCAACGGTTCTCAGAACAGATGTTTTTAATTTTCCAGCGGTTGAATGCGCGGGAAGACTTTGAAGGTACAGGCATTGGATTGGCCTTGTGCAGGAGAGCTGTGATCAACCACCACGGCGAGATCTATGCGGAATCAAAAATGGGAGAGGGGGCGCAATTCCATATTATCCTCCCGTTGAAACAGTAATTTTAAGACCATGGATAAGAATAAAACTATTTTATTGGTAGACGATGACGCCGACGACCGGCAGTTTTTTTTTGAAGCGGTAAAACAAGTCGATGAAACCATCTCCTGCGTAAGCGCCGGCAGCGCCCAGGATGCCTTGCTTTATTTGAAAAATGAGGAAAACCCATTGCCGGATTTCATTTTTTTGGATTTACGGATGCATGGCTTGAGTGGTAAGCAATGTTTGGTGGAAATCAAAAACGACGCCAGGCTGCACCCAATTCCGGTTATCGTTTATACAACTTCCAGGGAAGTTGAGGAATCAGTAGAATTGAAAAGGTTGGGAGCAGCGCATTTCATGAGCAAGCCCACTTCGCCGGATGAGATTTATTTTATGCTTTCTGTCGTGCTGGAAGAAAAATGGAAGTAACTGGAGTTTCGGCTGATTTATTCACAAATAGCCCTCCAAAGGCAATTCGACTTTCAATTCATACCCTTTACCTGGACTTGATGTCATTGCAACAGTTCCATGACATTGTTCAGCCCTGCTCTTTATATTAATATTGCCTACGCCCTTTTCCTCCTCTGAAATAGAACAACCATTGCCATTGTCTGAAATCCGCAGTATGATTCGGCTCTCCCGCCTGTTTAGATCTATGATAGCATGTGTGGCATTGGCATGTTTTAATATATTATTCAACTGTTCCTGGACAATCCTGAAAATGGTGAGCTGCAATTTTTCATCCAGGTCTGTGTCGTCAATACCGTTATCCTGGAATTCAATTTTTATCTCATTGACCACGGCCAGGTCATCCACCAGGATTTTTATACTCTCCAAAATTCCCATAACCATACTGGGAGTCGATAAAGTTTTTGAAATCCTTCGGATCTCTTCTATCACCTTCACAATGAATCCGGAAGACTTCTCCAGGCACATTTCCCTATTCTCCTCATCCGTTTTTGCCAACTCGATATATAACTTGGCGGCGCCCAGGATCTGGTTCAGGTTGTCGTGCAACTCCTTTCCGATCTCCGACCGTTCTTGCTCCTGTGCCGCCAGCACGGCATGGGTCATTTCCTGCTGTCTGGCTAACCTTTCCTTTACGAGTTTGCTCTCACTTTCCAATAACCCGGTTTCTGCTAATTTCCGCGCGGTGACATCTTGTGTGGCACCGACCATCCGGGAAGCCACCATGTCCGCGCCATAGATAATGTGCCCCCGGTCATGGACATAGGCATAACTCCCATCAATTCGTTGAAATCGGTATTCTTCTTCCCAGGAAGTTTCGGTTCCGGTTGTTAAGATCTTTTCTAATCTTTTTAAGATACGCAGCCTGTCATCAGGATGAATACGCTTCTCCCAGAAACTTTGCGGGATGATGGCATTTACTATCTGGTAGCCAAAGACCCTTTTATGGCCGCCGTCGATCCAGAACAGTTCCCTGGTGCCAAAATCCCACTCCCAAAGACAGTCATTCGTTACCTCTGTCACAAACTGGTATAGTTCGTTCAGTGTCTTGAGCTGCCGTTCAGAATGCCCTGATTGCACGGGCTCGCTGCGGGACTTAAAAGAAACAGATAAGCTATCATCAGCATGGTAGGTATTGACTTCAAACCAGGTCTCCATGGCCCCCCAGTACTCTTCAAAATGAAGTGGGATATCCTGAATCAGCGCCAGGTGGTAGGCTGTATAGAAATCGATTGGAACAGCCCCGGCAAATTCTTCCCAAAGATTTTTCCCGATTATTTCTTCGGCCGAAACTCTTAATAATTTCTCAGCAGCCTTGTTCCAATATTTTACCGTCCATTCGCGGTCTACCGTAAAAAAACCATTGGTAATAATTTCGGATATTGGTTTTCCCAGATACCTGGTTTTATTAATGCCATTTATAACGGGATTAGGTTTAGCTATCATAAGTTCTTTTTTTGTGACCGGGCGATAGGTCCATTTATTAATCGAAAAGCCCCCACGTTGCAAGGGGGCCCTTCTCTCTCCCAAAACTATCGGTATGCATAGGTATAGTCTGAATGGAATGCATTAAAAAGCTTTTAAGGAATCTGGTCTCGAATGACCTTATTTGAATATTTAAAGGTGAATAATGTTATATAGATACTGTTACACAACTATGTGAATATTTTACATTATTCCCATATTAGGGCCATTATGTCCCTTAGATTGCCCGGAATTCTTCGATATAGTTTGTTTTGCATCCGGACCCTCTGTCTTTGACCTATCCAATCCGAATGAAAACAAACTCAAAGAAAAATGCCCCCGGAGGTATCCCGGCCCCAACGACCGCATCAACCCGGACTTGGCGAAGGGAACCGTATTTAATTGTAATCCTTATAGACCGATGGAAAAAGGTACGTTTCATCTGAGCTCAACCATAATACAAGCCCCGCCACCTCTTGAATAGTATTGTGCCAGCCACCAGGGAATAAACCTATCCCCCTGTTCGTTTCTTCTTGAATCAAAGCACTTAATAGTGCGGTATCGATGAAAGCTGGTGCAATGGTATTTATGTGAATGCCCCTGGCTTGATATTCCCCAGGTATGTTTTGCAGTAGCGTAGCCATCCCGTATTTTGCCGCAACAAACTGGCGTAGACGAGTCGAACCAATTGCACCCACGATGGAGGAGGAGTTTACAATAACGCCCCCACCACCCTGTTTTTGCATAGCTTCGATCTCATATTGCATACAATTTTGGAGACCGTTGAGATTAAGGCCCATCTCGTTATTTAATAAGTTCCTGTTTTTGTCTGTCTCGTAGATGGGTTCACTGAATATAGCAGAATTATTACAGGCAATATCTATACTGCCATAAGTGTCGACGGTCATCTTTATCAATTTCTCACATTCTGACTGGTTGCCCACATCGGTCTTAATATAGGTGGCAACTCCATTTTTACTTTTTATTTTTGTCACAGTATCATTGCCCCCCTTCTGACTGGTATCGGAAACGATTACTTTTGCTCCATTGGCAGCATAGAGCAAGGCAGCGGCAGCACCGATGCCCCACCCTGCACCTGTCACCAATACTGATTTATCCTTGAAACATGGTTCCATTTCTTGTTTATTGGAAAAATAATTAGACTCAGGGCGGCCTTGGTTCAATAACAAACCCCTATGTTATTAGGGGCTTGTTACTCCTCAAACAAATGGTTATTCATAGGCAGGCGCCCCATACCCTTGTCAACTTGATATATAAACTATTTGATGAATTATAAAGTTGAGAAATATTTATAGTATAAGTGTTATATATATCTGATAATATGTTATATTATTCACATGTTCCTGACTGTTATAGGTCCACCCATTATTGAATAAGGATCTTGCATATTTTAGTATTCATTCCAGGGGCTGCTATTTGAAGATAATAAACACCTTTTGGAATGGATTTTATCAGGTCGATGCTTCTTACGCCATTATTCCCATCATGTGTTATCCTGCTGGTCATAACTTTCCCGCCACTGACATTATAAAGGTTAAGGATATAATCTCCTTTGGGCTGCCCGATCATTTGAAGGTGAATGATGTTTCCGGTAATAGGGGTGGGATAGACCGAAATGCTTGTTAGGACATTCATATCGAGTTTCAACACGTTGCTATACCTGAAATGTCCGTCGAGGTCTATCATTTTCAGCCGGTAGAAGTTCACTCCCGGGCTGGGGTTATGATCCATCCAGTTATACGTTTTGACCGTAGACGTGTTGACTGCGGGCACCATCCCGACAGTATAAAAGCTGTTGCCATCAGCGGATCTTTCCGGTTGATAGCTTGCCAGGTCAATTTCCCGGGCAGTCGTCCAGAACAATTGGATGCCATCAGTCATCCTGGCGCCGGTAAAGTCGATTAAGGTGACCGGTAAGATTACTCCGGGGGCGAACCCAAAGGTAAATGGAGAGAAAGAGGACATGGCCATGCTAATTACAGGGTTTGATCCGCTACCGGTATTTCCGGGCAGGAAAGTCTGCATTTCAGTTTCCCAGACGCCGGTGTTAAGATGGGTCACAAAAATATTGTCTGTTGATGCCGGACTGCCGGCATTCCAGGTATTATCCGCCGTATAAAGCAAGGTGACCTGCGCATCGGGACCGCTCGTTCTGGCGATATCCCAATATTCATTGGCAGCAATACCGGTTACGCCTATACCCATGGCGCCAGGCGGCGGAGCCGATGCGAAGTACTCGGCGCTATACACGCCCGCTGCAGCCGATGCAGGAGTAACCGATGCCGGGCGATAGGTATTCGTTTTGCCTATCGGAAAAGCAACCTCCGCGGTCCCTGCCGTATTTCTCGTCAGAGGACCGCGAATGAACGACTGATTGCTCCCACCTGTAAAAGAGGCCGCCGCCGTTAAAGTAAGGGTATTGATGCCAGTGCTTCTGATGATACCGTCCGTCAGATTAAGAGAGCCTCCTACTATCAGGGGATTGGCAAGGGTGACTAACTGGCCTGTGCTGTTAATGGTGAAATTATTCAACAGGTTTGTTACCCCTGTTGCCGCCTGGTCGAAGGATAAAGAAGGGCTTGCTGCTGCTCCGCTTATCACCAGGTTACTGGCGCTGCTGCCGCTCAGGCCGCCGGCGGTCGCATTGGTGACGATACCTTTAAGGGTAAGGGTTTGGCCATTGATCGCCAGTTTGCCGGCTGTAAATAACATCGTGCCATCCACTTCAAGATCAGTGGCTAATGAAGGTGTCTGTCCGCTGCTGTTGATGGAAAAGTTATTAAGCGCATCGGATATTCCTGGAGCGGTTTGATCGAAGCTTAATGCAGGGCTCACTGTTCCGTTCATTATAAGATTGCTGGTGGTGCTGCCTGTAATGCCATTAGGCACTGTATTGACCACATTGCCGGATAAAGTAAGCGTGTAGCCATTGATTGCCAGTTTGCCGGCTGTTACTGTCAATAGACCTGCTATGGTTAAATTCTGGTTGAGGCTAACGGACGACGAGGTGTTATTGATGGTCAGATTGTTCAAAGTTACCGGCGCCATTCCATTGATAACCTGCGCGTTAAGTGCATTCATGTTGATGGTATTACCGGCAGTGGAAATAGCGCCATTGATCGTCAGGTCACCATCAATGTTTAGGGAGGCTGCCGGCAATATGCTGGTGCCGGTACCACTGATGATCAGATTGTGATAAGCCCCCGTAGATCCGTTAGGGATAAGAATAGTTTGATTGTTGCCGTTATATTCAACGATATTTTCCAATAGCCCGGTTGACCATGTCCCGTTATTGGTCATCGTTCCGCTGATCCGCGTTATACCGTCTGTTGACATCAATAATGCAGCACCGCTGGCAATAGTGACATTATTGAAATTGGTGACGCCATTGATGGTTGCGCCTGCATTCGTAAAAATGACGTTGCTGGTACCAGCATTGAAGGTGCCATTATTGCTCCAGGCAAGACCCGTATTGTTGATGGTAAGCTGGGCGCCCGGATCTGCATTAACGATACCTCCGGTCTGTATCGTCACAGATCCGTTGCTGGCAGTGGCCGGCAGGGAGGGGGAATTTGGTGTTGTAGCGGCATCCGGAATGATCAGATTGGTGGTAGTAGAAGGGCCGCCGTTGGGGTTCCAGTTGGTAGCGGTAATCCAGGAAGTGCTGGTCATTCCGGTCCAGGTCAGCGTGGTCAGCGTCGATGGTTCGAATGACAATTGAACATTGCCAAAGGTGGAGGAGAAGAAAGCTACATTCACATTTGCCAGGGATATGGAATTTTGCGAAGTACTGAAATTTGATTTCCCATGTTCTGTAAGGACCGGTCCCGTGAACCGGTATGAATAATCGACCAGATTGCTTTCCGTATTGCCGTTAAGCTCTGCATCAAGGTAGTGCGCTACAATAACGGCTTTGGTTCCGGTGCCCCCGGTCTGAATAAAATCATAGAACCGTTTAACAGCTCCGGGTCCCCATGATGGTGTCGCTCCAATACTGACCTTCATACTCATTTGCGAAGGCAATGTGCCGGTATTGGGGAAGGTAATCAACGAAAATTCGTTGCCCATTGTGTAGCCGACATTGGGAAGAATGGTTGTCCTTTTCACGATCCCGGTCATATCGCCCTGTCCGATGGTAGTAGCCAATGGGCCCATGTTCAGGGTAAATGTGCTCATGGATAAGCTGCCGGTGCTAGTGGATGGGTTGGCTGCCGACAAGTTGAGTACACCATTTACAGTAAGGTCATTGGCCGCAGTAGTCCCGCCGGCAGCACTGACGGTAAGATTTTGGTATACAGGCGTGGATGATATTGTTTGTGCTACTCCCGCTGCATATTCCACTGTTCCCCCTGCTGCGATGGTATTGGTTGTGAAAGCTGGCCAGGTGGTAGCGACGGTGGAGGATCCCAATTTGAAAGCGCCGGCCCCGATATTGATAGTTCCGGTAGAAGATAGCTGGTTTCCTCCGTCTGCCAGGGTGCCGGCGGTCAGGGTTAAAGTGGATGTGATAACGACATTATTATTCAAGGTGACTGTCTGGCCTGTGCAGTTAAGCGTCAAATTACTTAAGGCATTCGTTGCGCCGGGTGTAGTCTGGTCAAAGCTGAGGGTTGGGCTTGACGTTCCATCAACGATAATCTTGCTGGTTGAGCCGCCACTCAGGCCCCCCGCTGCCGTATTGACTACGGGGCCCCGGATAGTAAGGGCTGCATTGCCGATCGCCAGCTTGCCGGCAGTAAAAGTAAGGACAGCTCCGTTGTTGATGACCAGGTCATTGATAAGATTTGCCTGTCCCGTACTATTGATCGTCAGCGCTTTTAACGAATTGGTTGAACCAGGTGATGACTGATTAAAACTCAAAGAAGGGTTGAGGCTGCTGGTGACGACGAGGCTGGCGTTTGCACCGCCCAACAGTCCTCCCGATACTGTGTTGGTTACCAGGCCTCCAATGGTAAGGATGCCTGTACTTATGTTCAGGTTGCCGGTAGTAAAGACGAGGTTGCCGGTAACGGAGATATTGCTGCTCAATGATACGCCGGTGCTATTATTGATAATGAGATTTTGAACAGCATTACCCGCAAAGCTGTTGGCAGCGATGTTCTGTGTTGTGGTGCCGATATATTGTATGGTACCGCCGCTGGCAGTGCAGGTACCGAGGTTGTTGATAGTGCCCGCTAGTTGTAGAATGCCGGTGCCGTTAACCGTCAGCGAGGCGCCGGCGTCCACTGAAATGCTGTTTGCCTGTACGGTGAGTAGGTTGATGAGGGGATACCGCGGCATGCCGCCGGGTATCTGGGCAATAGAAGGGCTGGCGATCGTAGGTACGACACCTGTGGACCAGTTGCCGGGAGTGCTCCAATCCGTAGAAATTGCGCCGGTCCAGGAACTGGTGGCTATGCTGTAATATGCCAGCTGGCTGTTGTCTAAAAGATTTGCATCCGTCGCGCCCAATGCCGACGGGAAAATGGTGACTTCGGAGACCGAGCCATTATAATAAGTGCCGGTAGGGGTATAATATCCGATATGCAATAATCCGACCGTAGACAAGTTAGCGGCAATGCCGGTGGCGGATGATCCCAGTAGTATGCCGTTTTTATAAAACTGGCTGGCTGCGGTAGACGTTTTCACACCGGTATGCGATTCCAGCGTTGTTCCGGGAGTGGCATTAAAATTCTGATCATGTCCTAATTGAGCAACCGTCAGCAGGGCGGAACTTCTGTATCCAAAATGAGAAAGTGTGTTAATGGGGCCGGTACCCCCGGTGGTGCTCAGGGCAAACTGATTGGCGGGATTAGCAGTTGCTTCAGCCGACACTTTATTCAGCGTGTAAAGTGTATTGTTAAGATAGGATGCTGGGGTCGTGGTCTCGACGAAAGCCGCCAAAGAGACGGAGAATTCCATGGATGTTCTTCCCCCCATGGTATAAAGTGTCCCGCTATTTACGATGCGTGGCTGGTTGCCGGACTTTAATTGAATGGCGTTTCTGTTATTGCCGCTCTGATCATACCAGGTATTTACGTACACGGACGACGCCGTGTAAAATGTACTGAATGCGACGGTGCCGGCAGTGGATTTAAAAGGCTGGCCGGAGACCGATCCGCCGGCTTTGGTTGTCAACGTAAGGGAAGTCGCATCGGCGATGGAAGAAATGATGCCCAGTGTGGTGTTGTTGCTGATGAGCAAATTACCCGGCGCCAAACCGGTAAAACTGGTGCCGGTACCTGTAATGATGGCGGAAGTGCCCTTGTAAGGGACGGCTGTAACGGATACAGCGTCAATGGCGTTCAGGGTGAGATTCGTTGCGCTTGTAATGGTCGCAACGGTCCCCAGGTAAATACTGGCTGCATTGAACAAGCGGTCACCTGTTGTTAATTCGCCGGTGAAATTAGTCCCCGTTCCTGTAACGATGGCGTTGGTAGTTTTATAATTGAGTGCATTGAGAGAAGCCGTTGCATAACCATCCAGGAGAAGAGTGGTATTGTTGGTGACAGAGGCTACGACGCCAAGGAAGAGGTTGTTAGCCGCATTGAATAACCGGTCACCGGCTACCAGATCGGTAGTAAAACTGGTGCCGGCGCCGGTGACGGTGGCGGAGGTATTTAAGGTTGTAATAGTCCCTGTCTTGTTGGCTGCAATGGTGATCGTCCCTGTTTTGCTGACTTCGGAGACGATGGTGCCTGTTTGCGCAGTTCCCAATGCCGTGCCGACAATTACGCCCGGAGTGAAGGTGACCAGGCTGGAGGCGCTTACAGCGCCGCTGCCGTCGAAAGCAACGATAGCCTCTGCATTATCGGCCGATCGTCGCACTTTTATAGCAGGGCCAGAAAAGCTACTGCTTAATTTGCGCAAGCTAAAGGCTACCGACGAAGGGGTGACGGACGTTAGTCCGGTATTGTCCAGGGTGTTTTGGGAAAATAGAGGTTGTACAAATAAATGAATAAGAAATAAAAATGCGTAAAAGGATTTCATAGTATTATGGTTTGACTAAGTGAATGATCAGATAAGCAGAAACAAGAGGGTGAGAGCCTTAGTGTAAGGGGTGATAGAGATTCTGGTGGAAGCTATTTAACACTAAAAGTTAAAGCTAGTCGTTTTTATACACACTTGACGGAAATGGTCGGTTAAGCATATACTTTATTGAATTTTTAAGGGTAAAGCATTAGCGAAAGGCGTTTGACCCCCGCTCGCTCTTTGCCAACGCAGGACCGGCTGACCTAATCGGGCATTTGCTCAGATGAAACCCGGGATTGAATAAAAGCCCGGATCGGCTTAGTAAACCTACATAGATGCACTTAGTTTCGAAATAACATCTCCAATTTTCCATTTCGAGGTAGTAGTTTCACTACCTTCTACGTTTATATGGTGACCTAACCCGGACGCCTCACCTCTGGAGTTGCATTCCCGTTCAATCAGGGCAAAAAGTTTATGCGTGATACAACATGGCCCATCTGTATATCCGTCCTGTCATTACTTTCATTCTCCATCTCCTACGCACAACGTGAGACGGATTATAAGGTACATGCCAATATTATTTATCGATTTACAAAATATATTGACTGGCCTGCCGACAGGAAATCGGGCGATTTCATTATTGGCATAGTCGGAGATTCACCCCTTTTCGAGGATCTGAAAAGCCTGACTGCCAATAAAACGGTCGGAAATCAGAAAATAATTGTCATTAAAATGTCTCCTTCAGCAAATTCATACAACTGTCATATTCTATTCATTGGTGAAGAAGAAAGCAGCAGCCTGCGGCGAATCGCCAATCTCACGTCCGGTGCGCCCATTTTAATTGTTTCGGAATCCGAAGGCCTTGCCCGCAAAGGAGCCTGTATAAATTTTATTACGGTGGACGAGCGGCTTAAACTGGAGATCAACAAGGGTAGCCTCGAAAAAAGGAATTTGCTCATCGCTTCTGAATTGCTTGAATTAGGAACTATTATACCATGAAAATGAACATCACCATAAAAAAGAGGATCTACTGGAGTTTCTCCTTGCTGGTATCCCTGTTCGTGATCAATGGCGCCCTCACTATTATTACCCTGAATAACAATAAAAAGTCATCTGCCAATCTCTACAAAGTAGTGGATCCATCGCTGCAGGCCATGGAAGATTTCAAAAAAATGATGCTCGAATCAAAAATGTATGCCACCAACTGGGTATTTTTGAGGTACAAACAAGAAGATAAAGAGTCGTTAAACCGGCTTCACAACACCGATTACAGCGCATTAAAAGAAAAAATCAACGGTTATGCCGCTCAATGGACCAACAGGAGTTGGGTGGATAGCCTGCAAAGCGTTTGTTCCGGTTTCGAACAACTGCTTGGGATCGAAAAAGAGATAATGGGCTCCTTAAAAGAGTTTAAAGACTACAATGACCCGGTGATCAAACTGGAGGCCGAGCGGGAAATTGAAGAGGAAGTCCTTCCCAGGACCTCCGCATTGATGAATTCCTTAAACAATATCAATAGATACGAGCTGGAAATAAGACGACAGGTCAATAACAGCCTGGAAAGCTCATCCAGATTGCTAAGTAATATTATTATTGGACAATCCATTATTGTAATTTTTGTCGGGCTTTTCCTTTCTATGTTTCTGGCCAGGGCGATCATCCGTCCTGTCAATATGCTAAAAGGGATCATAAATGACCTCGGCAAAGGCATTACCCGGAAAGTGGAGTATGCGGCCAGCGGGGATGAGATAGGGGAGATGGTATGCTCCGTCAACAACCTGTCCGAAAAACTGCTCGGAACGGCAACTTTTGCCCACGAAGTAGGACTGCGGAACTTTAATATCGCCTTTCAGCCCCTTGGCGACGAAGATACCTTGGGCAAAGCGCTGATTTCCATGCGCGATAACTTGAAGGCCAGCGAAACGGAATTGCTGCAAAGCACGAATGATCGCATACTGATGGAACTGCAAAGGAATCTTGCGGAGGCAGCCAGTATTGCCAAAAGCGAATTCATGGCCAATATGAGCCATGAATTGCGTACTCCCATGAACGGCATCATCGGATTTACTGAGCTTGTATTAACGACCGACCTAAGGAAGGTACAAAGAGAGTACCTGCAGAATGTCAATAAGTCGGCCTATAACCTGTTGACCATCATCAATGATATACTCGACTTTTCCAAGATCGAGGCGGGAAAGATGATCATCGACCATACCGCCTTCAGGCTCGATGAATTAATAGAAGAGACGATCGATATCCTATCTATAAAAGCCGAAGAAAAGAACCTTGAACTGATCTGCAATATCGATCCCGCTCTCCCTTCTCAATTCTTCGGGGACAAGGGGAGGATAAGACAAATTCTTGTTAACCTCATTGGAAATGCCATCAAATTCACCGCCGCCGGAGAAGTTTCCGTAACGATCGGTCAGGATAGTCCTGGCCAAAAAAGCAACGACGGCCAATCCATGAATATTGCAATTTCCGTAAAGGATACAGGCATCGGCATTGCCAAAGACAAAATGGGCGCGATCTTTGAAAGCTTTACACAGGCCGACTCGTCCACCACCCGGAGATTCGGAGGCTCCGGTCTGGGGCTTACCATTTCACAAAGCCTGGCAGAGTTGATGGGCGGAATGCTGCTGGCGGAAAGCGAAATTGGAAAGGGCAGCGTATTTACCCTCCGGCTTTCCCTGATAGTCGCCGATGGCCACCCGCGGTTAGAATTTCACCCGAGGGGATCTTTACGGAGTGTGCTGATAATTGATGATAACCTGACCAACTGTAAATTAATGGAGGGAATTTTCGGTCATCTGCAGATTCCCTGTACCATCACATGTAGTAGCCTGCAGGCGTTGCAAATTATTGAGAAGGCCATCAGGGAGGACCGGATCTTTGATCTGATAATAACCGATAACCAGATGCCTGAAATGGATGGCATCACCTTAGTGGGTAAGATCAATGAGTTGATAAAGGGACGGGCTCAGCCTTTCATACTCATGCTCTCGTCCCTGGATAGGACCAAGTTCCAGCAGAAAGCTGAAAATTCCGGGATCGACAAATTTCTTTCAAAACCTGTCAAACTAAGTGAATTGATAAACTTGTTATCCCTGCATTTTGGAAAAGTTCCCGTGACAATGGGACCAGCTTTCATCGAACGGAAAACCGGCAGGAAGTTTCAGCGGGCAAAAATACTGGTGGCGGAGGACAACCCGATGAATATGTTGCTCATTTCAGAAGTATTGGGCAATATGGGACTCGATGTGATCAAGGCCTCTAATGGAGAGGAAGCAGTAGCCATGCTGATCGAGAATAACCCTGCCATGATCTTTATGGACGTCAATATGCCGGTAATGGATGGCTATGTTGCTACCAGTAAGATCCGCATGTCGCCACAGCCATACTGTAATGTTCCGGTCATCGCTTTAACGGCCGACGCCATGGAAGGGGATAGGGACCGATGTATAAAAGTGGGTATGAACGACTTCATATCCAAACCTTTTAGCCTCCGGGAGATCGAGACCGTTATGGATAATTACCTAATGCCGATTTGATATGAAAAAGAGCACGATTGTCGAGGTCATTTCCTCTTTATTGATTTTTTTATTTATCTATGCTGCGCTGAGTAAAATACTGGATCTTGATACATTTAGATATCAGTTAAGTCAGTCCCCTTTCATATCCAATATTTCCGGCTTTGTCACCTGGGCGATCCCGGTGGGTGAGATCTTGATAGCTGTCTCCCTGATCTATAAGAGGACCAGACTCGCAGGTCTTTATCTTTCATTTTTCCTGATGCTGCTTTTCACGGGCTATATATACATCATGCTGAGATATAGCTCTTACCTGCCCTGTTCCTGCGGAGGGGTGTTGTCGGACATGTCCTGGAAACAACATTTTTTTTTCAACCTGGGATTTACCGGGTGGTCGGTGGCAGGCATAATGGCCCAAACCACAGAACAGCCAAAGATCATATTGCGCTTATGATAACAGGAATGAAGCCGAACACCTGCATAAAAAAGTAAGCTACTATTATCACCTAAGTTTTTCATTGCTTTTTGATTTATAAAAGCAACATCCAAATATGAAAAAATTACTTTCTGTTGCAGCCCTTGCTGTTTTGTTTGCCGTCGGATCTGCCTTTGCGGCCAAAGAACAAACCCAATGGTGGAATGTCAATAACCCCAGGGTAGGGACTCCCGGCGTCTTTAATTTATCGATGGCCCAGGTCAAACAGCTCTATTGCCCGGGGGTTGATAACCTGGAATGTGCGTACCTGATCAGCAATCCGATCGTCATCGTGAAGAAGCCTTAGTCGTAAGGTAATTAGACATAGTATGGTCCGCCGGCGCCGGACGGTGTTAGCCGGCCATACTTACTGTTTCAACGCTGCCTTTAGTTACCAATATGCGAAAGTATCTCTATCTGGTGCTCCTGTCCCTCCTGGCCTTTTTAATTATACTGGCCATCTACCATTATGGAGACATTCCCAATAAACATAAGAATGGATTTAAACGAAGTTATTTTCCTGCTGCCTGGGTAAAAGAACGGCAATTGGATCTTCCGGATACCTTGTCCGGCATCGTCGGTTCAACCCCGTCAACAATTTACGTCGGCACATCGACCCGGGGGGAAATACTGGCCATCAGCAGAGACCGGGCCAATACGGTGAAAAGAATTAAACTCCCTTATTTCGAGACGTTTTATGATAGCCTGGGCTTCAATAGCCTGTCCATCATCATTGATTCCCCGGTTATTTATCTTTTTGCAGAGAACAAACCGGCGATCCTAAAAACGACTTTTGATGCTGCACTTTGTGAGATCCGCATCCTGCCGCCAGGACCGTTCACCAGGGAAGTCATGGTAGGCAAGGATTGTTTTATGTTGAGGAAGTTCGAACCCAAATTGACCGACCAGATATTTGTTCGTTATAATTTCAGCACAGGCCTCCTGAAAAAAGAGAAAAATATATCTGAAATAGCCGGCGACGGCGGAATTATATCGGATGGGCAACTGTACTTCGACCCATCGATAAATAAATCCGTGTATGTCTATTTCTATAAGAATTTACTTTTGTCTTTTGATACATCGCTCGACTTTGTAAATAGATTCTACTCCATCGATACGATAAGTTCATTTAAGATGCAGACCGGGTTGGTAAAAAATGGGGACACCCGGGCATATACAAATATTAGCCCTGCGAATGTGGTCAACAAAGTGAATGGGGTACAAGACGGACTACTCTTCAATATGTCGGCATTGAAAGCGGATAACGAAACGGATGCTTTCTTTTACAATAACTCCATCCTCGATATCATTGACCTGAAGAACGGGCAATACCTGGGCAGCATCTATTCCCCAACTATTAATGGGAATAAGCTCTCAAAATTCATCCTTTCCGATAACGAGCTGATCGGTCTGTACAGACACAGCCTTGTAATTTATACACTAAATCTGAGCATGCTCCCGAAGGATCAATAGCCTTCATTTTGTGTGAGAAAGGGATCCGCACTTCTTTGGCTTTGTGGAACGGGCCATAAAGCAGCGGTGGGTTTCCAGGTCGAGGGCTTTAGTGTTCCGATGATGGCGTCTACCCGGTTGGTTCGCTTTAAGTCCAGCCACCGGTGCCCCAATTCCGCAAATAATTCGATCCGCCGTTCCTGCAGAAGGGCATCGTCTACCTGATCTGGTGATAGGGACACCGATAATACACCGAGACCTGCCCTTGAACGAATGGTATTGATATCCTCCATCGCATCCGTAATATTACCTTGCTGTTTCCTGGCTTCGGCCCTTATCAGGTATTGCTCTGCCAGACGGAACATAATGTGATCCTCACTCTCCGTCCCGCCACCCGGAATTTTATATTTTCGGGGATAATAAAATATCTGGCTCCCGACTACGGTACTGCCCGTCCACGCAGACATTCTGTTGTCGCCGGACTCAAATGCATTTACAAAGCTGCCCGATAAAGGATAGGTCGGGATCTGGCTGGTCAGACCTGGAATAAAAATGGCCCCTTCCTGTGTATTGAAGGTGGGGTTTACCGGCATTAATTGCCATATCGTCTCATTGCTGGTATTCAGAAAGACGGATTCAAGGGGCGACATCGTATACAAACCCGAGTTGATAATGGAAGAAGCCTCAGCTTCGGCATCTGCCCATCTGTGCGTGTACAGATAAACCCTTGAAAGCAAGGCGGACGCCGTCCATTTATTCGGGCGCACCCGTTCATCGGTTGGATAAGCAGCACTTAACAGGGACTTCGCGGCGACCAGGTCCGTAGTGATCTGCTGGAATACCTGGGAAATGGGCGCCCTGTGTAAAGTATCATTGATCCGGTAATCCGTTGACAGCGCTAAGGGTACATCGCCAAAGAAATTGACCAGGTAGAAATAGCAAAACGCACGGCTGAACCGGGCTTCTCCCAGCAATTGATTGCTCGTCCCCGGCGACAACCTGGTAGAGGCCTGGATACCCTGGATACAGGAATTCGCCTCGTAGACATTCGAATAAATGCCCCAGAAGGAGGCCGCATAGGCGTTATTGGGCATATAGGTGTTACTGGCAAATTCCGAAAAACCTTTGTCTCCCGAGGTATAGGTAAATTCATCTGCACTCAGCCCCGGCAGCACGGTCAGGTACATGCTGATGGGGGCGGAAAATTCCATATCGCTGTAAATACCGATTACGGCCGCGGTGGCAGTCTTGTCGTCGGTAAATACGTTAGTGATGTTCAGTTGATTGCCCGGCGAAGGTACCTCTATGAATTTTTTGCAGGAGGGCAGGACCAGCAGGAAAAGAAGTAGACAGGCGCCGGAGAGAATGGAAATGGGTTTCATAGTTGGTTGTTAAAAAGTAACTTGAATGCCGGCCGTAATTGTTTTCAGCGGAGGCAAGGTGGCTGCATTCTTTGTTTCAGGATCACCGCCTTTATAATTGGTGATAGTCAGCAAATTCTGCCCTTGCAGGTAGAGACGGATCCCTTGAGCTTTGATCCGGCCACCCCATTTCGCGGGGAAACTGTAAGAGAGCGAGGCATTCTTCCATCGGATAAAAGAGGCGTCACTGACCGCGCCATCGGAAAATGAGCTATAGTACGTATAAGCCGCAGATCCGGGATCGGTGGTGGTATAAAGCTGAATATTCGTATGATCTCCGGGCTTACGCCAGCGGCTTAGCACATCGACTGATTGATTGGTCATACTTCCGGGCGTTGCATTATTGAGGGCATAATTAAATCCCTCCTGTTTTACGAATTGAAAGAATACGTTCAGGCTGAAGCCTTTGTATTGAAGCCGGTTGCTCAACCCTCCATAACAGGCCGGAGACAGATCCTTAATGACCGTATAGTCGTCCGGCAAAGAAGGAGTTGAAGTGGTATGGCCCTCTTTATCCTCGAACTGGAAGACTCCGGTTTGAGGGTCGACACCTGTTTGATGGACGAGTTTTATCATGTTCAGCGGTTTGCCGATGGCAAACCTGCTGGAGTAATCAGAATTAGCGAGATCGGGGAATTTTAATAATTTATTTTGGGCAATGGTCAGATTCAAAGAGACATCCCAGGCAAAATTCCTGCTTTTCACAAGGGCTGTATTCAGTTGGAACTCCCAGCCATTATTTTCCACCAGCGCTGGTAGGTTCTGAATAATGCCGCTAAAACCTGTTTGAATGGGTAGGGTAGAATTGATGAGCTGGTTGGAACTATGATTATCGTAGTAACTGGCCATCATAACAAACCTGTCTTTTAGAAAACCGAGCTCAAGCCCGAGTTCGGACTTACGGTTGGTTTCCCAACTATAATCAGGGTTGTTCAATTGAGTGGGTACCAGGCCTGTTTGCCCCTGGTAAGGGTATCCATAAGTGCTGTAGGTATTCAGGTATTTATAATCGCCGATCTGGTCATTGCCCGTTACCCCAATGCTGCCCCGCAATTTTCCATAATTTAAGAAAGGGAAGGTCTCTTTTATAAAAGGTTCTTTTGAAAATACCCAGGCGGCGCCGATAGCCCCGAAATTGGCAAATTGCCGGTTAGGTCCGAACCGGGAAGACCCATCCCTTCTGCCGGTTAGGTTTAGCAGATACTTATCACCCCAATTAAAACTGATTCTTCCAAAAACCGCCTGGTAGTGATATAAAGTGTTATTATTGATCAGAAAGGTTTCACCTGCCGCGGAGGGTGATTGAAGTAGCGCGTCACTGCTGAAGTTGCTGGCATAGGCAATACTGCCATCTGTTTTTGTTTGTTGAAAAGTTGTTCCGGCAAGGACTTCCAGTTTGCCTTTCCCCCAGCTGTTCCGGTATTCTGCCTGGGGTTCGGCAATCCAACTTGAAAAATGGTTGTCACTATATTGCGCAAAACCGTTGAAATTATACAGGGGATTCAGAGAGGCGCCCGGGTAAATAAAGGTTTGCATCAGCTGCATGTTATTATACCCCAGGTCTGCCTTCAGGCTTAACCCCGGCAGTAACTGATAGCGGAGGACCAGATTGCTTAGTAAATTTTCGGCGACGGCATCCGACCTTTGCATTAAGGAAGCCATCGGATTTGAATAGTCGGCGCCCCCTTCGCTCCAGTTCAGTTTCCCGGCAGCATCATAAGGCACCGGTGCATTCGGAGACAATCGTATAAAACCGGTCAGGTCCTGGCCTATCAAATTATTCTTGTCACTGCTGTAACTGGTCGTAAAGACCATTTTAAATTTGTTATCCGGTGTATTATGAGTGAAGTTAAAATGGATGGATCCTCTGCCGTCCGACAGGTTGCCGGGGAAAACGGTTGTTTCTTTGTGGTATCCTGCGCCGAATAAAAATTGCGTCTGAGCATTCCCGCCGGACATCGACGCTTGCACATCAGTGGTTTGAGCCGTGCCGCCTATCAGCAACTTTTTCCAATCGGTATTACGGGTGCCATTCCAGGCCGTCAGGTCAGGCGCATTAGTGAGGTCGGGCTGGATATTGTCATTGGCAAAGGCTTCCCGCCGCATTTGAATGTATTGTTGGGTGTTTAACAGATTTATCGTTCGGGTGGTCTTTCCCGCTCCCGTATATACATTTATATCCAGCTTTGTCTTGCCGATTCTTCCTTTTTTGGTACTGATCAATACGACGCCATTGGCGCCCCTTGAACCGTATATAGCGGTTGCATCAGCATCTTTCAGGATCTCGATGCTTTCAATATCGCCCGGATTGATACTATTAAATGGACTTTGAAGTCCATTGGCTGAAATGGCCCCGAGGGAAATACTGGTATTGGTAAAGGGAACTCCGTCAACCAGGTACAGGGGCTCATTCCCGCTCAGGATCGAATTCTGACCCCGGATCTGCACAGAATAGGCCGCTCCGGGCAATCCGTTCGATTGGGTGACGATCACGCCGGGCGCCCGCCCCTCTAAGGCAGCTAAAAGGTTACCGACCGGCTGTTCTGCTATTTCAAAGGACTTGATCGTACTGACATTTCCCGTATTGAGCTTTTGGGTGGTAGTATAATAGCCTTTATTTACAATGACAGTGTTCAGCAGGGAAGCAAGGTTTAACTCCATTTCTATAGCGGGCATTTGACCGGCGCCAATCACCACCTCCCGGTCATCATAGCCGGCGCCGGAAATGACCAGTGTTTGTCCGGCACTTGCCTGGATGGTAAATCTGCCCTTGGAGCCTGTAACCGTTCTTTTGGAGGTTTCTTTCACAACCACCGCCGCCCCCGAAAAAGGTTTGCCATTTTCATCTACTACGCGGCCATGCAGAATGGATAATAGGGGTCGCACGGGTTCGGACGCTGCCCGGTTGCCGGTATTTTGGGCATACCCGGGTCTAGCCGTCAGCAAACAAGTGCCGACAGTCAAAACAATGATCCATTTCATGATTTTTGATTATCCAAAATAACGTCTAATTAACTGAAAATATTGTATTTATGAATACATATTTTTTTTAAATTATTTTTTGTTTTCAAAAGCTTGGCCGCAAAGAGGAGATAATAGATGGAATCTGTTCAAAGTCTTTTGATTTGTCGATGAAATAGTCGGCTCCCATCTGGTTACATATTTTCCTGTAGTTATCGCCTGCCTGATTGGTGATCATAATGACGATGACCGCGGGATAGGTGTATTTGATGAATTGCAATAGGGAAATACCATTTCTACCTGGAAGGTTGATATCCAGCAGAACAACGGTTGGTACACTTTCAGCAAGCAGGGAGATCGCCGAAAGATAGTCGGCAGCGCGCCCTATTTCAGTTATATTATCCAGATTCTCCAGCATAAGCGCCAGACGTTCGACGATGATCGGAGAGTCATCCACGATTAAAATTGACTTCAGGGACATAGCTAACGGTATCACATGCGAACATATTCATTAAAGCCGGGTACAGGTGTAGAGCCACATGGAAGTTTTTGTAGAAGAAAAAAGGACGAGCCCTGTAGTCAATACACTACAGGGCTAAAGAAGCTTATGTTCTATTGCGTACAGCGTGAGATCGGCATTCGTCTTCAAATCCATTTTAACCATGATCCTGGCCCGGTAAGTGCTCACGGTGGTCACACCCAAAAAGATCTTCTCTGCAACTTCAGATACCGATTTGCCGGCAGACAGCAGTTTGAAAACTTCAAATTCGCGGTCGGAAAGGTATTCATGAGGGCTTTTTTCTGCATCCTTATCCAGCGTGGACGCGAGCTTTTCTGCTATGGAGGAGGTTATATATTTTCTCCCCAGCAAAATTTGGTTAATTGCTTTGACCAGTTCTTCCGGGACGGATTCTTTATTGAGATATCCTGAAGCGCCTGCTTTTAATACTCTTATAGCGTATTGATCCTCGGAGTGGATACTAAGGATGAGAAAGGGCAATTTGGGATGATCCTGCCTGACTTGCTGCAATATTTCCAGGCCGCTCCGGCCAGGCATGGAAATATCCGATATAACCGCATCCCATTCTTCGGCGGTTGCTTTTTTAAGAAGGTCCTCACCATTGCTGACTTCCACAATGACCGAGGAAGGAAATGCTTCCGATAAGATTTGTTTTACGCCCTTACGGACCACAGAGTGATCGTCGGCTATGAGGAATCGCAGCATAGGTAAAATATTGAATTAAGATTCCGCTTTTATCACTATAGGTGTTTTAATCTTCGATGTAGAGCATCGGCTACATTCCTTTGATAGTTGCCACTATATCAAGTAGATACGATGTACTATTTTATGGGTGCTTCAAAGGTCGCATCTTTGTCCTGTTGAATGGCAAATATCGAAAAACCGCTAAATCCAACGTCCAGTTTCCGAAGCCAGTAAGATCCATCCTTTGAAAACCAATAAAATCCAAGCCTGTTTTTGTCCGTTCCTATGAAAACAAAAATAGATCTCCCAACCGCGCTAGCTAACCATTTTTCCAAATGGTTAGCTTTTTTTTGTATCGATTGTTACCGGAATGGTGACAAATAAGGCAGTTCCTTCTCCCGGTTTGCTTATAATCTCGAATTCTCCGCCCATCATTAATGCCCGCTCTTTCATCCCCAACAGACCCAACGTTTTTTTTGTCCCGATCTCATTTGGTATAAATCCTTTTCCGTCATCCTGTATTTTTAATTGGACGGCCCCGTTCTCCTGCTGATTCAGGGTGATATAAACGTGTTTGGCATTCGCGTGGCGGGCTATATTAGTCAGGGATTCCTGGCAGATCCGGAACAGGCCGATAGCAATGGGAGACGGGAAATCAAACTCCGTTAAAGAGGTAAGGCATTCGCAAGGAGTCCCGGACCTCTTTTGGAACTCCTGACATTGCCATTCGATGGCCGCTACCAGACCAAGATCATCCAGGATGCTGGGACGAAGATCCGTAGCTATTCTGCGTATCGTTTTTACCGCAGTATCCGACAACTCGAGCATACTGTTGATTTTTTGCCTTATCTGATCATCTTCCCGGGGACTTATTTTCTTCAGGACCCAGGACATATCCATCTTAAGTCCTGTAAGCTGCTGGCCCAGCTCGTCGTGTATTTCCCTCGCAATACCGGCCCTTTCTTCCTCCCGGATATCCTGTAGATGGGAAGCCAACTGACGAATTTCCTGGTAGGATTTCTGTAGTTGATGCTCCTTGTTTTTCCTCTCTGTTATATCATCCCGTATGGCAATATACTCGTAGGGCGAGCCCTTTTCATTAATAAAAGGTATTATGGTTGTATCTACCCAATAGGTTGTCCCATCTTTCGCCTTATTACAGAATTCCCCCTTCCATATTCCTCCCGCGGAGATGGTTTCTTTGAGATCATCCATAAATTCCTTGGAATGATATCCTGAGTTAAGGATTCTGTGGTCTTGCCCAATCAGCTCCTCTTCGGTAAACTTTGAATTTTTGCAAAAGTTTTCATTCACATGCATTATGACTCCGTTTTGGTCGGTAACAGATATTATTGAAGTTTGATCAAGAGCATATTTGTAATCGATGATTTCCTTTTCTATTCTTTTTTGTTCTGTAATATCCCTGATAAACATCGATAGCCCATCTGAAGAGGGATAAAGATGATTTTCCTGCCATAGGTCTAGTGGCGCATAGTAGTCGGTATTGGTACTATTTTTCTGTTCCGCCATTGCCTTATTTATAGCATGATAGGTTGAGGATCCTATAGCATCGGGGAACACATCCCATACACACTTTCCTATTAGCGACTCAGGATCGTGGCGCATCATCTCACCGGCTTTTTTGTTCAGATAGGTGTAACAGAGGTGCTTGTCCAAAGCAATAAATGCGTCGGTGATCCTTTCAAAAATGGCAATGGACTCGGCTGTCTTTTTCCGGACTTGCACCTCGAGGTCTTTATTGAATTGCTGCAACTGCTGCTCGATTTTCTTTCGTTCCGTATTGTCTCTCGTAACTTTCACAAAGCCCTGCAAAGCCCCGCTCCGGCCATATAATGCCGTAAATACAATATTTGCCCAGAATGGCTTGCCATCCTTGCCTATACGCCATCCTTCTTTTTCTAATCGGCCTGCTTGCCTGGCTGCTGCCAGGTTATGACCAGGGTCTCCACGGATTAGATCTTCCATGGTATAGAAGATTGACATATGCTTGCCGATAATTTCTCTTTCATTATATCCTTTAATTCGCTCGGCGCCCTCGTTCCAGCTAACTATATTACCGCCGGGATCTAACATTAAAATGGCGTAATCCTTCACACTATTTACTATAAGCCGGTAGAGTTCTTCGCTTTCCTTTAGGGTCAATTCAGCTTCTTTTCCCACGATGTCCCTTTTATTCATCAATTTGGCATTATACCATATAAGAATAATAAAGACGAAGACGATGCTTAATATAAGAGCCGTTATGCCGAATTCTGTGGAATATAACCCTTCCCAACCTTCCCACAACCGTGCATATCCGAGCAAAATGGGAAAGACAATGACTAAAGGCAACAATCGACGCGCCATCAGGCTGCCGGCAAAGGAGGTTGTAAATTCCCGCATAATACCTTTGCGGGGGTTCGCAAACAGCAAGGATAAAGATATAAGCAGAAAACAGGCGGCAGTATGGATGGCCATTGGTGTATACCCATGTAAACCATAAGATGCTTGTACCCTATACAGATATCCGACCATAGAAAATAATCCAAATAGGCCGATCGCCAACGCCAGATAATGTGCTGGCATCTTTCTGTTTTTAGTCTCATAGTTCAACAACAGTAAGGACACGCCTGATAGAAAAAAGCAAAAGGCAGTCATCGCTGTCATTTGGTCAGAAAAATGAATTAGATGAAAAGTCGCAGCCACCTTCAAGCCGCTGATCATTAACACTATACCGGCCAAAAGTTGCCCTGCTATGATTTTTTTGCCTGGCGGGAATGTCCGTGGCAAAATGAAGGTGCCGGAGGGAGGTAAGAGAAGAAAGGAAAGAGCGGCCAAAATGAAATTAATGGCAGTTAAAGAGTCCATAACAGCAAAATGGGCCATCGCCTGCTTTAAGGACCCGATATCCCACCACCCGGCCAAAACCGACATGCCTGTGATAAGCACAGATACAGCGCAATACATTGACCATCGCAGCAATCGCTGTTGGAAAGAAAAGTTTTGTTTCAGGTGTCTTGAATGGTCAATCATTTCGCAAGGCAGTTTAATGTCCTAATCGCGAAACTTATCGGAGACGTAACCTGATGAGTACTAATTTAATAGGATGAATGAATAAGTGGAAAATCCACTAGAACCCACTAAATTAAGCTAAAATAAATAAATATTCTAATCTAAATATCTCCGGAAAGTTTTCCGGCCCTGTCAGGTTACGGCATTGTCAATCCTACTACAGAGGTTTGGGGAACCCAACTACAGTTATTTCATACTCTGACCTACAGATGCATTCAACATAATAAATTTGTTTTGGATTCTGAGAATCAACTATCTAAACGATATGAAAAACCTACCTGGAAAAAACAATTTCTTGCTCCATTTAATAGGCCCCGCATCCAACATCCAGACAGCCTATTTCATCAAACTCGCTTTTTGCTTTATAGCAGGTATCGCATTTTTCATTGTTATAATACTACTACTATGAAGAGCTTCTATTGGGTAGAGGAACAAAAAGCGAATAAAGAAACGGAGAGTGCCAGCAATGTAAAACGACAACTACTGATTTCTTCGAAGTTCAGGCGGGAAGGAGAGGCACTAGAGAAAAAAGATTTCGAAGTGAGCAGCTGCGTGGAAGAAGTACTGATGATCTTTGCCGGGAGGTTAGGGGGGAGCGGCCCGGTATTGGCCTACCGTATTGATTCGAAGGTCCCTGAACAGGTTAACGGAGATAGAAAAAGACTTAGCCAGGTGTTAATCAACCTGGTAGAAAATGCTGTCAGGTTTACAAAAAAGGGAGAGGTATTTTTGGATATTCGGAGCCAATCTTCAAAAAAAGATAACAATATCGGACTGGTTTTCAAATTACGGGATACCGGTACTGGAATTCCTGCCAACAGAATAAATCTTTTGTTCAAAGAAATCAACACGAAGGAGCTGTGCGATCCGACCGGAGGGGAGCCGAAAAGTCCGGGACTTATCGTTTGTAAAAAAATGGTAGAGCTGATGGGGGGGACTATCGGCGTATTAAGCCAGCCAGGATTGGGCACAACTTTTACCTTTAAGGTATCTTTTGGGCATGCTTTGAAGCCCCGGCACCCTTTTATGATTCCGGCTCCAGGGTCAGGAAAGAGAATTGTCGTGACCAGCATCGTTTAAGAAACCAGTGGCATGCATCAAATAATAGATTTTTTTAGCCGGATTTTTGACAGCTCAGATTGGCCACCAAGATGGCATTGCGGCCGATGGACCGAATTCCATGGCTGGCTTTATATTATCAGCGATCTCTTGATATGGTCAGCCTATTTTACCATTCCGTTAGTTATCCTGAAGTATGTTTCAAAGAGGCAGGATATACGGTTTGTCAGGCTGTATTTTCTTTTTGCCTCCTTTATACTGGCTTGTGGTTCAACTCATTTTTTAGATGCTGCCGCTTTTTGGTTTCCAGCTTACCGGCTTAACGGCTTAATGAGACTTATCACAGGGATACTAAGCTGGGTCACAGTTTATTATCTGATCAGATTTCTTCCCATTGCGTTTTCCCTAAAGTCCCAAACGGAGTTGGAAATTGAAATTGAACAGCGAAAGATCGCTGAACACAAGGTCATTCAGTTGAATGAACACCTGGATAAGAAAATATTGGAGAGAACGTCGGAAATTTCGGATTACAAATACGCGCTTGATGAATCCTCTATAGTCGCGATTACTGATTCCAAAGGAGTTATCAAACATGTAAATACTAATTTTTGTAAAATATCGAAATACAGTCGCGAAGAATTGATCGGGAAAGACCACCGGATAATTAATTCCGGGTACCATTCGAAGGAATTTATCCGGGATTTATGGACCACCATTTCCCGGGGAAAGATTTGGAAAGGGGAATTAAAGAACAAGGCGAAGGATGGCGGCACCTACTGGGTTGATACAACTATAGTTCCATTCGTCTCAGCCCTGGGTATTCCCCACCAGTATATAGCTATCAGAAGTGACATTACAAATCGGAAAAAAGCGGAAGAAGAACAGGCATTGCTCGCATTAATAGTCAATTCGTCCGACGATGCCATCATCAGTATAAATTTGGAAAGTATAATTACAAGCTGGAATCGGGGTGCCGGGGTCTTGTTCGGATATTCCCAGGAAGAGGTGTTGGGAAAACCTGTTATGGTACTGATAGCATCTGAGCGATTGGAGGAGGACTCCCGGGTTATTGGCAGAGTCGCTCAGGGTGAATATGTCAAACACTATGAAACGGAATGGATAGATAAAAGCGGAACTGCAGTGCACATCTCTCTGAACGCCTCTCCGATAAGGAATGTTGAAGGAAATATTGTTGGGTCTTCGAAAATCATCCGGAATATTTCAGAACGGAAATCGGCGGAAGCTAAGATAAGACAAAGTGAGCATCTTTATAAAACCATTGCATCCAGCATCCCTGGATCTTTGATATGCCTGCTGGATACTGACTACAGATATATACTCATTGAAGGTGATATGCTTGAAAACCTGGGTTATAGAAAGGAGGAGCTCTTAGGTCGAAAGTGCGGGGATGTATTGTCTGCTAATCGTTTCGCGGACCTAATTGGAGATTTCAAGAGAGTTTTTCAGGGAGAGACCTTTAATACCGAGGTCAAAATATTGGAATATGACTTGACTTACCGGTATGTGCCCCTAAAGGATGAAAAAGGGATGGTTTATAGGGCGATGATAGTTGCGATAGATGTCACTGAGTTAAAAAATGCACAACGCCATATCAATGAATTGAATGTTGCACTCGAACAGAAGGTGGTAAGACGTACAAAAGAATTAGCCATGGTTAATCAGGAACTTGAAGCATTTACGTATTCCGTTTCGCATGACTTGCGGGCTCCGTTACGCGGAATTATTGGCTTTGCGAAAATGCTGGAAGAAGACTATGCAAGTAAGATGGACAGGGAGGCAAGGAGAATAACGTCCGTCATTACAACCAATACATTAAAAATGGGGCGGCTTATTGACGATCTCCTCGCTTTCTCGCGGATGGGGCGACAGGATATTGTTAAGTCAAAAATTGATACTGAGGCATTGGTAAAAGATGTAATTTCCGAGCTTTTGCACCATGATCCTAACAGTCGGATTGAGTGGGATATACAGGACCTGCCATCGATAGATGGAAGTATTGATATAATACGGCAGGTTTGGACGAACCTGATTTCGAATGCTATAAAATATTCAGGTAAAAAGGAGCAGCCTCGTATTGAAATTGGAAGTTTTGTGCATGATGGGCAAAGAGTTTTCTCTATAAAAGACAATGGTGCTGGCTTTGATAATAAATATAAAAACAAATTATTTAAAGTCTTTCAGCGTTTACATAGGGCAGATGAATTCGAGGGTTCTGGTGTCGGATTGGCATTGGTAACAAAGATTATTTCCAAACATGGCGGAAAGGTTTGGGCTGAAGGAGAAGTAGGCATCGGTGCTTGTTTTTATTTTTCTCTTCCTGGATCCTAGATGAATTAAACTATTGTAATATGAATCAGAATTCAGTTGATGTACTTTTAGTGGAAGATAATCCCGATGACGCTGAACTTATGATTCGGGAGCTAAGAAAAAATCATTTTTCAAATAATCTATTCCATGTAAAAGACGGGGAGGAGGCGTTGGATTTTATTTTTGCCACCGGGAAATTTTCTGAAGTCAGAAATACCTTGTTTCCACCGAAATTAGTTTTATTGGATATACAGATGCCCAAACTGAATGGTATTGAAGTTTTGCAGAAGATAAGATCGGATGAAAGGACCAGGAAAATTCCGGTGGTTATTTTGACTTCATCAAATCAGGATCCGGACATTCGTACATGCTATAATTTGGGCGCAAACAGCTATATTGTAAAACCAGTGGACTTCGATAAGTTTACAGAAGCCATACGGAATATTGGTTTTTATTGGTTGCTGTTAAATATGCCTAATACAGAATTAAAAGGGGATTTGCCATGATAGAGACATTAAAAATATTGATGTTGGAAGACTGCCTGGAAGATGCGGAGTTGGTTCATCGGTTGCTTAAAAAAGAGAATTTTAATTTCAATTTTCGTCTCGCCCTTAATAAGGCAACTTTTCAGAAGGAGTTGGAGCATTTTAGACCGGATGTCATTCTGGCTGACAATTCCCTGCCTGGTTTCGATGCTCTGGAGGCTTTGGACATCGTTCGACTAAGTTTCACTCATATCGCTTTTATTATGGTTACTGGCAGCGTGTCGGAGGAGTTTGCCGCAAATATTATTAAAATGGGGGCCGATGATTATATTTTAAAAGACAGGTTAGTAAGATTGCCTTCCGCAATTGAGGCTGCTATAAAGAAACAAAAGGAAAAAAAAGAGAAAGAAGAAAACCTCGAGGTGATCAGGAAATCGAATGAAAGGTTTCTTGCTCTCTCTAAGGCGACAAAAGATGCAGTTTGGTATTGGGACCTGCTGACCGATGAAGTATGGTGGAATGAGGGTTTTTTTAGCCTATTGGGGTATGATCAAAAAATGGTTTCACCCGACATCGACAGTTGGACAGAGCGGATACATCCGGCCGACAGAAATGAAGTGATGGCCAGGCTAAAAAAAATCAGAAGCAGTCGTGTAGATTCCTGGGAGAATGAATTCCGTTTTCTGATGACAAATGGAGATTATGGAACGGTACTCAATAGAAGCTTTGTAATAAGAAACGAATCAGGGAAACCAGTCCGGCTCATCAGTGCTTTGATGGACATCACCGGACAGAAGAAATTAACAAAGGAGATAGAGGTTTTGTCGTTGATAGCAAAAGAGACTAACAATGGAGTGATGATATTTGATAAAGTGACAGGACTCGCTTTATGGGTGAATGAAGGCTTTACCCGTCTTACCGGCTATACCCAGGACGATATTTTTGAAAAGGCTCCATCGGTGATATTGCAATGGCGGGACACCGATCAGATTATTTTGGAGACAATTGGAAAGGCAATTCAACAAGATTTACCATACTCCGGCGATATTCTTATTTATACAAAAAATGGACAGAAAAGATGGCAATATATCAACGGACAGCCGCTACGCGAGGACAATGGGTTGGTTACCAAGTATTTTGTAATAGCAACAGATATTACAGAAAGAAGAAAGACAGAAGAAGAAAAACTATCCGCTAAAATTGAACAACAGAAGGAAATTACCCGGACTATCTTGAGAACACAGGAAATGGAACGAAATGATCTTGGTAGGGAATTACATGATAATATAAACCAGATTCTGGCGTCCGTGAATTTAAAGTTAGGATACTATTTGGAAGAACCGGAGAACAACATGGACATCATTAATGATTGCCGGCAGAATTTGGTAAAAGCTATTCGGGAAACCAGAAACCTCTCTCACCACATGGTAATGCCTCGTTTTTCTGAAGGTAGTGTAAAAGAGGAATTTGAACTTCTGATTGAGAATTATAAATACAAGAATATGGTTCATTTGGACCTTACCGGATTAAATGAACAGGAAATTCCTTCAATGATTAAAGAGACTTTTTTTCGAATTGCGCAAGTACAATTGACCAACGTGGACAAGCATGCCAGAGCAAGCAAAGTCGTTATTGAATTAGCTAATGACGTCAAACAGGTTGATATGATTATTCAGGATAATGGAATTGGATTTGATATAAATCAAAAGAGAAAAGGAATTGGTATTACTAATATTTTTAACAGGGCCGAATCTTATAACGGAACAGCCCATATAATTTCTACGCCGGGAAAGGGGTGTAGGTTGTCTGTCACAATCCCTTTGCCTGGCAAAATTGGTCATGTCTAGCGGTCCGGAAACGGTATAACCAGGTATTTCGCCGTTTATACTCCCGCTGACATCAGGATCTTTTACCATTTGATAAGTGGTGGGCATTAGTTTTCGGATATAAGCCTCATTATATCTTGTTTCGGGCCGGGATCATCTACCTTTGACCTATCCAATCCGAATGAAAACAATCTCAAAGCAACAGATCCAATGTTCAAAAACCGTCCAATGTCCTAATCCGTCCTACTAAAGCTAGAGATTCGATGTCTTTGAAAAACCTCCGATTTATATTGGGGGTTTTTTCTTTTACTTCGTATGATCTTTTTTGTTATCGTCCTGCACACGCACCTGCCGTTTTGCCTTCGCTACAGGATGTTTCACTCCCCGGCTCTTCAGTTCTTTTGAATCTTTCCGGATATCCTTGTTTTCCACGGCAACCGCCTTATGATCATGCATGGCCTTTTTAACTTTTACATGGGACAGGTCCTTATTCACCCGGTGTTTGGCCTCTTTCTTTTCCCGGACATCCGTACGAAGGTCCTTCATCTCTTTCTTCTTGGGAGGGTCAGTCTGCGCGATCACACCACCTGTTAAGGATATGCCAAATAATAAAATCAGGATCTTTTTCATGGTTAACATTTTAAATGAGCAATAGATACACCCATGCCATTTGCATGCCACCAGGGACCTCATATCATCGGGTTTATAGTTGCCCTCGGCACTGGGATCTCGGCAGGAGAAGGTTCCTCAGGCTCTCTTTCAGGTTGGATCTCCGGTTCTTCTTCCGGAGATAGGGGCTTTTCCGGTATATCAGGTCTTATTTCCGGATCCCTGTCTGGATTTGGAACTTCAGCTGGTTTCCCGGGTTTCTTTGTTTTGCTCATGGGGGGCTGTTTTAGAATGAATGTTAAAGAAGTAGACCTGCCAAACTTCTGCCAGGCCTGAAATGGCCGTAGTGTGAATATTTCTCTACAATCATTTCCCCGTGCCGATGGCACAGGTTTTGGGCCTATTTTTCAAAAAGGCCAGGTCTATGCATGAAAAGAATCCTGCCGACAGTAAAGCCATTATGGCTCCATCGGCCCTGCAGACAGGCAGCGGGCATCCTATTTCTCACCACCATCGGGAGACCTTCCTGACAAAATATATTTTCAGCCAGGATCATAAAATGATCAGCAGGCAATTTCTCATCACCGGCATCATCTGGGCCATACTGGGAGGTCTCATGTCTTTACTATTCCGTCTGCAGCTGGGATATCCGGATACCACCTTTCCCTGGTTGGAGACAATCCTGGGAAAATGGGGCAAAGGAGGACATATCAGTACAGACGCTTATTACGCGCTCATCACCATCCACGGTACCGTACTGATCTTTTTTGTATTGACGGCGGGGCTCAGCGGCACCTTCGCCAATTTGCTGATACCGCTCCAGGTCGGCGCCCGGGACATGGCCTCCCCGCTGGTGAATATGTTGAGCTACTGGTTCTTTTTTTTGGCCAGCGTGGTGATGTTGTCCTCCTTCTTCGTCGAGTCCGGCCCCGCGGCAGGCGGATGGACCTCGTATCCCCCGTTGAGCGCTTTGAGAGAGGCATCGCCGGGAGCCAATGCAGGGATGGACCTATGGCTGATCAGCCTGGCTTTATTCATCGTATCGTCCTTGCTGGGCAACCTCAACTATATTTCAACCATATTGAATCTGCGCACCAAAGGAATGAGTATGACCAGACTACCGCTGACGATCTGGGCGCTTCTCTTCACGGCCATATTGGGGACCCTGTCTTTCCCGGTATTATTATCCGGCTTCATCCTGCTGCTTTTCGACCGGCATGCCGGCACCAGTTTTTACTTATCAGATATTTTTATAGGAGCCACCAATAAAGCCCTGCCGAATGAAGGAGGCAGCGCTATTCTCTACCAGCACCTCTTCTGGTTCCTCGGCCACCCGGAAGTATATATTGTCATATTACCGGCCATGGGCATCGTATCTGAAGTGATCAGCGTCAATGCCCGTAAACCTATTTTTGGGTATTCCGCCATGGTAGCCTCCCTGTTTGCCATTATGGTGTTGTCCTTTCTCGTATGGGCGCATCACATGTTCGTAACCGGCCTGAACCCTTTCCTGGGCTCCGTATTCGTGCTGCTCACCCTGCTTATTGCCGTACCCTCGGCCATCAAGGTGTTTAACTGGTTAACTACCCTGTGGAGGGGCAATATCCGCTTTACCCCCGCCATGCTGTTTGCTATCGGATTTGTCAGCATCTTTATTTCCGGAGGGCTGACCGGCATCTTCCTGGGTAATTCCACACTGGATATTCAATTGCACGATACTTATTTTATTATAGCGCATTTCCATCTGGTGATGGGCGTAGCATCCATGTTTGGCATGTTTGCAGGCATCTATCACTGGTACCCCAAGATGTATGGCCGGTATCTCAACGCCACCCTGTCCTATATCCACTTCTGGGTGACCTTCGCCGGCGCCTACCTCATTTTCTGGCCCATGCACTATGAAGGATTGGCTGGTATGCCACGCCGGTATTATGAATACAGCAACTGGCTAAGCTTTAATCAGTTTGCGGGGTTGAACAGATTCATCAGCACGGTGGCGATGGTCGTATTCGCCACGCAGATCCTCTTCCTGGTCAATTACTTTTATTCTATCTGGAAAGGGAGGAAAGTAACTGACCCGAATCCCTGGCGGGCCAACACGCTGGAATGGACAACCCCTGTCCGCCCGGGACATGGTAACTGGCCGGGAGATATCCCCGAAGTATTCCGCGGGGCATATGACTATAGTAAAGAGGGTAGAGACTTTATCCCCCAGACAACTGCCCCCGATGCATAACCACAAAGTGGTATTTACTTTTAATTCCCTGCATGTTACCTTTATGCATAGCCGAATAGAATAGTCATATAACCCCTTTACACCTTTAGCATGAAAATCGTGAATATCATTCCCCCTTCAATGAGCGGGGAAAGCCACCAGGACAGCAGCCCCAATATTGCTGTAAATCCCAATAATACCAAGGAGATCGTTATTTCAGCGTTTACGCCCGATCCAAATGGGAAGCCCAATGCCCCGGTATATGTCTCTGTCGATGGTGGGGATACATGGACGCTGAAGAACATCATTCCAGGCAGCGGGGCCACAGGCACAGCAGGGATAACGCTTAAATATGGGCAAACCGGTAATCAGCTCTATGCAGCCATATTGAAAGGCTCTGCTCCGGGCACCTTGGATATCCTGCGGACAACGAATCCGGCCGGCGGGGCGACGATGACCGAATTGGATTCGACCCTAACAGGCATAGAACAGCCCTATGTGGCCGCTGCTACCGTTTCCGGTGGACCGGATGCGGGGAAAGATAGGCTCTATATCGGTATGAATGTTCTTCAGAGTGATCCGTTTCCGGGTCCCGATGCCGGGAAGACATCCACGATCAGACAAACCATGCAAGCCCAGGCCGGCGTCCCCGTATTCAGCAGCATCAGCCTGGAGAGCCGGAATAAAAGCATACCTGCCTTTCAGGATTCATTACCCCGGAACGGCCCTCAGGTAAGACCAGCCGTTCACAATGACGGAACGGTATACGCAGTCTTCTATAGTTGGAAAACCTGGGCCGACCTGGGTGATGGGAATGGCTTGGTCACGAGTGATGTGGTGCTCGTACGGGATGACAACTGGGGGCAATCGGCTGCTCCATATGGGTCACTCATCGATAGTGGGGACGGCCACGCCGGTCAGCGCATTGCCGTCGGTGTGCCAATTACATTTTATAGTCAGCTGGGTCAGGAACGCATCGGGGGAGAATTGGCGATTGCGGTCGATCCGGGAAATAGCTCCACTGTATATGTTGTCTGGGCTGAGCTGATAGATGATGGCGGCGGCGGCGAAATAGATCTGTATACGCTGCATCTCCGCAGATCCACCGACAAAGGGCAGACCTGGTCGCACTCGGATTTGCTGACTATTTCCAATGGCAAGAACCCCGGGGTAGCTATAAATAACAAAGGACAGATAGGCTATCTTTATCAACAATTAACCGGTACCGGCAACAGCCAGCGATGGGAGACGCACCTTGCATTTTCTGAAGATGCCGCCCATTGGAATGACATGGTGCTGGCCACTGTACGCGCTAATACTCCGCCCCGGCAATTCTTCCCGTATATTGGAGACTATGCAAATATCATGTCCGTAGGCGATACCTTCTATGGTGTATTCTGCGCCAACAATACTCCTTCGTTACCCAACTTTCCCCAGGGAGTAAAATATCAGCGAAGCCATGACTTCACTACAAAAACTTTATTTAACCTCGATGGCATCACTCCGGTCGCTGCGTCCATAGATCCGTTCTTTTTTATGACCGGGTTTATTCCCCCGGCGATAAAACTCCCTTCCCAGGATATAGTAGGCATAATCGTAATCATTTTATTTGGGATAATCAATGACGGCGGCGGAGCCTATATCGATGGCTCGGGCCATATTCATATCGTCGGCCCCGGCGATCCGGGGCCTCTGTGGGCATATCTGGTCAGCCTGGCGGAATATCGTCTGGCAACGGCCATCAACAGTAAGGCCGGTCTGGAAATGCAAAAACTGGCCTTGCAGAATGTGATCGATCTGGCCAGTAGCCAGATAGCACAGATTAATGGCCAACTCGGCCAGATACGGAAAAATGAATAGCTGAAAAAATTAGTGCTTAATTTCCAGATTAAGCATTAATTAAGTGTTTATTAAGACGATGGCCCTTACTTGCAGGATGGATATGCTATTGCCAGTGAATAAAAATCGAATGAAGCGTTACCTGCTCGTATGCGTCTTATTGGGAGGCGCCTTTTCCGGATCTCCTTTCGATGCCCGGGCGCAATCCAGGTTATCCGACGCGGATGTTTTATCCCGGCTCGACACCTTCAACATCATTTGGAGGACACCGGGCCCCGGTTCTGCCGAATCCATGCCCCTTGGCAATGGCGACATTGGCCTCAATGCCTGGGTCGACCCCGGCGGGGATCTCCTTTTTTATATCAGTAAAACGGATGCCTGGGGTGACCAGGTGACACCCGACATGGACCCCTGGATGCGGCAGGGTGGAATATTGTCCAAACTGGGCCTGGTCAGGGTATCTTTCACGCAACAGGGGGCCCCGCAAAGGAAGCGGGAGAGGGGGAGGGATGTTGGGGCGAAGGCTTTCCGCCAGGTGCTTCATCTCCGGCAGGGAGAGATAGGGATACAGGAAGGGGAGGGACCTTCCGCCCTTACCTTACGAATATGGGTAGATGCCAATCATCCTGTCATCCGGGTCGAAGCAGAGAGCGGCCAACCGGTTTCGGTAAAGGTGACCCTTGATGACTGGCGCCTGCAGGAAAGAGATACCATTCTTAAAGAGGGGAAGGACAATATCACCTGGTATCACCGCAACCGCCCGGCCGGTGACAAGGCCCTTCCTGATTCATCGCTGGCTGATATTACCTTTGGCGGGGTTATTCATGGGCCAGGACTGGTGCGCAACGATGAAAATAGGCTGGTTTCGCGATCAGCGGCCCGCCGCCAGTTGATTACTATTGAAGCCCTGACGGCGACAACGGCCAGCGGCAGGCAATGGGTGGCGTTGGTGAACAAACAAAAGGCCCGCACGGATGCGCTGGACCTGGCAACGACCCGCCGCGCTCATGAGGCCTGGTGGAATGCCTTTTGGGACCGTAGTTGGATTATAGTGAGTGGAGACCCCGACGCGCAGGCGACAACCAGCGGGTATATCCTCCAGCGTTATGTGACGGCCTGCGCGGGCCGGGGCGCGTATCCCATAAAATTCAACGGCTCGATTTTCGTCGTCGACAACCCGGAGTGGAAAACCAATAATCAAACCAAACCCATGAATGCTGACTTCCGCGCCTGGGGCGGCATGTATTGGTTCCAGAATACCCGGCCGATGTATTGGCCAAGGTTGATGGCCGGAGACTTCGATATGATGTTGCCCCTGTTCCGGATGTATGTGAATATGCTCCCGAAAAATGCCGCCCTCGTGCACAAATATTATGGCCATGGCGGGGCCTATTTCCAGGAAACCACCCCCTATTGGGGCGGCGTCCCTTACATGGGGCCCGAGGTCAAAGAGAATTGGACGGGGCACTACTTTACATCGATCCTTGAGCTCAGCATGATGATGCTTGACTATTACGACTATACCGGAGACGAGGTTTTTGCCCGTCAGTACCTGCTGCCCCTGGCTTCGGAAGGGTTGCAATTCTTCGATGAGCATTTTGGCCGCGATGCAGAAGGAAGGCTTTTGCTCGATCCGGATAATGCGATCGAGATGTTTTGGAAAGTGCATGATCCGGCGCCGGATCTTGCCGGATTAAGGGCGGTGCTTTCGGGGATGCTGGTCTTGCCGGATAATTTGGCGGGGGCTGCGGACAGGCAACGATGGAGGCATTTGTTGGATATTTTGCCCGGGCTTCCGAAAGGGGGAGAGCCATCCGTACTGCTGCCGTATACCGGACCTCAGACGGCCAAAGGACGTAACCTGGAGAACCCGGAGTTATATGCCGTCTATCCTTTTCGCTTGTACGGTCTCGGCAAGCCGGAACTCGACCTGGCCCGTCGTACTTTCAACAACCGTAGATTCAGAGAGAAGGGCTGCTGGAACCAGGACCCTATACAAGCCGCTATGTTGGGTTATGCCGACGTGGCAAAGGAGTATGTCCGGTTTGCGCTGACCAGGAAAGACCCACACCTGAAGTTCCCGGCATTTTGGGAGCGTGCTCACGACTATGAGCCGGATGAAGACAACGGCGGGAATGGGGAGAACGGCCTTCAGAAAATGCTGATGCAGGCAGATGGACGCAAGATACTCTTACTACCCGCATGGCCAAAAGGATGGGATGCGGATTTCAAGTTACATGCTCCTTACAACACTACGGTGCAGGGGCGCGTCATCAACGGGAAGGTAACGGACCTTGTTGTCACGCCTGCTTCGCGGGCGGCTGATGTATCGGTATATTCAGAAAATCAATAAAAAAACCGGGAGCCCTCAATACCCGGGGTTCTGCTTAAGTTGCGGACTGAGGTTCAGGGTATTCTGCCCCAACGGGAAGATATTGGTATGGTCATCTGCATCGGGCGTCTTATCCCACCAGGTGCCGGTACTGAACACACCCCAACGGATCAGGTCCGTACGACGCCTTCCTTCCCCGATGAACTCGCGGCCCCATTCATCCAGCATCTCCTGGTCCGTCAGTTGGCTGCCGTCGGGATTGTACAGGCTGGGAGACCCGGGGGGGAAATTACGCGCCCGGACCGCATTCAGCAGTTTCGCGGCGCCGGCTTTGTCACCAGCCCGGTACTTGCATTCGGCCAGGGTATAATAGATCTCCGATAGTCTTATCTCCGCATAGGACGAAGTAATACGGTTGGCATCCGAAGTAGGATAGTAAGGATATTTCACCAGGTTGACACCGGAGGCATAGTCGGCATGGTTCATATCCGATTCCTTGTCCGCAGGGGAAGTCCCCGGAGGGGTGTTGAGGAACCATCCCACCTGGTCGCGGATGAACAGCACATAATTCGTTGCTTTCCCATCCCGGACCGTATCTTGTTTTCCATTGACATTCGTATAGGGCAGGTAACCATAGAGGAACATTCCCTGACGGGTGCTGTTACCTGTATTCTTATAAACTTTTAGCCGCACATCGTCGGGATAATGTTGAAATTTTATAAAAGGTTTGCCAAGGGCATAAGGATATTCAACGCTGTCTACATCCCTGCCGGGCTGAAGAGCGAATTCAGGATTGGCGGTGCCGAAGTCCGAGAACCCCAGGTACAGGGGCGCCTGGTAGGTCATACACCAGAAATACATATTGGAACCGTATTGCCAATGGGTCTGATTAAGGGTGGATGGGAATCCGAATAGGACTTCCGAAGTGGGTAAGCTGTTGGTATAATCGAAGGGGGCGTCCCAGCGGGTCGCCAGGGAATAGCTGCCGTAGCTGCCGTTGATGAGGTTCTGACAGATGGTGTCGCAGCTGGCGAACCGGTCCACCCCCGTCCATACTTTTGAGTTCAGGTATAACCGGGCGAGGAGGGCGGCGGCTCCGGCCTGGGTCCAGCGGCCGGCGACATTCGCTCCCAGGCTTACATTGGTGGGAAGGTCTGGAATGGCAGCCTTCAACTCCGATTCGATGAAGTCGAACGCAACCTGAGGCGCAACCTGGGGACCGCTTTGGGTAGAATCCTTGACCTCCTTCACCAGCACGATATTGCGGAAGAAATCCAGGGCCCGCAAATGAAACCAGGCCCGCATCGTCCTTAGCTCGGCCTTGAAGTCGGCCAGCTCCGTCGCAGATACACCCAGCTTCTCCGGTGTCGTGATCGACTCCATATCCTGCAGGGAATTGGTCGCGAGCGATGCGCCCTGGTAAAAGGCGATCCACGACCCGTCACAAAATCCATCCGTAGGCACCCAGGTATGATAGTGCATCCGCTGGAAATACCCCCCGTTCTGCCAGTCCCCCTGCCGGTTGGGCGTCATCATCTCGTCCGTGGGATCTTCTTCGGCGGCATAGACGTCATTACCCTGGATACTCCAATAGCCATGTTCGAAGGAACGGATAAAATCCTGGATAACCGCCTGCCTGCTCGTGAGGAACTGGCTGGCGACAATGGAACTATACGGAACCTCGTTAAGCTTCGTACATCCCCCGGCGATAGCGAGGAAAAGATAGAGAGAGAACCGGCGAATATAAAAAGATGATTTGATCGGTTGCATCGTTAGAAAGTTTGTGTTTAAAATTGTACCTGGAGGCCAAATACCAGCTGCAGGGCGGATGGATAATAATTCAGACTGTTATTGACACCAGGCCATAGCCCGTTCAGGGGGATCAGGTCGGGGTCGCCGCCTTTATATTTGGTGAAAGTATGCAGGTTACGGCCGGTGGCGTATACCCTGGCAGAGTGGAGATATTTCGAAGAGAAATGTCGGGTATATCCAAGCGTGACATTGTCCACCTTCACAAAGCTGCCGGGCTCCAGGAAATAATCGGATAGGATGGCGACTGTCTTGGGATTGGTTAGTTTGGAATATTTGCTGCCATCATAGGCCGACGTCAGCAGGTTCACATTCGCCTGTTGAGCAGGAGTACCGATATAGAAGGCATACGTGTTAAAGATCTTGTAGTCGAAACTCCCCCGGAGAAAAATACTCAGGTCCCATTGCTTATACCGGAAGTTATTACCCATGCTGGCCATGAATTTAGGCAGGCCATTACCCACGAAGCGCCTGTCATCGTTATTGGCCTGGGTAGCGGAAATGATCTGTCCCTTCTGGTTGTATACCTGTAACCCCCCGGAGCTGTCCACCCCCGCGGCGTGCAGGGTATAGAAACTGCCGACGCGTACCCCTTCCTGCAGACGCTGCAGGTTGCCGGGACTGCCCGGGGCCGGCATGCTCACCCCATCCTGGAAAGTACCCCCGTTATACAGCTGGTTGGAAAAAGAGACGAGCTTGTTGTCATTCGTGTTCCCTGCCAGCATAAGATCATAGGAGAAATCCCTTGACCGGACAATGCCCGCATTGACCTGGATCTCGATACCGGAGTTCTTCATGGTGCCCACATTCACATAGGTAGTCGTCTGAAGATTAGGCGGGACGGGCACATTATAGTTGCCCAGCAGGTCCTGGTTCTTTCGCGTATAATAATTAATGCTTCCCGAAATCCGGTTGTCCAATAACCCGAAATCGATGCCCCAATTGAAATTGATGGCTTTTTCCCAGCGCAGGAAGGGATTGACGTTCTGCGATGGCCCGAAGTCCTGGTAGTAGGTCCCGTTATACGGATAAAATCCATAACCTCCATACGTCAGCAGGGACTGATAGCTGGGGAAATCCTGGTTGCCGGTGACACCATAATCACCCCGGATCTTCAGCATGTTCAGCCAGCGGGAAGTACTTTGCATGAACTTTTCTTCCGAGAGCAGCCAACCGGCGCTGAGGGCCGGAAAGTTCCCCCATTTGTTGTCGGTGCCGAACTTGGTGGAACCCTCCCGCCGCAGGCTGGCAGTGAGGAAATACTTTTTGTCGAAGTCATAGGTCACCCTGCCGAAGAAGGCCGCCAGGGCGCTGCTGTTTTGCGAAGAACCAACCCCGCTGACCCCTGGCTGCTGGTCATAGATCCCCGATCCCAGGTTATTCCAGGAAAGGGCGTCGAAAGGAATATTCTGATTCTCGGCATTGAAATCCTGGTAGGAAAAATGCTGGTAGGAATATCCGGCCAGCAACTTAAGGGAATGTTTGCCGATGAACAAGGAATAGTTGCCCGTCCATTCCAGGCTGAGCTGGGTATTTTCCCCCATGTCCTGCTTGGCGTCATTACGGCCATTACCTCCATTGATCAGCATCGTCGTTGACAAGGTCGAAGGAGAAAAATAGAGGGCCTTGAGGGATTGATAAACCTCCCCGATGGTGAGGACCGTATTCAGGTTAGGCAGGATATTCACCTTGAAAGTGCCACTCATATCCAGCTCCTTGATCTGTTGCTGGCTCTGTTCCAGTTTCAGCTTCTCTACGGGATTACCGGCAAACAGTCCTCCATTGATATATTTATAGTTGCCCAGGCTGTCATAGATGGGCAGGGTAGGGTTCAGCGTCAGACCCCAGTTGAAGACGTTAAAACTACTATTATCCGCTACATTGGTCTTCATGACCCGTGGCGCCACAGTGAGGTTGGCCGAGAAGAAATTGTTGGAAGAAGTATGGTTGAAATTCAACCGGGCTCCATACTCTTGCTTACCGGCTCTGAGATCCAGGCCATTCGCATTGCGGTAATCGATAGTTGCCAGGTAATTGTCCCGGGCGCTGCCCCCGGAAAACTGGAGCGTATGTTTCTGGGTAAGGTCAGGCCGGCGGGTCAACGCCCTCAGCCAGTTGGTCCGGGCCCCTGCGTCAGTTCCCCGGTTATGGGCCAGGAATTCCCCCGGAGACAATACTTTCAGCTGGTCCGTAACGATGTTATCCGCGAGGTAGACGTCATAGAGGGTTTTACTCTGCGAACTGCCTGTCTTGGTGGTGATCAGCACGACACCGTTGCTGCCTCTCGTCCCGTAGATGGCGGAGGCGGCGCCCCCTTTCAGGACATCGATCGATTCGATATCATTCTGGTTGATATTATCGATATTCCCTCCGGGCACCCCGTTGATCACATACAGCGGCCCCAGGCCCGCATTCCGGGAGGACACACCCCTGAGCTGCAGGCTGGTTGTAGAGTTGGGGTCAGCAGCAGCCGTATTGGTTACCGTCAGCCCGGACACCTTTCCCTGTATCGCCATCAGGGGGTCATTGTTCGCTCCCGGCAGGAGGTCCTTCGATGACACGTGCGTAATAGCGCTGGTCACTTCCCGCTGCGCCATCGTGCCATAACCGACTCTGACCACTACTTCCTGTTCACTCACAGGATTAGGGGTCAGCGTTATGGTCAACGCTGTTCTTTCGCCGATTGCAACCTCCCGGTTGACAAAACCGACATGGGAGATCAGCAGGGTAGCAGCGTTGAGGGGAACGTGGATGCTGAAGTTACCATTGCTGTCCGCCGCTGTCCCCGTTCGGCTGTCTTTCAGCTGAATGGACGCGCTGGACACTGGCTGACCACCGGGATCCACCACCTTTCCGGTGATCTCCCGGAGGGCAGGACGGCCAGGAGTCGTATCGGCAGCCGCTGCCGGCGGCACAGACCGCTTCATGACAAACACCGTCTTGTCTTCAATGTAAAAATCCAGTGCCTGCCCATCCAGGCACTGATGCAGGGCGTCCGTCACCGCAACGTCTTTGATATGCAGCGTTACCAGCCTCGCTTCCCGTAAGAGGTCGGCCTTGTAAAGAAATTGATAACCTGTCTGATTTTCGATCTTCGAGAAGATTTCCCGGAGGGGCATATTCGCCCCGGAAATGGTCACGCTCTGGGAAAGGGCCCTGCCGCTCGCGTTCAGCAGGGTCATGGTCGTTAGGACGAAGGTGAGCTTAAAACATAAAAAGAAGGACCGGCTCGAACCCTCGTTGTAGGCAAGCTTTTTCATTTGCATTGGAGATAGTTTGGTCTATAAAATGTAGTCTCTGCATGCTATGGCAAAACAATCAATGTATTTCCCTCCAGGCGGCCATGGACCCCGCATTTGTCCAGGCCCTTCAGGACCTGCGACAGTCGGAGATTCCGCTGCATCTTTCCTTCAAACAGGGCGCTGGACGGCTGCCCGTCGTATCTTACTTCGATACCGTACCATCGGGCTATCTGCCGCATGATAGCTCGTGTATCCAGGCCATCGAAATTGAAATTCCCGTTCTTCCAGGCCAGTGCCTGCTCTACATTCGCATGTTTTTCGAGAACCAGCCCGGACGTTTCTCCGGCCCGTACTTCCTGACCAGGAAGGATCATCAGACTGGCGCTGCCCCGGGTCACCCGGACAAGTCCCTGGACCAGCGTGGTTTTCGTGGCCGGCTCATCCGCATAGGCATTGACGTTGAAAGTTGTGCCCATATCCTCGATCACCTGGTCGCCGACTTTCACCCGGAAAGGCTGGCGACTGTTATGCGCCACCTCGAAATAGACTTCGCCGGTGATGGTGACTTCCCGCGCAGGACCCGTGAACGCCAGGGGGTAATGAATGGAGCTTGCCGCATTGAGCCGGACCTTGGTGCCATCGGGTAAAGTAAGCTGCCATTGCCGGCCCCGGGCGGTGGTAATATCATTATAGATCTCTTCATCTGCCTTCCCCACATATTTCAACTCCCCATTTTCTTTGATGACCGATATCGTTCCCTGCCTGGCCACCGTCCCGTCCTGTGCACTGTCCAGCATGATCGTCTGCCCGTTGGATAGATGTAACACCGCCCCGTTATGGCCGGGCAATACATCTTCTTTATAAGGGTCCGTCGCTATCGTAATTTTGTCAGTCGTCCGGTGAGCAAGGAAATAGACCGTACCGCCTGCCATTAACAGGAAAACCACCGCGGCAGCAGCTACCCGCAGCACCCGCCGGCGGAACAGCGTAAGGACCCCGCGGCGCTTAGGCAGCCCTATTATCCTGGATAATATCCTGTCCCGCAATTCCTGGTCGCCGGCGGCAAAACCCTCCGGGATCTCCACCTCCTTATCCTGCCCCGCATTGTACCACGTTGCATACTCCCTGGCTTCTTCAGCTGAAATAGATCCATTCAACCACTTTTCGGCCAGTTCCTGGTAGCGTTCACTTGAATTTTCGGAAGACATGAATAGGGCTTTTCTACAGGTCAATTAAAAAGACCTCACCCCCACACGAGAAGAAAAAAAACTATAGAAAAGGTAGGAATATCGTGAGTACATCATTTAGCCCCGTCCGCAGCGTCTTTAAGGCCCTCGTTATATTACGCTCCACGGCCTTCTCCGATATGCCCAGTTCCCGGGCAATCTCTTTTTGCGTGAGACCTTGCTCCCTGCTCAGCCGGTAAGTCAGCTGGCATCGCTCCGGCAAGGCTGCCACCAGCTCCTCCAACCGGTCCTTCAGCTCTTCAAAACGTAGCCATTCCTGCATCGAGTCATCTACTGAAGGGAGGTTCTTTGCCGCATATTGCTGATACTCCCGGCCCCGTTTCAGCCGCACCTGGTAATTAATAACACGGTATTTCATGGCCACTGCCAGATAGCTGCCGATAGGCCCCGTCAGCTCAATAGTCTCCTTTCTCACCCAAAGGTCAGAAAAAATATCCTGTACCAGCTCCTCTGCCGCATACAGATCCTGCAGCTTATTGGCCGCCACCGCAAAAAGCCGCTTCCAATAACGATCATACAGCGCCGTAAAGGCGCCTTCACTGTTTTCACGCAACAGCGTTACCAACTGTTCGTCGGTATAATTTGAATACAGAGCCATGTGCAATACTGGGAATGAGTGATTGAAGTTACGGAAAAAGGATATTATAATCTTTTCGGTACCTCCGTCACAAGGTCTCATATCCAGCCATTTTATTTTAACAAAAATGTCAAATTAAATTTGGGGATTTCAAAACAACTCCTACCTTTGTTTAACAAATTTGCTAAATACAACGTTCCAATGCCCGTAATTGACGCCCGCACAGAAGAACTGATCAAAGAAACCGCCATGCGTATTTTTTTTGTCGAAGGCAGGCTCCATGCCACCACACAGGTTATCGCAAAAGAGGCCGGAGTAAACCGCGGACTTATCTATTATTACTTCAAGGGGAGAGATCATCTCTTCGAAGTGGTGGTCAAAGAAGCCGTGATGGTCATCCGCAACCGGTTAAAGGAATTATTCCTTTCAAAAAGGATTTCCTTTCGTAAAAAGATCAGCGAATTTGTGGAAATGTCCATCGACCAGAGCCTGAAATATCCCTACCTGGAAATGTTCCTGATCACCGAACTCAACAGGGACGGCTCCACCGTACTGACTCCCACAGGAGAAGACTTGCGAAAAGAGATGCTGGACAGCATCGAGGAAGACCTGAAAGAAGAGATCAGAAAAGGACGGGTCCCTAAGATGTCAGGGGCGCAGTTCATGATGAATGTGATTTCCTTGTGTGCATATCCTCCCCTTTATAAACCGATGTTACAACAGATGGTCGACCTGGATGAAGCCGGATACGGAAAGATGATCCAGGAAAGAAAAAGCCTCATCATAAAAGTCCTTTTCAAGGATTAGTAAATCCAGGCCCCTCCGGGGAGGGGCTCCATTTTCAACACCGCCGAAAGGCGGTTATATTGGGTCTTTTAGTTAGCATTTTTGCTAAATAAAAGATCGATAATGGCGAACTGCTTGCCCATTCTTATTGCCTTTTAATTAGCAAAAATGATAAATAAAACAAACATGAAAAAGTCAATCCTTCTTGGTCTCGTCCTGGTATCCTCCCATTGTTTCAGCCAAAGTTTCATGCAGGGCATCGTGCAAAGACTCCAGTTCGGCATCAAAGGCGGCGCCAATTATAGCAATTATGTCAACGCAGGTTTCAACACGGATGGGTTAGTGGGCTTTCACGCCGGCGCCATCGTCGGTTTCAAACTGACAAAAAATTTGTCTATCCAGGAGGAATTCCTGTTCTCTACCCAGGGAGCGAAAGTCAAAGGAGACCTGTTCGGTAAAGAGGATGTAAAAGTCTCCTACATTACCGTACCCTTCCTGCTGAAGTACCGGACGAATGTGGGAATATACTTTGAAGCAGGTCCCCAGGTAGGCATGCGCGCCAACGAAGATGTCGGCAACGGGCAGATGGGTGAATTCGCCAAAAAACTGGACCTGTCAGCAGCCGGAGGTATCGGCTATCAATCAAGAAGCGGGTTTGGCATCGGCGCCCGATATGTTGCGGGACTCTCCAAAGTGGGGAACTTTCAACTTTCCAACGTACAGACAGACTTCCGCAACAGCGTCGTCCAGGCCAGTATCTTTTATATTTTTTAAAGGGCAACAAGGGAAGGATTAAATGTAGATGGATCCTTCCCTTTACAATAGTTCTCAACATGAAATTTGTACAAGTCTTCAAGACCGATGTCCAGGATCAAAAGGATGCTAAACGCATTGTCCTTTTCCTGCATCAGCATTACTCCCATTGCAAAGTCAATTTTGATCTGGACGACTGCGACAGGATCCTGCGCATAGAAAGCCGGTTAGCCCCTGTCAAAGAACAGGCCATCCAGCTGGTGGTAGCCGGGTATGGCTATGATTGCGAACCCTTGCAGGATTAAATACTATAGGCTCCTGGAAGAGACAACCGGAATGTTTAGCCGTTTGGCGATCTCAGCATGAGTTAGGCCTTCTATAATAATTTCCTCTATGATGATAAAGGGGATTATTTTTACAGAAGATTATATAACATCAGGCCTTATTGTATCATACCCCAATTTAACGACATGAGCCTCCTTTTCAACAAAAAAAACTACGCTTTGCTTCTCATGCTGCTCCTGTTTAGTGTAACACAGGCCCAGGAAAAACTTATTTATCACAACATTCGCACGGATAGCAAAGGTAATATCCTCCCCTGGTATGATGATGATCCGGGCGTCTCTTACGACCATGTCATTAATCTGGTATGGAATTTTTGGGACACTATGCGAACAGATATCAATAGCCTTCCCTATTATATGAACCACCAGGTCTGGAAACCTGGTTACAACGATGCCCGCGGACTGGGAGGCGACCAGTTTCAGATGGCCCTCTCTTCCTGGCAATTGTTATACGCCTATTCCGGCAACGAACGGGTTAAGCAGAACATGAAATTTATAGCAGATTATTATCTTACCCATTCTCTTTCTCCTGCTAATTGCAAATGGCCTGATCTGCCCTTTCCCTATAATACCCTTATTTATTCAGGCATATACGATGGGGATATGGTAATAGGCGCGGGCTATCTCCAACCCGATAAAGCCGGCTCCCTGGGGCTGGAATTAGTACATCTGTATAAGCTCAGCAGGGGAGATTTTTACGGGCAGTCCACATCCGCAAGATACCTTGATGCGGCCATTAAAATAGCGCGCACACTCACCGCTCATTTACAACCGGGCGATGAGAACCATTCCCCCCTTCCATTCAAAGTAAACGCGTTTATCGGCGAAACAGGAAAGCTCAAAAGCAACAATATTGACGGTACCGTAATTGGTGAGGCCGCTTATACCACTAATTGGAGTGGCACTATGGAGCTCTTTCTGGCACTGGAACAGCTTGATCCTGAAAATGCCGCCCGGTACAGGAATGCATTTAACCTGTTGCTTGATTGGATGAAAAAATATCCATTGCGTAATAACAGGTGGGGGCCATTTTTTGAAGATGTACAGGGATGGAGCGATACGCAGATTAACGCAATGACTTTCGCGAGATTCATGATGGAATACAGGCAATACTTTCCCGGCTGGCAACAGCAGGTTCAGCTCATTTTTGACTGGGTTTACTCAACACTGGGCAACCGGAATTGGGAAAAATATGGGGTAACGGTAGTGAATGAACAAACAGTCTACCAGGTACCCGCACAAAGCCATACTTCCCGGCAAGCGGCAGCAGAGCTCCTTTATTGCGCCCTTGCAAAGGATACTGCAAGAAAAATCAACGCCATCCGCCAACTCTCCTGGGCTACCTATATGGTTGATAAGGATGGTAAGAACCGCTTCCCACAAGACGAGAACTGGCTCACAGATGGTTACGGCGATTATGTGCGCCATTATCTGCGCGCCATGGCTGCCTGCCCGGAACTCGCCCCCGCATCGGCCGATCATATTCTTTCCAGCACTTCTGTAATACAGCAGGCAGACTATAAAGGACAAATGAATAAATTTCTGGTTCCTTATGTAAAAGCCGATGATCCCGGCAAAGTACGACTCTTCTACAGGACTTTCGACAGCACGGGCACGGAAACGATCCGGATAACCCAAAAGCCATCCCAGGTTTTACTGGATGGCCGGCTAATGAAGGAAGTCGATAAGGGAGACCAACAGGGCTATCGATGGATACCACTGCCCAAAGGAGGCGTTCTATACATTCGTCGTTTGCTGGGTAAGGAGGTGACGCTGCTGGACACCTACTAAGTAATACCACTTATTTTATAAATATTTAATCGCCTGTCTTCTAGTATTTATGGTAATATATTTATATCCTTATATAAATATTCAGCCATGAAAATAGCCCAAACGCAATATTTTGATAACCAATGGCGAACGGATTCAATACCCGATGGATTCGACCTCCGGGAGGCTCAATTGGTTATGGCTTTCGGAGACCCGGCCCTGGTAACCAACGCCGGACTATTTAGCCACATCAGAAGTTTATTCCCGCGTGCTGCTATTGTATCTTCCTCGACAGCCGGTGAAATACTCCAGGAGAACGTATACGATAATAGTCTTGTCGTCACGGCGATCCAATTTGAGAAAACGAAAATCCGTTGCAAGGTCAGTAACATCAAACAGCACAGTTCCAGTTACACAACAGGTATGCATCTCATGAAAGCATTGGTGGGAGAGGCGGATGACCTGATTGCCGTTTTTATCATTTCCGACGGGACTCATATTAATGGCAGCGAGCTGGTTTCCGGTTTTTCGGAAAATAATCCTAAATGCATCCCGGTGACGGGGGGATTGGCGGGGGATGGGGCAAGATTCACCCGGACTTTTGCCGGGCTTGACCAGGTGCCGGAAGAAGGGAATGTCGTAGCCGTCGGATTTTATGGAGATAGCCTGAAGATTGGACACGGCTCTTTTGGAGGCTGGGATGAATTTGGTCCGGTAAGGACGATCACCCGATCGGATAAAAACATTTTATATGAGATTGACTGCAAGAATGCGTTGGACCTCTACAAAGAATATCTGGGGCCTTATAAGGAGGAACTACCCGGCTCTGCCCTTTTATTTCCCCTTTCCATAAGGGAACCGGACTCTGCCGAACACCTGGTCCGAACCATTCTCAGCATCAATGAGCAGGAAAAATCCATGCTGTTCGCCGGCAATATGTCCGAGGGCAGCAAGATAAGACTGATGAAGGCCAATTTCGACCGGCTGATAGACGGGTCTTCGATGGCTGCTAAGAATTCGTTCAACCCCCTGGAAAATAGTTCTCCGGACCTGGCGCTGCTGATCAGCTGCGTTGGCCGTAAGCTGGTCCTCCAGGAAAGGACAGATGAAGAAGTGCAGGCTGTAAAACAGATATTCGGAGATCGTACTCCGCTGGCGGGGTTCTATTCTTATGGTGAGATCTCACCCTTCAATCTGAATACCCGTTGTGAACTGCACAATCAGACAATGACCATAACTACCTTCTCCGAATCGTAAACCGGCTGCCTAAGACCTTTATTATAGCATGCTGACTCAACTTTACCATAGACTGCTGGAAAAACAAATAAAGAAATTCCTGACGGAAGAACAACTGGCAGAGGAATCCACCCGGCGTTTCCTGGAAGTCATCAATAACGCATATGCCGGTTTTGAACGGGATAAAAAAATATCTGATCATGCGTTTTCTATCAGTGAAAAGGAATACCAGGAAGTAACCAGGCATCTGCAGGAGCAGCACGATATTCAGCTTCAATCTATTATTAAATTAAAAAACGCGATCCGCTCCTTGGACCCGCAATACAATATACATTTCAGGGAAGGGGATGCCGCGGATATGATCAGCGTCATTTCTTTCCTGGAAGAGCAGATACAAAAGGCCAAGGAGCTCGAAGTGGAGCTGATCCGTGCCAAAGAGGTGGCAGAGCAGGCCGCACGGGCTAAGGCCGACTTCCTTTCCGTCATGAGCCATGAGATCAGGACACCTCTGAATGCCATCATCGGCATCAGTCACCTGCTATCGGAGGACGAGAAGCTCCCTTCCCAGGTAGAGAACCTGCAGGTGCTTGGATTTGCCGCAGACAACCTTTTCAATCTCATCAATGACATACTTGATTTCGGAAAGATCGACGAAGGGAAAATACTTTTCTCCGAAAAGAACATCGATATCCGCCGCCTGGTATCCCGTATAAAAACGGCCAATCGTATCCGGGCGGAGGAAAGGGGCAATGTTCTGAAATTAATGATAGACGAGGAACTGCCCGCTTTTCTAAAAGGAGATGATGTCCGGCTGGGGCAGGTGCTGAATAACCTGATCTCGAATGCGATTAAGTTTACGTCCAATGGCAGCATTACGATCGGGATATTGCTGAATAAGATCCTGGAGGACCAGGTGGAGATTTATTTCTCCGTCACCGATAACGGGATTGGCATTGAGCCTGGCAAACAGCAATTGATCTTTGAACGTTTTACCCAGGCTAATGCAGAAATTACCCGGGAATTCGGAGGGTCGGGTCTTGGCCTGGCCATCACTAAAAAACTGCTCAAGCTGCAGAATAGCGATATTCATGTGGAAAGCGAGCCAGGCAAGGGATCGAAGTTTTACTTTCTGCTGCGCTTTAAAAAAGCAGATGCGGACGCAGAAAAAAAAGCCATACAACCTGAGAAAGGCAAGGGCAATCTCAACGGGATAAAAATCCTGCTGGTAGAAGATGTGGAGTTTAATGTTATCGTGGCTGAAAAAATGCTGAAGAACTGGAAAGCCGTCGTGGAGGTAGCAAATAATGGATTGCTGGCGGTGGAAAAAGCCAGGTGTAATGCGTATGATATTATTCTAATGGATCTTCAAATGCCGACGATGGACGGCTATACGGCTTCCAAATGCATCCGGGAATTTAACACCGCCATTCCCATCATTGCCCTCACGGCTTCATCCTCCGTAGACATCCAGCAAAAAGTCTACGAATTCGGAATGACGGATTATTTGTCCAAACCTTTTAATCCGGACGAACTATTCGAAACAATCTATAAATACACGACAAATTGACTTGCTTCCGGAATTAAATTTTTGATAACGCCGCCAGGTATTCCGAAGGCGACATGCTGAACTGCCGGGTAAAGTCCCGGCTGAAATTACTCGCCTCGCTGTAACCCACTCTTTCCGCGATCTCATAGATCTTCAGGTCCCCGGATGTCAGCAGTTCGGCCGCCCTCTTTAGCCGGGTCACGGTAATGAGTTCATTCGGACTCATATTCGCCAAAGCCTTGATCTTACGATACAGCGTCGGACGGCTCATATTCATCAGCCGGGCCAACTGCTCGACGCCGAACTGCTGATCAGTCAGATGCCGGTGTATGATGTCGCTGATACCGAGCAGGAAATTTTCGTCGGACCTCGAATAGGCGATCGAATGGATGCCCGCCATCGGCACACTGGCGAAATATTGCTTGAGCTTGTTGCGGTTCGTCAGCAAACTGTGGATCTGCGCCTGCAGGTACTCCTGGGAAAAGGGTTTTTCTATATAGGAGTCGGCCCCTGTCTCCAGGCCTTTGATCTTGGACTGCATCGTGTTTTTGGCCGTCAGCAGTATCACGGGGATATGACTGTATTCGAAGTTAGACTTGATGATCCGGCAGAGCTCCAGCCCGTCCATCACCGGCATCATGATATCACTGATGACAAGATGCACCACCTCCCGGTTGAGGATCGCGATGGCCTCCTCCCCATTGCGGGCTAAATAAACGAAATAATTTTCCCGCAGCTGTTTGGCCTCGAAATCCAGGATCTCCTTATTGTCCTCTACCAGCAAAATGGCGGGCCGGTCATCCCCGGGCTCCCGGGTCATCTCTTCCTGCACGGTATCCGGTTCGGGCGCGCTGATATTGATCGAATAGAATTCGAATTCCTTCTCCTGGTGGATGGGCAGACGCAGATAAAAAACATTTTTGTTGCCTTCCGTCACGTTATGAACAGAACCCTTATGCAATTCCGTCAGCGTCTTTACCAGCGCCAGCCCGATACCCGTCCCCGGCTGTTTCTCCGTCCCCTTCAGCCGGAAGAAAGGCTCAAAGATATGCTCCCTGGCTTCCTCTGGGATAAGATAACCGTCGTTGGCTATCCGTATGGTAAAATGCTCGTCGTTACTGCTGAACGGCTGTATCCCCAGGGACACCTCGCTCCCGGCATATTTTACCGCATTCCCGACAAGGTTGGTGAGGATCTTGGTAAAGGCCTCGGGGTCGACAAAGGCCTGGAAAGGGATCCTGGGCAGCTCCACCCGGAGATGAAGCTGCTGCTCCTCCGCCGCGGGCTTGAAGCCGGAGGCGATCTCCTTCAGCAATTCGCCGATATCGGACTTGACAAAATTCAGGGAGAAGTCGTTCTTCTCGGTCCGTCTGAAATCCAGCAGCTGATTGGTCAGTTCGATCAGCCTGTTTGTATTTTTTTCCATAATGCGTAAATTATCGGAAATGTTCTCCGGGACATCGGACTCCCGGGTGATCTTTTCCAACGGGAGTTTGATCATAGTCAACGGAGTCTTGATCTCGTGTGCGATATTGGTAAAGAACTCGATCTTCGCCTGATAGAGCTCTTTTTGTTTCTCATTCTCCAGGAGCTCGTTCCTTCTCCGCTGCCGCTCCCGGGACCTTGTTATAAAGAATCGGATCAACCCATAAAGAATTCCCGACCCAATGCATACATAGACCAGGTAGGCGAGGGGGCTTGCCCAGAAGGGAGGCAGGATGCGGATCTCCAGTTTGGCCGGGCCGGCCCCCCAGTCTTTTCCATTCTCGGCCGCCTTGACGAGGAACGTATAAGTGCCGGGAGGCAGCTGGGTGTAAAAGATCCTCCGGTTGGTCTTCAGCCAGGTCCAGTCCTTGTCAAAACCTTTTAACGTATACATATAACCGGTCATCTCCGGGGAGAGATAACTCAACGCGGCAAAGTCCAGGCTGAAGGAATTCTGTCCGTGCTCCAATACGATGGCCCGGGTGCGGATGATGGACTGTTTCAAAGGAGACGCTGCACTGTCGATGGCCAGTTCCCTGTTCAGCACCTGCATCCCGGTGATATAGACGGGAGCGTGAAAGGCGGGTTCACCCCTCTTTCCGGGGGCAAACCGGATCATGCCTTTTACGCTGCCAAAATACAGGGTGTCGCCCCTGTCCTTAAACCCCGAGTTGTAGTTGAACTGGTCGTTCAACAGCCCGTCGGCGGTGGTATGGACATGGATACTCCCGGAACTACGCTCCATAAAGACCAGCCCCCTGGAAGTGCTGATCCAGCTATTACCCTGGTCATCAAACAATATCTTGTATATGACATCGCTGGGCAGGCCGCTCCGAACCGTATACTGCCAAACCTTTTTCGAGACAGGGTCGTAAACGACGATGCCGCCTTCCGTAGCTACCCAGAGCCGGTGATCGCCATCTTCAGTGATGCTGTTGACGTGGTCGCTGTTCAACATCGAACTCCCATAACGGAACCTCCCATTCTCCCCCGTCCGGGGATCGAAATAGTACAACCCGTCGCGCATGGTGCACACCCAGATCAGACCCCGCGAATCCTCCAGTATCGAGGTGACGAAGACACTCCCGGAGACCTGGGGCACCGGGACCCAGCTGTCGGCCTGCCGGTCATAACGCTGCAGCCCCAACGAGGTACCGACATACACGTCGCCATTTCTTGTCCTGCCCAGGCAGTAGATAAAATTGCTAAACAGCGTCCCCGCCTTTTTTCCCGCCCGGTAATGTCGTTTCTGTCGGCCGGTGGCGATGTCCAGGACATCGAGGCCGTGCTCGAAAGTGCCCACCCAGAGCTCGTTGCTGTCCGGCAGCAATCCATGTATGTTGTAATACGATACCTTATGGTCCGGGGAACCCGGCATGTAGTGTATCCATCCTTCAGCCCCTTCCTTCCACTCATTCAATCCCGCATCTTCCGTACCTACCCATAAATTACCCAGCCGGTCGCGGCAGATCTCGCGGACGGCATTACCGCTGATGGAGTTCTCACCCTGCTTGGGAAAGTAAAGTTCGAACCGCGTGCTCCGCCGGGGATAGAAGTTGACGCCCCCGAAATAGGTGCCGCACCAGATCCCTCCTTCCCGGTCCATACACAACGTGTAGACGGCGTTGTCCGAAAGAGAGTAGGGGTCATTCAGCCGTTTGTCCAGGGAGACGACCTTATTGCTGCCGGAGTGATAGATCTTGATCCCCGACTCCGTGGCGATCCAATACTCCCCGGGAGCCGTTAGCAGGATGTCCCGGACATAGATCTCCGATCTGTCTTTATTATAAGGAATGAGGTCCCGGCATTTGCCTGACCGGGTATCGTATAACTTGATACCCTTATTGACCGTACCGATAAAAAGAGTGTGGTCCTCCCCGGGATAGATCTTTTCGATGACCTCCTGGTTGATGTCGGGGTTATACAGGTTCGGCTCGACAGTCCGGGTCTCGAATTTCCCGGTGGAATAATCATATCGTTCCAGCAACCCGTCCACCGTGGAAACCCATAACTCTCCCTCCCGGGTGGGACAGATAGCCGTCGCCCCGAAAGCTCTTACCGTATCCAGGCGCAGATAACCGCCCTTTTTCGGGTCATAGGCCCTGACCCGCGAGTCCGCGATAAACCAGACAATGCCTTTTGCATCCACGCGGATATCCCGTATCTCCTGGTGCTGCGTCCCCTTCAGCAATGCAAACGATTCCTGCGCCGCATCAAAGACATACAACCCTTTATCCGTCCCGGCCCACAGGACTCCTCCCTTGTCCTGGCAGAGTGTATGGATAAAATTGCTGCCGATGCTGCCCTTTACCCGGTCGTCATACCGGAAGACCTTAAAGGAATACCCGTTAAACCGGTTCAGCCCGTCTTTGGTGCCGAACCATAAGAAACCCTGATCATCCTGCAGACTGCAGAGCACCGCGTTGTTGGATAGCCCGTTCTCCACCTGGTAATGCCGGAAATAATAGGACTGCGCGAATGCCCCGCCGGGACGTAGTCCCGAAAAGACCATTATCAGCAGTGTCAGGCAGGCAATTTTCATCGATTAAATATAGAATAATTCCCATTGCCGGCTATCGATGGAGAAGAAAATGAAACAAGATGAATGGTTATTGATCGATAACGATAGGGTCGCTGTGAAATGCCTGGCTTTAATTTGCTGACCAAAGTTTTTAACGACTAAAATGCCATTTATGAGAATGAAAAGACGATTGCTCAATTGCCTTATGTGGTCTTTCTTTTGTCTGGCGCTGACATTTCCCGCCGCGGCCCAGCAAAAACTGACCGGAAAGGTCCTCTCTTCCAAAGGTGAGCCCCTCAGAGGCGCCACCATTTCCCTGAAAGGTTCGCAAAAGACGGTCGCAACGGACGCCGAAGGAAATTTCTCCATCGACGCACCTGCCGGCAGCACCCTTGTCATCACCTTTGTCGGTTTTGCCGACAAGGAATTAAAGACAGGCAACGGTCCCCTCTCCATCACACTGGAACCGGGTAACAGCAGCCTTAGCGACGTAGTCGTCATCGGCTACCAGACGGTAAGAAGAAAAGATCTCACGGGCGCCGTGGATGTCGTCAAAGTGGCGGAAGCCCAAAAGATGGTGGCGGCTACCGTCGGCGAAACCCTCCAGGGATTGGCCACCGGAGTCAACGTCCGCAGTTCGGGAAGGGCTGGGTCCGAAGCCGTCATCGAGATCCGGGGCAATGGCAGTCTGCTGAACAACAACCCCATGTATGTCATCGACGGACTGCCGTTAACCAGCGCCAACCGCGACTTCAATCCCGCCGACATCGAGTCGATCCAGATCCTCAAGGACGCCTCCGCGGCGGCCATCTACGGTTCGAGGGCAGCCAACGGGGTCATCATCATCACCACCAAAAAAGGAAAAGACGGTCCCATGAAAACCAGCTTCTCGGCAAGATACGGCGGGGAGAATATCAAACGTTTTCAGCTGGCCGGCACACAAGAGTGGATTGCCTTAAACAAACAGGCCTATGACAACTCAGGCACCCCTTACATGAAAGGTGTGGCCACCTATGGACAGCCAGGCAACACGGCCAGCACCGACTGGCAAAGCCTGGTGATGAAGACAGGGCATATCCAGGACTATGACCTGGGCTTCTCCGGCGGCGGTCCTAACAGCTCCTATTTTGTATCAGGCAGCTATTTTAAAAATACGGGCTCCGTCCTCAACTCTTCCTTCGAACGGGAGACCATGCGCGTCAACACCGAATCAAAAAAAGGCATCTTCAAAATAGGGGAGAACATGATCCTTTCCAACTCCTACGAGAATATCCCCCAGGGCAACCCCTTATTTGATATGTTGGCGATGTTGCCCATCATGTCCGTTAAAGACCCGACCAACCTGGGCGGTTTTGCAACGGGTAATAACGACTTTTTCACGGCAGGGGAGAATCCCATCGCCATCAATACCCTCTTCAAATCCAATACGGGCAATATCCGGATAAAAGGCAACGCCTTTGCGGAGATCAAACCGGCGGATTGGATCTGGTACCGGTTCAACGTGGGGGCGGAGGTGAACTGGAGTCATTTCCAGCAGTTCAATATTCCCGGCCGCATCTCCAAAGACGTTCAGAATAATGTTGCAGCATTAATTGAATCCAGAGATCAGGCCTATGACATCATCACCGAACATACCATCAATTTCTCCAAAAGTTTTGGTATGCACCACATAGACGGGGTCGTCGGCTTCAACTTCCAGCAGGACCATTATGCTAATATCCTCAGCAACGGTACCGACTTCCCCACCATCGGCTCAGGCAGTAATTACCTGCAGGTGCTGACGGCGGCCGGCAGCACTTACTCCGCCGGGACAAAGACCGACTGGGCCGCACAGTCCTTCTTCGGTCGGCTGAATTATAATTTTAACGATAAGTACCTCCTTAGCGGAACGGTCCGTCGGGAGTCCGACAGCCGGTTCGGTGAGGGTTATAAGAATGCTACCTTCCCCGCCGTCTCGGCTGCCTGGAATATCTCCAAAGAAAACTTTTTCGACTGGAGGGATGTCACCCTCAAGCTGAGAGGTTCCTATGGCAGCCTGGGGAACGTAACTGTGGCGCCCTGGCAGTACCTGGGCGTGGCGAATTCCACCATCCGTTATATGTTTAGCGGGACCTCACCGCAGGTGGGGGCGACACAGACCGATCTGGCCAACGCCAATCTCCGCTGGGAGACGGACAATACCACCGATGTCGGGATAGATGGCTCGGTCTTGAACAACAAACTGTCCTTCTCGGTCGACTATTTTAAAAGGCTTAGCAAGAATGTGCTGACAACCAACGATCCTTTGCCGGCTTATCTCACAGGTAACAGCAATCCACCTTATCCGGCGGTTAATGCGGCCAGTCTCCAGAACGTTGGTTTCGAGGCCAGCCTCACCTATCGCAATAATGACAACCCCGTCAGATTCGACATCACGGCCAACGTCAGCCACCTGAAGAACAAACTGCTGGCGCTGGGTGAGACCAATAACACCAGCTATGTACAGGAGCCGCTGACCCGGTCCCAGATCGGCCGTTCGCTGGGTGAGTATTATCTGTTGCAGTCCGATGGCATCTTCCAGTCCCAACAGGAAATAGACAGTTATGTCGACAAGAATGGCAACAAGATCCAGCCCACGGCGCAGCCGGGCAACATGAAGTTTATCCAGCACAAGACAAATGGCGTACAGGGCATCACTTCCGACGACCGCATCTTCCGCGGCAGCCCCTGGCCCACATTCCAGACCGGTCTGGTCGTCAACCTGTCTTATAAGGCATTTGCATTTAACATGATCTGGTGGGGATCCTTTGGCAACAAGCTGTTCAACGGCTCGCGCGCCCTGCTGGAGAACCTGCAGGGGAATAATGCCTATGAAAAAGGCCTGAAACCCTGGACGCCGCAGAATCCCCATACGAATATTCCACTGGCTTATTTCGGGTCGGGCACCAATTCCAGCGCCGATGCCTCCCTGGATGTGATCAATATCAACGACCGGTGGCTGGAGAGCGGCTCCTTCATCCGGCTGAGGAATGTAGAATTGTCTTACACGATTCCCCCTTCCGTGCTCCATCGGGTGAGGATCGAGAATGCCCGTTTCTATGTCAGCGGTCAGAATCTCCTCACCATTACAAAATACAAAGGGCTCGATCCTGAGGTGGCTAACGCGGATATCTTTTCCAGAGGGGTGGATAATGAGTCCTATCCTGCCAACAGGATGATCTCGATGGGGTTGCAATTCGGTTTCTAACAAACAACAAATTTTTATGAAATCATCACCATTCTATATTTTATTCTTTACGGCGCTGATCGCCTTGCTGAATCCCGGCTGTACCAAGAAGCTGGATATCGCCAATCCCAACGTCGAGCTGGCCGATTCCTTGTGGACCAGCGCTGCCGGCGCCAACCAGGGAGTGCTGGCCACCTATCAGACCTTTACCAAACCCGGCTTTAACTGGTGGGTACCCATCCTGAAGAACCTTTGTTCAGACGAAGGTTGGTCGGAGAGCCCCTATGTACAGCTGTCCAATACCATGAAGTTCATCTATCCCGATTACAATTTTCTGGCCGGCAGTGTCCGGGGGAAGATCGATGACGTCTGGGGAACCCTCTACCAGGGCATCTATCGCGCCAACCAGGTCATCACCTATGTGCCGAATATCAAGATGGACGACCAACTGAAAGCGCAGTATATCGGCGAAGCAAAATTCCTCCGGGCCTATCTCTACTATACCCTCATCACCGTTTTTGGCAAGGTGCCGCTGGTGCTGGTGCCCAATGACAGCAAACTGGTGGATGTCAATTCCACGGAAGAAAAGGACTGGCAGCAGGTCCTGCAGGATCTGAAAGATGCAGAAGGGGCGCTGCCCGTCTCCTATAGCGGCGACGACAGGGGAAGGGTGACACAGGGCGCGGCATATGCCCTTCGCGCCAAGGCCTATTTACAGCTCCGCGATTATGCCAGCGCCAAGACCGAGCTGGACTGGTTTTTCACGGGCGCGGGCAATGGGCTCTACAGCCTGGTGCCCAACTTTCAGGATAATTTCACCAAGCTCAACGAGAATAATAGCGAATCCGTTTTTGAGATCCAATATTCCGATATCGTACCGTTCAATCCCTCCGTAGGCAACTTCCAGGGCTTTGACCTCCCCAACCAGGTCCTGGGCAGCACCTGGGCGAATTTTATCGGCCCGCAAGGAGTGCCCGGTTGTTTTTCCGATGCGCGCGCCCGCCGTTGGCCGATCGCCGAATTCCTGAAAGAGAACACCGCTACGGGCGCCCGGGACCCGCGGTTGGGTATTTCCCTGGTCTATGACAGCACGGATGTACGGGGACCGGACTATACCATGGTATACGGCCAGACCTGGAAGCAGCGTTACAATTCCACCGCTCCCGACCTCTGCTGGTTTCATAAATACCTTAATGACTATGATCCGTCCATGCAGAATGCCGAGCCGCTGTTCAACTCCCCGATCAACTACCGGGTCATCCGCTATGCTGACATCCTGCTCCTGTATGCCGAATGTTTGAATGCCCTGGGCAATACGGCAGCCGCCTATACCTATGTCGACCAGGTGCGGACCCGCGCCTCGGTCAATATGAAACCGTTATCCGTCGCCCATCCGGGCCTTTCACAAGATGCCTTCTTCCAGCAGCTGCGGCACGAAAGGATCGTGGAGCTGATGGGCGAATGTCAGCGCTGGGACGATCTCAAACGGTGGGGCGACCTGGACGATGCCACAAAGGTTGCGGCCCTCGTCCCGGGCGACCCGGAATTCGCTAATTTCGTCGTGGGAAAAACACGCGTATTTCCCATTCCGCAAAAAGAGATCGATCTTAATCCCACGATCACACAGAATCCTAACTGGTAATCAATAAAAAGACACATGGTGAAAAGAACACTTACATCCGTATCACTGCTGATCCTCTCGGTGACGGTCACACTGGGCCAGGGCCGGCCTATATGGACTCCGCAAAAGGCCAATGAATGGTATCAGCGTTACGCCTGGCAACGGGGCTGTAATTTTATCCCGCATACCGCCATCAATCAACTGGAAATGTGGCAGGCTGCAACTTTTGATACCGCCGCCATCGATCATGACCTGACCCTGGCGGAATCAGTCGGTTTTAATTGTATGCGCGTCTTTCTTCACCATGTGGCCTGGCAGGAAGGGGCGACCGGCTTCAAATCACGGGTGAGCCGGTACCTTTCCATCGCACACCGGCATAATATAATGACCATCTTTGTCTTTTTTGACGACTGCTGGAATGACAACTACCATCCCGGCCTCCAGCCGGCGCCCAGGCCAGGCATCCACAACAGCGGCTGGCTTCGCGATCCCGGCTCGAGGATCCGGACCGAGCCCCTGTTAAAAGATACCCTCCAACGTTATGTCAAAGACATTCTTTCCACCTACCGGCATGATAAAAGAATTCTCTTATGGGACCTTTATAACGAGCCGGGTAACAATCACTACGGAGACAGCAGCCTGGCCTTGCTAAAAGAGGTCTTCCGGTGGGGTAGGGAGGTCAACCCGGACCAGCCACTGTCCGCAGGGGTATGGAACAAGGACCTGACCCGTCTCAACGCATATCAGCTGGCGGAGTCGGATGTCATCACCTATCATAATTACAATCCTCCCGCCGCTCACCAGGAGGCCATCGACAGTCTCCGCAAGTTCGGCCGGCCGCTGATCTGTACCGAATACATGGCCCGCCGGAACAATAGTCTTTTCACCAATATCCTTCCGTTGCTGAAGCGCGAAAAGGTTGCCGCCATCAACTGGGGACTGGTAGTCGGGAAGACGAATACCATCTATGCCTGGGACACCCCCATGCCTGACGGGCAGGAGCCTCGGCTCTGGTTCCACGATGTCTTCCGGGTGGACGGACGACCCTTTAGTGAAGAGGAAATAAAGACCATAAAAGAATTGACGGACACAAAATGAACAAACTATGAGAAAGGCGATAATATGTTGGGCGTTGCTGTTACCCATTCTTTTACAGGCGCAAGATGCTAAATTTAAGACCGGCGCCACCATCAAGATCGATGTCGACCGAACCATCGGCGAGGTCAGCCCGAATATTTACGGGGCCTTCCTGGAACCCATCAAAAGGACCGTCTATGGGCGTATCTACGATCCCCGCTCGCCCTTTGCCGACGAAGACGGGTTTCGCAAAGACCTGATCACGCTGCTCAAAGAATTAAAGGTTACTAATGTCCGTTATCCGGGTGGCAACATGGTATCAGGCTATAACTGGGAAGATGGCATCGGCCCGAAAGACAAACGACCGGCCCGTCTGGAGCTGGCCTGGAACCAGGTCGACAGTAACCAGATGGGGACCGACGAATACATAAAATTCATGGGCAAGATTGGCGCGGAGAATATTCTTTGCGTCAACGCAGGAACGGGCACCGTGGACCAGGCCCGTCACTGGGTGGAATATTGCAATACGGACCGCGGCACTTACTATGCCGGACTGCGGCGGCAGTATGGGCACCCGGAACCCTATAAGATCGTACACTGGGGCATCGGCAACGAAGTGGACGGCCCCTGGCAGATGGGGTATAAGAGCGTGGAAGACTATTGCAAATTTGCGCTGGAGGCAGCCAAGCTGATGAAATGGACCGACACCTCCATCCGCATCACAGCCAGCGGATCAGCCAATTATTTTAACGATGAGTTTCCGGACGCCGACTGGATAAAATGGAACAGGACCGTACTTACCGAACTGAGACAATATATCGACTACCTCTCCATTCACCGCTATTGGGAAGACAAGACAAAGGACTATTATACCTTTATGAGCGGCGCCGAAGACCTGGAAGAGAAGATCGGTATTACGGCCTCGCTGATCAAAGAGGTGTCCACCAAATACCGGTTAAAGAAAAGGGTCTACATCGCCTTTGATGAGTATGCCGTGGCCATCCCCCCCAATTACCTCAACGGGATCTGCCTGGCGCAATACCTCAACGCCTTTATCCGGCACGCCGACGTCGTCAAACAGGCCAATTATACCCAGCTGTCCGAACTGGCGGCGGATTCGAAAAGCGGTTTTTATAAAACCCCGATCTCCCACGTCTTCCAGCTGTATTCCAATAATTGCAGGGGCACCTCCCTGGACATTCAGGTGTTATGCGACCAATTCGACGCGGGACTGTACAAACATATTCCCTATCTGGATGTGACAGCCCTCTATGACCGGTCTCAAAAGCGGGTGGTCCTCAACGTGGTCAACCGCAATAAGGATCAGGCGATAACGGCTGATATCCTCTCGCAGACCGGGGGATGGGGGCCTCGGGCAACGGTGTATATCCTCGACGGAAAAGACCTTCAGGCGACCAACAGCCCCGACCAGTCGAATGTGTCGGTAAAGCAGCAGTCCATCACGGTAGGAAAGGACCGGCTGACCTATACCTTTCCGCCCCATTCCTTTTACCAGCTGATCCTGGAACAAAAGGAG
>DATJJD010000122.1:0-11178 GCA_035492545.1 Puia sp.
TGATCTGCTGGGCGCTTATATGTTCCTGGACCTGACGCCGCTGGGTCGTAATGAGACGGGGCCCAATGGCGACCAACAGGATTGGGTACGGCTTCATGATATGTATATAGAGGGGCCCATTGCCAGCTCCTGCTGCCATGAAGAAAAAGGAGGAAAGGCCGTATGAGTACGCAACCTTGCTGCAAGGCCGGGCGGATGGATGCGTCTGGCGGCAGGCCCGGGGAAGCATCTGGCGGCAAACCGGGGGAAGATGCCGGTATTGGGCAGAAGATGCGTGGACGAAAGGCTGGGCGACTCGGACGATGGGGCGTTCTCCGGGAGGTGGCGTCGGGGGTCCTGCTGGTGCTGATGCCTAAATGCCCCCTGTGCCTGGCGGGTTATCTGTCGGTGGCAACGGGGATCGGCATTTCCTTTACGACGGCCAAATACCTGAGGATCCTGCTGATCGTATTGTGCGTGGGTTCGTTATCGTACTTTTTGCTAAGGCGGCTATTGCGTCACGTGCGTATTGGCTGAAGACATTATCTTTATGCTTAACTAAACGAGTACTATGGAAAAATTCTTGTTTCTCATACGGGAGGACCTGGCCCACCGCGCAAAAGCGATAGAAGAAGCGAAGGAGAATATTCGCGTCATGACAAAATGGATGGAATCCATTGCGCAGGCCGGCAATTATCTGAGCAGCGACCCTTTGCTGAATTCGGGCAGGTATGTGACGAAGGACTTTGTAGTCTCCGATGGTCCCTTCATCGAAGCGAAGGAGTCGGTAAGCGGTTTTTTCCTCATCCAGGCAGAGAATACGGAACAGGCTGCCTCTATTGCCCAATCCTGTCCGCTGGTGCTGAACGGGAAGGTTGCTATTGAAGTGCGGCCTATCATGACGTTGACGAATGAACAGCTTCGTTGATCCTATACAGCAGGAGGTCGACCGTCTTTACAAAAGTCATTATGGGAAGATGGTCGCCACCCTGTTGAAATCCTTCCAGGACAGCAGCCTGGATATGGTGGAGGACCTGGTGCAGGACGCCTTTGCCGCTGCGTTGACGGCCTGGAGAAGGGATGGCATTCCCTCCAATGCCGCCGGCTGGATCTATACGGTGTGTAAGAACAACGGGCTCAATAAAATCAAGAAGGATAAACGAACGAGGACGCTGGCTCTCCACGACGATGGTCCTGTGGCTGGCCCCGCTTTCAAGGAGCCGATGCCGGGTGAGAAGCCGGTATTGGGTGATCAATCCCTCACCTTATTATTTGCCTGCGCCCATCCGGACCTTTCCCCCAAGGTGCAGGTGGTGATAACGCTGAAATATGTGGCGAACCTAAAGGTGGAGGCTATTGCAAAAGCCCTGGGGATGGGCATTGACGGGGTAGACAAGCTATTGCTAAGGGCCCGGAAAAAAATTAAGGAGGAGAAGATATTTCTGAAAGAGCCTGACCCGGCCCAGCTGACCAACCGGCTGCCGATCGTACATAAAATTATTTACCTCATTTTTAATGAGGGATATAAACCTTCTACGGGAGCCTCCATTTTACAGGAGGATCTTTGCGAGGAGGCCTTGCTGGTAACAAAGGCCCTGCTGGACAGCAAAGTCGGCGATGGGGTCACCAGCGCCCTGTATGCATTGATGTTGTTCAATGCGGCCAGGTTCAAGGCCCGAAGTGGATCCGGGGGTGAGTTGCTGGACCTGGAGGAGCAGGACCGGAGTTTATGGAACCAGTCTTTGATCTCGCTGGGGTGCGATTATCTCCGGTTATCTATGGGAAAGGACGTATCCACTTATCATTGCGAGGCTGCTATTGCCTATTTACATTGTACCGCTAATGACTTTCCATCCACCAACTGGACTTTAATTGCCAGTCTTTATGGCCGGCTTCTGGAGATGACGCCCAATCCTTTTGTCGAATTAAATTATGCTATCGCCTTGTATTATTCCGGTCAAAAAATCCGGGCGCTGGATATGCTGAATGCCCTTCTGCAGCACCCTTTTCTACACCAATACTATTTACTCAATGCTACCCTCGGGAAGTTGTACCTCCTGGAGGGGAATGCCGTAAAGGCCAGGGAATTTTTCGAGAAGACCCTGAGACAGCCCCTCCTTCCCCCCGAAAAGGATTTTATCCGAAGAATGCTGGGAAGCATAAAGGAGGGTTGACTAAGACTATGGGCTCTTGAAGTCGACCGTAAGGGCTTTTGAAGACCGTAAGGAGGGATTAAGATCTTACCGCGCGCAGCAGCTGGCGTGCTTCCACCACTTCCTCGCCGATGAGCTGATCTTTACTGGTGTTGAGCGTACCTCCGTATCCGTCCGTAGAGGCGCCGATAAGGGGGCCTGAGGGCCATAGCTCAAGGCTCCAGGGCTTTTCCGTTCTTATCAGTTCTGTAATCACGGGGAAGAGGTCTGCCGGCATGGCCAGAACCAGGTAGATCTGGTTTTCGTCGGTGGTGCTGGTGGGGTGCCAGAGGTAAGAGACAGGAGGTGTCACATCCCGGTAAAAGTCGATCCTGCCGACAAATATATTTTCGTTCTCAAAAAGAATCTGAGCGATGAGTCCACTGCCAACAGATGCGTGGATCTCGATGCTGTAATCCGTGATCTTCTTTGTCATGGGAAAAGCGTTTAAAATAAATTGAAACCCTGTTGAGATTGTTTAATAGGTAGCAACGGCTATGGCTGTAAAATTATAAAGCCATCAACAGTCTGACAATACCATAAAGTGGTAATTATTGGTGGCTATTCCTGTTGATGTAAGGCGGCGGCCATTGCTATGATCAGGCTGGCGGAGTTATTGGCAGCCACCTGGTAAAAAGTATGTACTTCCGATGCGGCATTGCTGCTGGCATTATCGCTGAGGCTCCGGATGACTAAAAAGGGCACCCGTTGCTGCCAGCAAACCTGGCCAATGGCGGCGCCTTCCATTTCCGTCGCCTGTGCTGCCAGCTGTCTCCGGAATTTTTGCGTTGCGGGTAAGGAAGCGACGAATACATCACCTGTTACGATGACCCCTTCTGCAACGGCCGGCAGGCGGCCCCCCTTCCCGTCGTTTATTTTGGCAAAGGCGACCTGCCGGCTGACCCTGCGGGCTGTCTGCACCAAACCGGTATCACAGGTAAAAAATAGCGGGTTGTCCTGCCCGGTAAAAGGATTATGGGTCGCGCGAGGCTGCAGGCTGTCGGGTGTCAGCGTTCCGTAATCATGATAGGTGACTGCTGTGCCTATGACCAGGTCACCAGGGGAGAGATGGGGATTGACGCCACCGGCGATGCCGGTGAACAACAGTTCGCGGGGATGAAAATGTTCCAGCATCAGGGTGGTCGTCATAGCCGCATTGGCCTTACCCATGCCCGTTTGCGCCAGCACTACCCTTCTGCCGTTCAAAAAACCCCGGGTAAACTGCACCTGTTGTATCAGGGTGTCCTTTTTTTCCTTCATTTGTTCCCGGAGGATGGTTATCTCGGCAGGAAAGGCTCCCAGGATTGCCGTCACCGGATTCGTGGGCGAAGAAATTGTTGTGACCGGCTGGGAGGGCGATGAGAGCGGCTGCGAGGACTGGGGGGCAGATGAGAGCGGGGAAACCGATGAGCGTGGAGAGGCGGGCGAGAGCGGGGGGGCAGACGGAGGGGTCAGCGCTAAGGCAAGAATGGCAAACCCGTCTATCACTAATAAAGCCGGGCTTAGCTCCCCCTTTTTCCCTGTTACTATTTTCAGGACTGTCCAGGAGAGAAATCCCCAGATGATACCTTCGGTGATGGAGTAAGTGAAAGGGATCAGCACCATCGCCAGGAAGGCAGGAATGGCTTCATCCAGTTGCTGCCAGTTGATCTTAATGACCGGTCGTATCATAAATACGCCCACCAGCACCAGCGCCGGGGCTGTGGCGATGGCGGGTACGACCGATAGCAGGGGGGCCAGAAAGAGAAAAGGTAAAAATAACAGGCCGCCCACTACGGCCGTCAGTCCTGTCCGTCCGCCAGCTTCGATGCCTACGGCCGATTCGATATAAGCGGTGCCGGGGCTTGAGCCTAATAAGCCAGCCAGTGTGGTGGAGACGGCATCCGTCAGCAGGGAACGCCGTACCTGCCGGGGTTCGCCTTTCTCGTCCAGCAGGTTGGCTGCTTCCGCCAATCCTACAAAGGTGGAGAGGCTATCGAACATGTCGGTAAATACGAAAGCGAAGATAACGGGCGCTACCGCCCATTGGAGGGAGTGTACCAGATCCAGCTGAAACAGGAGGCTAAAATCCGGGGAGGCCACGAGGCCTTTCCAGCTAACCAGGGGACTACCTGTCTCCATCCCCCACCAGCGGCCAAGAGGAAGGGCAGCGATGGTCGTAAAAGCGATGCCCATGAGGATGGCGCCTTTTACTTTCCTCGCTATGAGGATGGCCATCAGCAGCAGTCCGGCAATAAAGGTCAGCACCGGGGCATTGAGCGTACCCATTCCGACCATGGTGGCCGGGTTGTGAACGATAAACCGGGCATTTACCAAACCGATGAGGGTGATGAATAAGCCGATGCCTGCAGCGATGCCATATCGCAGCGGGCGGGGTATGGCTTGTACGATATAGGTCCGGATATTGAACAGGGATAACAGCAAGAAAATGATGCCGGACCAGAATACGGCGCCCAGGGCCTGCTGCCAGGGAACTTTCATGCCCAGCACCACGGAAAACGTAAAAAATGCATTCAGTCCCATGCCTGGCGCTACCAAGATGGGATTGCGGGCGTAGAGGCCCATCATCAGGCTGCTGAAAAAGCAAACGAGAATGGTGGCTGTCGATACTGCGGCGAAGGGCATTCCGGTCTGGCTGAGGATGGCCGGGTTGACCACGATGATATAAGCGGTTGCCAGGAAGCTGGACAAGCCCGCAATGAGCTCGGTCGAAAGGGTGGTATTATTCTTTTTCAGCTGGAAATAGTCCGTCATGGATGAATGGGGTCAGGTTCGGAATGCTGAAGGGCGGTGGATCCCATCCTGTCGGCTTCTTTTTCCAGCGCGGGATCGTCGTTGATGGCTATGCCCGTTTGCCGCTGCACCGTCGGCTGAACGCGTCCTTGTTTTTGCTGCACTACATGCCATGCCTCGTGCGGCAGGTGTTTCTCCTGTCCCTGGCCGAGGTGAATGTCGGTTCCCTGGGCATAGGCCAGGGCGTTCAGCTGGGCGGGTTTGTCCGAATTATAATGAACCTGTACATCGCTCATGTCGAAGCCTGAGAGTTGTTCCACACCGGTTTTAAGGTTAGCCGGGAGGCTGGTATTACCGGAGGGGGCCGGTTGCTTTTGCAGCACGGGCACGGCGGGCAGTGAAAGGGCGCCTTTTGGTGACTGATCGGCCAGGGAGCGGTGATCGGACAACGATTCACGGTCGGCCGTGGAGCGGCTGGATGTTATCGGTGTTAGGACAAGGGGGTCTTTACCGGTCATTCCTGAAGATGTTTACACCAATATACTATTTTTTGGTTGAACAATCAGAAGTCTAATGCGTAAATTTGCGCCCGATGAGTCACAAATATGACACGGTTCCCCCCAAGACCGATATAAAGGATAAGCAGGATATTATCAAGCTGGTGGATGCTTTTTATGCGCAGGTAAGGCTGGACCCTATCCTGGGGCCTGTCTTTCAGCAACGTATTCCCGATGATGCGGCGTGGCCTCATCACCTGGGCATCATGTACAGCTTTTGGAATTCGGTGTTGTTTGCGGAGAATGATTATCATGGGGCGCCTTTCCCCAAACATACGGGGCTGGGCATCGAAGCACAGCATTTCGACCGGTGGATCGGTTATTTTCATCAGACGGTCGATCTATACTTTACCGGTCCCAAAGCCGATGAAGCCAAAGACAAGTCTTTGAAAATACGACTGATGTTCGAGAGCAAGCTGGGGATCATTCCGAATTGAGGAGATGGGCCGCCGAGTCGGAGTCGATGGCCGAAGGGGATGGATGATGGCTCGGATAAGTGCTGAGATGCTGAAAGTTAAATTTTCCTGCGGCCTTTGCCCGTTGTATAAAATCTTCCAGCTCTTTTCGAAAGTCTTCGTCCCGGAGTTCGTGGTCATGCAGCAGGAGAATAAGATGACCCGGGAGAAAGGTCTTTTTGTTTTCCAGCATTTTCTCTACGATGTCCATCATCCCGGCGCCTGTATGTACTCCTATTCCTTTGCCGGGCTGGCGGCGCCACTCCAGATCCCAGCCGAAAAGCTCATATCCTTTATTTGCCAACATATCAGCGGCCTCTTTTCCATTACTGATATCGTCCCGTGACAGGGTATCCATGCGGAAAAAATTCCTGCCTGGCAGACGGGCGAAATTATTGTCCAGTTTCAGGCTGTCCCGGTTGCGGTTAAAGTCAGCCACGACACCTGCGGGGTCTTTGAAGTACCTCTTATAATGCCGCCCGGCGTGTGTATAGCTATGATTACCCAATTCGATCAGGGGATTGCCCTGGTAGTTCCTGAATAAGTCCCGGTTTTTATTGTTGAGGAATACATTTCTTCCCACCAGGAATACGTTGATCTGCAAGCTGTCTTTTTGGGAAAGCTGATTTACGATCTGGCTGCCGGGAGAAGGGCCGTCATCGAAAGTGAGATAGAGGGTGTACCGCTGTTCAGCGGGATGGCTTACGGCATGATGACCTGTGGGAATATCGACCGGCACTGAACCTTTCCGTTCGGGGTGGAAAGAGAAAAGGACCAGGGTGCCCATGCAGGCGACCATCTTTTTATAATTATTCTCAACCATACGCACATGCTTTAGCATTGTGAATAATAGCAGAGCCTGAGAAGTGGATTCATGCGTGCGGAATACGATATCGCGGAATACGGGGAGTTTTTAAGAGATATTGCTTTTAGCGGACTGTCAATATACAAAAAATACCAGAATTCGCCAATTTTTTCAGGTCCCCGGAGCCCTTTGTCATCATGCGAAAAAAATGTTAAAAAGCCCTACCAGTAAGGGTTGCGTGGGGATGAAGCGCTTTTTGGCATAATTAAAGCAGGTAAAACCTGGCTGGCGGGGCCGAAATATCCTCGTTACTTTTGTACCAGTTAAAAAAAATATAGTATGAACACAAATTCTTTAAGCACCCGTATCGTGAAAGTCCTGAGCGTAGTGGCGGTAGCCGTTGTATTTATTATCAGCAATCCCCTGGCCAGCCTGGCGAATGGCGGCGATAAAAAGATAAATCTGAATGACGAGCAGGTATCCGTTCAATATGTAGGCAACAACAATGATTATGTTGTTTTCCGTGTACAGTTTGAAAATCCTACGGCCGAAAAATTCTGGCTGTTGATTAAGAATGACGCCGGAGATGTGATCTATCGCAAGCAGTTCAGCGACGTACATTTCGCCAAGTCTGTCTCTTTGCAGAAAGAAGGTGTGGATATGCATCCTACTTTCGTCATCCGCAACGGGAATAGCGAAATCAGCCGTCAGTTTGCTGTGAGCAGTGTTATTACAGAGAATACCGTTATAACTGAGTTGTAAACAAGTCCTGTTGTAAATAAGTGTGATCGTTGTACAAAAAAGAGAGGCCGTCTCCACCAGGAGGCGGTCTCTTTGTTTTTACTGAGCGCCTTGCCGGCCCGGAGAAAGCCATATATTTGTTTAGAAGGCTAAGCCTTTTTTCACATTGAGAAAAAAATTTATAAAACCATGCTGACTGCGTCTCCGTTCAAACTACTAACCGCCCTTCTATTCTCTGTCCTGTCGTTGTATTCGACGGCGCAGAACAAGGGATCTGCCGCTAACCCCCATGTGTTGAATCCTACTCCTGCCACGGTGGCCTGGGGCCATTATTGGTCAGAGATGCCCCCTGCCCTTCGCATTCAATCCGGCGACTATGTAAGAGTGCGTACCGTGCTGACTTCCAACCCCGAGCGGCTGGAAGCTGCGGGCGTTGCCCCGGACCAGGTGGAAAAGGAACTGCGGGACGTGCAGGCGGTGAAGGACCGGGGACCGGGAGGGCATGTGCTCACGGGGCCTATCTATGTGGAGGGAGCGGAGCCCGGCGATGTCCTGGAGGTGAGATTTCAATCCATCGAGCTGGCTATTCCATATGGATATAATGCTATCGGACAGAATGGATTTTTGTCCGACGAGATCTTCGACCGCAAGATGCGGATCGTGCCGTTGGACCGGGAGAAGATGATCGGGCATTTTTCCGATGGGATAGACATTCCCCTGCATCCCTTTTTTGGCAGTGTGGGGGTGGCGCCTCCCAAGGAGGTGGGTAGGTGGAACAGCGCTCCACCATGGATCAATGCCGGCAACTTAGACAATAAAGAGCTAACTGCCGGATCGACCCTTTATATCCCTGTGCATGTCAAAGGCGCGCTGTTTGAGATCGGCGACGGTCATGCCGCACAGGGTAATGGAGAGGTGGATATCACGGCTATTGAAACATCGCTGATCGGCAACCTTCAATTTACCGTCCACAAGGGCAAGACCCTTCACTGGCCACGGGCGGAGACGGCTACCCACATCATCACGATGGGTTGTGACAGGGACCTGAATGCAGCTACGCATATCGCGGTAAGGGAAATGATCAGCTACCTGATGGAAGAAAAGAAAATGTCTCAGGCAGATGCGTATATGCTCTGCAGTGTGGCGGTAGATGTGGATATCACGCAGCTGGTTGATGGGAATGTAGGTGTGCATGCGATGCTGCCGAAGGCAATTTTTACCAAGAAGTAAGGATCTATGAGAAGGAGCTTTTCCAATCTGTGGTTTGTCTTGTTGCTCTTGCCGGCCTGCCAGGCCGATGTCAAAAAAGAAGATATAAAACTTCCCGGTCACTATACCTATCGAAGTGCGGGTAAGGACAAACGTTATATCGATCCACAGAATGGGGTGGGCATGAACATCATATATGCCGATGTGGTGGACTATGCCAGCAACGACAGTTTTATCCTTGTCCGGCAAAAGCCTTCTTCCAAATATTTTAAAAACCATTTAGGGTTCTACCTGTATTTCAGGTATCTTATTTATGCGGACTATCTGCGTAATCCCCGTAACGTCGATACGGCAGATGCCGGCCTGGTGAACAAGGAGTTTGTCAAAAAAGATAGTATAAACTATAAATTATTCCTGCAAAGACAGGCTTCGGAGAAAAATACAGACCAGGACAAGGCTATTGAAGTAGCCATCGCCGACAGCCTTATCCATCACGACCCCTATTATCGCAAGGTCGCCTTCGGGGAGGAGGACAATTTCTGGATCATACGGCTCTCGACGGATACGTTATTGGGGCCTTACTCCAAGGGGGGGTATCAGCAGGAAAGAGAGGTGTTGCACGTTCCTGCCAGCCTGAAATTGAAGTCCGAAGAATAAACAGGGGTTTGTCGGCCGGGAAGAAATTCTTTCCGGCCGTTGGCTTTTAGGGCTATCCCGGCAACCTTTGACCATTCCCGGTCGTTTATTTTCATAGCCCTGCTATCTTTCTTTACCGGCCAACGGGTTCGGTATTCCTGCTAAAAGCCGCGTATAATTTTCGCTTTTTATCCACCATTAAATTTAATCGTATGAGATTGCTAACCGCCTTTGCAGGAATGTTGATTTTCTCCTTCCAGTTGTTGATCCTGTCCGGCTGCAAGAAAGACCATGGGTCTTCTTCCCCGGGGAAAACGGCTGATTTACAACTGGTCACCGATAATTTAGTTTCGCCGGTCGCCGTCGCCGAGCCGGCAGATGGCACAAAAAGATTGTTTATTGTCGACCAGGTGGGGAAGATCTGGATCATCGGGTCCGATGGAAAGAAATTAGCCAATCCCTTTATTGACCTTTCCAGCAAGATGGTTAGCCTCAATGCCGGCTATGATGAACGGGGGTTGCTGGGATTGGCCTTTCATCCGGATTTTAAAACCAATGGGAAGTTCTACCTGTTCTATACCGCCCCTCCCCGGGCCGGGGGTCCTCAACCGGGAACCACCTGGAACAATCTTACCCGGATCTCCGAGTTTGCCGTTTCGTCGACGGACGCCAACCAGGCCAACATGGGCTCAGAGAGGGTGCTGCTGGAATCCGATCATCCCTATTCCAATCACAATGGGGGTACGATAGCCTTTGGCCCGGATGGTTTCCTTTATATCTCCATTGGCGATGGCGGGAATAAAGATGATGTCGGCAATGGCCATGTATCCGATTGGTATGCGGTGAATGCGGGCGGCAACGGGCAGGATATCTATGCCAACCTCATGGGCAATATTCTACGAATAGATGTGAATGGCAGCCCTTATAATGTGCCGGCGGATAATCCTTTTGTCGGTACGGCCGCCAAGCCGGAGATCTATGCTTATGGCTTCCGAAATCCCTACCGGTTCTCTTTTGACATGAATGGAAGTCATTCCTTGCTGGTGGGAGATGCGGGCCAGTCTCTATATGAAGAGATAGACCTGGTGACCAAGGGTGGCAACTATGGCTGGAATGTGAAAGAAGGTACGCATTGTTTTGATACGGATAATGATCTGCTGGAGCGTGCCTCCTGTCCTATGATGGACTCCGCCGGCAAACCGTTGATCGATCCCGTGATCGAGCTGGTGAATGCGGCAAATCCTAAAGGCGGCGGGGTTGCCGTAACGATAGTCGGGGGCAATGTGTACCGGGGGGCAGCATTGCCCGCCCTCCAGGGAAAGTATATCTTCGGCATTTTCTCGCAGGATGGAAATGCCAATGCCAAGATATACTCTTCGGATATGGCCACCAGCGGGATGTGGGCTTATAGTGTCTTGTCCCTGAAAAGTTATCCTACCGACCTGGGGCAGTATCTTAAAAGTGTAGGGCAGGATCAGAGCGGCGAACTATACTTCCTCACCTCCGGTCAGCAGGGGCCGTCCGGTAGCAGCGGGAAGGTGTATAAGCTGGTGGCGATGTGAGCAACCGAAGCCGGCGGGTTGGTGCTAACCGGGGCGGGCGGGCATGGTGCAACCGTTGCAGCGCGGGCAGGCCGGCGGGCATGGTGCAAGCGTTGCACGCTGGCGGGCCGGCGGCCAATTCGGACGAGGAAACCGACTCGCGGTGCAGGCCGGCCACCGCGAGTCGTGCTATTTAAGACTTTACCGGGTACCAGTTGCGCAACCGCACTTCGATGCCTTTGTTACCCGCTTCGACGAGTTGTTTGAAGCCGTTGACGTCGCTGAGACCGCCTTGTCCGCGGTAATGATAGGGATAGACAATTTTGGGCC
>DATJJD010000123.1:0-101932 GCA_035492545.1 Puia sp.
TATGGGTTGAAAATACCAAGTTTTTGCGAAGCGAAAAATTTTTTCATCTCCGAAACATCTTTAAATCAAAAACCTTCCTAAATTGATGACAATATCTCATAATCTCCACCATAAGTACTAATAAGATTTAATGGAAATAATTCATGTATCCGCGGAGTGTTATCCGGTGGCCAAGGCCGGGGGGCTGGGTGATGTGGTGGGCGCCTTGCCAAAATATCAGAATCAGTTGGGGCATATCGCCAAGGTGGTGATGCCAATGTACCGGACAAAGTTCCTGTACAACAATCAATGGGAGACCGTACATAAAGGATATACGCACCTGGGTAACTGGTGGTTTAATTATACGGTCATCCGGGAAAAGACCAATAAGCTGGGTTTCGACCTGTACCTGGTTGATATATATGGACTGCTGGACCGGGAGAAGATCTACGGGTATGGGGATGATACGGAGCGATTCACCGCTTTTCAGGTGGCGGTGGTGGATTGGCTGGCCGCCTGGAAACATCAACCGGACATTGTGCATGTGCATGATCATCATACGGCCCTCATTCCTTTTATGCTCCAATACTGTTATGCTTACCAGCATTTGGGGAAGATCCGCACTGTGCTCACCATTCACAATGCGCAGTACCAGGGCTGGATGGGGTGGGATAAGAGCCACTATCTGCCGGCCTGGGATAGCTGGAAGTCCGGCATGCTGGAATGGAACAAGACCATTAATCCCCTGGCCAGCGGCATTAAATGCGCCTGGAAGGTGACGACCGTCAGTCCCACTTACCTGGTGGAGATGCGCACGGCGGCCAACGGTCTGGAGGCCCTGCTGGAGTATGAGAAGGGAAAATGCAGCGGGATCCTCAATGGGATCGACAATGTGGTCTGGGATCCTGCTACGGATACTTACCTGGGTGAGCATTATACGGCCGAAACGGTGGAGGAGGGCAAGCAACGCAATAAGAAGCTGCTTTGTGAAGAATACAACCTGGACCCTAAAAAGCCCCTGATTACCTTTATAGGCAGGCTGGTAGGAGAGAAGGGGGCCGATCTGCTGCCGCAGGCCATCGAGGATTCGTTCTATTATATCGGCCGGAAAATGAATTTTCTCATCCTGGGCAGCGGGTTTCCGGAAATAGAAGCCAAGCTGTTGGCCATGAAAGGCCTTACGCGGGGTGATTATAATGTATATATAGGATATGATGAAGGGCTGAGCCACCTGATGTATGCGGGCGCGGATTTTATCCTGATGCCTTCCCGGGTGGAACCCTGCGGGCTGAACCAGCTCTATGCGCTGCGTTATGGCACTATCCCTGTGGTGCGTAATACCGGGGGGTTGCACGATACCGTCATCGACTACGGGGATAAGAATGGCTATGGAATAAGATTTAACAATGCCAGCGTAGGTGATATGACGCACGGCATCTGGCGGGCGGTGGAGCTGTATCAGCAGCCGCAGAAGATGCTGGATATCCGAGAGCGGATCCCGCTGCTGGATTTTAGCTGGGAGGCCAGTGTCCGCTCGTACCTGGAATTGTACGCTTCGTAAAGTAAACCACATCGTTTTTTCAGCATAAACCGTTTGCATATGTCAAAAGAGATCTTATCAGTGATATTAGGAGGAGGCGCCGGTACAAGATTGTATCCCCTTACAGCCAGTCGTTCGAAACCAGCCGTTCCCATTGCCGGGAAATACCGGCTGGTAGATATTCCCATATCCAATTGTCTGAACTCGGGAATCACCCGGATGTTCGTTTTGACGCAGTTCAATTCGGCCAGTTTGAACAGACATATTAAGAACACGTATCATTTCAGCGCTTTCAGTTCGGCCTTTGTCGACATTCTCGCTGCGGAGCAGACGCCGGATAACCCTACCTGGTACCAGGGCACGGCCGATGCGGTGAGACAATGTCTTCGTCACCTGGGGCCATTCGACAGCGAATACGTGCTGATCCTCTCCGGTGACCAGCTCTACCAGATGGATTTTATGGAGATGCTGGACCATCACAAGAAAATGGGGGCCGATATTTCCATTGCCACCATCCCGGTGAATGATAAGGAAGCCTCTGACTTCGGGATCATGAAGATGGACGAGGGCGGTTTTATCACCTCTTTTACGGAGAAGCCCAAAAAAGATATGCTGCCACCCTGGATCAGCGATACCGGTCATGCCATGCAGGCGCAGGGGAGGAATTACCTGGCATCCATGGGGATCTACATTTTCAACCGGCAGCTGCTCTCCGAGCTGCTGCAGAATGAATATGTGGAATCCACGGACTTCGGAAAGGAGATTATTCCCCAATCCCTGGAGAAATATAAAGTGGTCAGCTATCAATATGACGGGTATTGGACCGATATCGGGAACATCCCTTCTTTCTTCGAGGCTAACCTGGGGCTGACCAAGGATATCCCTGATTTCAATTTATTCGACAACGAGAAGGCTATTTATACCCGGGCCCGTATGCTGCCGCCGGCAAAGATCAGCGGGACTACCCTGGAGAAGACCATCATTGCAGAGGGTTGTATCATCAATGCCAGCCGGATCGAGAACAGTATCATCGGCATCCGTACCCGTATCGGCACCGGTACGACCATCGTCAGCAGTTACCTGATGGGGGTGGATTTCTACGAGACCATCGAGGAGATCGAGCAGGCCCGTTCGCATGGGCTGCCTACGGTGGGTATCGGCCATCGCTGTTATATCCGTAATGCCATCGTGGACAAGAACTGTCGGATCGGGGATGATGTACGGATCAATGGGGGGCATCACCTGGAGAATACGGATCATTCCCTGTATAATGTAAAGGAGGGAGTGGTGGTGATCAAGAAGGGGGCCGTGCTGCCGAATGGGTTTGTGATCTGATCTAATTTAAACGATAGCTATGCCGTCAAGCCATTCCCCGGGACCGTCCCGGCAGGGATTGATCCCTAAACCTTCGCTGACCCTTTTGCGGGTCATCACCATGAGTTTTGGGTTTATGGGGATCCAGTTCGGCTTTGCCCTGCAGAATGCCAACACCAGCCGTATTCTTCGCTCCTTCGGGGCGGATGTAGACCAATTGCCTCTTTTCTGGCTGGTGGCTCCCCTGGTGGGCATGATCGTGCAACCGTTGATCGGGCATTATAGCGACCGTACCTGGAACCGGCTGGGCCGCAGAAAACCCTATTTCTTAACGGGTGCGATCCTTTCATCGCTGGCCCTGGTGCTGTTGCCCAATTCCGGCGGCATGGCAGGGATATTACCAGCCTTGTGGATCGGAGCGGGTTTTGTCATGGTGATGGACGCCTCTTTCAATATTGCCATGGAACCCTTCCGGGCCCTGGTGGCGGATAACCTGCCCGACCGTCAGCGCACGCTGGGCTTCTCGGTGCAGACCTTCCTCATCGGGCTGGGGGCCGTAGGCGGTTCTTATCTTACGGAATTGCTGGCTAAGATGGGCGTCAGTAAGGTCGCAGGGCCCGATGGGATTGCCGACAATATCAAATACTCCTTCTATATTGGCGCTGCCGTCTTTATTGTTGCTATCCTGGTCACCGTGCTTTTTTCAAAAGAATATCCTCCGAAGGAATATGAGTTATATCACGGCCGGCCGGAGGGTGGGGGAGAAAAGAGCGGAGGGCTGGGGGAGATCGGCCGGGATTTTGTCCGGATGCCCAAGACGATGAAACAGCTGGGGCTGGTGCAGTTCTTCAGTTGGTTTGCCCTGTTCAGCATGTGGGTTTTCACCACGGATGCCGTCGCCACGCATGTCTATGGGCTCTCGGGGGATTATGCGAAGAGCGTGGCCTATAATGAAGCGGGCAATAAAGTAGGCAGCGCCTTCGGTGTCTATAATTTCGTGGCGATGTTGTATGCTTTGTGTCTGCCGGCGATTGCGCGGCGGATAGGCCGGAAGCTGACGCATGCCCTCTCGCTGACAGCCGGCGGGATCGGATTGATCTCCATTTTCTTTGTCCGGGACCCTTCCATGCTGAACTACTCCATGGTTGGAGTGGGGCTGGCCTGGGCCAGTATCCTGGCGATGCCGTATGTCATTCTCAGCAGTTCCATTCCCCCCGGTAAAATGGGTATTTATATGGGCATTTTCAATTTCTTTATCACCTTGCCGCAGATCGTCAATGGGCTGTTCGGCGGCTGGATCATCAAACATATCTATGGCAATCAGCCGATCTATAGTATTGTCCTGGCCGGGTGCAGCCTGTTATGTGCGGCCGTATGTGTTTTATTCGTCTATGATGGGGGCGCCATCCGTTTGCGGCAGGAGAAGGCAGGCTTTGTAGCGGGCCGTGTGAATGTATAATGAATAAGCTATGAAAAAGATCACTACCCTTTTTTGTTTATCGACCCTGATATGTTTCTATTCCTTTTCACAGGGCGATGTCAAATTCTATCCCACGAACTGGTGGGTGGACATGAAGAACCCCGATGTGCAGTTGATGGTCCATGGGACGGCCGTCGGGAAGGCGCCCTTGGTGCAATTGTCATATCCCGGCGTATTATTGATGAAGGTACAGCCGGCGGAGAACACCAATTATTTATTCATTGACCTTCGTATTTCCCCTTCTGCGCGGCCGGGTTTGGTGAAGATCCGGATAGAGCATAGAGGAGGGGGGCCGGCTACGGTGATCAATTTCCCGTTGCATCCGCGCCGGCTGGGTAATGGAACCGAGTTTGCCCAGGGGGTCCACTCTTCCGATCTTATCTACTTCCTTATGCCGGACCGGTTCAGCAACGGGGATGCGAGTAATGACCGTATAACCGGCATGCGGGATCAATCGCTGAACAGGGACTCGATCTTTTTGCGCCATGGGGGCGATCTGCAGGGTGTTATCGACCACCTGGATTATTTAGAGGGCCTGGGCGTGACGGCTTTATGGATGACCCCCGTGCTGGAGAATGATATGCCCGACCGTACCGAGCATGGGTATGCGTTTACGGATCATTATACCATCGACTCCCGGCTGGGAGGCGCCCCGCTGTATAAAAAGTTAAGCGCGGAATTGCACAGAAGAGGCATGAAGCTGATCCAGGATGCCGTGTACAACCATGTCGGCTCTTATCATTTCCTCGTACGGGACCCGCCATCGAAGGACTGGCTGCATCAATGGCCGGCTTTTACCCAGACCAACTATAAAGACCAGCCGCTGATGGATCCTTATGCCAGTGCGATCGATAAGAAGACTGTTGCCGATGGATGGTTCACTAAAGAAATGCCCGACCTGAATCAGGGGAATCCTTTTGTCGCCAATTTCCTTATCCAGCATGCCATCTGGTGTGTGGAGACCTTTGGGGTGGATGGCTGGCGGATCGACACCTATATCTATTGCGACCTGAATTTTATGAATCGTTGTAACAAGGCCCTGACGGATGAATATCCCCACATCACGATGTTCGGGGAGACCTGGGTGCATGGGACGGCCAACCAGGCTTACTTTGCGGACAATACCATCCAGACTCCTTTTAAAAGCAATCTACAGGGCGTCGTCGACTTTCAGTGTAATTTTTCCGGCATCGTGCCAGCGCTGACGGAAAAATTCGGCTGGACAGAAGGGGTGAATAAACTGTATACGACGTTGAGCAACGATTTTTTGTATAAGGATCCCACCCGTAATGTGATCTTTTTGGACAATCATGATATGAGCCGATTCTTCACGCAGGTAGGGGAGAAGGTAAACAAACAAAAGATAGGGATCGAGTGGCTGCTGACGGCCCGGGGGATTCCTCAATTGTATTATGGGACGGAGATCCTCATGAAAGGGGAAGCCAATCCGGATGGAAAGGTACGCCTGGATTTCCCCGGGGGCTGGGACGGTGATCGAAAGAGTGCATTTACCGGGCAGGGCCTCACGCGGGACGAGGCTTCTGTCCAGCAATTGGTGAAGACCCTGGGTCGTTACCGACTACATTCCTCCGCGCTGAAGACGGGCCGGCTGATGCAATATGTGCCGGTAAACGGGTTATATGTTTATTTCCGCTATGATGAGAGCCAGACCATTATGTGTGTGATGAATACCGATAGTGTAATGGAGAAAGTGAATTTTTCCCGGTATGCGGAAAGGACGGCGGGGTTTAACAGGGCAGTGGATGTAGTGACGGGCAAAGGTTATCCGATGCCAGCCGGAATGACGGTCGCCCCGATGGAGATGTTGGTGCTGGAATTAAAGAGGTGAGCCGGCGGGCGCCCGGTGTGGAACCGGAATGCCGGCAGGCAGCAAAGTGAGAATGGATCGCCGGAATCCTGGCAGGCCGCTACAACAATGCCGCCTGAATAAAATTGCGGCCTTCCTTGCCCCATTGTTTGAGGCTTTCCTGCAGAGTTTGCTTTAGGACCGGGTTGGTTACTTTCTTCCCTTTTTGAGGTACGGTCAATTCCGTGTCGGGTACTTTAACCGCCTGCACTTTGGTGGCAAACCAGGTAAGATGCTGGTGGGGCAGTACGACGCCGAGGATCATTCCCGGCAGGCCGGTAAAGGATTCCGGTCCACCCGGCGTAAGGATCTCATCGGTGTAAAAGGCTACCACATAAATGGAGTCCATAATGATGGCATTGGCCCGGCGGCAGTTAAAGCCCGCAATGACGCGGCTTTCATCCGTTATCTTCCATTTGATCTTTCGGATGCTGTCCTGTACGAGGAAGAGCTGTTCAAATACTTTTTTCTGGCTGATACTCTTCGCATTGTCCAGGTCGGAATAGACGATGTTCTCTTCAGCGGGCTGTTCCCACATCTTATTGTTATCGGTGTTGTCCCTTCCGGGTTTGTAGAGGCTTTTTGTCCGGGTGAAGAGCAGGTCGAAATAGCTGGTCTTGAACTGGGGCACGGTCTTTTTTTCCAGCTCGGTCCAGGAATTATCCTCATCCATCCGGGCGTAGAGGTTGACTTTTTTTTCAAATTCTATTTTGCCTTCCGAGAGGAAGATGGTATTCTGCGCCCGGGTCCGTCCATGAAGGATCACGGAGAACAGGAATAATACGGACAGGAAACGATGGAAGCCCATAGGAAGTATTTAACTGTTTATAAGGTTATCAATTCCGTTCAGTTGGGGCGGGGGTACCCGCCTTGGTGAAGTTCCAGACGATGGATAGCATAAAATATCTTTTGATGGTGCTATAGGTATTCTGGGTGATAAAGTTACTATTCACGGTCCGATTGAAGCCGATATTCTGGTTGAGCAGGTCATTCCCGGAGGCCTTGAGCAGCAGGGCGTCATTTTTCAGGAATTTTTTGCCGATCCAGGCATTCAGCAGGGTGACATTGTTATTGGTGTTGAAAACGGCCGTTTTTTGCCGTAAAGAGACATCGGCATCCCCATGCACCTGGAATTTAAGGGGCAGAAAGACATCCACTGCGGGGGTAAGATTATAGGTCCAGTAGTCGGTGCTGATACCGGTATTGATTGAAGAGGTGCTGTTGGTATAGGTGGCGGTGCCGCGGAAGCTGAGCTCGTATTTTTTTTCTTTGGTTTTGTAAACGCCGGCTCCGACCTGGTAGCTGCCACTGTTGGTCTTGTTCAGGAAATTATTGACCACGCTGACATTGGTGCTGTTATTGATCTCCGTGGACAGCCCGAAGTGTATGTCGGGGGCCGCCCATTTAAAATCATAGCTGATGCTGGCCCAAAAATTATGATTGCCGTTGACATTGATGGACTGGGTGGTCTTTCTTCCGGAGGAGTCAACTGTGGAGCTGGAACTGATGTTGTTCTGCGTGAAAGAGTACGAGGCGTTGGCCCAGATGCTGCGGTCCGTAAGTACCTTATAATCGAAGAAATTCAGGCCAAAGCGGCTGTTGAACATAGGTTTCAATCCGGGATTGCCGATGGTGATATTCAAGGGATCTTCGTTGGTGCGGATGGGCTGGATCTGCTGCAGCGTGGGCTGCCGGGTACTTCCGTAGTAAGACAGGCTGAGCCTGCGCTGGCTGGTAAAGGAATAATTAAAGGAGGCCTGGGGGTACCAGTTGACGAATTGACGTTTGGCCGTCGTGTCCGCCATCAGGTCCCGTTGGTGAAAGCTGGTGAAGCCGACATTGCTACCGGCGTTGAACCGGAACTTCTTTTTGACCAGGTTATAAGCCAGTCCCCCCTGTTGCGTGAATACATTGAACTGGTAGTTGTTGCTGTACAGGGAATCCAGCATGGTATATTTGTCATTGGCCGCCTTGGAAAAAGAGCTCCGGTCCGACTGGCTATTATTGACGGAGAGGCCGTAGTTGGCGATGAGTGACGAGAGTTTGGACAAGGGCTCCGTATACGTGATCTTTGAATCCAGCAAGGTATTCTCCGAGTGATAGCTTTTATATTGATCGATGAGCGAATCATGGGAGAAGATACCGTCGCTGTAAAAATCCGTGGCGGAGCTGAGGTAGCCGGCGGAAGTGCTGTGAGAATAATTCTCCCGCAGGTTGACGGAAAGGGTCCTTCCTTTTTTGGGCAGTTTCTTTCGCCACAGGAGATTGCTGTTCACGGTGCGGCTATCGGTGATGTCGGAGACGGTACGGCTGTTGCGGTTGACCAGGGCACTGTCGCTGGCCAGGGCTTCGGAGAAGTAAGCGCTGTTGGAGGTCTTGTGATCAGTCCCCCCATCCGCCATTATTTTAAGGGAGGAGGTGGAATCGAATTTTATCTCATAATTCCCGTCAAGGCTGTTACGCAGGATCTGGTTCCGGAAATCCTGTCGCTGGTTGTTGTAATAGAGCGTATCGGGGAGGATGTATTGGGAATTGGTGCTGCTGGCGCCGTTGACGTTCAACTGCATGATCTTATAGTTGCTGTTGAAGGATTGGCGGTCATCATCCCATTTATTATTATAATGTACACCCCCGGTTTTTACGGTAGGAAAACCCTGACCGTTGTATCGCCCGTCCCAGGAGTCCAGGTCATTGTTGGGCATCTCGATACTGAAGCCGCCGGTGTTCTCATCATAGTCCGCCATGCCGAAGATGCTTTGTCCATAGTTATCCCGTTCCTGCCAGTTGAGGCCGGTCTTGCCGGTATTGGAGAGGATGCCGTAGGCGGCAAGCTTCTGTTTTTTCTTGAAAAGGTTCACCATGGCCTGGCCGTCATAGTATCCTTCCGTGCCTGCCGCGGCGGTGACCTTCCCGAAGTAACCATTCTTTTTCCCGTCTTTTAATTTCAGGTTGATGGTCCGGGACTTCTGTCCGTCGTCGATGCCGGTGAAGGCGGCCTGATCGCTGGTTTTGTCATAGACTTGTACTTTATCCACCATATCGGCCCGGAGGTTCTGTGTGACCAGGGTGGGGTCATCCCCGAAGAATTCTTCTCCGTCCACCAATACTTTTTGAACCTTCTGACCCTGGGCCGTTATTTTACCGTTGCGATCTATCTGGATGCCCGGTAATTTCTTCAGCAGGTCTTCCACGGTGGCCCCGGCCTGTGTGTGAAAGCTGTCCGCCCTGAACTCTACGGTATCGCCTTTGATATGAATGGCGCCCTTGCTGCCGTTGACCACTACTTCCTCCAGCAGTTTGCTCTTCAGGACCATGGGGACGGGCGTGAGGTTGATGGCGGAGGCGTCTTTTACTTCCAGAGAGTCGGCATAATCCGCATAAGCGGGGTAGGTGACCAGGATGAGGTAATGACCGGGCGGAATGTGCTGAAAGGTGAAACTGCCGGATTTGTCCGTACGGGTAAATTGTACGAGGATGGAATCCGATTGACGCAGCAGCAGGACGGAGCCATTAGCCAGCGATTTTTTTTCAAGGGTATCTTTAATTCTGCCATTGATGAGGGCGGTGGCAGCAGAATCCTTTGCGGGGGCGGATTGGGCGAATGAGACATAGGATAGTATCAAACCAAGCAGCAGTAAGGCGATCGATCTAGGCATAAGGATGTTTGTCAGTTCAGTGGGATATCGCGTACAAATTATTTTCAAAAACAGGGATATGCAAGAACGAAGCCTTAAATTTACGTTAAAGACAGGCGCTGCACATGCTGGCCTCAGGACATACAGAGTTGGAAACAGGAAAATTCCATAAACCGCGTAAATAAAAAAGATTGGAACCATCTCCCCAGAAGCGCTATGAAGAGATCCACTTTGTGGATTCGACGAAGTCCGTGTGGAATTACTCCCTGTTTACGGAAGAGGATATCCATAATTTTCAGAATGGTACGCATTACCGGATGTATCATTTGCTGGGTTCGCACCCGGAAGAGGTGCTGGGCACGAGTGGTTATTATTTTGCCGTATGGGCGCCCAACGCTACCTATATTTCGGTGATCGGCCATTTTAATAACTGGGACCCGCAAACGCATCCTCTATTCGTGCGGCTGGACCGGTCGGGGATCTGGGAGGGATTTATTCCCAATCTGCCGAAAGGGGAAGCTTACAAATATCATATCAATGGTTTTAATGGGGTGGTGCTGGACAAGGGAGATCCTTATGCTCATTTCTGGGAGAAACGTCCTTTTACGGCCTCCATCACCTGGGACCTGGACTATACCTGGAAGGACGGGGAGTGGATGGGTAACCGGGGGCTGCATAATTCGCTGGAGGCCCCCTGGAGCGTTTATGAAGTACATTTAGCCAGCTGGATGCGCCCTGATAAAAATGATGAAGAACGTTATAATACCTATGACCAGATCCGGGAAAGGCTGGTGCCGTATGTAAAAGAGATGGGGTTTACCCATGTGGAGCTGATGCCGGTGATGGAACATCCCTTTGATGGCAGTTGGGGATACCAGGGCACGGGTTATTATGCCCCCACGTCCCGGTTTGGCGATCCCCAGGGGTTTATGGCGCTGGTAGAGGCTTTTCACCAGGAGGGGATCGGGGTACTATTGGATTGGGTGCCTTCTCATTTCCCCTATGATGCCCATGGGCTCTATATGTTCGATGGGGCCAACACCTACGAATATGCGGATATGCGAAAAGGGTTTCATCCGGATTGGAACAGTTATATTTTCAATTACCGGAGGGGGGAGGTGAAATCCTTTCTGATCAGTAATGCCCGGTTCTGGCTGGACCGGTTCCATGCCGATGGGATCCGGGTGGATGCCGTCAGCTCGATGCTGAAGCTGAACTATTCCCGGCAGGCCGGCGGCTGGGAGCCTAATGAATTTGGAGGGGATGGCAACCTGGAGGCCATTGCCTTCATCAAGGACCTGAATGAGACCATCTTCCGGGATTTCCCCGATGTGCAGACCATTGCGGAGGAGGCGACCGACTGGCCTGGGATCAGCCGGCCAACTTTCGCGGGCGGGCTGGGCTTTGGCATGAAGTGGATGATGGGCTGGATGCATGATACCCTGGATTATTTCAAAATGGACCCTATCAACCGGAAATATCATCAGAATAAGTTTTCTTTTAGCATGATGTATTTCTATGATGAGAATTTTATGCTGCCGCTGAGCCATGATGAGGTGGTTCATGGAAAATCCCCTATGATCTATAAGATGCCGGGTGATGACTGGCAGAAATTTGCCAACCTGCGTGCTCTATATACCTATATGATCACCCATCCGGGTGGTAAGCTGCTCTTCATGGGCGATGAGTTCGGGGCGACGACCGAATGGAATTATAAGAGTGAGCTGCCCTGGGAACTGCTGCAGTTTGAGAGCCACCGGGGGTTAAAGGATTGTGTAGGGGATCTGAACCGGCTGCTGAGGACCGAGCCTGCCTTGTATGAGAACCAGTTTTCCATCTATGGCTTCGAGTGGGTGGACCTGGGGCACCGGGATGAGTGTGTGATCGTCTATCGCCGGAAAGGAAAAGATCCTGAGAACGACTTGTTAGTGATCCTCAATCTTACACCGGTGGTGCGGAGGGACTGGAAGGTCTATGCAACCGGGAAGAACCAGTGGAAGGAGGTATTTAATAGTGATGCTAAGAAATACTGGGGTACGGGCGATACGTTCAACCCCGAGCCGGGTATACGGCTGGTGGATGAGGCCGAGAACAAATTTGAGATCAATATTCACCTGCCGCCGTTGGGGGCGATCGTGCTAAAGTAGGGGCCGGCGGCCTTGCGGCCTTGACCGATGGGCGGCTACATTTTCTCCGGCATCCGGATGCCCAGCAACCTCATTGCTGATTGAAGAACGGTAGCGGTCAATTGAACTAACTGCAGCCGCAATTCTTTTTTCTCCGGTGACTCTGCCTGAATGACTTTGTGTTCGGTGTAGAAAGAGTTGAACATGCCCGCCAGTTCAAAGGCATAAGCGGCGATGACCGATGGGCTCATTTCGGCGGCAGCCTGTTCAAGAACGGAGTTATATTTTTCCAGAACGATGGTCAGATCTCTTTCAAGCGGCAACAGGGGTTCGTGCTGCAGGGTACCTTGCGCCATTTCCTTTCTCAGGATGGACCGGATCCGGGCGTAGGTGTATTGGATGAAGGTTGCCGTGTAGCCATGCAGTTCAATAGACTCCGAGGGATTGAAGACCATCCGTTTTTTGGGGTCGACCCGGAGGAGGAAGAATTTGAGCCCGCCGATGCCGATGATGTTATAGAGGTCTTTTAATTCATCCGGGGTAAAACCTTCTGTCTTGCCTTGTTCTTTGGTTTTACGTTCGGCCTCCAGGATCATCTCGTCCAGCAGGTCGTCGGCGTCGACTACCGTGCCCTCCCGGGTCTTCATTCTTCCGCTGGGCAGTTCCACCATTCCATAGCTTAGATGATAGATGCCGTCCGCGGAGGGCAGGCCCAGTTTCTGGCAGATCAGCTTCAAGACCTTGAAATGATAGTTCTGTTCGTCTCCCACGACATAGATGCTGCGGCCGGCCTTATACTCCTCGTATTTGTTGACGGCCAGGCCGATGTCCTGGGTTATATAGACGGCGGTGCCGTCCTTTCGTTGTACGATCTTTTCGTCCAGGCCATCGGCTGTCAGGTCGATCCATACGCTGCCGTCCTCTTTTTTGAAGAAGACGCCTTTTTGGAGGCCTGACTCTACCAGTTTTTTGCCCAGGAGATAGGTATTGCTCTCATAGTAGATCTTGTCGAAGTCGCTGCCGATCCTTCTGTAAGTCTCGTCGAAGCCCGCATAGACCCAGCTATTCATCGTCTTCCATAATTCGATCACGTCCCCTTTGCCGGCCTCCCAATCGACCAGCATTTGCTGGGCCCCTTTCATGATGGGAGCTTCTTTCTCCGCCTCTTCTTTGGACAGGCCGCTCAGTATCAATTCTTCTACCTGCTGTTTGTAGACATTGCCGAACAGGACATAGTAATCTCCCACGAAATGGTCACCTTTTGTGCCAGTGCTGGCGGGGGTAGCCCCATTGGCGAATTGCAACCAGGCGATCATGCTCTTACAGATATGGATGCCCCGGTCGTTGGCGATACAGGTCTTTACGATCTCATAGCCATTCGCTTTATAGATCTCAGCGACACTCCACCCCAAAAAATTATTGCGCAGATGCCCCATGTGGAGGGGTTTATTCGTGTTGGGAGAGGAGTATTCCACCATGACCTTCTGACCGTTGGGTTCTTTTTGTCCGAAGAGGGGATTGGCAAACTGCTGTTTTACAAATTGCTGCCAATAGTTATCTGTTACGGATACATTTAAAAATCCTTTGATCACGTTAAATCCGGCAAATAAATGGGGGTATTCTCTGAGGAGAATTTGCCCCAATTCATTTCCCAGCGCTTCCGGGGATTTTTTCAGCGGTTTTGAAAAGGAGAACAACACTACCGTATAATCGCCTTCGAATTCGGGTTTTGTTTCATTCACCTGGATGTCTTTTACATCCGTGCTGTATTGATAACTGTCCTGCAGTACCTGATGGGTGGCCTTTCTGATCTGATGGGTAATATCCATGTTCCGCTAATTGGCTGCAAAAATAGTGTATTGAACAGAAAATGTCGTTTGTTAAGCGAATATTAACGCAGAAAACGGGCATTTCTGATTATCTTCGTACATTAATCACTTTTGAGCCGATGGCAAAGAAATGGATCATAGGGTTTATTGATTTTTTCTATCCTCCTTTCTGCAAGATCATGCCGCTGCAGACCTTTCGTTATGCGGCCTGCGGAGGGGCGAATACGCTGCTGGATATCTTTATTTTCTTTATCAGCTATAATTTTATCCTTCAGAAGCAGGACCTGAACCTGGGTTTTATTGCGTTGAAGCCTTACTCCGCCTCGGTGTTTATCTCCTTTTGCATCAGCTTCCCCACGGGGTTCTTCCTGATGAGGAATATCGTCTTTACCGGGTCTACCCTGCATGGGAGAGTACAGTTGTTCCGTTATTTTTTGCTGGTGATGATCTGTCTGTTCCTGAACTATATTTTTATCAAGCTGTTCGTAGAACAGTTGCATGTCTATCCCACGGTGGCCAAGATATTGACCACCATCATTGTAGTTTCCTTTAGTTACCTGACACAGAAGAATTTTACCTTCAAGGCGGAGCAGAATCAACCTGTTGAGTGAGCGTAGCGGGTCCCACTAACCGGGAGGGCGCCTCAACTCATCGGTTCACGGGCGGAGGGTTGTGTCATGCTGAACCAATTGCCTATTCCGTCTGTCACGACTGCCTCGATGCCATAGAACTGTTCTTTAGGCTCGGATTTGAAGACCACTCCTTTGGCTTTCAGCTCTTCATAAGTGGCCCGGCAATCGGGAGTGTGTAATACGCCGGCTCCCAGGGCCCCTTTATCCAAGAGTGTTTTGAAGGCTGCTCTTACTTCCGGGTCGGGGTACATGGTGTCATTTAAAGGAGATAACAGGGCGATTTCCAGATCGGGTTGATCGGGTGGGGTGACCGTCAGCCACCAGAAACCATTTTCCATTTTGGCATCCGTGTTGACTTTGAAGCCCAGGGTGGTGACATAAAAATCATAAGCTTTTTGCTGATCCTGGACGAATAATGTGACGTGGGAGAGTTTTGTGATCATAGTAAATGCTTTAGGAGATAAAGCTAAGGCATTCGGTAGGATCGGGTTTCTCGAATCTTGCTTTTCGGAGAGGTCATTTTTTTGTGTCCAACTGAAAAGTGTCGATAAAACAGTGAGGGATAAATGATCGCGGTTGTTGCTGAGCCTGTTGTTTTTTTAGCAGGGCCTGATGACGATAGTAGAGGGGTGCGAAGCCGATCTCTTTTTTGAAAAGCATGCTAAAAGAGCCGATGCTCTCAAATCCGACATTATTGCAGATCTCTGACACGGTTAGCTCTTTGTCTGCCAGCCATAACCGAGCTTGTTCGACCCTTTTCTGGGTAAGGTACTGGTGAGGGGTTATCTGATAGATACGGGTGAACAGGCGGTGAAAGTGATACCGGGACAGGCAGGCCTGCCGGGATAGACAGTCCAGGTCGATCATCTCATGAAAATTCTTGTCCATATAGACCTTAGCCGTTACGATCTTTTTATATACGTCCGGGGAGATAGGCATAACTGGTTACATTAATTCAAATTTAATGACTGTTATTCAAACTATTATAGGAATTTTATTGGCATAGTTTTAGGGGTGAACCGACGGCCTTGTAAGCCTTGCCTGGCTGCGACCCCTGTGAACAAGACCCGTAAATGAGATGTTACAGACAGGAACACAACCCTCACCAAAAAAATAAGGACGCCCATGATCACAGTCATCATTCCCGCTGCCAATGAAGAAAAGACGATACGCAGTGTTATTCAGCAGGCCAAGCGGAATGAAATGGTAGATGAAATAATTGTAGTAGATGATTTTTCCCTGGACAATACGGTGGCGGAAGCCCGAAAAGAGGAGGGTGTAAAGGTCATTACGAGTACGCATGTGGGAAAAGGTGATTCTATGCGGGAGGGTATGATGATGGCCAAAAATGAGATCCTCGTATTCCTGGATGCCGATATTCCCGACTATAATACGGACATTGTTGCCAAGCTTTCCGAACCGCTGATCAAAGACGAGGCGGATTTTGTAAAATCCTATTTTGAAAGACAGGCGGGACGGGTTACGGAGATCCTTGCCAAGCCCCTGCTGGAGTTCTTTTTCCCTCATTTACTGCAGTTCCGTCAGCCTATGAGCGGCATGGTCGCCGGGAAGAAGTCTATCTTCCAGAAGGTGGAGTTCGAGAATGATTATGGGGTAGATATAGGTTTACTGATCGATCTGCATCACGTCAATGCCCGGATCAAAGAGGTTTGTATCGGGGAAGTGGAGGATGACCGGCAGCCGCTGCATGTGCTGGGGAGGATGGCCAAACAGGTGGCCAACGCTATTTTCAAACGGGTGAATATTTTTGATGGAGGCCGCCGGGAGGAGGAGGATTCGACCCAGAAGATGCGGGAACAAGTAGAATTTGCCTTACAGGGGCTGGTGCGGCAGCCGAAGAAAATGATCGTTTTTGATATGGACCATATTCTGTTGCAGGGGAGTTTTATCCAGGCGGCCGCGGAGAAATTCGGGTTTAAGAAGGAGCTGCAGGATATCCTTGCCCAGCCAAAGAGTAATTATATAAAGACGCAGAAGATAGCCCGGCTGCTGGAAGGCAGGACTTTTGCAGAGCTGATCCATGTGGTGGAGTCCATCCCCCTGATCGGGGATGCGGTACAGGTGATCCGGGAATTACAGATAAGGGGTTATGTTTGCGGTATTATAAGTGACAGTTATCATGCGATAGCCAATCATGTCAAAAATCTCCTGGGGCTGGACTTTACCCTGGGAAATGAGCTGGAATTCCAGAAAAGTGTCGCTACGGGGGAGGTAAAGATCCCTTCCCAGTTGTTAAAAGACAAGTTCAGCCGGTGTGAGCATGATCATTGCAAGTCCAATATGTTCCAGTATATTCTCCATCGCTTTGGGATCAGCCTGGCGGATGCTGTGGCAGTCGGGGATGGGGAGAATGATATTTGTATGGTCAAAATGGCGGGTACGGGGATTTCTTTTAATTCCGTGATGCCTGAGGTTGACGAGGTGGCGGATTATGTCTTTAGGGACACGTCCCTCAGGCCGGTACTGGAAGTCGTGCGATAGCCGACTCCAGAATGGCCTGGTCCGAAGGACAATCATGAGATAGACGACAGGGGCTATATCTATATAGCCCCGGGTAGGGATAGGGACCAGCGGGCGGGAGGTCCGCGACCTAACGACAGGAAATCCAGCCAGTTAGCCTGCCGATGGCAGAGAAATGGTCCTAAAACTGCCAATATTGCATTCTAACCCCGGATGGCATAATGATTGCCAATCTCCTGTCATTAGATTCTACTAACCTTAAAAGCAAACAATTTATATGGGAAAAATCATAGGAATTGACCTTGGAACCACGAATAGTTGCGTGGCAGTCCTGGAAGGTAATGAGCCCGTAGTGATCGCCAACGACGAAGGTCGGAGGACGACTCCTTCTGTGGTAGCCTTCCTTAAAAACGGAGAAAGAAAAGTAGGTGATCCGGCTAAACGCCAGGCTATCACCAACCCCGTGAATACCATTATGTCGGTAAAACGATTCATGGGGCGTCGTTATGACGAAGTGACCAACGAGATCAGCCATTGGAGCTATAAAGTTGCCAAGGGTGACAATAATACCGTGCGTATCGATATCGACGGTCGTCTGTATACTCCCCAGGAGATCTCTGCCATGATCCTGCAGAAAATGAAGAAGACGGCGGAGGATTACCTGGGTCAGGAAGTAACGGAAGCTGTCATCACTGTCCCGGCCTATTTTAATGACGCCCAACGTCAGGCTACGAAGGAAGCCGGTGAGATCGCCGGACTGACCGTTCGTCGTATTGTGAACGAGCCCACGGCTGCCGCTTTGGCTTATGGCCTTGATAAAGCCGGGAAAGACGAGAAAATAGCCGTATTTGACCTTGGCGGAGGTACATTCGATATTTCCATCCTCGAATTGGGGGATGGGGTATTCGAAGTGAAGTCCACCAATGGGGATACTCACCTGGGAGGAGACGATTTTGACAAGGTGATCATGGACTGGCTGGCCGACGAATTCAAAAAGGATGAAAATGTAGACCTCCGGAAAGATCCGATGGCCCTGCAGCGTCTGAAAGAAGCCGCTGAAAAGGCCAAGGTGGAGTTGTCTTCCAGCAGCGAGACGGAGATCAATCTGCCCTATATCACGGCGGTGGATGGCGTGCCCAAACACCTGGTAAAGAAACTTACCCGGGCCAAGTTCGAACAGCTGGCGGACACCTTGTTCGAAAGGTGCCTGAAACCCTGCGAGCAGGCTTTGAAAGATGCGAATATGGACATTTCCAAGATTGACGAAGTTATTCTGGTAGGGGGTAGCACACGTATTCCCAAGGTGCAGGAGATCGTTGAAAAGTTCTTTGGAAAGAAGCCTAATAAGGGAGTGAACCCGGATGAAGTGGTTGCCATCGGCGCCGCTATCCAGGGTGGGGTATTGACCGGAGAAGTGAAAGATGTGCTGTTGCTGGACGTGACTCCGCTGTCCCTGGGTATCGAAACGATGGGAGGGGTGATGACCCGTCTTATCGAATCCAACACCACCATTCCTACCAAGAAGTCGGAATCCTTCTCTACGGCCAGCGATAATCAGCCGGGCGTGCAGATCCATGTATTACAGGGAGAACGTCCCCTGGCTTCTCAGAACAAGAGCCTGGGTACTTTTAACCTGGATGGTATCCCTCCGGCTCCCCGGGGAGTGCCCCAGATCGAGGTTACCTTTGACATTGACGCCAATGGCATCCTGCATGTCACGGCAAAAGACAAGGGTACCGGGAAGGAACAGAAGATCCGTATCGAAGCCGGAAGTGGTCTGAGCAAGGATGAAGTGGAGAAAATGAAGGCCGAAGCAAGGGCGAACGAGTCTACGGATAAGGCTGCCCGTGAAAAGATCGATAAGGTCAATCAGGCTGACAGCCTCGTATTCCAGACGGAAAAGCAGTTGAAAGAATATGGCGATAAGATCCCGGCCGATAAGAAGGCTCCCATCGAAGCTGCGCTGAATAAACTGAAAGAAGCGCACAAGTCCCAGGATGTGGCAGCCATCGATGCGGCTGTGGCAGAAATGAATACAGCCTGGACGGCTGCTTCCGAAGAGCTGTACAAAGCCACTCAGCAGGCGGGCGGTCAGCCCGGTGCTGAAGGCGCAGGTCCCGGAGCAAATGGCGGACAACAGACGGGCGCCGGCGGAGAGAATGTAACCGACGCCGAGTTTGAAGAAGTGAAATAAGATGGTAATAGAATGGATAATAAAAGGGTCGCAACGGCGGCCCTTTTATATTTTTAGGATACGCAAGAACTTCTCGCGGTAGGTGTCGCCGATCGGCAGGTATTGTTTATGGATGACCACCCTGCCTCTTTCGAGGAATTCAATATGTTCCCGGTTGATGATATAGGACTTGTGTATGCGGATGAACCGGGTTTCCGGCAGCAGCTCCTCCATATTCTTCATGCTGTCCAGAGAGAGGACCTTTGCCGCCCTTGTATGAAGGGCGATGTAGTCTCTCAGGCCTTCGATGTAAAAAATGTCGGGCAGGTTGATTTTCTGGATGCGGTATTCTGTTTTGATGAAGATATGGTCAGCGGGTACAGACGGCACCTGCTCGATGGCTGTCCCCGCTGGCGCGGACAGCGAGGCAGGCAGAAGCCTTTCTTTCGCCTTTTGTACAGCCATGAGGAAGCGGTCGAAGGTGATAGGCTTTAACAGGTAGTCGACCACATCGTGTTCGTAGCCCTCCATGGCATATTGCGTGTAGGCCGTAGTAAGAATCACCTTGCAGCTTTTTTGAATGATCTTCATGAACTGAAGACCGGTCAGTTCCGGCATTTGTATGTCGAGGAAGAGGAGGTCGGCTTTTCCTTCCTGTACAGCCCGGAGCGCCTCCAGAACATGGGTGGTGCTGAGCACGACGTCCAGGTCCGGCGTCTTGCGCACGTAATCAGTCAGCAGGGACAGGGCCCAGGGCTCGTCATCGACAATAACGCATCGTATGGGTGTTGAATTATTCATGGATCAATTCCAAATTAACGGAAAATTGAAGGGTATCTTCTTTGATTAAAAGGGAATGCCGGCCGGGGTATAACAGGGATAATCTCCGCTTTACATTTTCCAGCCCGATGCCTCCCTGGCTGTCTTTTTGCCGGATGGCTATCCGGTTCGAACAGTGAAACCACGTTTTTTGCGCGCCGGTAATCACGGTGATGACCAGGCCGTGACCCGAGCCGGAGAAGTCGCCATGTTTGAAGGCGTTTTCTATAAAAGGGATGAGCAACAGGGGGGGAATGGCCGTTTCTGCAGCCGCCCCCTCCACCTGCGTCCGGACCTGTATCGGATGGTCGAAACGAAGTCGCTGCAGCGCTATATATTTTTGAATATAATCCAGCTCTTTTTGCAGCGGCACTTTCTCCGTCGTATCGTACAACATATAGCGCAGCAACTCTGAAAGACCGGCAATAGCGGTCAGTGCCTGCCCGGACCCATGATAGACCAGCGAATAAATATTATTGAGATTATTAAACAGGAAATGGGGATTGATCTGGGATCGGAGAAAAGACAATTCGGATTGCCGGTTCTGGATCTCCAGGTCTTTTTGCTGCAGTTCTTTATAATAGGAATAGCGTATGAAATAAAAGACGGCGCCATAGACGGCAAAGATCAGCACGTAAACAATCGTGTTCTCAAAATAGGTTTTCAGGCGCAGGCCACGGGGCAACCGGGTGTATTCTACCCAATAACGCAGGAGGAACAAGGCCAGGAGGCCGGTGGTTATCAATCCCAGGCTAAGCAGTAGTTTTTTAGGGGGATACCACCGGAAGAGCACCCTATATGGGATCAGGACGATAAGAAAATAAAAAGCGATGTCTCCCAGGCGGAAGAGCCAGACCGAAAGGCTCCGGGGCCACCAGATAAACTGTGGGTAGCCATGCACCCAGTTGGGTAGATCATAGACTATCCGTATCACATAATAAAAGGCTACGAAAGTCCCCAGCAGTAAGAATAGCCTTTTTCCCATCTTTCAAATTTACCATTTACGGGATTTTCCCGGGATGTCTTTTGGAGAAAATCAGCCGTTTGTCTGCCAACACCCCTTTTTTATCTGCCAACGGGAATAGCGCTGACCGGGCGGAGCCTGGTTAGGTTTGGCAGAGGAAGAGGAGGCGTTGGCAGATCGGGGCCGGGTAACTTTTCGGGCGTTGCTAATTTGGCTGCAAAAGAGTCAACATGCGTATTTTCTTACCGGTCCTTTTATGTTTGCTGACCATTGCCGTGGCGGCCTTGTATATACGATCTTCCCACTCCGGCACTTATTTCCGGGAGCCGTTGGATATCTCTCTTCAACTGGCTGCCAATTTTGGCGAATTAAGGGAAGATCACTTTCATATGGGACTGGATATTCGTACGAAGGGAAGGGAGGGTTTGCCTGTATATGCAGCGGCGGGCGGTTATATCAGTCATGTAAAGGTCGCGCTGACTGGATTGGGGAAAGCGCTGTTTGTCACCCATCCGAATGGACGTATGACAGTATATGGGCACCTGGAGCGGTTGACCCCGGAGCTGGCGGCGATCATACAGCAGCGACAGTATGCGGCGGAGAGCCGGGAGCAGGAGCTGGACCTTCCACCCGGCCGTTTTCCCGTGGAGAAAGGGCAGTTGATCGGCTATAGCGGCAATACCGGGTCTTCGCTCGCGCCGCATCTTCATTTCGAGGTGAGAGATAGCCATACCGGGAATAATATCAACCCTCTTCCGGGGGATTTTACCATTCCTGACGACATCCCTCCCGTCATTTCGGGGCTTTACTGGTATGACAGAAGGAGCAGCACTTACATGACCAGGGCCCGGAAGATCAAACTGACTTCCAAAGAGGGGGTATCGCAGGTGGGGGAGAGCATTGTCAACTGTGGCAGCCCCCTGATAAGCATGGGCATCGTCGCGACCGATAAGGCCTCTAATTCACCGCATGTATCCGGGATCTTTTCCGCGAAAGTATGGCTGGACGGACGGCTGATCTATGGATACAGCCTCCGGGAACTGGCGGAATCCGATAGCCGGTATATCAATGCCTGTATCGATTATCCCAAGTGGATACGCTCCGGTATCTATGTGCAGCATCTTTCCATTTTACCGGGGAACCATCTGGCCGTTTATGACCCCGCGGGGGGAGATGGGCTCATCCGGCTTTCCGATAGCGGGGTGCACCGGGTCCGGATCCGGGTAAGCGATGTCTACAGCAATTATTCGGACCTGGATCTTCGGGTGCAGTGGACGCCGGGCAGGAATGCGGAAAACGGCACTTCGCTGGTCCGGAATGCTGGGGAAAAGGACGGGGACGGGAATCTACAGGGAGAGCCCGCCAGGCGCCAGGATATACACTTGTTATCACCCGGCCGGGCCAGTGAGATAAAGGATCGGAATGTCCGGGTGCGTTTCTCCCCCAGGGCCTTTTATGACCAGGTACCCTTTGTCCTGTATGAGGATGATAACAGGAGGAATAATAATGCTTCGTTACTGGTGCACCTCCATGATGCCACTATACCTGTGCATGACCGTTACTCCGTACAGGTGAGAACGACGCTGGCGCCGGGGGATGCCTTGCGGAACAAGACGGTTATGCAATTGGTGAGTGGTGATAGCCAACTGATCGTAAAAGGAGATTGGCAGGGTAGCTGGATGGGCGGATCTTTTAACCGGTTGGGTAATCTGCAGCTCCTGGTGGATACCACCGGACCTACGGTGCAGGCTTCCGGCTGGTCGGAAGGAGCCGTGTTTGCAGGGGATGCCCATTGTCTTAGCCTTCTTTGTAAGGATGACCTGGGTTTGGTGGCCCGGTTCAGGGCGGAGCTGGATGGGCATTGGCTCCTGTTCGAACAAAAAGGGAATTTATTCTGGTATGATTTTGATGAGCATTGCAGCGCGGGGCCCCACCGGTTGACGGTGACGGTAAGGGATGTGGCAGGTAATGAAACGAGGAAGGATTTTACCTTTGTTAAAAGATAACTATTTGATTAATAGGTAGCTGCAAGGACTTAACAAATTCTTAAACGTTAATGCTTGCCAATTCCGGAATAAATCGTAATTTTGCACCCGAATCACCAAGAGCAGTCTACTATTGCTTGCCCGGATAAGTTAAATCTTACACTTTATTTCAACGATTCTTCAGTGTGTGTTTTTATCCCATCGACGCCTTGGTCTTAACATTTGGATTTAATTAAAATTGATACATTATGAACAGTGATGCAGTACAATCTATTGTACAAATGGAACCTCGTATCCTTCAACAGTTGGTGACAGAAGTAAAAGAAACCGTCGCAACCGGTATTGACTATCCCAAGGCGCCTAAGAGCAGTTTTGGCATTGTAAATTTGTGGAATATCCGCAAGAGTAGCCGGCATGCAGGCGGGGGCTTCAGAAAGCCCTCTATTACTACCGGGCTCAGCTATTGATAAACGTTGGTTAATGGTTATGGTGAGATCCCTGCAAAGCAGGGATCTTTTTTATTTATATGATCTCCATTTTTTTCATGAGGAAGGAGGCGTTGCGGTTACGGGCGACGCCCCGTTGCAACAGGTAGTTGAAGTGCAGTTCTCCGTTTTCGATGACACTTTCAAAACAATAATTACTGATCAATCCGGGCTGCTCATTTTCCAGCTGGCCCAGGGAGAGGTCATGGGTGGCGAAAAGGGAGAGGCAGGAATAGTTCAGCAATTTCAGGATGAACTGTTCGGAGCCGTAGGTTTTATCTTCCGAATTGGTGCCCCGCAGGATCTCATCGATCAGCACCAGGGCGGGGCTTCCGCTTTGAAGCTGATGAACGATGCGTTGCAGCTTTTTCAATTCGGCCATGAAATAGGAGGTATGCTCCTGCAAGGAGTCGCTGATCCGCAGGGACGTGAGGATCTGCATGGGGGTAAAAGAAAAGGAGGTGGCGCAAACGGGGGCGCCGCACTGGGCCAGCAGGAGGTTGACGCCGGTGGTTCGCAGGAAAGTTGTTTTGCCGGACATATTAGAACCGGTCACCAGCATGAGTCGTTCGCGGTGGCCGATGGTAAGATCGTTGGGCACTCTTTCACGGGCGGGTATCAGCGGGTGGGCTAGTCCGGTAGCGGCGATGTGGAGGCCGGCCCGGGCATGGAGGTCGCTTGTTGCTGAACGGAGAGGGGCCGGGGTTGAAGGATCCGTGGCGTCCCTGTCGACCGGCACCGGGTACGCATAATCCGGGTTATTAAACGCAAAGGAGGCCAGGGAGTTGAGGCATTCGATATTGCCTACGGCGTCGATCCATAACGGGAAGGCGGTCCTGTTCGCGGCTTTCCATTTTTCCAGGACGATGAGTCCATGGAGGTTGTAGGCAAAGAGGTTGTTGAGCAGGAAGCTGACCACAGCGTTGAGCTGCTGGTCGAAATAGGAAGATAACCTTGCCAGTTTGCGGATAGCCCGGTCTGCCTCCCGGGTCTGTGCCTGTAATTGTTCGAGCAGGGGCGCTTTTCCGCTGTCCATGGTGTTGAACAGGCGGAGGGTGAGGGCGTATTGTTCCAGGATGGCATTCTTTTTACTGAGCAGGGCGTGTTGTCGCCCCATGTGTTCGGAAAAGTACCCGGTAAGGATCCATCCTGCCAGCACCCCGATGAGGAGGGGGCGATAGTTGCCTGTCCAAAGCAAAAACAGGAGACAGGCGACGTTGAACAGGACAATGATCCAACGCACGACAAAAACCCATGGCTGAAGCTGGTTGGGCTCTTTCAGCCAGTCGGCGAGATCGAATAGGTTCCCCTCGCTTTCTCCCGTCAGCAGCCCGTGGGCTGTGATCAGCTGCCGGTTATCTGCTTGCGGGCTTAGGGCTTTCAGGGCCTGCTGATGTTGTTCGATGTCCTCTTTTGACCGGAGCGGCTGGCGGAGGAGGTTGGCCAGGCGCTCCGTGCCGTGAATGCTGGTCGTGCGGTTGAGCAGGTGAAAAAGAGAGTGCCTGCCAAAGATGTCCAGGTCATCCAGATAGCTTTCGGGTCCCAGAAAAGCCTGTCCATCGGGGAAGCCGTTTCCTTCATCTTTCAGGATGCCCAGTTCATTGGTATTGACAAAGAGGAGTTTTTCCAGGAGGGACTTGCGGTCTTTGGCCCGAAGATTCAGGATGACGAGGGTGATGAACAGTATAAGAAACAGAAGTGTAATGAGCAATAAAGGAATAGAGAAGGCTTTCAGAAGGAAGTAGCTGGTAATGGCCAGACCCAGGAAACTGAGGAGCCTTCCCAGGGCGATGCTGGTAAGCCGCTTCTGCAGGGTCTCGAGCTGGACTGTATAATGGGTTATTTTCTCCTCATAGAAGGTCAACGCGGGTGCCATAAGTTGAAATTAAAACAAAATGGGCAGGCGGACCGGCCCGGGTGTAAAAACAGATGCCACTTTTAGCAAGTGGCATCTATATATAGGTAGCTATAATGACGTATTTGTTACATAATGTCCAAAGCCTTCACAAAGAAAGTGCAGACAAAGGGCAAGATGAGGGTCAGGTATTCGAACCTAAGAGCTATCGCCGCGATAAAAGCGGCCGTGGAAAGGAAAAACAGGAGCCAATATAATCCGGTATATTTCTTTTGCTGTTCCATGATGTGTAAAAAATTTGTGCGAAAATAAGGGAAAAGGGCCAATAGACCAATAGGAAGGATTTATCTTTACGCCGTACGGGGCAGTTACTCTTCCCAGGAATACAGATTCGTCTTGCCAGCCAGCGAAAAAAGCTTTATCCAAACAAAACAGGATGAACGTTGACATATACCGGGAATTTATTATAAATTAGCCACATAATGTAAAAAGTACACATTACCGGTTGCTCAACAAAAACAGCCATAGTCCGATGATGAATGTGAAAATAGAATTCTATCTGCGCTACTTTACCCATCCGGGTCAGTCTGTATCTATATCAGGGAATACGGGGGTATTGGGGGATGATAACCTTGAAAAAACCTTTCCGCTGCAATATTTTAATGGGGAATTCTGGCATGGGACCCTGGAGTTATCCGAGCCGCTCACAAGCCCTTTGCGGTATCATTATATATTGACCCACGAGGATGGAAAGATCACCGAAGAGTGGGGGGATGACCGCATTCTGGAGCCGCCGGCGCCGGAGGTGGAGGAAGTCGAGGTGATCGATACCTGGAATTATGCCGGAGAATATGAGAATGCCTTTTTTACGGCTCCTTTCCGGCAGGTGTTGCTGACGCACCCTGAACCGAAGAAAACTCCAAAGATAAAGGGGCCTATCACCCATATTTTTAAAGTAAAGGCGCCTTTGTTAAAAAAGGAGGAGACCCTATGTCTGGTGGGGAGCGGGAAAGCTTTGAAAGACTGGGATACCGAGGGGCCCATCCTGATGGCGCCAGAAGGAAACTGGTGGGTTTGCCGTCTCAACATCCCGAAGGAGTCCTTTCCCATCGAATATAAGTATGGGATCTACCAGCATAAGGAAAAGAAATTCATCGGTTACGAGCAGGGAGGCAACCGGCTGCTGCATGGGGACGCCCATCTGAATAAGGTAAACATCCTTCATGACGGATTTGCCCGTTTGCCCAATACCACCTGGAGAGGGGCGGGGGTAGCCATCCCCGTGTTCAGCCTCCGGTCCAGGAAATCCTTCGGGGTGGGCGAGTTCACCGATCTCAAGCTGCTGATCGACTGGGCTTCTGCATCCGGTCTGCGGCTGGTGCAGATCCTGCCTGTCAACGATACCACGGCGGGTCATACCTGGCAGGATTCTTACCCCTATGCCGCTATTTCGGCCTTTGCATTGCATCCTATCTATCTCAACCTGGAGAAATGCGCCGGTCGTAAATATGCCGACCTTATCAAACCTCTCCGTAAAAAGCAAAAGGAATTAAATGAGTTACCCGAGCTGGATTACGAGGCAGTGATGAAGATTAAATTACTGACAGTTAAAGAATTATACGAGGTACAAAAAGAAGAATTTGAGAAAGACCCGGCTTATTTGTCTTTTTTTGAGCGAAACAAGCACTGGCTGACGCCTTATGCCGCCTTCTGCAGCCTGAGGGACAAGAATGGCAGCCCTGATTTTACCCAGTGGAAGCAGAACAGCAGGTATGACCCGGAAGTCCTTGCCAAATATGTCGCACCGGGGAGCAGGCACTATAAAACAATCGGCCTTCAGTATTTCATACAATATCATCTGCATCTTCAATTAAGGGAGGCAGTGGATTATGCCCATAAAAACGGGGTGATCATGAAGGGGGACCTTCCTATCGGCATCTATCGCTATAGCTGTGACGCCTGGATCGAGCCCCGGCTTTTCCATATGGATCAGCAGGCGGGGGCTCCGCCGGATGATTTTGCCATCAAGGGGCAGAACTGGGGATTTCCCACCTATAACTGGGAGGAGATGGCCAAGGATGGTTTTGCCTGGTGGAAACAGCGGTTCGAGCAGATGAGCGATTATTTCGACGCTTTCCGCATTGATCATATCCTGGGATTCTTTCGGATCTGGAGTATCCCCATGGAGGCCGTTCAAGGGGTGCTGGGAATATTTGCCCCGGCCATTCCCGTTTACCGGGTTGAATTTCAAGAACGAAATATTTGGTTTGACCATGACCGTTATACACGTCCCTTTATCAATGAGGCGGTATTATGGGAGGTGTTTGGAAATGAAACAGGGGTCCTGAAAGCGGATTACCTGGACGATGCGGGGGGCGGGTTCTTTACCCTCCGGGAATCTTTTAATACCCAACGAAAGGTAGCGGCGCATTTTTCCTCCCTGGAAAAAAATGATCTGAACAGAAAGCTGCAATCCGGGCTGTATGACCTGATCTCGAATGTCATTCTTTTTGAAGTGGAGGGTTCGGGCGGGCAGCAGTTCCATTTCCGTATTGCCATGGAGAAGACTTCATCGTTCCGTTATCTTCCCTGGGAGGTGCAACAGTCCTTAAAGGATCTTTATTCCAATTACTTTTTTTACCGGCAGGATTCCTTCTGGCAGGAGGAAGCCCTGCATAAGCTACCGGCCCTGAAACGGGCTACCAATATGCTGGTTTGTGGGGAAGATCTGGGTATGGTGCCCCGATGTGTACCGCAGGTAATGAAGCAATTGGGCATCCTTTCCCTGGAGATCCAGCGGATGCCCAAGAATCCGGCCCGGGAATTCTTTCACCCGGCTGAAGCGCCTTATCTTTCGGTCGTGACCCCATCCACCCACGATATGAGCACGATCCGGGGCTGGTGGGAGGAGGACAGGGTGATGATCCAGCGATTCTTTAACCAGGAACTGGGGCAGTGGGGGGAAGCGCCATTCTTCTGCGAACCCTGGATCAATAAAGCCATCGTGCTGCAGCACTTGCATTCACCAGCCCTCTGGAGTATTTTCCAGCTACAGGATATTCTGGGCATGAGTGAAACCTTCCGGAGGGAGAACCCCCATGACGAGCGTATTAATGTTCCGGCCGATCCTCATCACTATTGGCGATACCGGATGCATCTTACCCTGGAGGAGCTGATCAAAGAAGAACCCTTCAACGAGGAGTTGAAGGGCTATGTCGAAAGCAGCGGGCGGTAGGGTTAGGGTTCGGGGGCTTTCCGCTGCGGGCAGAGCCGGGTTAAGGACTGCTGCCGTAGGGTTAGGGGGTTATTATTACATTAACTTCACAAAAGGTTGTACGTACTGGTTGTTTCCTTCCCTGTTGATCACCTTCAAAAAATAATTACCGCTTTTTAAGGTGGCGATGGCTAAAGACTGCTGGTTGACACCGGCAGATAATTGCTGTTGTTTGCTCATGACGAGTACGCCGGCCAGGTTGTATACCTGTACAGTCACCTGGTCGGAAACCTGGGTGGTGAGGGTATAGTTTACGACGGCGCTGGCGGGGTTAGGGAAGACCTGCATTTTGCCTGTCGTGCTGGCATTATTCAGGGTCAGCACTTTTGAGTATTTGATACCGCCGTCCCTGTTCACCAACCGGATGCGGTAATAATTACTACCGTCCAGCAAGCGGGTATCAGTATAGGTATAGTCCGACTCATGATTGTTATTTAATCCGGCGACTACTCCGATGGAATCGAAGCTGTTGCCATTACCAGATCTTTCGATGACGAACCATTTGCTGTTGGTCTCATTTTCCATGGTCCAGGACAAAACGACTTCATTATTATTGATAGCGCCTGAGAATCCCATCAGAAGGGCAGGTAAAGCGTCAGACCGGGAGGCTGTGCTCTGAGCCGATACGGGGTTAAGACCGGAAAGGAGAAGAGCGGCCGTTAAGACTAAAAAAGCATTTTTAAAAGATGCCGTTGAAAGGGAACCTGCGTTAATAGTTTTCATACAAGGGTGCGGTTTGCGGTACGACTCCTATCTCTAAAAGAAATGCCAAAACTTAAACGATGGATTATTAGCCTGTTGCAGAGGTTCGTTCCGTTCCAGACTTCCAAAAACGGGAAAAACTTTCTCAAAAATGCAAAAAAACGAGTAGAAGCCACAGGTCCGACCGTAATTTCTGCAGGTATTGGAAAGGGGGAAACCGCCGACGGGAATATTAAGGAGTGAATCCCGCTATTCCCTAATTTTGAGCCCCATGAATTGTACATATACCGCTTACAACCTCGCCTTTCAGCATCCGTTTACTATTTCCAGGGGCACGAAGACCCATCAGCCTACCCTGATCGTTGAATTGGAGCACCGGGGGCTTAAAGGTTATGGCGAGGCCCCGGCCATCAGCTATTACCATATCCCGGTGGAGAAAATGATCGCGGACCTGGAGGAGAAAAAGAGGTTCATTGAAAATTTTGCTTTTACGGACCCGCAGCGGTATTGGCATTACCTGCATCACCTGCTGCCCGGAAATTCCTTTCTTGTCTGCGCCCTGGATATCGCAGCCTGGGATCTCTTTGGGAAACTGATGAAAAAGCCCCTGTATGAACTGTGGAAGCTGGATCCGGCCAGGGGCCCTATGACGGATTATACCATCGGGATCGATACCATTGATAAAATGGTGGCCAAGATGAAGGAGACGTCCTGGCCTATTTATAAGATCAAACTGGGTACGCCGGAAGATATTGCCATCATGGAAGCATTGCGCGCACATACCAATGCCGTATTCCGGGTGGATGCGAATGCAGGGTGGACTGTGGACGAGGCCCTGGTGAAAATCCCTCTTCTTAAAGAACTGGGGGTTGAATTTGTGGAGCAACCGCTGGCCAGGGACAACTGGGAAGGGATGAAGATCTTATATGAGCAATCTGTTTTGCCGTTGATTGCCGATGAATCCTGTGTGCGGGAAGAAGATGTGGAGAAATGTAAAGGCCATTTTCACGGCATCAATATCAAGCTCACCAAGTGCAGCGGTATTACGCCTGCACGCAGGATGATCGCAGCGGCTAAAAGCAGTGGGCTGAAAGTAATGGTGGGCAGCATGAATGAAAGCACCGTCGGCAGCGCTGCTATTGCGCATCTGTTGCCGGAGCTGGACTATGTGGATATGGATGGACCGCTGCTGCTAAAAGAAGATTTAGCTACCGGCATTTCTTTTGATCAGGGAAAAGTGACATTGTCCCGGGGAAACGGATTAGGAATCGAGTATACCGGTCTTTTTAGCAAATAAATGTCAATTATACACGGGGTGTGGGAATAAATAATTTTAAAAAGTCATTGATAATTCGCGGAATGGCTTTAACTTTCCTTTAACTACTACACACGATTTGCTTTTGCTATTATAAAGAGACCACTTGAACCGCCCGGCTGCCATATGGGAAATTCAGCAACGAATCGCTTTCTACGAAGATATGAAAGCTTATAACCAGCTTTATGAGCTGTTGTCAGGCGGGTTGCAACGGTTTACCTACTCCCTCGTCAAATCATATGAGATCGCGGAAGAAATTGTCTCCGATGTATTTATTAAAGTCTGGCAGATCCGGGGCAAGCTGATGGAGATTGAAAACTTAAAGGTCTATCTCTATACGATCGCCAAAAATTTCTCCCTGAATTATATTGCTAAGAACCACAAACGGTCGAGTGTGACGTTGGACATGCTCGATGTGGAAGCGATGATAGAGTTCAGGGGGCCTGCTGAATTGTGTATCTCGGCAGACCTGGTGCGCCAGATCAGGCAGGTGATCCGGCAGCTTCCTCCGCAGTGCAAGCTCATCTTTCAGTTGATAAAGGAAGACGGTCTGAAGTATAAAGAAGTGGCCCATATCCTGGATATATCTCCTCTGACCGTTCGTAATCAGCTGGCCATCGCCATCCGTAAGGTGGGGGAAGCGTTACCGTCCTATCTTCAAGCCGGCATCCTGCTGACGGGAAAGTTTTCCCAGTCCTAAAAAAAGTTTTTTTTCCTTTGGTACATTTTCTTTTCTCATCCTGTCTATAGGGCAAGCACATCTTTATGCAGGACGATCAATTCTGGTTATTGGTAAGTCTGAAACTTTCCGGCGAGGCGACGCCGGAAGATCTGGCTGCCCTGGAAACCCATTTACAGGCGCATCCTGAAATAGGGTTGAGGCTGGAAACCCTCTATAATTTATGGCAGGGGCCGGCCCCGGCGTCTGCATCCCGGAGGGCGGATGCACTGAGCCGCCACCTTCAGCGGCTCAGCAATCATTTATCCGAGCCTGCCCTGAAATATGAATTGCCCGTTGAAAGACAGACAGGGGAGGAAACATCCGGAGTGGCGGAGCTTTCGGTCTATCCGGAGGAACCCCAAAAGAAGGTCCCTGTCTATCGCTGGTTGTGGCCGGCGAGTGGCATCGCCCGCAAGGCATGGACCACGGCGGGGGTGGCGGCGGGCGTGATCGCCTTTTTCTTTTTTGTCTACCCGGTGAGTCGTTCCAGGAAAGAGGCTCCCATTGCACAGAATACGATCAGCACCAAACCGGGTTCCAAATCAAAGGTGCAATTACCGGATGGAACCCAGGTCTGGCTGAATGCGGATAGTCGCATCACGTATGATGAAAATTTCCGGGGACCTTACCGGGAAGTGCATCTCTGCGGGGAAGCCTATTTTGACGTAGTCAAGGACAAGAATTTCCCTTTTATCATACACACTTCCTCCATCGATGTGAAGGTATTGGGGACCAGCCTGAATATCCGGTCTTACAAAAATGAGAAAAATACGGAAGCGTTGTTGATCCAGGGTTCGATCGAAGTGACCCTTCATGATAATCCTGATAAAAAGATCCTGCTGCAGCCCAATGAAAAATTAGTGGTGCAGAATGGGGAGCAGCCTGTCACCACGGGCTCCGCAAAGGCAACCACAAAAGCAGAAAGGGTCCCGGTGATGGTCCTGGAGAAAGCTCATTTCCAGGAAAAGGACAGTGTCGCGACCGAGGTGTTGTGGGTGAAGAACAAACTGGCATTTGACAAGGAGACGCTGGAGAATGTGGCCTCGAAGATCGAACGCTGGTATGATGTAAAGGTAAAGATCCGGGAAGAGAGCCTGAAACACACGGAGTACAGTGGGGTTTTTGAAGATGAAAGTCTCCGGCAGGTAATGGAGGCGCTGAGGCTGACCGGTAATTTCAAGTATTCGATCAATAGAAAAGAAGTCACTATAACGCTTTAAATCGCCCATTACATAACCTAAAACGCCATTATGAGAAATTTAAACACGTAACCGTCTTCTTGTATAAAAAAACAAAGCGGAGAATGATTGCAGCATCCCCCGCCGGTGTAAAGACAACCACCGCCCTTTTTCCGGGCGGTAACTCATCATTATAACAAAACTAAGGTATGAAAAAATCCGGATGCGGCGTATCGGAAGATACGGGCCGTCTAATCATCAAACGCCTGCTGATGACGAAACTAGCTGTTTTACTCGGTTTTGCCTTGTCTATCCAATCCTTTGCCAATGGGTATGGACAGGGTAATATCAACTTACGATTGGAAAAGACCCCTTTAAAAAAAGTATTCAGGGCTATCGAAGACCAGGGGTTCTTCCGGTTTGTTTACAAGGACGAGATCCTGCCTAAAGATCAGCGGATCAGCATCAAAGTAAAACATGAGACTGTTGAAAATGTATTGGCTGAAATCCTGGGAAATACGGGCCTTTCCTACTACAAGCTGAGCGAAAATCTCATTGTCATTACCCGGGAGCGGCCGGATGAGGATGCCAGGGCCCTGGTGGCGATAAAAGTAACGGGAAAAGTGACCAATGACAAAGACGAGCCCCTGGGCGGGGTCAGCGTACAGGAGAAAGGCACCAATAACGGCACCACTACCAAAGAGGATGGGACCTATTCCCTGGAGGTGACTAATCCAAAGGCCACGCTGGTATTCAGTTATGTGGGGCTGGGCAGTAGGGAGCTTGCCATGAACGGCAAGAATGTCGTGGACATGAAATTTACTGCTTCCCTTGAAAACTCGCTGAAAGATATCGTAGTAGTGGGATATGGCACCCAGAAGAAAGTGACGGTGACCGGCGCCGTGGCTACGGTGAAGGGGAGTGAGCTGGAAAAGTCACCTACGGTAAACCTTACCAATTCCCTCGTGGGCCGGCTGCCTGGTGTCTATGCGGTGCAGGCCAGCGGGGAACCGGGTTATGACGGCTCGACCATCCGGATCCGGGGAACGAATACGCTCGGTAATACTTCGGCCCTGGTCGTGGTGGACGGCATTCCGGATATTGCCGGGGGCCTGGAGCGAATCAACCCGGCCGACATCGAGAGCATGTCGGTGTTGAAGGATGCGTCTGCAGCCATCTATGGATCCCGGGCTGCCAACGGGGTTATCCTGGTGACCACCAAACACGGCAAGACGGGCAAGCCTCAGCTGTCGTATACCTTTAACCATGGCTGGGCTCAGCCGGACCGCATTCCCAAGATGGCGACGGCCACGGAATATGCGGCCATCAATAATGCCACCTATATCTATGACCATATTTCCGATCCGTCGGAATGGTCGGCTGCGCTGACCGCCTTTAACCAGACCGGCACCTATATATCCCCGGCCAACGGAACGCAGACCGCGCCTTTCCAGCCAGCGGATGTCAAGAAATACGCAGACGGTTCCGATCCCTGGGGACATCCCAATACGGATTGGTTCAAGACCACGCTGAAGACCTGGGCCCCACAGGTTCAGCACACTTTGCAGATCAACGGAGGCTCCGACAACATCCGGTACCTGGCTTCCCTGGGTTACCAGGACCAGGATGGTTATTATAAGAATTCCGCCACGGGTTACAAGCAGTATGATATGCGGCTGAACCTGGATGCGAAGGTGAATAAATGGATCAATACGGGGATCAACCTGACGGCCAGGGAAGAGTACAGGTTCTTCCCCACGCAGACGGCGGGTTCTATTTTCCGGATGCTGATGCGGGGAAGACCTACGGATCCGGAAGTGTGGCCGAACGGGCTGCCGGGACCGGATATCGAGAATGGGCAGAACCCCATCGTCATTACCACCAGCCAGACGGGGTATGACAAGGATAAACGGGATTATTTCCAGGTCAATGGAAGGGTAGAAGTATTAGTACCCTGGGTGCCAGGCCTCAAGCTGACGGGAATGGCCACGGCCGATAAGGAGAACAGGATCGAAAAGGTATGGCAAACCCCCTGGACCCTTTATTTCTGGGATCATAAAACCTATGAAGCCGATGGAAAGACGCCGTTGCTGACCAAGAGTGTGCGATCCACCTTTACGTCTCCCCAGTTAAGCGAGACCAACTATAATTATCTGAATATCCTGTTGTCCGGATTTATCAATTACGACAAGACCCTGGGCAATCACACCATCAATCTGCTCGCGGCGGTAACCAAGGAGACGGATAAGGAGGATGACTTCAATGCCTACCGGACCAATTTTATCTCTCCAGCTGTAGACCAGTTGTTTGCGGGTGGGGCGCCTCAGCAGAATGTGGGAGGTTCGGCTTATGAGCGGGCCAAGCTGAGTTATTTCGGCAGAGCTGCCTATAACTACAAAGAAAAATACCTTGCGGAGTTCACCTGGCGTGTGGACGGATCTTATCTCTTCCCGCAGCAGCATCGCTGGGGCTTTTTCCCCAGCGTGTCGGCAGGGTGGAGAATCTCGGAGGAAGAGTTCTTCAAGAAGAGCGTCACTTTTGTCAACTACCTGAAGTTGCGGGGATCCTGGGGCCAGATGGGAAATGACCAGGTCTATTATCTTAAGAATGGAACCCCAACTTTATATGAGTACCAGTACCTGAGCACCTATGGGTTCAGTAATTATGTCATCAATAACCAGGCTGCCACCACCTTGTATGAGACCGTCGTACCGAACCTCAATTTTACCTGGGAGGTGGCTAATAATACGGATGTGGGGTTGGAAGGGCAGTTGCTGAATGGTAAGATCAACTTTGAATTCGATTACTTCTACAACCGGCGTACCCATATCCTCTGGCAACCTTCGGGCTCGACGCCGGCTTCCTCGGGTATATCGGCTATTCTGCCTCCGGAGAATATCGGCAAGACGGAGAATAAGGGTTATGAATTTACGCTGGGGTATACCAATCATTCAGGACCCTGGAGTTATTCGATCAGTGTGAATGGCGGCTATGCGAAGAACAAGATCTTATTTTTTGACGAGGCGCCGGGCGCTCCCAAATGGCAATTGGCCACGGGCCATCCCTTCGGGGCCAGCGGAAGCCCGAATAACGGGGCTGCTTTCCTCGCTTACCAGTACGACGGGGTGTTCAGAGATGCCAAGGATATCACCGACAATAAGGTTGATTATACGGGGGTTACTCCGGGTCTCAAGCCGGGCGACATGAAGTTCAAGGATGTGAACGGCGATGGAAAGATAGATGGGAATGACCAGGTGCGTTTGAACAAGACCCAGGACCCCACGTTCACCGGTGGGGTGAATATCCGGGTAGGTTATAAGGACCTGGATCTGTCCATTCTTTTCCAGGGTGCTACCGGAGGTCTCTTGTATATCGGAACGGAATCCGGGGATATCGGTAACTACCTGCAGTATTCCTATGATCATCAATGGACGATAGACCATCCCAGCAGTACCGATCCCCGTCTTGCCAACAGAGGTAATACCTATTATACGGGAGGCGGAGCCCGCAATAATACCTATTTCCTGCGCAACAGTGATTACCTGCGTCTGAAGAATATCGAGCTGGGTTATAATCTTTCGCCTTCGCTGTTGAAGAGGGCCGGGATCAGCCAGTTCCGGATCTATGCCAGCGGACTTAACCTGATCACCTGGGATAAAATGAAGATCTGGGACCCTGAGTCGACCTCCGGCAGTGGGCAGTATTACCCGCAGTCGAGAATTCTTAACCTGGGAGCAAGAGTCACCTTCTAAAAAGACATTTATGAATCACTTATTCAAACGTATAAGCATGATCGTTACAGGCGTCACCTTGCTGGCGGCCTGTAAACAGGACTTTCTCAACACGCAACCGCTGAACCAGATCTCCGCCAATGCCACCTGGGCAGATGGGGGGCTTTCGGAAGCGTTTGTGACCAATATTTACAATGGACTGGGCAATGGCGGGTTTGACGAACAGCAGTTATCTTCTTTATCGGATGAAGCCGTATTCGTTCATCCCGGGCGGGGCATCAATACCATCAATGAAGGTACCCTCAGTCCTTCCAATCTGGGCTGGCAAAGCGGCACTTATGAGTGGGGGTCGATGTACAGCCAGATACGGGCTACGAATGTGGCCCTGGAGAACTTGCGGACGGCCACTTTCGATGACACGGTGCTGAACCACCGGCTGGCAGGGGAAGCGCATTTTCTGCGGGCCTATTATTATCATCAACTGGTACGGTATTATGGGGGTGTGCCGATAGTGGATCATTCATATGGCCTCAACCAGGACTATTCCATAGCGCGGAGCTCCTTCTCCGACTGTGTCAATTTTATTACGGCCGACTGTGACAGCGCGGCGAGCCTGCTGACGGGTAAGAGCCTCGCCAAGGGAAGGGCTACCGCCGTCTCGGCCCTGGCGTTGAAGTCCCGGATCCTTTTGTATGCGGCCAGCGACCTGCATGATATTACTACAGCTAAGTCCAAGTCTACCGTTATCTCCTCTTATGCCAACCCCGAGTTGCTGGGGTATACCACCGGAGACCGGGTCGCACGCTGGCAGGCGGCTAAGGATGCTGCCTATGCCGTGATACAGGCAGGGGGCGGCGGATATAAGCTGGGGCTCAGCGCTCCGGCCACGTCCGCGGATGCCCAGAACAGCTATCTCTCCATTGCCATGGGCGGAGGCAGCAATGCCCCTGGTGTCGATAAAGCGGCTTCTGCCGAGCTGTTGTTCGAGCGGGATTTTTCCTCGCAGCTGGTGAGCGGCGGACCGGGCACGGACGGTACTTCCGTGGGACTGGACAATGGTCCCAACGGATATCATAACTGGGCGGGCAATGCCCCTCTCCAGCAGTTGGTGGATGACTATGAAATGATGGATGGGACCAAGTTCGACTGGACCAATTCGGCAGAAGCCGCTGCGCCTTATAAGAACAGGGATCCCCGTATGTATGCCACTCTGCTCTTTGATGGGGCCGGCTGGAAACCCCGCAGCAAGATCACATCCAACCCCGACCCCGTCAACCAGATACAGAGCGGGCAATACGAAACGACCCCCGGCGGGGCCCTGCTGGCTGGTCTGGATACCCGTCAGAGTCCGGTGGAAAACTGGAATGCCAGCTGGACGGGTTATTATATGCGGAAGTTTATCGACCCCGATCCCAATATCGTGGACAATAATACCCGGCAATATATTCCCTGGCCTTTCCTGCGCTATACAGAGGCCGTGCTGAACTATGTCGAAGCCTGTAATGAACTGGGCCAGGACGTGGAGGCTCAGACCTGGCTGAATAAGATCCGTTTCCGGGCCGGGATGCCGGCTACCACGGAGACCGGGGATGCCCTGCGGCAGCGTATCCGCAATGAAAGAAGGGTGGAGCTGGCCTATGAGGAGCATCGGTACCATGATGCCCGCCGGTGGATGATCGCGTCCGCCACGCTGGGTAGAAAGATCGTCTTTATCAACGTGGTTGGCAATCTGAAATCGGGTGCGCTGGCGCCTTCGCCGTACAAACATGATGAGACCCTTTATACATATCATTATACACCTGTACAAGACAATTCCCTGGAGAACCGGACCTGGCTGGATAAGATGTATTTCCGGCCCATCAGTCGCGATGAGGTGAATAAGAATGCCAAGCTGATCCAGAACCCGGGGTATACAAACTGATAAATATTTATTGATGAACCATTCCCAAAAATTCCTGCTGCCTGTACTCCTGGCGGCAGGTTTTTTTATTTCCGGCTGCGGCCGGCAACCTGGTAAACAGGAAACTGCGGCGCCAGCGCCGAACCCCTATGTTCCGGACTCCAATGCCCTTTTTGCTTTATTGCCGCCGGAGCGTACGCATATCGATTTCAGCAATACGCTGACGGAGGGACTCAACACCAATGTGCTGGTATATGAGTACTTCTACAATGGCGGAGGAGTGGGAGTGGAGGATCTGAATGGGGACGGGTTACCCGATGTCTATTTTTCGGGGAATATGACGGAAAACAAGTTATATCTCAATAAGGGTCACCTGCAGTTCGAAGACATCACTGCCGCCGCCGGTGTGGGGGGAAGACCCGGGCCCTGGAAGACAGGGGTGAGCATTGCCGATGTGAATGGGGATGGAAAGCCGGATATCTTTCTTTGCTATTCCGGCAAAGTCGCGGGGTTCCGGAGGGTCAAACAATTATTTATCAACCAGGGCAATGATGGGACCGGGGTCCCTCATTTCCGGGATGAAGCCGCGGCCTATGGGCTGGCGGATTCTTCCTATACCACCCAGGCTTATTTTTTTGACTACGACCGGGACGGGGACCTGGACCTTCTCCTGCTGAATCATAACCCCAACAACTTACCCGTGCTGAATGAAGTGGGCACGGCTGCTATCCGGGCGAAAACGGACCCACTCTGCGGGGTGAAGCTGTTTCGCAATGACAAAGGTCATTTTCATGAGGTGACACAGGCGGCAGGGATCAGCAGCTCTTCGCTGACCTACGGGCTGGGGGCGGGCATAGCCGATATTAACGGGGATGGCTGGCCGGATATTTATATCTCCAATGATTATGCCGTACCGGACTGTTATTATGTCAATGATCATCATGGCGGTTTCGTGAACAAACTTACGGAAGCCTTTGGGCACATCTCTCAATTCTCTATGGGCAATAATGTGGCGGACATCAATAATGACGGCCGGCCGGATGTAATTACCCTGGATATGCTGCCGCCTGACAACCGACGGCAGAAGTTGTTATTCGCTCCGGACAATTATGAAAAATTCGATCTGAACCAGCGGTCGGGGGGGTATTACCAGTACATGCGTAATATGCTGCAGCTGAATAATGGTAATGGAACTTTTAGTGAGATCGGCCAGCTGGCCGGCATCTCCAATACCGACTGGAGCTGGGCTCCCCTGTGGGCGGATTTTGACAATGATGGCCGGAAGGACCTTTTCGTCACCAATGGGTATGTGCGGGATTATACCAATATGGATTTTATCAAGTATATGGAGAGATATACAGCGCAGAAGGGAAGGCTGAAGCGGGAGGATGTATTGGATATCGTGGATCATATGCCTTCCTCCAATGTCTCCAGTTATTTTTTTCACAATGGGGGGGAAGCAGGGGGGCGTGATGATAACATCGGTTTTACAAACGTCAGCCACCGATGGGGGATAAAACTGCCTTCCAACAGCAATGGGGCCGCCTGGGCGGACCTGGATAATGACGGAGACCTCGATCTGGTCGTCAACAATATCAATCAGCCGGCCTTTGTTTATGAGAACCGGGCCAGCGGGCCGGGAGGAAGTCATTATCTCTCCGTGAAGCTGGAAGGCAGCGGTCTGAATACAGAAGGCATCGGGGCGAAGCTGATGCTGTATCAAAAAGGCCGGTTGCAATATCTGGAACAGATGCCGGCACAGGGCTACCAATCGACCGTGTCGTCCATTCTTCATTTTGGATTGGGAGCGGATAAAGGGATAGATTCGTTGCGTATCGTTTGGCCCAGGGGGCAGGAGCAGCTACTGACGGGGGTGAGAGCTGATCAGTTGATGACCCTGTCCGAAAAGAACGCCCACCAGCTTTACCGGGCGCCGGCGTCGGTTGTACCCCTGTTGGAAGAAGTGACGGCGCCTTTTGCCGTGGCAGTTGCTCCTGTAACGTTGAATGATTTCAAGCGACAGCCGCAGCTGGTAAACCCCCTGTCTTTTTCGGGGCCTTGTATGGCTCTGGGAGATGTTAACGGAGATGGCCTGGAAGATATTTATGCCGGTGGCGGCAATGGCGTGGCGGGGAGTTTGTTTCTCCGGCAAAAAGAGGGGGGATACCGGAAGATGGCAGAACCTGCTTTTGAGGCGGACCATTTCTGTGAAGATGCGGATGCAGTTTTTTTTGACGCGAATGGAGATGGGTTGGCGGACCTCTATGTTGCCAGCGGGGGCTATCATAATTATGCCCCCGGGGATGATCTATTACAGGATCGGTTATACCTGGGCGATGGAAAGGGACATTTTGTCAAGAGTTCCGGCGCCTTGCCGGCGATGCGGGTCAGTAAGGGTTGTGTCCGGGTCCTGGATCTCAATGGAGATGGTTTTGCCGATCTGTTCGTGGGTGGGCGGGTCATACCGGGCGAATATCCTGTCACTCCTCCCAGCTATCTGCTGATAGGGGATGGCAAGGGGCATTTTACGGACCAGGCTGCCTTGCTGGCTCCCGGTCTGGAAAAGATCGGTATGGTCACGGACGCCGCCTGGGTGGATCTGAACGGGGATGGGGTGAAGGACCTAGTGGTAGCAGGAGAGTGGATGCCCCTGACGGTGTATATCAATGACAAAGGGAAGCTGGTAAATAAAACGCTGGATTATTTTGACAAGCCTTATAGTGGCTGGTGGAATAAGTTATGGGTTGGGGATCTCGATGGGGATGGCAAGGTGGACCTGGTGGCCGGCAACCAGGGACTGAACAGCCAGTGCCGGGCGGATGAGCGGCATCCGGCCGAGTTATATTATAAGGACTTTGACGGCAACGGCACGATAGATCCCGTATTATGTCTTTATAACGGAGACAGTTCTTATCCCTTTATGAGCCGGGATGAACTGTTGCAGCAGATTGGCAATATGAGCAAACGTTTCCCTGACTATAAGAGCTATGCGGGAGCGCAGTTGAAGGATGTCGTTGCTTCGGGCGATCTGGAGGGCGCCGGCCGGCTGCAGGCGAATTGTCTGAGGACCTGTTATTTTAGCCGGGGGGCGAATGGAAGGTTCCAGGAACGTAATCTGCCGCTGCCCGTCCAATATTCCCCTGTATTTACCATTACGGCCCTGGACTATGACAAGGACGGAGCAACCGACCTGCTGCTCTGTGGGAATGTCAACCATGCACGGTTACGTTTGGGGAAACAGGATGCCAATTACGGGGTCCTGCTGAAGGGGGATGGGAAGGGGAATTTTAGCATTATCGACCAGGAGCGGTGTGGTCTGCATCTCCGGGGAGATGTGCGGTCCGTAATTAATACGGAAGGGTACCTGTTGTTTGGCGTCAATGGGGAGGGGGTGAAGGCATACCGGGTGAAGCCGGGCGGGGAGGGTCACCGGCTGCTGGCGATGAGGGGGAAATGAGCGGGAATGGATTATATTATGAAAGAAATGGAGGATCTGATGGAATGGAGGCTGGAAGGAAAGAAAATTTTATTTTCCGTCAAAATAGATGTTATTTTGACACTTGCAGATTGAAAGACATATGATAGCAACCCAACAAGATCGCTCGCTCGCCTCCCGGATCATCGAAAAATTCAAAAGCAGTTATGGCAATGACCCTCTCGTAGTGAGGTCCCCGGGCAGGGTAAACCTGCTGGGTGAACATACAGACTATAACAATGGGTTCGTATTACCTGCTGCTATCAACAAGGCTATCTATATGGCGGTTTCCCGACGGGAGGACACTGTTATTTCTATTATCTCTTTAGACCTGGACCAGCCTTATACGGGCGATACCCGGCAGGTAGTATCTTCTCCCCTGCACTGGCCGGATTATATTTTGGGAGTGGTGCAGCAATTGCAGGCGCTGGGGCATCCCGTCGGCGGTTTTAACTGTGTGTTCGGGGGGGATATTCCCCTGGGGGCAGGGATGTCTTCTTCGGCAGCCCTGGAGTGCGCCACGGCATTTTCGCTCAACGAGCTGTTTGGATTAAAGTTGGATCCCCTGACCATGGTAAAGCTGGCGCAAAAGGCGGAGAACCAGTTTGTAGGGGTACAATGCGGGATTATGGATCAGTTTGCCAGCATGTTTGGCCGGAGAAATCATGTGATCCGTCTGGACTGCCAGTCGCTGGCTTATGAGTACGTTCCGTTTAATACCGAAGGAATCCGTATCGTGCTGTTAGATACCAATGTCAAACATTCCCTGGCTTCTTCAGAATATAATATGCGGCGTCAGCAGTGTGAGGCCGGCGTCCGGCTGATACAGGCCCACCACCCTGAGGTAAAAAGCCTGCGGGATGCCACCCCTGCCATGCTGGAAGAGTATGTGGCCCCTGCCAATGCCCTGGTTTATCAGCGTTGTCGCTACATCGTGGAAGAGAACCTGCGGTTGCTGGCTGCCAGCGATGACTTGCAACAGGGGGATATCGCCGCCTTTGGACGCAGGATGTTCGCCACGCATGAAGGGTTGAGTAAATTATACGAGGTCAGCTGTCCCGAGCTGGATTTTCTGGTGGAGCATGTAAAGGGTAACCCCGCTGTCATCGGGGCCCGTATGATGGGAGGGGGTTTTGGAGGCTGTACCATCAACCTGGTAAAAGAAGAAGCGATTGATGAACTGGTCGCGAAGGCTACCCCGGCGTACGCCCGGGCAATGAACAAGGAACTGAAGGTGTATATTGGTCAGATAGAGAATGGAACTTCGTTGTTGTAAGAATGCCGCCTGGGACCGACCGGTACGGCCGGCCAGGATGGCGAAGAGGCCGGGCACCGTTAATTAAATTAATTATTGCTATATGAATAAATTCCTTCTTTCTCCTTTCTTTTTGGCCGGAGCTTTCCTGGTGGCGAGCTGCGGAAACGGAAACAATACGCCTGCCGCTGCCGGCGGGGATTCGTTGGCCAATACAGGCGCACCTGCCACGGCCGCCTCACTGCCGGATGCCCACTCTTTTAAAGACACGGTGGACGGGAAGCCAACAGCGCTGTATGTGTTGAAGAATAAAAATAATGCGCAGGCTGCCATTACGAATTATGGGGCCCGGGTGGTAAGTCTGCTGGCGCCTGATAAAAAGGGTGTACTTACGGATATTGTTGACGGTTATGACAGCATCGGTAAATACATTCATCAGCCGGAGACTTATTTCGGAGCTATTGTAGGCCGTTATGGCAACCGTATCGGCAAAGCCAGTTTTACCCTGGAAGGCAAAAAATATACACTGGCAAAGAATAATGGCCCTAACACGCTGCATGGCGGGAAGAAGGGCTTTGGCGCGGTAGTCTGGGATGCCAAACAGCTAAGTGATAGCTCCGTAGAGCTGAGCTATCTGTCCAAGGACGGAGAAGAGGGCTACCCCGGTAACCTGAAGGTGAAGGTGACCTATACGCTGACCGGTGATAGCACGAATTCTTTAAAGATAGATTATGAAGCCACTACGGATAAGGCTACGGTAGTAAATCTTACCAACCATTCCTATTTCAACCTGAATGGCCAGGGCAGCGGCACTATCAACAACCACCTGCTACAGATCAACGCAATGGGGTACACTCCGGTGGATTCCACGCTGATACCTACCGGTAAGATCGAGCCGGTGGCGGGAACTCCCTTTGATTTTAATCAGCCGACGGCTATCGGTTCGAGGATCGGACAGGATAATATTCAACTGAAATACGGGAAGGGGTATGATCACAATTTTGTGCTGAACGCTGTGCAGGGTGGTGCGCTCAGCCGGCCGGTGACTACGGTGTGGGGGGATCAGAGTGGGATCGTGCTGGAGGTGTATACAGATCAGCCCGGGATCCAGTTCTATGGCGGTAATTTTATGACGGGCTCTAATCCGTTGAAGGCTGGTAAGAAGGATGATTACCGGACGGCTTTCTGCCTGGAAACGCAGCATTATCCGGATTCGCCTAATCAGCCTTCATTCCCCAGTACGGAGCTGAAGCCGGGGAAGATGTATACGTCGACGACGGTGTATAGATTGGGGGTGAAGAAATAAGATATTGTAAAGCTTAAAGACAAAGCCCCGGCCATGGTCGGGGTTTTGTCTTTGGGGACTGGCGGTTCAATGATCATTGAGTGGCAGGCCCCGTTGTTGAAATTCTTTCCAGTTGAGGTATTCGGGGCCTTTGCGTTGCTCCACCATCGTGATGCAATCATCTACGGGGCAGACCAATTTGCAGAGGTTGCAGCCGACACATTCTTCTTCCTTGATCGTATAGGTATTGTAAGGATTGCCGTAGTCCAATCGAATGGACTGATGGGAGGCATCTTCGCAGGCGATGTAGCAGAGCCCGCAGTGGATACATTTTGCCGGGTCGATGCGGGCCACGATGTGATAGTTGATGTCCAGTTCCTCCCAATGGGTCAGGGTGGGGACGGAGCGGCCGATGAAGTCGCCGGTGGTGACAAAGCCTTTTTCATCCATCCAGTTGCTGAGACCTTCGCACATATCTTCGATGATGCGAAAGCCATATTTCATGGCTGCCGTACACACCTGTACGGTAGTCGATCCCAGCAGCATAAATTCTGCCGCGTCCTGCCAGGTGCCGATGCCACCGATGCCGGAGATGGGGACTTTGGCGGTGAGGGGGTCCTGGGCAATGGTGGTGAGCATCTTCAGGGCAATGGGTTTGACGGCCGGGCCGCAGTAGCCGCCGAAGGTAGACTTCCCGCCTACGTTGGGGTTAGGAATAAAGGTGTCCAGGTCCACGCCTGTTACGGATTGGATGGTGTTGATCAGGGAGAGGGCCTGCGAGCCGGCTTCTACGGCGGCGCGGCCGGTGGGCACCACGGAATGCACGTTGGGGGTCAGTTTGGTGATGACGGGAATGGTGGCCGCCTCCATCACCCATTCCACGACCATTTTGGCGATGCCGGGATCCTGACCTACAGCGGCGCCCATGCCTCTTTCGGTCATACCGTGCGGGCAGCCGAAATTTAGTTCGATGCCATGGGCCCCGGTATCTTCTACCTGGCGGATCAACTGGTGCCAGCTTTTTCTGTCGTTATCCGCCATGAGGGAAACGATCATTGCCCGGTCGGGGAAGAGGCGGATGCATTCTCTGATCTCTTTCAGGTTGAGCTCCAGGGGACGGTCGCTGATCAGTTCGATATTGTTAAAGCCCATCATCCGGGCGCCATTGAAGTCTACCGATGAGTAGCGGGAAGAGACATTCTTCACCTGGCTGCCTAAGGTCTTCCAGACCACCCCGCCCCAGCCGGCTTCAAAGGCCCTTAGTACGTTGATCTGTTTGTCAGTGGGTGGGGCGCTGGCGAGCCAATAGGGGTTGGGGGAGCTGATGCCGAGGAAGTTGGTATGAAGGGAAGCCATGGAAATGAGTTTAACTGTTGAATAAATTGGCGGAGCCGGCAGGCGGATGGTCAGGGGCTGCTAAGGTATTCCAGGATGGCCGCAGCGCCATCTTTGCCGGCCTGTACGGCGTCTACCACTTCTTTGCCGCCATTGACACAATCGCCGCCGGCGAAGACGCCTTTTAGTCCTGTAATGCCCCTGGCGTCGGTGGAAATCTTCCCCCTGCTGTTGGGGAGCCCGGAGGCTTCCACCAGGGTCTCATAAGGAATCTGACCAGTGGCCTTTATGACCATGTCTGTCTCCAGGGTAAAGGTCTTGCCCGTGTCGATGGGGGAGCGGCGGCCACCGGCATCAGGTTCGCCCAGCTGCATGATGCTGCAGACGAGTTGCGTCACATGGCCGTCCGTGCCGATCAACTCTTTGGGCGCTGCCAGCCAGGTTATGCGGCAACCGTCGAGTTTGGCCAGGTCCAGCTCGGTATGGGTACAGGGCATCTCTTCTTCGGTGCGGCGATAGACCAGGGTCACTTCTCCCGCGCCCAGGCGTTTGGCCTGGGTAGCGGCGTCGATGGCGGTCATGCCCATACCGATGACCACCACTTTGTCGCCGACCGGGATGGCCGGATAGTCTTTTGACCGGATGTCATAGATGAAGCGGATGGCGTCTATCACGCCTTCCAGCTCTTCTCCCGGTATCTCCAGGTGTCGGGCCAATCCAACGCCAAAGCCCAGGTAAACTGCGTTATAATTTGTATATAAGTCATTCATTGACAGGTTACGACCTAACTCTTGCTCATATTTTACTTCAATACCGCCGAGGGAAAGAATATAGTCCAGCTCTTCCGCACAGAACTCCGGTGTCACTTTATAGGCAGCGATGCCATAGGTCATCAGTCCCCCTCCTTTGGGCTCTTTTTCAAAAATGGTGACGTCGATGCCTTCCCGGGAGAGGGCATGGGCGCAGCTGAGGCCGGCGGGGCCGGCGCCTACGATGGCTACTTTTTTACCTCTGGAAGGTTTACGTTCGAAAAGGGGCCATTTTTCCTGGATGGCGGGCTCGGTGGAATAGCGCTGTAACCGGGCGATGGGGATGGCTTCTTCGTCCATGAGGTTGTAGACGCAGGCGCCCTCGCAAAGTTTCTCCACGGGGCAGACCTTGGCGCACCCACCGCCCATGATGTTGGCTGCCAAAATGGTGTGGGCGGAGCCTTTGATATTGTCGGTGGTGATCTGTTTGATGAATTTGGGCACGTTGATACCGGTGGGGCAGCTTTTGGTGCAGGGGGCGTCGTAGCAGAACAGGCAGCGGTTGGCCTCCACCAGGGCTGCATCCGGCGTCTCAAACGGGGGATGGATATCGCTGAAGTTCTGTTCGTATTCTTCAGGTCTTAAACGATGAGGGGTGATGGCCATTGGGTTGAATTAAGATTAATGAATCATTGGCGGGCCGGGAAACCGGTATGCCGGGGGCTATTTATAATTCCGTCAGCTTTCCATAGGTCTCCGGCCGTCGATCGCGGTAGAACTGCCAGACACTGCGCACCTCGTCAATCATACCCAGGTCAAAGTCTGCTATCAGCAGTTCATCCTTGTCTTCCGAGGCCTGGGCGAATACCTGTCCCCGTGGGTCAACGAAATAGGAGGTACCATAGAAACGGCCCAGGTTCCACGGTTTCTCTTCGCCTACCCGGTTGATACAACCCATGAAATAGCCATTAGCGGCCGCATGGGCGGGTTGTTCCAGCTTCCAGAGATATTGAGACAGACCGGCTACGGTGGCGGATGGGTTGTAGACGATCTCTGCGCCATTCAGGCCCAGGCATCTTGCTCCATCGGGGAAGTGACGGTCGTAACAGATATAGACGCCGATCTTCGCATATTTGGTCTGGAAGACGGGATAGCCCAGGTTGCCCGGCTTGAAGAAGAATTTCTCCCAGAAACCGGAAGTATGGGGGATATGGTTCTTCCGGTATTTCCCCAGCAGGGTGCCATCTGCGTCAATGACGGCGGCGGTATTGTATAAGACCCCTGCCTGTTCTTTTTCATAGACCGGGACAATCATCACCATGTTGTATTTCTTTGCATAGGCGGCCATGCGTTCGATCGTGGGACCGGGGATGGGCTCCGCCGATTCGTACCAGGCGCGGTCCTGTCCCGGGCAGAAGTAAGGGGTGTTGAAGATCTCCTGCAGGCAGAGGATCTGCACTCCTTTTTTTCCTGCCTCTTCGATGAGGGGGATATGTTTCCGGAGCATAGCTTCCTTGATCTCTTCGATAGTGCCTTCTCCTTCCGTTTTGGGAAGGCTCATCTGGATGAGGCCGGATTTAATGATTCTGGGCATGTGGCTGTTGTTATGGTTTACAATGATGTTGTGTAGGTAGGGGTTCGGCGGATGAACTGACCATAGCCTTTATCCACCAGGCAGTTGTTTTTATCGATGGCAATCTTTCCCCGTAAGAGGACGGTCTGCACCTTCCCGGTCAGCTCCCATCCCTCATAAGCCGAGTAGTCCACATTCATGTGATGGGTGGCAGCGGAGAGGGTATGCTGTTTTTGCGGGTCGAAGAGAAGGATGTCTGCATCGCTGCCGGGGGCGATGGTCCCTTTCCTGGGGAACATGCCGAAGATCTTTGCCGGGTTGGTGCAAGCTACTTCCACGTATTTATTGAGGCTGATCTTTCCTTTGTGGACGCCTTCGCTATAGAGCAGCTCCATCCGGTGTTCGATGGCAGGGTGACCGTTGGGGATCTTTGAGAAATCGTTAAGCCCCATTTTTTTCTGTTCCCATTTAAAGGGACAGTGGTCGGTGGCCACTACGTTCACCAGGTTCTGGTTGATGCCTGCCCATAGGGTGGCCTGATCTTTCTTCTCCCGTAAGGGTGGGCTCATCACCCATTTGGCGCCGTCGAAGTCCTTTTCATACAGGGAGGCGTCCAGCAAAAGATATTGAATGCAGGTCTCCACAAATACATGTTGATTCCGGCGGGTGGCCTGTCGTACGGCGTTGAGGGCTCCTTCACAGGTTAGATGAACGATGTAACCGGGGCAGCCGGTATAGTTGGCGATGTCCGTGAACCGGGCGGAAGCTTCCGCTTCGGTGACTTCCGGTTGGGAGAGATAGTGATAGAGAGGGGAGAGCCGGCCTTCCGACCGGTTTTTGGCCACCAGGTAGTCGATCATGTCGCCATTGGTGGCATGCACCGTAACGAGTCCGCCCTGTTTACGGACTTCCTGCATCAGGGCTGTCATCTGCCGGTCGTCTATCATCAGGGCGCCTTTGTAGGCCATGAAGGTTTTAAAGGAGGTGATGCCTTCTTTCTCTACCATCTCTTTTATTTCCGCCCGGGTATGGTCGTTGTAGTCGGTGACGGCCATGTGGAAGCTGTAGTCGCCTACGGCGGTGCCTTTTGCCCGGCTATTCCACTGGTCAAGGGCTTCCCGCAGGGAATGGCCCTGTTGCTGCAGGACGAAGTCGATCACCGTGGTAGTGCCTCCAAAGAGGGCGGCCCGGGTGCCTGTCTCATGGGTGTCGCTGGAGAAAGTGCCCATGAAGGGCATGTCGAGGTGGACATGAGGATCGATGCCGCCGGGCATTACCAGCAGGCCGGTTGCATCGAGGGTGGTATCCGCCGGCATAGTCAGCTTGCGGCCGGTGGCGGATATCGTTTCGCCTTCGATAAAGATATCGCCGATGTAGTCATCCGTTGCGGTGATGACCCTCCCATTTTTAATCAGTACTGACATAGTTCAACTTTTCTTTGCTGGTGATGGTATAAGCGCGCATGCATGCGGTATAAACGAGGGCCGACACAAAAAATCCCACGAACCAGGCATAGCTATACAGCCCGGTGACCCAACCAGGTACAGCGTCGCGGCTGAGAAAGTTGGTGGTGACGAGGAAACCGGGGATGTTCGGGATGATGCCTGCCAGGAGTGCTGCGATGGCATAGCGGTTGAAGCCGCCGGAATAGGTATACTCGCCTTTGCGTTGATAGAGGTCTCCCACCTGTAGCTGCTGCCGGCGTATCACATAATAATCGGCGATGAGGATGCCGCCTACGGGCCCCAGCAGACTGGAATATCCCACCAGCCACGTGAATATATAACCGCCGGGGTCGGCTATCAGCTTCCAGGGGAAGATGAGGATGCCGATAAGGCCGGTGATGAGTCCACCTGTCCGAAAGTTGATCCGGGAGGGGGAGAGATTGGCGAAGTCATTGGCCGGACTTACGATATTGGCGGCGATGTTGGTGGCCAGGGTGGAGAGGGCGACGGCTATCATGGCAATGCTGACGAGAAGTTTGCTATCGAATTTCCCTGCCAGGACTACGGGATCCCAGATGGTCGTTCCATAAATGATGGTCGTGGCGGAGGTCACTATGACCCCGATAAAAGCAAAGAGGGTCATCGAGGGGGGGAGGCCGATGGCTTGTCCTCTTACCTGTGCCTGCTGGCTAATGGCGTAACGGGTAAAGTCCGGGATATTCAGGGAAAGGGTGGCCCAGAAGCCGACCATACCCGTCAATCCCGGGATAAAGAAGGCCCAGAAGGCCGCGCCGGAATGAAAGGCGGAGGGCCGGGTCAAAATGGGGCCCAGACCTCCATGTACGGTTGAGATAGCCCAGAATAATAAAGCCAGGGCCGCCAGGGGCAGAAAGAAGGCCTTGAACACGAGTAATTTCCGAATACTGTCCACTCCCAGCCAGACGACGACCATATTCAACAGCCAGAACAGCAGGAAGCAGATGGCCGGGCCTGTGGCCAGACCCCAGGAGGCGGGAAAGATGGCCGGCAGCGTAGCCAGCGCAGGGAACCAAAGGCGTAGCATCTGGTAAAGGGCAAAACCGCCGATCCAGGTCTGGATGCCAAACCATCCGCAGGCTACAATGGCCCTGAGCATAGCCGGTATATTGGCTCCTTTCACGCCAAAGCTGGCCCTTGCAAAGACAGGAAAGGGAATGCCGTACCGGGCGCCCGCCCGGCCGTTCAGGATCATGGGCACGAGCACGATGGTATTACCCAGAAAGATGGTGAGGATGGCCTGCCACCAGTTCATTCCCCCTCCGATGAGAGAACTGGCCAGCATATAAGTGGGGATGCAGAGGCTCATGCTGATCCAGAGGGCGGCATAGTTCCAGGTGGTCCAGGTCCTTTTGGAGGCTGGGACGGGAGCCAGGTCTTCGCTATACAGGGACGGGTCGTGTGCAACGCCGGGCGCGAAGTCCGTCAGGATGGGGGCAATATCGGAGCCGGATGCAGGCATATTTTATGATTAGGTTTTTCTTATTATTAAATACGATGATATTTTTTCAGGATCCGCAAAACAGCTTCTTTTGGCAGGCCATATACGGTATTGTCATTGATACCCACCAAAGTTTTTCCGGCGAAGAGGGCATTGACGATGGCCTCTTCCGTGGCCTGGATCGTTGCTGCAAACAGGGGATTGATCTCTTCGTTGGGCAGGGTAGTCACCTGCCTGGTCTCTGTATTGCTGAACGCATGTTGGTTGGCGGTGGAGAAGGCAATAAAGATATCTCCCGAGCCATTTCCTCCGATGCCTCCCGTCCGGGTAACTCCCAGTGGGATCCGCTGGGCCAGTCTTTTCAACTGGTCCGGCAGCAGGGGGGCGTTGGTAGCCAGGACGACAATAATAGAGCCCGTCTCTTCCCGTGGCGGTGTGCTGGTCAGGCCAAAGGTGTGTTGGTCGATGGTAAAGGGAAGGGTATCCGACAGTTCTTTTCCTACAGGCACGCCTGCGATGGTGAGCTGGGACCGGCTGCCATGGTTACACTGAACCAATACGCCCACCGTGTACCCCCCGGATTTTTCGTCCAGTACCCGGGAAGCAGTGCCGATGCCTCCCTTAAAGTTATAACACATCATGCCGGTGCCTCCGCCGACCCCGCCTTCTTCCACGACTCCGGACCGGGCGCTGTCCAGCGCCCTGAAAACATCTTCTTTCTTTACATGTTGTCCATTGATGTCATTGAAGATGCCGTCATAGGTCTCTGCTACTACCGGATAGGCGTACCAGTAGTTCTTATAAAAGGGGGTGAAATACTGATGTTGGTCCATCCATGACCAGGCGGCATCGCGAACGGTGCCTACGTTGCCTGTATTGGTAATGAGGATGGGCGTCTCCAGGAACCCCGACTCCGTGATCCAATGCGTGCCCGTCATGTCGCCGTTACCATTCAGGGTATACCAGTTGGCATAAACGGGGTCGAAGTGGTGTCCCCGGGGTAAGATGGCCGTTACCCCTGTTCGTATAGGGCCTTTCCCTTTTACCAGGGCGCCTTCCCCTGCTATCAGCGTAGTCTGTCCCACCTCGACGCCTGTTACATCCGTGATAGCGTTCAACTTCCCCGGCTGACCGTCGAACGGAATGCCATAGTCGCGGGCCCTCCGGCCGGGTTGGGCAAGGGCGGTGATCTGCCAGAGCAGGAATATTGCAAAATAGAATGCAGACGGCATGATTAGCTGTTTACGCATGTTGATAGTTCTGGTTAATGAGGCGGGCAATCGGATCTTATTCGGTTACATGGGCGTCTGCGATCAGTAATGCTTCGCTGATGATGGCCAGGCCTTCATCTATCTGTTCGCGGGTAATGCTCAGCGGGGGTGCGATGAAAACATAGTTCCACCGGACAAACGCGTACATGCCTAACTGTTTTAACTTACCTGCTACCTGGTTCATGATGGCCATTTCCTCCGCGGTGGCGTTGAAAGGGGCCATCGGTTCTTTCGTTGTCCGGTCTTTTACCAGTTCAAGACAGCCCAGGAGGCCCGTATTCCGGAAATCCCCGATGCAGGGATGGCGCCGGGTCAGCAGGGCCACCTTTTCTTCTAAATAATGTCCCATTTTCTCCGCGTTGGCGATGAGGTCTTCGTCCTCATAGATCTTCAATACTTCTACCCCGGCAGCGCAGGCTACCGGGTGGGCGGAGTAGGTGAGCCCCAGCCAGAGGGTCTTGTCATTAAAATAATCGGCGATGGTGTCCGTTACGATGAGGGCGCCCAGGGGGATGTAACCTGCCGTGATGCCTTTGGCGGTGGCGATCATATCCGGTACGACGCCATGTAGTTCCGCGGCGAACCACTTGCCGGTCCGGCCAAAGCCGCTCATCACTTCATCGAGGATCAGCAGGATGCCGTATTTGTCACAGAGGGCCCTTACTTTTTGCAGGTAGTCGGGTGGGTATTTTATACAGCCGGAAGTGCCACTCTCGCCTTCCATGATAATAGCGGCGATATTTCCCGGGCCTTCGAATTCGATGATCCTTTCGATGTGACTGACACATTCCCGGTGGCAGGACCGGATCTCTTTTCCCCAGGGGCAGCGGTAGCAGTAAGGGTCTTCCACATGGACGACGTTGGGGATCTGCTGGGCATCGGCCGGTAGTTTCCGGGGATCGCCGCCTGCCGTCATGGCGCCATAGGAGGCCCCGTGAAAAGCCCGGTAACGGGCGATGATCTTATGACGTCCTGTGTAGAGACGGGCCAGTTTAATAGCGTTCTCTATCGCGGTGGCCCCGCAAACCGTGAACAGGGTCTTCTTCAGGTTACCCGGGGTGATCTCCGCCAGTTTTTTCCCCAGGTCGCCGCGGGCTTTTGTCACACAGCCGGGGGTGACATAACTGACCTCTTTCATCTGCCGGACCACGGCCTCGGTTACCCGCTGGTTGCCATGGCCGATGTTGACGTTGACCAGCCCGGATGAGAAGTCGATGTATCTTTTGTCATCATAGTCATAGAGGTAGACTCCTTCGGCGTGTTTGACCGCGATGGGAGCAATGCCTTTTTGTTTGCTCCAGGAGAAGAGGGTATAATCCATATTATCCTGTATGATCTCCTGCGCTTCGGAAATTGCTATTGGTTCGGGCATGGTATATTCTTTTTTGTGATGTGGGATTAGCTCATCCAGTTGATGCCGGCCTCGGGGTTCCATTTGACGGTGCTCTTCTTCAATTTCGTCCAGAATTCGATGGAGCTTTTACCGGTGATGTCCCCTACGCCGAATTTACTCTCGTTCCATCCTCCGAAGGAAAATGGTTCGCGGGGTACGGGTACCCCTACGTTGACCCCCACCATGCCGGCGCTGGCCCGGTCCATCACATAGCGGGCATAACCCCCGTTCTGGGTGAACACAGAAGCGGCGTTGCCGTATGGGCTGGCATTTTCGATGGCCAGGGCCTCATCCAGGGTGTCTACCCGCATGATGCTGATGACGGGGCCGAAGATCTCTTCGGTGGCGATGGCCATGCCGGGTTTTACAAAGTCGATGACGGTGGGTCCTACATAGGTGCCGCCTTCTTTGCCTTCGACGGTGGCTCCCCGGCCGTCGACGAGGACTTTGGCCCCTTGTTGTTCGGCTTCGGTGATATATCGTTCGATCCTCTCTTTGGAAGCTGCGTTGATCACTGCACCCAGATTGCGGCCGGGTATGACCTTTCTGGCCTCTTCACAGATCTTATCCACGATGGCATCCACTTGCCCCACGGCCACCATAGCGGAAGCGGCCATACAGCGCTGCCCGGCGCAGCCACTCATGGAGGCGGCCACATTCTGGGCTGTCATGTCGGGTTTGGCGTCGGGCAGGACCAGCAGGTGGTTCTTGGCCCCACCGAGGGCCAGGCAACGCTTGAGGTTTCCCGTAGCCCGTTGATAGACCAGTTTGGCGACGGTGGTGGAGCCTACGAAGGAGACGGCTTCGATGCCGGGATGGTCGCAGATCGCCTGAACGATGTCACTGTCCCCGTTGATGATATTGAAAACGCCCTCTGGCAAACCCGCCTCCTGCAATAAGAGCGCAATTTTGGTGAGACTTAGCGGGACTTTCTCGGAAGGTTTGATGATCATGCAATTGCCGAGGGCCAGTGCGTTGGGGATGGTCCAGTTGGGCACCATCGCCGGGAAATTGAAGGGCACGATAGAGGCGACCACGCCCAGCGGGATATGTTCGGTCCTGCATTCTACTCCGCGGCTGACTTCCAGTACTTCTCCCGTTACCAGTTGGGGCAGGGAGGTAGCGAATTCGGTGAGCTCGATACATTTTTCCACCTCGGCGACGGCTTCCCCCAGTGTCTTGCCATTTTCTTCAGAGACGAGGGCTGCCAGGGTCTGCAGATTTTTTTCCAGCAGGTATTTATAGCGGAAGAAGACCTGTACCCTTTCTTTGATGGGCATCCGGCTCCAGGTGGGGAAGGCTGCCCGGGCTGCCTGGACGGCCTGGTCCAGGTCGGCGGCGGAGGAGCAGGGCATGTCCGCCAGTGGGGTCCCATCCAGGGGAGAGATGACAGGGATGCTGCGCTGATGGGTGGCGGCGGTGAACTGGCCGTTGATATAATTTTTTAGGAGGCCATATTTATACACCGGCGCCGGAGAGCTGCCGTTGGTGTGGCGCTCTCCGGTAACGGGTGGCTGTCTGGATGTTGTACTCGCGTCCATATAGGTTAATGATTGTATAACAATTTAACCTAAAAAACGCGAATTTCAATGCCCAAAAACGCTGGAAGCGTTTTTGGTCCGAAGGACAGACATTAGCCATTGCCGGAGATGTGCTATTTTTTTTAAATGCACATCTTCGGCATATCATCTGCTTTTGGCAACGACCAGGACCTGGAAGGTCCCGGGAATCGTTTTGGGCCTTTGTCCGGCAACGGCTGGTTCTGTGTCTGCCGCCGGTAAATAAATGGTATGTGTCCTTTCATCAACAGCGAGGGTACGGGCACTCCTTTTCGTGGGGACATAACCGATGACCTGGAAGGAGCCGGCTGAATTTTCTTTTATGACAGTCAGTTTGCCTTCCCCGCAGGATGCAAAAATTAATTTCAGGCCGTTGTCAAAACCCACTCCATCGCAGCCATCCCCGATGGGCAGTTTGTCGACGAGGGCGCCGGTGCCGGCGTCCATGACCACCAATAGTTTGTCGCAGCCGGCAAACAATCTTTTTGTTTTTGTGTCGATGGCCAGCCCGGTGGGGCCTTCCGCGGGGGAGAGCGGCCAGCTGGTGAGGACGGAATGGGTGGTGATATCCACAACGCTGATCTTATTCTTGTCTTCGATATTGACATAGATCTTGCCGGCTTCGTCTGAGACAGCTGTCTCGGGTTTGCCATCCAGGGAAATGGTGGTTACTACCTGGTCGGTCGCGGGGTCGATGACGGTGAGATCATGGCTCGTGCCGTTGCAGGTGATGATCATTTTGGAGAAGGGATCGTACATAATGGCGTCGGGGTTTTTCCCGGTAGCGATCTGCCCTTGTACCTGTGCTGTCTTTAGATCGAAGACGGTGACGTTGTTCAGACGGCCGTTGCTGGTAAATCCTTTCCCCAGGGAGGGGACGAAAGCGATGCCATGGACACCGGTGGTGTTGGGGATCACCCCCACCGAATCACCTGTGGCCTGGTCCAGGATGTTAACCTGCGTACCGTGGGACACGTATATCTTTTTATCGGGTCCGACGGCGATATAGTCCCAGCCGCCGGGGCTGCCTATTTTGAAGGACCCGGACATCTGAAAGCCGGTTTCATTTTGCGCCCGGAGGGAAGGAAGAGCCAGGCCAAAAAGAAGGGCAGAGGTCATGGCCAGACGGGCAAGGCTTGTTGTTGGGCGGAAACTCAAAAAGGGAGGAGGGAAAAGCAATCGGTTCATGATGAGTGGGTTTTATCAGTTATTAAAGACCGGGTTTAATTGTTGTTTTCGGCGGGGGTGGGCAGGTCTTCCTGCTCTTTTTCTTTTTCCTTTTTAAATTCCAGCCTGCCGAATTTATAGGTGAAGTTGATACCAAAAGAGCGGTAGGGTACCTGGCGGACACTGTTGAGCACAAAATCCGAACCGGTGACGGCCGTCGCCTGGCTTACCCGTTCGGCAAAGGGATTGGTGGTCGTGAACGCGATGCTGCCTTTTTTGTTCCAGATCTGTTTGCGGAAGGCAAAGTTGTAGGAAGTAAAGGAGGGGTATTTCCCCTGGATCTCGTTCCGGGAGGAGTTGAAGTTGCCAAAAAATTCCAGAACGAGGGTGCTGCCCACCTGGTAAGTGGCGTTGAGGTTAGCCCGGTAGTTGAAGCTGGTGACAGATTGTCCGCCCAGGTTGCCGGTGGTGATATAGCGATCGAAGAAAAAGAGGTTGGTACGTAGATTCAATTTGGACGTCAGGGGCACTGAACCATAGATATTCAGGCCGTAATTGTTTTCCGCTCCTACGTTAACCGGCTTGTTGACAGATACATTGGTATAAACGGAGTCGCCGATGGTATAGCTGGGGTAGTAGGTGATAAAGGGTTGGATATCCTGCTCGGAACGGTGATAGAAAAGGTTGACGTTGATGGCGCTGCCTTTTTCAAAGGACTTGCTATAGGTCAGATCGATGTTGTGGGCAACTTCCGGTTGGAGATAGGGGTTGCCGGTCGATAAATTTTTCGGGTCGCTGGCATTTACGTATGGGTTTAGCGAGCGGTAGTCCGGCCGGTGCAGTCTTTTGGAGTAGCTGATCTTCAGGGTCTGCTCGTTGGCAAAGTTGTGCGAGAAGATGACGGAGGGGGCAAAGGTGTTATAACCCGGGATGTTGATGTTGCCCGCTTTGGAGAAACCGGCGTCCGTCTCGGTACGTTCGTACCGGAGCCCGCCCTTTACATCCAGCCAGTTGAACAGGGAGAAGGAGAGGGAGGCATAGGCCGCATAGACGTGCCGGTTATATTGCAGTGCATTCGATTGAGAGGTATCATAATAATAGACGGAGTTACCCGGCGTGGAGGAAGCCGGATCGAGGCTGAAGACGTCGGAAGTGCTGCCGATGTGCCGGATCTGCATCCTACCACCTGTTTCCAGCTTTACTTTTTCGCTGAGGGGCTGGGTATAATCGAGTCGGAAATTGGTCTCGTTGTCGTGTCCGTTGTTATTACTATAGGAGCCGGTAAATACGCTGTCGCCGGAGGGCAGGCTCTGGTTCTGGCTGTAGTAGGAGGTATTGGTGCCCTGGCTGCCCTGTACGGAGATGTTGAGTTCCCGATCTTCCTGCGGAAAAGTCTTTTTGTAGTTGAGGCTCCAGTCCAGGGATTTTCCTGAAAAGCGGTTCTGGGAATGGATACCGCTGTAGAAATCGGAGAGGGTAGCGCCCGAGGGGGCGTCCAGCTGCAGCTGTTCTTGCTGGGAATTGCTGTGGCTGTGGTTCCCGAATTCATTGTAACCGATGGAGCCGGAGAGGTTGTTGCGGTGGTTGATATTCCAGTCGAAGCCCAGCCCGGATTCATAGCCATGGCGGTTGAAGACGCTGTTGCCCTGCTGAAGAAGCCGGTTCTTGGTATTGGTGGCCGTGTCGTCGGAGAGCCGGTCGGAGCTGTTGTTGGTGGTGGAGTTGATCTGGGCGTTGCCGCTGAAGAAGGCATTGACGCCGAAATTGTCTTTGCGGGCATTGAGGTTGAGAGAGCCGTTCTGTAACCGGCTTCCCCCAGTGAGGCTGATGTTGCCGTTGATACCCCGGAGTTTGTTCTCCTTTAGAATGATATTGATGATGCCGCCGCCTTCTGCGTCATATTTAGCGCCGGGGCTGGTGATGACCTCGATGCTTTTTATCTGGCTGGCGGGGATGGACTGGAGGGCATCGGCCAGGCTGTTGCCAAAGATGCTGGAGGGTTTGCCGTTGATGAGGAACAGGATATTGGAATTACCCTGCAGCTCGACATTGCCGTCCACGTCCACGGATACCATTGGTACCTTTTTAAGCAGATCGGTTGCTACGCCGCCCTGGGAGGTAATATCCTTTTCGGCGTTGTAAACCATCTTGTCGATCTTATTTTCCACCAATCCCCGGGTAGCGGTGACTGTTACACTGGCCAGGTCCTGGGATTTTTTGGCCAGGAGTACATTTCCAAGTGCCAGGGACGGGATCCTTGCGCCAAGGGTGAATGGGCCAAAACTGCGGGGCTGGTAGCCGATAAATTCAACGGTCAGTGTATAGGTACCGGGCGCCAGGCCTTCCAGGGAGAAGGTGCCTTTGGGTCCGGTAGTGAGACCGTTGATGGGGTGGGTATTGTGGCTGGCGTAGAGGGAAATGGTTGCATATTCAACGGGGCTTTGGGAAACGGAGTCCATGATCCTGCCGGTGATCTTTCCCGGGCCGGGCTGGGTGGCCGTGGGAGAAGAGGCGGGTTTCTGAGCTTGGGCAATAAAGGAACCGCTCAATAAGATGAGCAACACATAATAGAAATACTTCATGATAGAGATTTGCAGCTATATGCCGCAAAATTACCGGCTTATTCTGACGAAATCCTGAAGGATATGTGAAAATAGCTATAGACTGTCGGGTCGACGGATATTCGGGGCGTTGGGAGGACGGGCGGTAGGAAGCCCGGAGGGGCTGACCGATGGCCCGTAAGGGCGGATCCGGGCCGAAATGCACGAGTTCCTTGAATGAGCGAGGGGCTAGCTTACTCTTTTTCCGTGCAGCAGCATGTCGACCGCCTGGTCGAGGCTACCGGCCCGGGTGATCGTGCCGGAGTTGACAAAGAAGATCTCATCGGCATTCTCGATCGTATTCAGACGATGGGCGATGATGACCCGGGTCGTCGTGTCCGGCAATTTCTGCAGGATGTCTTCCAACATTTTTTCTGTGACGGTATCTATATTGGCGGTAGCTTCGTCGAGGATGAGCAATTCCGGGTTGCGAAGAACGGCCCGCATAAAAGCGATGAGTTGTTTTTGTCCCAGGCTGATGCCATCGCCGCCGGAGGAGATGTTGGTATCCAGACCGGCATCGAAGCGGGTGAGCAGGGTCTCCAGGCCGGCGGCGCGGATGACTTCTTCCAGGTGTTCGTTGGAATAATCCTTATAGGCCGCATTTCCATATAAAAGATTGTCCCGCACCGAACCTGAGAAGAGAAAAGGTTCCTGTAAGATGAAACCGATCTTCCCGGACCTTTCTTTCGCGTCGTAGGATCGTATATCTTTCCCGTCCAGGTATACGGTACCGGCAGTGGGATCGTAGAGGCGAGCGATGAGAGAGGCGGTCGTGGTCTTTCCGCCGCCTGTGGGTCCGACCAGGGCGTAAGTCTTTCCTTTTTCCAGGCGGAAGCTGTTGTTATGCAGAACTTCCGTGCCGTCGGGGTAGTGGAAGGATACGTTGCGGAATTCCAGAAGGGGAGCGTTGACACCTGCAGCGGAGCGGTCTGTAGATGATACTACGGTCAGGGGCGCAGAAACGTCGGCTGTCTGCCCGGCGGGCAGGGTAGACAGGTCGGATTCCAGGGATAGGATCTGGGAGATCCTGTCCCATCCGGCCAGGGCGATCTGGAAGTTGGCCCACAGGGCGGCCATCTGCCGTAAGGGATCATAAAAATTGACTACATAGGAAAAGAAGCTGATAAGGAAGCCGGCGGTAAAATGCCCGGTCGAGATCAGGTAGATCCCAAAGCCCAGCACGATGAACTGTCCCATGCTGGAAGCAAAGCCGGATACCGGCATGAAGACGTTGTTGGCGATACCGGCCTGGACAGAGGCGGAATAATTCTGCCGGTTGACTTCATTAAACTTTTTTACAAAATAGTCCCGCCGGTTAAAGGCAATGATGACCTTAAAGTTATTCAGGCTTTCCTGGACCTCCGAACTCAGCAAACCCGTGCTCTTCATGCTCATGGCATTTTTTTTCTTCACCCAGGGGGAGACGAATTTGGTAAAGATCCACAGCAGCAGGGCGGGGGTGAGGGTAGCCAGGCCCAGGCGGAAGTTAAGGGCCAGCAAGAAAATGCCGGCGCCGGTGATGAGAAAGAGGCTGGAGACAAACTGCATGAGGGACTGGGAAAAGAACTGGTTGATCTTATCCGTGTCGTTGTTCACCCGGGATATCAGGTCTCCGGCCTTGTTCTGTGAAAAGAAGGCTACGGGCAATTCCTGGAGCTTGGTGAAAATGGCGTTGCGGAGAGCGAACAGGAGATTCTGTCCGAAACCGCCCATTAGTACGGTACGCAGGTAGATCGTCACCATGGCTCCCAGGTAGATGATCAGCAGAAGGCCGCAGTTCACCAATACGCCATGGTAGTTCTTTGTCAGGATATATTTGTCGATGGTGATGCCGATGATCATGGGGGCCAGCAGGCTGAGCACCGAGTTGATCAGGATAGCCACCAGGGCCATGATGAGCTTGCTGCGCTGTTCGGGCAGGAGGCCCACCAGCTTACGCAGGGCTGACCAGGTGGAGCTTTTGGGCTGTTGTTCCGCGACGATGTTAAGATTGTAGTTCGTGCTGCTCATAGTGACTGGTGCTACGTTGTGAATTATAGATTTGTACATATTCCGGACAGGTCTCCATCAATTCCTCATGGGTTCCGGCAGCAATCATTTCTCCTTCCATCAGCAAGATGATCTGTTCATATTGCTCGACGGCGGCTATTTTTTGTGTGACCGACAGCAGGGTGATGCCGGGATAGTTGCGGCTGACATTATCCAGGATCTTTTGTTCTGTATTGCTGTCCACTCTGGCAGTGAAATCGTCCAGCAGCAGGACACGGGGATTCACCGCCAGAGCCCTGGCCAGCATGATACGTTGTTTCTGTCCGCCGGAAAGGCTGCTGCCCCTTTCGGAAACGATGGTGTTGAGTTTGTCCGGCAGCGAGTCGATGAAGTCCTTTAACTCGGCCGTAGCGATGGCTTTTTCCAGGGATTCATCCGTTACCGTGTCGCTGAAGGCGATGTTCTCCCGGATGCTCATGTTAAAAATGATGCTGTCCTGGAAGACAAAACCGACCTGCTGGTGGAAGGTTTCTTTTTCATAAGCTTCCAGGGGGTGCCCGTCAAATTCGATGGAGCCTGAGGAGGGCCGGATGAGGGCGGTCAGCAGGTGGAGCAACTGCGTTTTGCCGGCAGCGGTAGGGCCGATGACGGCTGTCCTGGAGCCGGCGGCTACGGAGAAGGATATATTTTTCAGGGCCATTTTTTCTCCGTAGGAAACGGATATGTCTTTCAGGGATACATCGCCCCGCAATGTTGTTTGGAGGGTGCCGGTGTCTTTCACGTCCGCGGCGTTGAGGATGCCCGTAATACGCTGATAGGAGGCGGTAGCCTGTGCGATCACATTACTCATGAAGCCGATGATCAGGATGGGGAAGATCAGCATCGCCAGGTAATTGGAAAAAGCGGAATAATCGCCCAGGGTCATCTTTCCCGTGATGACAAAATGTCCCCCCAGTGAGAGAATGGCGAGAGTGGCCAGATTCGCGGTGAAAATGATGACAGGAATCAGGGAAGCAAAGAGCTTGAGGATCTGTATCCCGAAGCCCATGGCCTTTGTATTGGCCTCCATAAATTTATGGTATTCCTGTTGCTGGGAGTTGATCACCCGGATCATGGCTGCTCCCAGGATGCTCTCGTTAATGACCTTGTTCAGCCAGTCGATCACTTCCCGGGCTTTGATAAAGAGGGCCCTTACTTTTTTCAGGATGAAGGCAAAGGTGCCGCCGATGATGGGGATAATGGCAATCACCACCAGTCCCAGTTTCCAATTGATGGAGAGCAGCAAAATGCTGGCGCCTATAATAACGAACAGGGATGAGGCGATGGAGACGATGGCCTGGGAAACGAACATCTTTATGGAGTCCACGTCCGCAGTAAGATTGGTCAGGAGCCGCGAAGGATTGGATGTTTGAAGGAAGCTGTAGCTCTGCCGGGCAATCTTTTCGGCCAGGCGTGTACGCAGGTCGCGGGCTACCCGTTCCGAAGCATAAGTTTGTACGATACCCTGCAGAAAGCCGAAGACAAAAACCAGGATGGCTGCTCCCATAAATTCCCAGGCGATGTGAGACATATCGAAGGAATGGGCGATGAAGGCATCGATGCCGTGGGAGATGATCTTAGGGATAAGGAGGTTGATGCCATTGCTGAGGAAGGCCAACATAAGCAATAGCAGGATAAGTCCCCTATAGGGGGTCAGGAGGGAGAAGATGCCCGGTGGTTTGGGGCCGGGAGAGCCTGGCTGTGGTCCGCGGGCAACGGCGGCGGGCCCATCGGGCTTGCCAACGGCCGGATGAGGAGGGCTGGTACTGGCCGAAGATCCGGTTTTTCCCCTGGCTTCTTGTCCGTTAGTCTTGTTCATGCCGCAAAAATAGCAAAATAAAGACTGGGGGGAAGCAGCATTCGTCTAAGCGGGAGGGAATGACGGTAAAACGCGGGAAATCACCGGCGAGCGAAGAAGGAGGGGGAACCTGTTAACGAAGGCGCGAGGGGCAATAAAGGATGAGGGCCTATAACTCTTTCAGCAGTTCCATGATCTTTTTTCCGGCCACAGTCCAGTTGAGGCGTGTTTGGAATTCATTAAACGAAGAGAGGGCCAGGTCTTCATATAACTGATAATTTTCATACCGGCTGAGGATATATGCTGCATAGTCGGTGGCGGGGGCCGATAAGGGGAAGAGCCTGCCGTTGACATCCTCTTTGACGATGGTGGGGACGCCGCCGATATTGGTAGCTATGGCGGGGACGCCGAAGGAATTGGCTTCGCAAAATACCAGGCCATAGGCTTCAGCCTTCGTGGGTAATACAAGGAAATGGCTTTCGGCCATTAATTTTTCGAGTTGAGCTACGCCGGCCGGGGTGGATTTGCTGATAAAGCCGTGATCGGTTACGTGTTCCGGCAATTCCGAAAAGGGGAGGGAGCGGATCCCGGCGATATGCAATTGAGTTGGGAGGCCGGCCTTATTGAGGGCCTGCATGATCTGTACGGCTAGCTCGCCGCCTTTGCGTTCCCAGTCGACGCCCAGGAATAAAAGGTTGCAGGTGGTTCTGGACCGCTGTCTCACGATGTTTTTTATATCATCGAGGGACCGGTTGCATTCGATATTGGCGCCGAAGGGAACCACTTTAACCTTTTTTGGATCGACCTCATAGTGGGCGATGGCAGTTTCTGCTGCCCAGTCCGAAGCATAAAGCGCCAGGGCGCAGGAGCTCAGGGCGGTCTGTTCCAGTTGGTTACCTTTTTTAATTGTCTCGGCGGTCAGGTTGGAGAAGTTATTATAGAATCCCACCATACCGGCGAAGGTAGCGTCCGTGTAGAATATTTTGGGTTTGGGTGTATCCAGGCAGGCGATGGGAAGGGAGCCGGGGCAGAAAACAAAATCGGAGGCGGGGCTGATCCTTCCTTCGATCTGCCGTGCATAGCCTTTTGCCACAGCCAGGTTTCTTTCGATGAGATAACGTTTGCCCAGCGCGGCATATAAGGACCTTTTTGCCTTAAATACTTTTTCGTGCCGCATTTGCAGGTCGCCGATATATTCCAGTTCTGCGTGATGATCGGCCAGGGTCTTGGCGATATTGTATCCCAGGCCAGACCAGTTATGGACGTCGAGTGCGTTATATGTAGTGATGTAAGATATCTTCATGGATTGGGGAATGGGGGATTGAAATGGTTAATAGGCATTCTTATCTCCTTTTATAGTGCGGTACACCGTTAGGAAAATCACCCGCAGGTCCAGCCAGAGGCTCCAGTTCTCCATGTACCAGATGTCATGCTCGATCCTTTTGCGCAGCTGTTCCGGTTGTTTGATCTCTCCCCGGAAGCCATTGACCTGGGCCCAACCCGTTACGCCGGGTTTGACGAAGTGGCGGATCATATATTCTTCCATGATCTTTGAAAAAGTCTCCGTGTGCAGCAGCATGTGTGGCCGGGGGCCAACGACGGACATATCGCCCATCAGGACGTTGACGAACTGGGGCAATTCATCCAGGTTGGTCTTGCGGAGGAATTTGCCGAAGGGAGTGATGCGGGTATCATTTTTTGTCACCTGCCGGGTATGGGCGTCTTTATTAACGGAGAGGCTACGGAATTTAAAACAGCGGAACTGTTTGTTGTCTTTCCCGGAGCGCATTTGTACAAAAAAAACAGGTCCTTTCGAATTTAATTTGATAAGAATGGCCATAATGGGTACCAGCCAGGACAATATGAAGATGATAACAAAGAGACTGAATAGAATATCAAAGCCACGTTTCTTTACGCTATTAGTGATATCTTCCAGTGGTTCGGACCGGAGGGAGAGGATGGGGAATTCGTCCAGGTATTCCATATGGGTCTCCCGGTTGACATAAAATTTAAAATCGGGTACGAACCGGAAGCGGATCAGGGATTTTTCGGCCGTATGCGCCATTTCATAGATGGAGGTATTTCGTTCCGGGGAAATGGTGGAATAGATCTCGTTGATATTATTCTTGACGGCATAGGATACGCATTCGTCGATGTTGCCGATGATGGGCAGGGAAGTGAGCTCATTGACCAGTTCCCGGTCTTCGAAGAAACCTTCTACCATCAGGTTCCTGTTCTGCATGGAGAAATTGTGGGCTAATTTCCGGGCCACCTCGTTATATCCGACGATGACTATTTTTTTCCCCACCTTGCTCATCTTATTCATGTAGAAGGAACCTCCGATCAGCGCAGCCCGCGCAGCCAGCAGGATAGCGCTGAAGCCGGCAAAGCTCAGCAGCACGAAGAGGCGGGAGAACGGATAATGGTAAAAGAATATGAACAGGACCATGCCTATGAAAAAAAGGATCAGGCATTTTACCGTCCGTTTGGTAAACCGCTCGAAGCTGGGATTGCTTCGGTCGATATAGAGGGCTGTGCTGTAGGCTGACAGGAGCCAGATCATGTTGGCTACGATAAACAACACGATGTATTCTGGTCCGGCGCTGGCTGGGATCTTGTGCATGAAGTTCATGAGGAAGAGATGCACGATATTCAGCGCCAGCAGGTCTACACAGACAAAGAAGGAGCGAAACAGGTTGATATAACGGTTGTTCATAAAGCGAAAGTTGTAATGGGTGAATGAGTTGAATCAGGGCGGTTCTCAGAAAGCAATCAAGAATATATTGAATAGAATAGGTTAAAACGACTTGCGCAGTTTCAGGATCAGGCCGCTGGAGTTATAGAACAGGCCACCGGAGTCGAAAGCTGCCACGCAACCGGCTTGCCAACCATCCAACAGGTCTCTGTTCACTTCCAGGTAAGCGGAAAACTGTCGCACTTCCTTCCAAATCCCGTAGCGGGGCGGAAAGAAGGTGCGGGCAAGGGAATGCCCCCATTTGCTGGTGCCGAAAGTGCCGTAGTTGAAGGAATAGGAAGCCTTAGCGGTGAACTGATAATTCCCCGCGGCCCCTTCCATGCCAGCATACCAGGCCACCACTCTATTGTTATTAAAGTAATCCGTGGGGTCGTTGGGCAGTCCCGCCCTGGTCGAAGTGCTGGTGGTGATGAATGGATTGCCGACCCCCAGGCCCTTATAGGACCAGCCATCTTCGTATTCATTATTGTTATAGTAATTCTCATCGCCGGACTTGGTTAGTTTTGAGTTGGGATAACCTGCCTGGTCCTTGCTGTAGAAAAGCTCTACCAGGAATTTATGCCATTGGAAGCCACTCTCGCCGGGGGCTTTATTGAGAAGGCTGATCCCGTTGAGCCCGTCTTTTATATTGGCGAGTTTGGCAAGGGCGCCTTCGTCATAAAAGTTCTGGCGGTAGACGGCCAGCCGGACATTGTCAAAGTCATATTCCATTTTCACGTCGATGGAGCCCAGGTGGTTGCCTATTTTTGACCCGGCGTAGGTCTTTCCCATGACGACGTAGGTATAGGTCTTCCAGTCGGACAGGTATTTATTGGTGCTGTTAACGAGCAGCTGTCTTCCCCAATAGGCCTGGTGGTTGAAGCCGCCAAAAAGGTGCAGCCGCCAATCCGGGCGGCCCAGCCGGGCGTAGAAGGAAGACTGATGGAAAAAGGTTTGCGACTGGACGAAGCCGTGTGGCTGCACCCGCGGCAAATCTCCCAGCCATCCGTGAGCGAAGTTGCCTTTGACAGCGAACAGCTCGCCGAAGAGGGGGATGGACCAATAATTCGGGATCGAGAGCTGTACCTGTGGTATGCCCAGGGCGTTGCCGGAGACGGAAAAAGCACCGGAGGACAGCGTAGTGTCCACCAGGCCCATCATCTCTTTGACGCGGCCTGCCTTGAGCTCGAAGATGCTGACCTTTACTTTGGCATATCCTTCTATCAGGGTTGTCCGTGAACCTTGCCCGATATCCTGCCTTAGCTCCAGGGAGGCGCCCCAATCGAAGAGACGTGTTCGGTCACCTGAGACCAGGTCCGTAGGCAGGCTTTCCACGGTGTCGTAGTCTTTGCGGGCCATGCCGATAAAGCTGGCGGAGATACCAGGGAGGGGGATGCTCCCGAATTGATTGGAACGGAGCCAGAACGGAACATGGTCTTTACTAGTCAACACCCCTTGAGCCTGGACGGAAGCGTGATAGCTGCTGCCTCTTTCTGTCTCCGTTTCTATCTGGGCGTATGAAAGGGTGTAAGAAAAGCCGAGAAAAAATATGAGGAAAATTCTATTCATACATGGTGAGTGGCGTTAATGTTGGGATTATTTATCTCCCAGATTCCTGAAGTTGAAAGCCGATCCCTTTTGTCTTAGTACTTTGATCCGGACGAATTCTTTGCATAATAAAAAAAGGAAGATGGAATTGGTGACCGCATATCGTTTAAAAAGCCGCCGGGGTTCCTGGTAGAGGCGGTAGAGCCACTCCAATCCATTGCGCTGCATCCATAGGGGGGCCCGTTTCTGAATACCCAGGAGTACGGGTAAGGCGCCTCCCACTCCGATCATCGTCCCTTTTATCCTGTTCTTCATCATGCCCATCCAAAGCTCCTGTTTAGGACAGCCCAGGATGACGAAGACAATTTTAGCTCCTGAGTTGTTGATGAATTGGGCGGTCAGTTCTACCTCGGCGGGGGACAGCTCCCGGAATGGAGGGCTGAACATACCCGCGATCTTCAGATTGGGATAACGTTCGGGCATGTTTTCCCGGATACTGGTGAGCATGGCTTCCGTGCCGCCGTAGAAGTATACGGGGATCGCCTTGTGCTCAGCTTCCTTTAACAGGTCAGGCAGCAGGTCCATGCCTGCCACCCGATCTTGCCGGACCCCGTGTAATAATTTAAGTCCCCAGGTCAGCGGCATACCGTCCGGGGTGATCATGTCGGCATTGTTGACGATGCTGGCGAAGGAGGCATTGGTATATGCTTCCACCAGCATGTGTACATTGGCGATACAGGTGTACGAGGAGCTTTTGTCGGACATTTCCACCAGTTCATTTACGAAGTTGCGGTAGGTGCCGGTGTTGATGTTAATACTAATCAATTGTTTTTGCATACAGTATCGTTTTGTAGATATCTATTAAGTGTTGTTTGTTTCTTTCAGGTGTATACTCAGAGAGATAGGTGGCGAAAGCATTTTGTTGGTACATGGACTGCCGGGAGTCATCCATTTCCTGCCATTCCTTCAATTTCTCCGCCAGTTCCCCGGCATTGCCGGCTTTATAATGAAGGCCATTGCTCCCATGATGAATGATGGCCGACATGGCGCCCAGGTTGCTGGCTATTATAGGAGTGCCGGTGGCCAATGCCTCCAGGATTGTCATGGGCATGCCTTCGTACCAGATGGAAGGAAAGATGAGCGCCGTGCAGGACTTCATGGCTTGTTCCACTCCGGCCGGATCGAGGTTGCCCAGGAGCCGGATATTGGTATGTTGCTGTGCAGCCAGCAGCACATCTTTTTTCAGGGGACCGTCGCCGGCGATGTGCAGTTCGCAGCCGGAGAGGGTGGCTGCTTCCAGCAAAACCTGAATTCCTTTTTCGGTCGAAAGCCGTCCTACGAAAAGAAAGTGGCGACCTCTTTTCACTGGGCAGATGTCAGGGGGGGCGTTGATTTTAAAGTTGGGTTTGATCACCATTTTTTCGGGATCGATGCCAAACGATGAGTCCGAAAAAAGTTGTTTTGAAAATGCCGTAAGCAGGATGTATCGGTCAATGAGTTGCCAGGTGCCCAGCTTTTTATGGAACCAGGTCGTAAAGGCAAGCCAGAAGGTTTGGAAATGGGAGTTGCGGTATACTTTTTTTCGGATAGCCTGCCAGGGGAAGGCTGCATGGAGACTGTTGGTGAACAGGTCGCCGTCATACAGCAACGTGGCGGAGGGGCAGAGCAGCCGGTAATTGTGCAGGGTCATCACGACGGGCACGCCGGCCTTTTGGGCTACCCGGATGGCGATGGGGCCAATGGCAAAGTGAACATTGTGAAGATGAATGATATCCGGCTGTACTTCGCTGATTTTTTGCTTCAGCTTGCGGGCGGCAAAAGGATTCCAGAAGGAGAGGAGGAATTGGAGGGCGCCTTTCAGGCCGGGCTGGTTGCGGAATTCCAGGACTTCGACAAACTCGGATTCTTCCAGGAGTTTACGCTCCTGGTTAAATACGGCGTCTTCTCCTCCGGCCTGCTGATAATAGGTATGTATCATCAGGATTTTAAGACGGCGGGGCGCATGGGAATTAACCAGCTTTGGCTGGGAAGCCATGGTGGATGCTGACAGCAAGATGTTGATTTTAAGGGTTGAAAGCCTGCCGGGTTTGACAGCAAGGCCTTCGTTGAGAATTGCGATGGGTGATAACCGGCAGAAGCCGGTCAATTAGCTGGCTTTGACAGCCGGCTTGAGTTTGCTCTTCGAAAACCTGTTAAGTGCCGACAGGATCTTTTTTTCCACCTTGAGATGCACCAGGAAACCGGTCAGGATGCAGAACAGGGCGGCCAGGGGATAGATCCCATAGTTGATCCAGGCCTTGTTGCCATGAAAGCCCATCACATTGATGGACTTGAAAAGAATGGCCAGTACCACCGGATGAACCAGGTAGAGGACATAGGACGAATCACCCAGGAGGGCGAAGAAGCGGGTGAGGGCGGTGTCCTTTGACAATCTCAGCTGGGCGAGGCCCAGGATGATGAGCCCTGAAGCCAGTCCATAGGACACCCGGCTGGCGATAGTGAATTTGCCGAAGTTGGCCGGGAAGAGCCATGAGCACATCCAGGTAACCGCGAAGAGAAACAAACCGATGGTCCATAAGGGACGGGCGGCGGGCAGTTTCCCGGAGCCGTCAGTCTGACGGCCGGAAACCGACGAGCGGTTGGCGAAAGGCCTGACCGTGGTAGTCCCTTTTTTAAAAAGATAGGCCGTCAGGATGCCCAGCAGGAATTCCAGGTGGAAGCCGCTGGCAAAGAACGGGATGTCCACATGATGGCTATTCCCGACGGGGAAAATCAATTGAAAGAAAAGCAAGCAACCGTAGGTAAGAGAGAAGATCCAACAAACCTTTTTCCCGGTGAGGATGCCGATACCGAACATCCAGTAAAAAAACATTTCAAAACAGAGGGACCAGGCTACGGTAAGGAATGGGCTGAGCTGCTGGGGGATCAGCAACAGGGATTTTACGATATAAGAAGTATGGGTCAGAGCGGCGGAGATGTCTTCGTTCCCGCCCTTGGTAGTTTTTAGTAAAAGAAAGACCAGGCTGATCCCTGCGATGACCCAGTAAATAGGGTAGATGCGGATCAGTCGTTTGGACATGTAACGGGGCCATTGTGTCGGCCGGCCGATGTCATCCGAGTGGGCATAGTAGATGATAAAGCCGCTGAGTACAAAGAAAAAGTCCACGGCATTCCAGCCCGGGTCGAAGAAACCTCTGAAGGAATTGACGCCAAAATAGAAATTCTCCGACGCCGTGATGTGGTGGAAGACGACGATGAGGGCGGCGATGCCGCGGGCGAACTGTAAATAAATTAATTTCTTGTTCATGGCCTATTTGACGAAGGCGTTGAGCAGCTTATACTTTACCCGTTCCGGAATGGAATAGGGTTTGGTGAACCGGGCGATGATCTTTTTGTCCAGCCTTATATCATCTGAAAAGAGAAAGGATGTATTACCGGATTCATCCAGTTCGGTCGCGAACCGGTGGAATCGCTCTTTTGTATGGGTGGCGTCTCCGTTGAACCCGATATTGAGGATCTTGGAGGTCGCGGGGAAAACCGTATAGGTTCCGTGTTTGAACTGATGGTAACACCAGCGAATGGCCCAGGAGTTGATGTCTCCTTTCATTTGCCTGTCCAGCATACCGGCCATGTCAGAGCCCATTTGATTGAACGCCTTTCGCAAGGCACTATTGCCGGAAAAAGAGGAGTAGTCCTTTACCGTCCAATCCACCGGGAGCCATTTCTCTTTCCAGGTGGCCCATCCCCAGGATGTGGCCCGGGTGGTGAAATAAGTTGCCCGGGAATCCAGCTCAACCATCGGGCGGCTATAGCCACCTATGGAAAAGACTCTTGGGTTATTCTTATAATGGTCCAGGGCCTGGTTGCAGAAAGAGAGGAAATTGTTGCTGCTGACCAGGTCGTCCTCCAGGACGATGACCCGGCCATACTTATTGATCAGTTGGGTCACCCCATCTATGATGGAGTTAGCCAGTCCTTTGTTGGCTGACGACTCCAGGACCGTGCACTTTTTAAACCCCCTTACGGTCTTCAGGTAGTCGCGTACGGACTGCACGGACTGCCTGTCATTGTCCGTCTTTGGTCCATCGGAGAAGATGAATAATTCCGATTCTGTCGCCAGGAGGTTTTGCTGCAGCGCACTTATAGTCTGCCGGGTCTGGGCCAGTCTTTTATAAGTGAAAAGTAATACGGGGGCTAATTGCATAGGTAATTTTGGTGAAACTATTTTTCCGGCAGTATTTTAACTATAGCCGAGGGATCTTTTTTAAAAGGGTACAGTCGCTTCCTGATCCTTTTGAATTGCGAATGGAGATAATGATTATAACCTGGTCTGTCATATTCCCGGACGGTAGCGGCTGTTATGGGCCCGGAAAAAGAAAGAAGGGTGTCGGGATTTAGTATCATTACCCTGCTGCGAAGGACGTCCTGACCGGAGAGGGTAATTTTTCTTTTCTGGAAATGGACATAGGCCAGTTCGGTCATTTTCAATACCCCCTCTTCTATATAGTATTGCCGGACGGATCCTTCCTCCCAAACAAAGATCTGCGGCCTGTAGTTCCGGGTGTTGGAACATTCCAGCCTGGGACTGAGTACTTTGATATCACCCATAATCTCCTTGTTATATTGTGGAATGCCCAGGTCTTCGAAGATCCGGTGGATCCCGAACCATTCATCGAAAGAATAGTTATCCGGGGATTGCAGGATCTTTTTGGTATCCAGCGAGCCGGAGGAGCGATAGGCGGCATTGATTAGCGGTTCGTTCCGGTAAAGCGTCAGATGTCCGCGGCTGAATATTTTTTTAAAGGATAGCAGTATATCATCCGTTATAAATTTCTTCAGGTCTCCGAACAGCAGATCTATATCACAATATCCCCAGAAATTATAGTTTATCAGGTAGTCGCTGAAGATCTCTCCGTAAGCCGGTTTGAAATCCGTGAGTTTATACGCATGGGGTATGTTAACCTTCAGGAATAATTTTTCGGCAATCAGGCTTTTCAGCTCTGTGAAAGACATGCTGACCACTTTCAGGTTATCCGGCTTTTTCATTTCCACAGGTTGATCGGTGAAAAGAAAAAAATCGAAAGAGCTATTTGTTTCCAGGGTACGGAGCCAAACCGGAAAGTAAGAAGGTAGATTGCCCATCCAAACAGCGATGATCCCAATTTTTCGTGGGGGTCTTTTTGCTATTGATTCCATATACCAGTCGCCTTGTTATTGATTATTTTATCGTATTGGATAATCGTCCAGACCATGGTAATGCTGCCCAGTATCAGGGTAGACATTATAATGCCTGGCATTCCGAATTTTTTCCCCAGGTAAATCGACAAAGGGATATTCAATGCCATGCCAAGCAGGCTGAAATAAAGCTGCAATTTGACTTTTCCCACTCCGTTTAAAAAATACATATACATCATATTCCTGGCATTGACGAGGAAATAAGCCGCCAGGACGATGGATATCGAGACCGGTACCGTCACCTCTTTTCCTACCCACAGCCGGAAGAAGATATTGGAAAATGCAAGCATGAAGAGGGTGACAATTAATAATCCACACCAGAACATGTTCAATTTTCGCATGGTGTTTCTGATCCAGTCAATATCTTTTTTGACCCAGGCCTCTGTGAAAGCACTCCAGAAAGGGCTCATGGTGATACCGAAGACCATGGCAATGATGCCGAAGTATTTATAGGCGATGTTATAAGGTGTTACCTGTGCCGGTCCGAAGAGCTGGGAAATGATGAGGTTAGTGGTCTCATAGACAACAATGGTAGCCATTTGAAGGATAAAAAATTTCATACCTAGTCCCATCAGGTTACGGGCATACTTAAAATTTACGTATTTGATGGAAGGAGCATAACTTTTGAATTTATGCGTATAAAACCATATAGAGGAAGCGGCATACATCAATACGGGTGAAAAGCCCAGGCTTAATCCCAGGTAAATCAAATTGCCGGAAGTGGTTTTTGTAAGAATAAAAACCACTATGAGGGAAAACACGCTCCCGAAGAGGCCAAAAAGTGAGGCCTTGGCAGGTTGCTGAGCGGCCTGTAAAAGGGTGCTGACCAATTGCAGCACGAATTGCATGGAGAAGAACCCCAGGATAATGATGGCCAGCAAACTCAGTTCGTGGGCCATATCCGGGGGGGTATTGAGTATTTTAGCCCAATTGAGAAACGGATTGATGCAAAAGAAGATGAGTAGGGCCAAAGAAATAATAATGATCATGATCGCATAGGTCGTGCTGACATAGATTCTTGCCATTTCATGCTCGCCTTTTGCCAGGGCTTCCGCGAATTTGTTACGCAGTCCGTTACCCAGCCCGATATCGAAAAGGCCCACCCAACCGATGACAGAGCTGAGTGTCAGCCAGATCCCGTATTGGGTGGGTTTTACATAATGGATGGTCAGGGGGACCAGCATCATGGTGGTAAGAATATTACAACCACGGAGCAGCAGGGAAGCCAGGATATTTTTTTTGGCATTGATGCTGCGTGAATGCCCTTTGTTGATCAGATTTTTGACAAATGCTACAGGTTCAATAGATGATCCGCTGATGATTTTAGTTCCCATTAATTGTTTATTTTTTTATGCCAATCTCCCGGAAAGGGATTGGTTTCCAGTCACCTGCCTGCTTTAGTGCGGCTGGTGGAGTTGTCAAAGTGAAGTCGGGTTTGTTCGGGTCGGCAAAACCCGGATCTTGTGTCATCGTGCAAACATTTTTATTGACGAGGCTGGCTCCTGCCGAGAAAACTCCTACATTATAGGCCAGCGAATTAAACGTAAAATTCTGTCGGGGAGCCAGGCTATTTGAATCCGTCAGTTTATTCAAATAAGCGTATTTCCGTGAATAGGCTGCAGAATGAATGTCGACACCGGGCCTGTAGGTCTGGGTGCTTGCCGTATTGGTGATAAAGGTCCGCCATTGTTTGTCCGGCCACTGGGTATTGGAAATGGCCTGGGGGCAATCGATAAAATAATTATTCTTAAATGTATTGTTGCTTCCCCCGTTGATATGAATGGCGCCGAAATGATAGGTGCCCGGGGTACCGGCTTTATAAAATATGTTATTGTCGATTTCCATGCCGCTGCTGGCATCATCCAGATAAATGGCGGCAATGGAGGAGTTAATGCTACTGACAATATTGTCAAAGAAATTATTACTGATCACATTCCCGGTAGTGCCGATATCTCCGGCCGTATAAACGGCTCCTGCGTCGGTGCTATAGGAGACCACGTTCTTAATATGATTGAAGGCGATGGTATGGTCATTACCATAAAATACGATAGCCTGAGTGGGGGCGTCATGGATAAAGCAATGTGTCACCCCATTGCCGACCCCATTTAAAAAGACTGCCGGGCAATAGGTCTTGTTGATCCTTACGTAATTATAAATTTCGCAATTGTCAAGCGTATTGTGGGCTGGAATAAGTTCTTTCCTATCTCCTCCATCAAGGACCACGGCTCCGGTTCCTGTATTACAGATGGTGGAGGATTCGATGGAAAAATAGGAATTATAGGGCCTGGATGGGCGACTGGTGGCAGAAATGCCAACCGTTCCAAGGTCATCGAAGGAGCAATGTGTAATGGTCGTATGATTAGTACCTTCCGCCGATAGACCCATTCCCCGGGAATATTCGAAGGCAATTCCTTTAAAACTGACATTCCATGTGTTTGACAAGACCAGGATGGGGTCTTCCAGCATAGAGACCTCTATGTCTGCGGAGGAGATGGAATTTCCCGGAGGCCACAGGTATAAAAGGCCGGTGGGTTCATCCAAGAAATATTCTCCCGGCTCATCGATTTCTTCCAGGAGGTTATAGACATAAAACCCCCGGATCTTCTGGCTGTTCTTTAATGTTTCGTTGCTGACATCACTCGTGCTAAAAACCCCATAAAAGGTCCGGTCCTTCAGGCGAATCGTCTGAGCCTGGAAATCAAAGGTATCTACCTTGACATTGTCATCCGAGTAGCCATAGGAAAAGAAACCGCTGACCCAGGCGTTGTCCGCTTTATTCCAGTTGGTCATCCGGGAGTCTGATAACTTGAATTTTGCTCCTCTTGTCTCTTTCCCCCCAAACCGGGTGGTCGTACCCGGGTCTGATACCGTTTCGACCGGCAAATAACCTTCATTAGGATATCTCGCTACTGTCAGGGGAGTCTCGTTAAAAAAGACCTCCAGGGGTGCGGGGTGGATCGTTTTATAACCATGCGAAAGTCTTTTGCCGTAATCGGTGATGCCCGCCGCCTTCAAATCCATTTGATAGACCTTGCCTCTTGCGGCAGCGGGGAGCCTGTTGAGGACGCCGGGATCGCTGACCAGGGCAAATTTGCCATTATCGAGCTTGCGGCTTCCGGTGAAGGATACTTTTTCGTTTTGATAATTGGAAAAGCTGATATGACGGGTAGAGTCTGTTCCGTCCTGTTTGAGGATAAAACTTTTTGAAAATTCATAATTGCCTCCCCGTATATATACAGTTGCATTGAGAGGTCCTTGTATTTTACTGATCGCATTCCATGCGTCTTCCGGGCGTAGAAAGGGACTGGCCATAGTACCGGGATTGCTGCTGCTGCCGGTTGTGGCTACATAAAAAGTGGGCGACTGCTGACAAAAAACACTGCCCGGCAATAACGAACTGATAACAAAAAAAAGTCCCGATAAAAAAAGGGAAGCTGTGGCGGAGGTTGTACGTTTCATGGCGTTTCAGATATTTTGATTCGATTGGTTAATGGAATCGCGGTTTTTGCTCTGAGGAGCTTTTTAATTTTCGATCCCATGTTATACCATGAATTCTGTGCCACAAATTCACATACTTCCGTATAGCTCAAATTGTAATTGTTATAATTCTCCCGGTAGAGAGAGGAGATGGCTGCAAAATCGTCGAAGAGGGAAACAAAATGCTGTTGTTGCGCCATGTCCCTGAAGGCGCCGCAATCGGGGGCGATGATACGTTTGCAAGCTACCAGGCTATCCGCCAGTACACCGGAGGCGATGACGGATTGCCGGTTATAGGTAAACAGGATAAACCTGGATTGTTGGAATAAGTGGTGTAGTTCTTCTTCCTGTACAAATTTATTCACCAGGGTGATATTGCTGCCGGCCTGTTGCTGGAGCTGCCGCCAGTAGTCCGGCGCGCACTTTCCTATGATGTGAATGGAGAGATGCTGGAGGAGGGGATCTGTTTTGGCGTAACGGAGGAATTCCAGGATGCCCTTGTAAGGCAAAATGCTGCCCCAGATCAGAAGATCGATGGCCGGAGAGGCTGTGGGATTCGGGGGCAGGATATCTTCCGGCAGGGTATTGCTGGGATGGGGAATCAACAGGGTCTTAGCCGGATCTGTGATGCCGGCGTCCGTCGCATGAACGATGATATGATCTGCCTGTCGTTCCAGCGTCTGCTGGATCATCCTGCTGATGCCAAACCATTTTTTGGTATGAGAGACTTTATTATGTTTTATCCAAATAATCTTTACCCGGAAGATCTTCAGCAGGGGAAGCCAGACCATTAGAAAGATGGTTTGTAAAATACCGAAACGCCGGGAAGGGAGATTTTCAATCCAGTTGAGAATAACCGTATCGGAGAACAGCCCTTTGCGAAGAAAGTCCGCAAAGGCTCTACGCGCGACGGAGCGATCGACTTCGAAGCCGTTTTCATCCAGGGCCTGTTTTAAGTGATCGATGTAAGGATTTTGGGATCCCATCGATTTCCTGCTGATATTGGGATATATGCAGACCTTATTTTGCTTTGCTGAGATCAAAGAAACCTGTGTTTTTTTTAGGGATTTTGAAGATATGCCGTTTGAAAAAATAGCCGATAAAAGATGTATAGGCCTGAGCCAATCCCCAGTAAGAGAATGGCAGCACTCCATGCTGGTTGTAAAAGGTAAGTCTTTTTTTGAAGTTATAGTTTGAGCGCATCGATGTCAGGCTCCACCAAAGGGCTTTAAGATTTTTATGACCGCCGGGCCTGGAATTTTCGCTGGCGTTATGGATGATAAGGTTCAAACAGGTCTTCACTTCGAAGCCATTTTCTTTACAGCGGAGCGTAAAGTCACTGTCGCCGTGATATTGCGGGAATTGTTTTTCATTCCAGTAAATCTTTTTGTCTTTCATGACCGAGGCAGGGACAAAAGTCCCCATCCCCGGCAGCCAGTCACATTCGAAAAAATCCTTTGAGTTCCCACCGGGGTCATTATACATGCCATATTTGCCCCATTTAGTGAAATAGCCGCCTATGGACCAGGTCTTTCCTGTCGACGTCAATACGATTTTTGAACCAATGACCGTCCGGGAAAAATCATGATAGCTAAAGACTTTCTCAACCTCCAGAAAATAACTGTCATCGGGTGCGATATCATCATTCCATAATAGTATATAATCGCTGTTCAGTTGTTCCAATGCATACCGGGCGCCCAGGTTAGTCGCGCCGCTCCACCAGAGGTCACCCGTGCCTTGCAGCAGGTGTACAGAGGGATAATTTTCGGCGATCCAGCCAGAGCTGCCATCCGTGGAACCGTCATCGATGACGACTATGTCGAACTGGCATTTGCCCTGGCCGGTGGCGCCGTAGCGGTCAATCGCCTTAGACAGGGCGCTCAGTCCCTGCCGGGTAATCTGTAGGCGATTGTAAATAGGTATAAGAATCGAAAAGCGGGTCATTTGCGATGTTGTTTAATGAACGGCCAATTCCGGGTAGGAGTCAATCCGACGTGATGGCTGGTTATAGGTATAATACCGCCGGATAATAAATCCAAAAAACAAGAGACAATAAAAGAACGGCAGTTTAAAATATACTTCACTGAATCCGAAGATGAAAATGACGGCGGTGAATACGATGGAAAAGGCCCAGTGGATCTCATAAAAACGGGTCAGTTGAAAGAAAGAGTAGAACATGAAACCTATATATAACAGGGCGAAGAGGCCTCCCCATTCGATGAGCAGGGCCGTATCCCCGCAATTGCGCAGGACATCTTTGTCGGGGCCTGCGATGCGGGAGTCCGAGCTTTGTCCTTTTCCCAGGAGGATAAAGGTGCCATTCTCCGTCCATTCGTTAAAGTCGAGTATGGCGCTGGCCAGCCGGGAGTCGCCGCCGTATTGGTCCATCTCGTGGTCGGTCTTTTCAATTTCATTGTCGATCTTCTCGCTGAGGAAGGGCAGGTTGGTGAACAGGGCGATACTCAGCGTGACGAAGCCGGCTACCATGATGACCTTTGTAAAAAGCCGGACCTTGCCGGACAACAGGAAATAAAAAGCGATCAGCAGGGCATAGGCCATAAAGCCGGTCGTGGAGAAAGTAGTCAGCAGGGCGATGGTAAAGATGATGCCCTTTTTATTGAACAGGGTTTTATTCAACAGGAGGTTGAAGATCTGGGCGATGACCAGCATCGTGGCGAAGACGGTCGGTTCCCAGAAAGGTCCGTTGTTGCGTCCCATGTCAAAGAAATTCGAATCGAAGTTGTAGATGATGGGGTTGATCTGTTTGACTTCCGCGCCGTATTTTTCGGTGGTCTTGACAAAAAGGTCGGGCACGGCATGGGCGATGCCGGTGACCAGGCTGCTGTCGGCGTGAACAAGCAGGAAGAAGACAAAACTGATCAGCGAGAAATAATAAAGGATCTCCAGGTAAATGGAGAGGAAATCCAGCTTGATATAATAGATCAGGAAAATGGCTGCTGTAATGCCCACCATGGCCTGCCGGGTCGCCAGGATATCATAGGTATCAAAATAAAAGTTGTGGAAGATCTCTATGGCCAGGGCCAGCAGGATAAATAGAAAAGCCTCGGTACTAATACGCAGCTCCTTATAGATCACTATCAGGCATGCCGGCAGGATATACAAGCCGAAGGTTTGTTTGAAGAAAGGGATAAAGGAAACCCCGATGATCAAAAAAACCAATATTGGCTTAAGGTTGACGGTATGGTTAAGGGTGCGCACTGATCTTCCGGTTTAGTTTTCTCCCGTCCACGGACTTAGAGAGCGAGTGCCGAATTCGAATTAATGCCAAAGTTAGAAAGTATTTCGATGTTGGTCTTTTCAATTTCCGCCACGATATTGTATCCGAGAGTGGGCAGGGAAACCTTTACGGTTTTGTTCCGGATTTCCAGGACATTCCCTTGTCTCTCCATCAATGGGCCACTGATTACCCTTATCTGGTCGTTAACGTTCACCGTGGATTTTTCCAGTTTTACAATTTGATACTCGTTGAGGAAACGTTTGATAGTATCGATCTCTTCGTCCCGGATGACGGCCGGTTTTTTGAGCCAGTATACGAAGTTCATGACGCCATCGGTCTGTTTTACGGGGGTCTGTTCCGTTTCTTCCAGGCGAACGAAAACGTAGGCGCTAAATAAAGGCTCTAAAACGATCTTTTTGCGGTCGCTCCATTGTCGTTGAACCCGGGTCAGGGGGCAATAATGCTCAATTCCTTTTTGTTCCAGCTGTCTGGCTACTTTCTTTTCCCAACGTGGTTTGGTGTACACAACGTACCAATTCTTCAGTTGATTCATACATTCTGATTTACGTAAATGAAATGTCTATACCTAAGTTTGCGACCAGGTTGACTAAAAGGCTTTTAAAAGGAGTAAATCGTTAAACGGTTGGGAGTCGGGGGGTATATTGAAATCAGCAGAAGTCAATCGTTAGGGCATTCACGGATTTTCAGGCTTCGCCCAATCCACTCACAGTCTGTGGTATTGGGAGGTAAAATATGTGCTTTTTCTAAATCCTCGAGAATTCCTTAAGGCAGCTTACGGCTCCCCGGGAATACTCTTCTTTGTCCTTTTTCCTTTCTTCGTGCTCTTATCATCGAAATCGCCATAGCCATAGCTGTTGGTGTTGCCATAACCGTAGCCATAGCCGTACGTGTTAGCGCCCATGCCGCGGCTCTTCACGCCATTGAATACAATGGCCATATTCTTCAGGGCGGTCATCCTTGTATTCTCATCCATTTTCTTGATAAACATTTTTGGCGTCACTCCGTGGCGGACCACATATAGGGTCGCATCGCTCATGGGTGAAATGAGGTAAGCGTCCGTTACGGGGCTTACGGGAGCGGTGTCCATGATGATATAGTCGAAAATGGTGTCCAGGTATTTCAGCAATTCTTCCAGTCTGCCGTTCAGGATCAGTTCGGAAGGATTGGGAGGAATGGCGCCGGAGGGGATGATAAAGAGGTTATTATTGACCTCTGTGCTCTTGATGATGTGGTCGGCCTCTTTATTACCGATGAAGTAGTTGGTGAGCCCCACTTCCCGGCTGACATTAAACAGGTTGCTGAGCCTGGGTTTGCGAAGGTCCAGTTCCAGTAAAACTACTTTTTTATTGGTCAGCGCCAGGCTGATAGCTAAATTCGCCGAGATAAAACTTTTCCCTTCTGCGCTGATGGTGGAGGTGACAAGGATCTTCTTTTTCCGGTTGTTGATACCGATATAGGCCAGGGAGGTGCGGAGCTGCCGGAATTGTTCGGCGATAAAGGTCCTTCTGCCTTCTTCTATAACAAAGGGGCTTTCTTTGGATGCCTCCTGCATGATCTCTCCGATGACGGGAACGGCGGTGTATTGTTCGATCTCCGAGCGGAAGACGATATTCTGATTGAACACTTCCCGGATGGCCACCAAACCAGCTCCCGCACCCAGGGCAGCGATAATAGCCACCAGGTAAATGAGGGTATGTTTGGGACTGACCGGGTTTACGCCGGACTCAGCGTGGTCGACAATACGCGTGTCAGCCACGGCGGAATTATAAGAAAGGGCCGTCTCTTCTCTTTTTTGTAAGAGGAAGCTATAGATGCCGTTCTTGATAGACTGTTGCCGGCTAATCTCCACCAGGCCCCTTTCTTTCTGCGGGAGCCGTTGCAGGATAGAGGCGTAGCGGTTACTGGTGCCGGAGAGGTTGCCCTTTCCCGCTTCCAGGTTACGCCGCAGGCTGCGGATATTCTCCAGGATGGAGGGTTTCATCTTATCGATCTCGTTGCGAAGGGAGATCGCGATGGGGTTGTTCTCTGCGGTTGTCTTTCTCAAACCTTCGTACTGCACTTCCAGGTCATAGAGCTTGCCCAGGGATTGGGTAAGCTGAGGATCGGCGACTCCGAAGGTGGAGGGTACGATACCGGGCTTATCGCTTTGGGAGGATACATAATTTTCCACCTGGTCCATGACGGCCAGCTGGACGTTGATCTCGCTGAGTTTTTGATCGTTAGCGCCTACATTATCCAGGTAAAGTTGCCCCTGGGCGCTGATGTCTACGATACCCTGGCGGGTTTTATACTTCTGGATGCCCAATTCTACTGAATCCAATTCAGAGACCACCAGGCCCAGACGCTCGTTGATGAATTTGAGCGTATTGGAGGCCAGGGCATTTTTATCGTTGACAGCGGCTTTATTATATACGTTGATAAGGTTATTGAGAATGTCTTCCGACCGTTGAGGGACCGGGTCTCTCAACTTCAGGTCAATGACGGCGGAAAGTTTGGTAGCCTGAGAGACCTTTAAGGCGTCCAGCAGTTCGTCGGTAACCTTTTTGACAAAGACCATGGAATAGAACAAGGGTTTGTCCTCTTTAGGAGCTTCGTAGTTCGGGTTGGGGATGAAGCGGATGTCGTTTACACTATCGGAGAACCATTGGTTGAGCGGATGTTGCTGGCCGTTGACGGTGACTTCTTTTTTCAGGCTGTCGTAGGTGAAGAAGACTTTCTTTTCGGGGATCAGTTTATCCGGGTTCCTAACCTGGATAGTGACGGGGGAAAAGACGTAGGCTGATTTGGATTTTATCCTTCCTTTGTAGGTGATGGGTGCGTAGAGGGAGAGGTTCTCCACTACTTCATGCATGAGCATCCTGGATTTGATGATTTCGATCTCGTTCTCCACCAGTTTTTTGGAGCCAAAGAGATCCAGCTGTTCCATCAGGTTGCTATCATCCACTCCTTTTTTTTCATCTTTCACCAGGATGGTCGCGGAGGTCTCATAGACGGGCGATGCATATCGTAAGTAAAACCAGGCGCCGAATCCAAAAACGATGAATAGTACCAAAAATAGTGGCCAGTACGGCAGGTACCGGTAGAGCAATTCACTAAACATATTGCCCCCGTTGTCCTCGATACCTTTTTTATGGGTTACTTGCATAGTGTAATTTTTAATGTTTGATGGTATACGTGACTATAATCGCTACAAAAGATAAACCACTCAGAATGATGGGAAGCAATTGTTGGGTGCGGCTGGTGCTGGCGATTTTGGAAGTATTCGGTTCTACATAAACGACATCATTGGTTTTCAAATAATAGTAGGGAGAGGTCAGTATTTTGTCCGAGTTGAGGTCCAGTCGCCGGATGATCTTTTTATTATCTTCTTCGCGGATCAGCAGGACGTTCTCTCTTTTGCCATAAATGGTAAGGTCACCGGCCAGGCCCAGTGCTTCCAAAACGGATATCTTCTCATTGGCGACGTTGAGCGTAGTGGGGCGGGCGACTTCGCCCAGTACAGTTACGCGGAAGTTGAGGAAACGAACGTTGACGATGGGGTCGACGAGTAATTTCTTGTCGGTGAGTTCGGTGGAGATGGCCGCTTCCAGTTGTTTTTTCGTCAGGCCGGCGGCTTTTATGGTGCCCAGTACGGGAAATTTGATCGAGCCTTCATCGCTTACCAGGTAACCCATGACGGTGGGAGCGGCGCCGCCGGTGATGCCGGTGGTCCCGGTGGTGAGCGGGGCGACAGCATTTCCCTGGTTGGGAGTATTAAAGATCAGGGAGGCCTCCGGGTTCAGGCTGCTGACGGTAATATTAAGAAGATCACTTTTTTGTATGACCGATTCAAAGTTTCCGCCGGGATTTGGTAAGGTAGTATCCTGTATATTATTAAAATAGACAACTTTCTTCGTGTTGATGCAAGATGTCATGGAAAGACATAAAAAAGCCAAAAAACATAGAAAAGCCCTTTTTCCTATAGATCTCATATTACAGGTTTCTTTAATAAAATACGACACGGTATTGTGCCTTTTTCAAATGGCAAGTAAAATAAAGGAACAGACGGCAAGCACATGGCAAGATAGATGGAAAATCCTACGGGACTTTTAAGAGGGTATTGAAATGAATTCAACCCAGAAGTAGATGGTAATAGGGGATTATTAGCTGCACTAAAATAGTCAAAAAATTGAATTTCTCAAAAATTTTAGTACTATTCAACTACTAACAAGATGAATTGTGATTTTTTATATCTTATTCCTCTCATTATTTTTGCCGACTTTCACTTTACCAATTCCATGCCATGAATTATTTCTGTGGAAAATCCGCTGCCAAAATGAAAAAATATTTAATACGAATTATTCTGATCTTCTTGATGGGAGAACCATCTTTTGGGCAAGTGAGACAGCTGCCTGCCTATCCATTGATCACGTTTGACCCCTATTTTAGCATCTGGTCATTCGGTGAAGAGGGGAATTATTCGGATACCCGGCATTGGAGCGGGGCAAATAATCCCCTGTTGGGGTTGATAAAGGTCGATGGAAAAGTGTACCGGTTTTTGGGCGAGGGAAGAGGGGCTGATCTTGCGGAGACCAGCCTGGCGGAGCAGTCATGGGTAAGTGTAAATGCGACACAAACCCGTTATCAGTTTGTCTGTGGCGGAGTAGATCTATCCCTGACGTTTACCTCCCCTTTATTATTAGATGATCTTTCCTTATTGTCCCATCCCGTATCCTATATATCTTTTAAGGTCCAAAGTAATGATGGTGGCACTCACCCCGTACAATTGTATTTTGGAGTGGCCGGTGTGGTGGCGGCGAACGATTCTTTGCAGGAGTTGGGGGTTCGCAAGAGGGGAACCGGCGCCCTGACCATCCTGGAAGCGGGGACCAAACAACAGCCGGTGTTGCAGAAAAAAGGGGACGATCTCCGGATTGACTGGGGGTATTGTTATGTCGCGGCGCCGATTGCCGAGGGTGCGGTACAAAGCATTTCCAGCCGGCAGGAGGCTGTGGAGGCATTTGGCGCCGGGAAGGACACCCTGGAACAAGGGGGAGCGGTAGCTGCATCGGCAGTCCCTTCGACCGGGGCGGGAGCGAGATCGGGAACCAGCGGCCCGGATAGTGTTACCGGACGGGGCTATTTCCTGAATACTACGTATCCCCTTCAGGCAGTGGGGCAGGAGCCCCTTGAGAAGTTATTGCTGCTGGCTTATGATGAATTATATGCCGTACAGTTCTTTCACAAAAACCTGCGGCCCTGGTGGAGAGAGGAGAAGGGGGCTTCGCCCCTTGCCCTGCTGGATCAGGCGTATAAGGGCGTTAAAAAGACCCTGGCCCGTTGTGATACTTTTAATAAGACCCTTTATGCAACGGCGCTGGCGGCTGGGGGGGAGCATTATGCCTCGCTGTGTGTGTCAGCCTATCGTCAAAGCATAGCTGCCCATGCCCTGGTGAAGGGGCCCGGGGGCGAGTTGCTTTTTCTTTCCAAGGAAAATTTCAGCGGCGGCTGTATCAATACGGTTGATGTCACTTATCCTTCCGCGCCATTATACCTGGCTTATAATCCCGGGTTGCTGAAAGGCATGTTGAACGGTATCTTTTATTATAGTGAGAGCGGCGGGTGGAAGAAACCTTTTGCCGCGCATGACCTGGGGATCTATCCCCTGGCTAATGGGCAGGCCTATGGAGAGGATATGCCGGTGGAGGAATGCGGCAATATGATTATCCTGACGGCGGCCATCGTACGGGCGGAGGAAATTGGCCGGCAAAAGCCAAATGCCGGTTCTTCGGGCAAAACGGGTGCTGATTATGCACGAAAACATTGGGCAACGCTGAGCACCTGGGCAAAATACCTGGAGGTGAATGGGTTTGATCCGGTGAACCAGTTATGCACGGACGATTTTGCGGGACATCTGGCCAGGAATGCCAATTTATCTGTCAAGGCCATCGTCGCGTTGGGCTGTTATGGGCAGCTGGCGGAGAAGTTAGGAAAGACGGCCCTGGCAAGGAAATACATGGATCTTGCCCGGGAGCTGGCGGGTCGATGGATGAAGCTGGCGGATGCGGGCGATCATTATTCCCTCACCTTTGACGATAAGAATAGCTGGAGTCAGAAGTACAATCTCGTATGGGACAAATTGCTGAACCTGCACTTATTTCCGAAAATGGTGTATGAGAAGGAGGTCGCTTATTATATCACCCATCAAAATGAGTATGGGCTGCCGTTGGATAGTCGCAAGACGTATACCAAGTCAGATTGGATCCTATGGACATCCACGCTGGCAGATAAAGAAGAGGACTTTGAAGCCCTGATGGAGCCTGTCTATAAATATATTACCTCTACCCCGACGCGGGTGCCTCTCAGTGACTGGCATGAGACGAAGGATGGCAGCAAGGTGGGGTTCCAGGCCCGGAGCGTCGTCGGAGGTTATTTTATTAAATTGCTTGATTATCAATGGAATAAGAAATAACCTAAGGCCAATGAAAAACCAGGGGAAACCCTTCAATTTCTGTTAACAATTTGAACCAGGAATAGCCCGCATATTTGAACAACTTTAATTAAAACAGGATGAAAGAAAAGCGTTCATTGCTCTCAGCGACCTTATTAACCGCATTTGTCTTTGGTCACCTTTATCTCCGGGCGCAAACCGGCCCTGCTGAAAATTATGTACAATATGTCCGGCCTATTATCGGAACACAGCGGATGGGCCATACCTATCCGGGCGCTACCGTACCGTTTGGTATGGTGCAGCTCAGTCCGGATACCGACACCATTCCTTATGAGCAAAATGGAAAATATAATCCGGATGTTTATAAATACTGTGCCGGCTATCAATACGACGATAAGACCATCGTAGGGTTTAGTCATACCCATTTCAGCGGGACAGGACACTCCGATCTGGGGGATTTCCTGGTAATGCCTTCTACGGGGGAGCTGAAAATGAATCCCGGCACGGCGGATAAACCGAGGAGTGGGTTCCGGTCGGCCTTTTCGCATGCTACCGAGGTAGCAGAGGCGGGTTATTACAAGGTGAAATTGGAAGACTATAATATTACGGCGGAGTTGACGGCTACGACCCGTGTTGGTTTTCATCAGTATACGTTTCCGGCGACCGATCAGGCGCATATTATCCTGGACCTGGTGAGCGGCATTTACAATTATGAGGACAAGAATATCTGGACTTTTGTCCGGGTGGAGAATGATACGTTGGTGACCGGGTATCGCCAGACCAGTGGATGGGGCCGGACCCGCACCCTGTATTTCGCCCTGAGTTTTTCCAAGCCATTCTACCAGTATGGCAATAAGAATACTTCCAAAAGAGAGGTATACCGTGGGTTCTGGGGGAAATTCGACCAGGCCCGCAATTTCCCGGAGATCGCCGGCAAACAGATCCGGATGCATTTTGATTTCCGCACCCAGGAAGGAGAGAAGATCAAATTGAAAATGGCCCTGTCGGCTGTCAGCACGGAGGGGGCTTTGCTGAATCTGCGGACGGAGGCTCCGGGCTGGGATTTCGAGAAGGTGAAACAAGACGGACAGGCCCTTTGGAACGAAGAGCTGGGCAAGGTGGTGGTGGAAGCGGGCAAGGAGGAAATGGAGAATTTTTATACCTCTCTTTACCATGCCTTTATCAATCCCACGGTCTATATGGATGTGGATGGCTCTTACCGGGGGCTGGACCAGGGGATTCACAAGGCGGATGGTTTTACGAACTATACGACTTTTTCGTTGTGGGATACGCACCGGGCGCTTCATCCCTTGTTCAATGTCCTGCAGCCTCGCCGGAATGCCGATATGATCCAATCGATGCTGGCCCATTATGAGCAGAGCCCGGAACATATGTTGCCCATCTGGTCGAATTCCGCCCAGGAGAACTGGTGTATGTCGGGCTATCATAGCGTCTCGGTCCTTGCCGATGCCATTGTCAAGGGGAATACCCCTTTTGACGCCGGGAAGGCCCTGGATGCCTGTATCGCTACTTCCTCCCGCCGAAGCTTTGAAGGGGTGGGCGCCTACCTGGACAAGGGTTATATCCCTTCGGAGTCAGATGGCGTGTCTGTATCCACGACCCTGGAATATGCCTATGATGATTGGAGCATCGCCCAGGCGGCCAAAAAACTGGGAAGAATGGATGTATACGATACCTATATGAAACGCTCGCAAAATTACCGCAACGTGTTCGATCCGTCCATCGGGTATATGCGTCCCCGGCTCAGCGATGGCAGTTTCCGGCAAAAATTCGATGTGCTGAGCACGAACGATCAGGGTTTTATCGAGGGCAATGCCTGGAATTACAGCTTATACGTGCCGCATGATCCCGAGGGCCTGATCGCCTTGATGGGTGGTAAGAAACGATTTGTCCAGCATCTGGATTCACTCTTCACCATGGAGCTGCCGGACAAGTTCTTTGCTGAGACGGAAGACATCACCCGGGATGGTATCATCGGCAATTATGTACATGGCAATGAACCTTCACATCATGTGGCTTATCTGTATAACTGGACCGACCAGCCGTGGAAGACGCAGGAAAGGGTTCGGATGATCCTGCAGAAACAATACCGTCCGGCTCCGGATGGTCTGGGAGGCAATGATGACTGCGGGCAGATGAGCGCCTGGCTGATCTTCAGCACGCTGGGTTTTTACCCGGTGGCTCCGGGGTCGGATGAATATTCCCTCGGGAGCCCTGCTATAAAAAATGCCGTCCTCCACCTGGAGAACGGCAAAGACTTTGTGATTGAAACGCAGGACCAAAGCGATAAGAATGTCTATGTCCGGAAAGTGCTGTTAAATGGGCAGCCGTTGACCCGCCGGACCATCACTCATTCGGAGATTATGAATGGGGGAAAACTGGTGTTTTATATGAGTGGAAAGCATTAATCGTTTTTTTATAATATGTTGAAAGACGGGACTTTAGCCTGAAGGCGTGATTTTCAGGCTTGTAAGTCCCGTCTTTTTTGCTTATATTAGATTTAAAGATGATGTATTGATTTTAAACATTTAAAATTCAACCGTATGAAAACCGAGGTAATGACGGAATCAAAACACACAGCTGGTACCATATTGTTAGCGATCGCGTTTTTGGCTCTTGTGATGTGCCTATCGTATGTGTTTATTGCAGGTACGAGGTAGACCGGAGCCCTGGCCACGTGAACGGATGATCGAAACGACAAAAGATCCACTGCAAGGTGGATCTTTTTTTATGCGCCTGTTTGTGGGTTGTTTAAACCGTGCAGTTCTCGTGGTAGTTTACCAGTTCGATAGGGCCGGTGGGCATTTCAAAGCCTTCATACCGGGTCTGTACGGCATCCAGCACTTCCTCCACTTCTTCCCGGGTCCTGAGCTGGACCAGTTGTTTCTGGAAGTCTTTGATACCGGGCAAGCCTTTCAGATAACCCGCATAACGGCCCCGCATCTCGTTGATGCCCATCAGGGGGCCTTTCCATTCCACTGATTTTTCCAGGTGCCGTTTGCAGACAGCCACCCGTTCCTGGATGGTTGGTGGGGCGAGTCGCTGTCCGGTTGTGTAATAATGCCGGATCTCCCGGAAGATCCAGGGATAACCGATGGCGGCCCGGCCTACCATGATGCCGTCCACGCCATAACGGTTCTTATATTCCAACGCCTTCTCCGGGCTGTTGATATCTCCGTTACCGAAGATGGGAATATGGATCCGGGGGTTATTCTTCACCTTCCCGATCAGTGTCCAGTCCGCCTCTCCTTTATAAAGCTGGCAGCGGGTCCGTCCATGGATGGCCAGCGCCTTGATGCCTGTATCCTGGAGGCGCAGGGCCACTTCTTCAATATTTTTGGTCTGATCATCCCAGCCCAGTCTTGTTTTTACGGTCACCGGTAATTTGGTAGCCTCCACGGCTGCCTTGGTCAGTCTCACCATCCGGTCGATGTCTTTTAATACCCCCGCGCCCGCGCCCCGGCCCACGATGCCTTTCACCGGGCAGCCAAAGTTGATGTCGAGCAGGTCGGGGTTGGCGGCCTCGACGATACGGGCGGCCAGGGCCATACTGTCTTCATCGCCCCCGAATACCTGGATGCCCACGGGTCGCTCGTCCTGGAAGATATCCAGTTTTTTGCGGCTTTTTATGGCGCCTTTGACCAGGCTTTCGATGGAGATGAACTCGGTATAGAGGAGGTCGGCGCCGTTTTCTTTACATACGGTCCGGAAGGGGGGATCGCTGACATCTTCCATGGGTGCCAGGAGGAGGGGGAATTCGGGCAATACTATATTTCCTATCTTTAGAGGGGTGGTGTTCACCCCCCAAAAATACCCAATCTTTATCAACCAGCTGCTATGACCCCTGTTATTTCACCGAGCCCGGCCAGCCGTATGAAGGACCTGGCCTTTAAATTTGTAGCCCTTCTTTTCCCGGCCGTCATGGTCTATATCATAAAAACGGATGGTAGTGGCTGCGGAGATCAGCCCCGGGATTTTAAATTCTTCCCCATTGTCGCCGGCTCTGCCTTTGTCCTGGCAGTGGTCTGGAGTCTCATCGATGGCCAAAGAAGAGATTACAGCCGGCTGAAATATGTCCTGCAGATCCTCACCCGTTATTTCCTGGCGTATATAATCCTGCAATATGGCGTCGCCAAGGTGATCGACATGCAATTCTCGCCCAATCTTTCCAGCCTGGATACCCGTGCCGCGGATATGCACCCCATGACCCTGGCCTGGACGTTTTTCGGATACTCCTTTAAGTATGAATTTTTTATAGGCTGCAGCCAGATTGTCGCCGCCATCTTGTTGGTCTTTCGCCGGACGGCCACCCTGGGAGCCATCCTCATGGTGACGATCATGGCCAATATCGTATTCGTCAATTTTGCCTTCGATGTCTGTGTCAAATTCTTTTCCGTGACTTATCTTGTCATGTCCCTTTATCTTTTGGTTGACGACGCCCCCCGGCTGATCAATTTCCTGTTGCTCAACCGGACGGCGGAGAAAAGGGGCTATCCCGAAATTTTTCGTAGCCGCCGGGCCCGGAGGATCTTTTTTAGCTGCTGTACGACCCTGTTGCTGGTGGGTGTCTTTTATCAGTTGCGCACCATCACCACGGAAGTAAGGGAATACGGGATCGGCCAGCATTCGGCCCTTTACGGGGTCTGGGCCGTAGACACCCTCCATGCCTCCCGGGATTCGCTGAACATACAGCTCAATACGGGCAGCAGCGGTTGGAAGAAGATGCTTTTTGAAGATTATAACAACGCCTCCATCAAGTCCTGGGAAGTGGGGAAGGGCTATTTTAGTTATACGGTGGATACAGCCAAACACCTGCTGACGATGAAGCAGACCTATCCTGATACCCTGTCGGAGGTAAAGGCCCACTATATCCGGAATAAGGATACGCTGACGATCAGCGGTCTCTACGACAAGGACTCTATCTATGCCAGTATGCACCTGCTGCATAAATATTTTATACGCTAAGAATGATTTGGTACATTCCATTTACAAATTAAATGCATGAGAAAAAATACTTATTTATGTTTGATGCAGGCGCTGATCTTTGGGGGCCTGCTGCTGCCGGCGGGCAGATCGTTCGCGCAGAAAAAAGAGGCCGTGAAGGTAACCGACCTGTTGAAAATAAAATCCATCAGTGATGTGACCCTAAGCAAGGACGGTAGTAAGGCGGCTTTTACCGTCACGGTGATCGAGCCCGATCCTGAGTCGAAGCTGGATTATAAATACGTCAATCATATTTACCTGGTGCCGTCCGATGGAAGCCTTGCACCCAGGGAACTGACGGTGAAAGAGGGCTCGTCACAGCCGGCCTGGAGCCCTGATGGCCGGCAGATCGCCTTTGTCCGCGCCGTGGAGGGGAAACCACAGGTGTTTGTCCTGTCCCTCGAGGGGGGAGAACCTCAGCAATTCACCCATTATAAATATGGGGCGGGTAGTCCTCAATGGTCGCCTGACGGGAAGGAGATCCTTTTCTCTTCCAACATTCCCTTAAAAAGCCTGTTGAAAGACTCGCTGCTAAATCCCGGCCACCGGGTGCCGGCCTGGCCCTTTGAACAGACAGGGTTCGCCAAGAACGAGTCGCTGCAATTGTCCATTGCCAGGGCTGATCCGGATGGTAATATGGAAGAGATCCGGGCCTACCTGGAGGGGGATGTGACAGATAAAAAGGCAAAGGTGGTGAACAAGCTGAATTTCCAGGATGAAACGAATGTGAATGCGGAGATGTCTTTAAATAATTTCTTTGTGCAAAGCCTGCAGACAGGCGCACAGCCGAAGGCTGTGACCCATGGGTTCTACCGGTATAGCCGGGTTGACTTCCTGCCTGATGGCCGGTTGCTGATTACGGGCAATATGGATTCCACGCAGCACCCGGACCGGGCCCTGGAGAGCGCCATCTACCTGGCTGATAAGGATGGAGGGAATATAAAGCTGTTGCTGGGAGAAAAGGGAAAGGTGTATAGTAATCCCAGCGTCTCCCCTTCGGGGAAACTGTTGGCTTTTCAATACAGTACCACGTCTTTTGTCACGGTGCCGCAGGTGGCGGTTTTGCCGCTGAGTGGAGGCAAGATCATTGAACTGCCATTTGACCGTTCCAAGGGGAATTATACCTGGAGTGCCGATGAGAAATTTCTTTATTTCGCCGCCCAGTCCAATGGGGGCGCTCCGTTATACCGGGTAGCCCTTACCTCGGGCAAGGTGGAGCAGCTTTCCGACTACAACAGCGGAACGGGTAGCTATGATCTGCAGGGAGGCAAGTTAGTTTTTGTACGGACTGAGGTGAATGATCCCTTTGAATTATATGTGGCCGATGCGGCTCTGCAGAACCCGAAAAGGATCAGCTCCTTCAATTATGACTGGATACAAAACCGGCAACTGGTGCAGCCGGAGAAACACGAATTCCGTAATGATAAAGGGATGACCGTCGAGTATTGGGTGATGAAACCGGCGAACTATTCACCGGGCAGGAAATATCCTTTGCTGCTGGACATCCATGGAGGACCTTCCGCGATGTGGGGGCCTGGGGAAAGCAGCATGTGGCATGAGTTCCAGTATTTCTGCAGCAAGGGTTTTGGGGTAGTCTACTGTAATCCCCGCGGATCGGGTGGTTATGGACTGGATTTCCTGCGGGGTAACGTGGAGGACTGGGGGACCGGGCCCACCGGGGATGTGCTGACGGCCCTGGACAAGGCTGTAGGGGAGGGATGGGCCGATACGTCGAAATTGGTGGTGAGCGGAGGCTCTTATGCCGGTTACCTGGTGGCCTGGATCGTAGGGCATGATCATCGTTTCAAAGCCGCCTGTGCCCAGCGGGGGGTCTATGACTTAGCAACGTTTTTCGGGGAGGGCAATGCCTGGCGCCTGGTGCCGAACTATTTCGGAGGGTATCCCTGGGAGCCGAAGGTAAAAGCCATCCTTCAGCGGGAGTCCCCGATCACCTATGTGGAGAATATCACTACGCCGCTCATTATTTTCCACGGAGAGAACGATCGCCGGACGGGTTTTGTCCAGGGCGAGATGTTGTACCGAAGCCTGAAGGTACTGGGCCGTCCAGTAGAATATGTCCGGCATCCCGGGGCCACCCATGAGCTTACCCGCAGCGGGGACAACCGGCAGCGGATCGATCAGATGCTGAGGACGTATGAATTTTTTGAGAGATGGGTAGGGGAGTGACGTAGTGTTGGCGTAGTGGCAACCCTTGCCGTTTGGCAAAAAGTTCCTAACATTGGAGCCGCTAAACTATCTAAAGAGACTATGAATAAAAGACTGTTTGCCATTTTGCCGGCTGCCTTCTGGTGCACCCTTTCTTTCGCACAAAGCAAGACCGTGACCGTCTATACGACGGCGGATAAGACGGAGCTGCGTCTCTCCGAGACGGGGAAATTATCCTTTTCAAATTACGGGCAGCCGATGGAGACGGAGCCGTTTGTCCTCGTGGATGCCTCGGTCTCCTTTCAATCCTTTATAGGAATCGGGGGAGCGCTGACGGATGCCTCGGCGGAGACCTTTGCCAAGTTACCCAAGCCGCAACAGCAGGAGCTGCTGACAGCTTATTATGATCCTATCAAGGGCATCGGTTATAACCTGGCCAGAACGAATATTCAAAGCTGTGATTTTTCCAGCGGGAGTTATTCTTATGTCGGGGAGAATGACAGTCTGCTGAAGACTTTTAGTGTCGCCCATGACGAGCAATACCGGATCCCGCTGATCAAACAGGCCATTGCCGCAGCCGGCGGAAAATTGCCTCTTTTTGTCAGCCCCTGGAGTCCTCCTTCCTGGATGAAAGATAATAACAGCGTAACCGGGGGCGGCAAACTATTGCCGGCCTTTGACCAGAGCTGGGCGAATTTTTATGTAAAGTTTATCAAGACCTATGAGGCGAAGGGTATCCCGGTTTGGGGGCTTACGGTACAAAATGAGCCGATGGCCAAACAGAAATGGGAGTCTTGTATTTATACTGCGGAGGACGAGCGGGATTTTATCAAGAATTTCCTGGGACCGACCTTACAGCGTTCGGGAATGGGTGATAAAAAGCTGATCGCCTGGGATCATAACAGGGACCTGCTTTATCAGCGTGCCAGTATTCTTTTGAAAGATGCAGGTGCGGCCAAATACATCTGGGGGATCGGTTTTCACTGGTATGAGACCTGGACGGGCAGTCCCATGCAGTTTGACAATCTGAAGCTGACCTTCCAGGCCTTTCCCGGCAAGAACTTGATTTTCACCGAGGGCTGTAAGGAGAAGTTCGATTTTGACAGCCTGGGGAATTGGTCGCTGGGTGAACGATATGGTTATTCGATGATCAATGATTTCAACAATGGCTGTGCCGGTTGGACGGATTGGAATATTCTGCTGGATGAGAATGGGGGGCCTAATCATGTAGGTAATTTTTGTTTTGCTCCTGTACATGGGGACACCCGGACGGGGAAACTGATCTATACGAATGCCTATTATTATATCGGGCATTTTTCCAAATTCATTCATCCCGGCGCCAGACGGATAGCCGCCAGCACGAACCGGCCTCAGTTGCAAAGTACGGCCTTTCTCAATAAGGATGGGAGTATTGTCCTGGTGGTTATGAATACCACGGAGACCGCTCTTTCCTATCATTTAATTATAAAAGGCAAGGCAGCCATTGCGGAAAGCCAGCCTCATTCTATCAGCACCCTAATTGTAAAATGATGAAACCTGTTCGTATTTTCTTGTTAGTGGCCGCCCTTTTTGTAGTTCGGGCAGCCGTTGCTCAGTCTGTTGATGTATGGCTGACGGACCCGTCCAAAGATATTCTTTTTATGAAACAGCCGTCGTTACGATTAGTTTCGGCCGGCGCTGTTGGCATACAAGATCCGGTTATCAAGGTCGATGCCACTCATTCTTTCCAGTCCATGGTGGGTTGGGGTTGGGCCCTTACGGGGGGCAGCGCCCAGGCCCTGCTGAAAATGAGCACCCCTGCCCGGGCAGCTTTGTTAAAAGAGTTGTTTGGCGTAGCCGGCAGCGAGATCGGCGGCAGTTATCTGCGGGTGAGCATCGGAGCTTCCGATCTGAACGACCATGTCTTTTCCTATGATGATATGCCCGCGGGGCAAACGGATACGAGTCTGGCCCATTTTGACCTGGGGCCCGACAAGATGGAGGTGATCCCTATACTAAAAGAGATCCTAAAGATCAATCCAGGCATTAAGATATTGGGTTCACCCTGGTCGCCACCCAAGTGGATGAAGACAAATGAGGACAGCCGGGGTGGGAGCCTGAAGCCGGAATATTATGAGGTCTATGCCCGCTATTTTGTCCGCTATATTAAGGCTATGCAACAAGCCGGGATCCGGATCGACGCTATCACAGTTCAGAATGAGCCTTTACATCCCGGCAATGAGCCCAGCATGCTGATGCCGGCGACGGAGGAGGGGGCGTTTGTAAAAACTGCGCTGGGGCCGGCTTTCCGGAAGGCGGGGCTGACAACGAAGATCATCATCTACGATCATAATGCCGACAAACCGGAATATCCCATCTCCATCCTGGATGATGCGGATGCCCGGCAATATGTGGATGGCTCGGCTTTTCATTTATACGGAGGAAAGATAGAGGCGCTGTCCAAGGTGCATGACGCCTATCCGAAGAAGAACCTATATTTCACGGAACAGTGGGTGGGTGCGCCCGGGGATTTCAAAAAAGATATACCGGATCATGTCCGGGACCTGATCATCGGGGCTACGCGTAACTGGTCCAGGAATGTGGTGGAGTGGAACCTGGCTTCGGATCCTTTTTATAAACCGCATACGGATCGGGGAGGTTGCGACCGGTGCCTGGGGGCGCTGACCCTCGATGGGGATAAGGTGACCCGGAATCCGGCTTATTATATCATCGCCCATGCGGCGAAGTTTGTGCGGCCGGGGTCGGTCCGGATCGGCTCGAATTTAGTCTCTAACCTTCCCAATGTGGCGTTCCGGACGCCGGCTGGCAAGATGGTGTTGATCGTGTTGAATGATGGGGACGGGTCGCAGAATTTTTCCATCGAGTATAAGGGGAAGATGGTGAAAGGGATGTTGAATGGGGGAGCGGTGGGGACATATGTTTTATAAACATGTCATCATCATTCGAAATTATTTGGTATATTAATTGGTATATTGCCTGACATAATTACCAGCCATGACTATCACTGAATTAGGCAACAAGTTTTTGAGACGAACCGGTAATCAGATCGTTTCTTACCCTGATCCTGAATCGCTGCGTCATCTCCGGATCCTCGAGAATTTTAAGATCAACAAAATACTGGACGTTGGCGGCAATGTCGGTGGATACGGCCGATCCCTGATGACCCTCGGCTACAAAGGTAAGCTCATCTCCTTCGAACCCGTCTCCGCCGCCTTTCAGGAGCTTGAAGCCCGCAGTAAAAAGCACGCGAATTGGAGCGTTGTAAAGTCGGCCATCGGCAATACGGACGGCGAGATCGAGATAAACGTTTCCGCTAACAAGAGTCTTAGCAGTTCCATCGCGGACATGTTGCCAGCCCACCTTGAAAACGCCCCGGAAGCGCGTTACGTCTCCAAAGAAAAAGTACCGATCAGGAAGCTGGATAGCATCTTCGATCAATATGTAGAATCCGGAGACAACGTATTCCTGAAGATCGACACGCAGGGATATGAAAAGACCGTACTTGACGGCGCGGAAAAAAGCCTGCCGAAGATCAAGGGCATCCAGGTGGAAATGTCCCTCGTACCCCTCTACAGCGGCGAAATGTTGTTCCCCGATATGCTTCGTCACCTTACCGACAAAGGATATATGATGTTCGATCTGGGGCCGGTCTTTACCTCCCCGACGACCGGACAGCTCCTTCAGGTAGACGGCATGTTCTTTTCAACTAACGCCCGGCACTAGCGTGGTGCTCATCTGTCTACGGAAAAGTCTTATGACAATTTTATCCTGGAACTGACTTTCAAGCAGGAAGCTGATGGAAATAGCGGCGTATTCATTCGTTCGGGCATTGAAGGGACGAAGATCAGCGGTTGGCAAGTGGAAATAGCACCGCCGCAAAAACATACAGGTGGCATTTATGAATCGTACGGCCGGGGATGGCTGATCCTACCTAAGTGGGAGGATGAGGGTATCTTGAAAATGGGCGAATGGAATACCATGCGGATCAAGGAATTGAATTAGGAATTTAAGTTTTATTCCGTTCCGGAGGAGTAAAAGGCCGCGAATTTTACCCTTGAGATGAAGCCACTGTATTCTTTTTGCCCCACTCTGCTAATAGCTGCATCACATCGTTGAGCGACATCCCCTTTTCAGTGAGTGTATACTCCACCTTTGGCGGGACTTCGGCATATACCTTCCGATTGATAATCCCGTCAGCCTCCAGTTCCTTTAAATTTCTGGATAATACTTTTAGTGCTATATCTTGAATTGTTTTATGAAGCTCACCAAATCGCTTGGGGCCAGATAATAACATCCAGATAATAACGGGCTTCCACTTGCCGCTAATGATACTGATTGATCCTATTATGGAACAATCGCAATCCGGCTCCACTTTTTTTTCAACTATTTTTTTTGTTAACATGCTGATAATGAGTATTAGTGTCTTTAATGTCAATACTTGACAAATGTGCCATTACTTGCCAACTGTAAAGTAATGGATTAGTTTCGTAAAAAAAAAGGGAATATGAAAATACTCATTTTAGGGGCCACTGGTAGAACCGGTCGTCTTATCGTTGAAGAGGCACTGAAGCAAGGCTATGACTTAAATGTTTTGGTGCGAGATAAAAACAAAATATCCTTTAGTTCAAAATCGATTAAAGTATATCAGGGAACACCTGCCCGTCAAACAGATTTAGCGATCGCAATGCAGGGGTGTGATCTGGTAATAAGTGCTTTGGGTATCGTCAGAGCCTCAGATGCTCCCTGGTCTAAATTAATAACCGACAAAAATTTCATATCTGAAAGCATAAAAAATGTGATAGCCGAAGCGGATCAACAAAACCTAAAACGTTTAATTACAGTCTCTGCCTGGGGAGTAGGGGAAACCAAAAAGGAGATTCCTTTTTGGCTCAGATGGTTAATTAACCATACCAACCTCGGCCCTGTCTATGCGGAACACGAAGCAGAGGAAAAACTATTAGCAAGTTCAAACTTAAACTGGACTGCTGTACGGCCTGTTGCCTTAAATGAGTCCAAAAAGACAAAAACTTTAAAGGTGAGTTTTAATAACTCCCCTAAACCAAGTTTACAAATCAGCAGGCAAAGTGTGGCTAAATTCATTGTTGATATAGTTAAATCCGATAAGTACGATATGAAAAGCCCAACTATTTCTGAAAATTAATAATCAGTTATGGTCTCATTCAAAAAGAAATAACAATACTTAGCGAGAATGCAAAGGACTTGGTTAGTAAAAAAACTAGCATAGTATGAAAGCAGTAAAAGTAATTGGATTTATTCTATTCGGATTGTTGGTAGTAGTGGCTGCCGCCGGCACTTATGTAAAGGTAGCTTTACCAAACACAGGCACAGCGCCTCAAATTAAAATAGAACGCACAGCAGAACGAATAAAACGCGGCGATTATTTAGCCAATCACGTTTCTGCTTGTATGGACTGCCACAGCACTAAGGACGAGAGTTTGTACGGAGGCCCGGTGGTGGGCGGCTTCGGGGCTGGGGGTGAAAAGTTTGACCAGCAGATGGGCCTTCCCGGCAAGTTTTACGCGTCGAACATAACCCCGGATAAATTAGTCAGTTGGACAGATGGCGAAATATTCAGGGCGCTAACTACCGGGGAGAACAAATTTGGGAAAGCCATTTTTCAACTAATGCCTTGGGATCATATAGGGCAGATGGATAAAGAGGACGTGTATAGCATTATTGCTTATTTGCGTTCAATTCCAGCAATCAAAAAAGACATACCGGCGTCAGAAGTTGACTTCCCGGTCAATTTTATCATTAATACCATGCCGCATAAGGCAAATTTGGGTAAGCTACCATCGGAAAATGACACCATCAAGTATGGCGCCTACCTTGTTAATGCAGCAGCTTGTGTAGATTGTCATAGTAAAAGATATCATGGGGAAATAATCCCCGGGACAGAATTTGGCGGTGGAATGGAATTTAAACAGCTGGGAGGTGTTGTACATTCTGCAAATATCACACCAGATAAGCTAACCGGTATTGGATCATGGAGTAAAGATATATTCATCCAACAATTTAAAAGCTTTGAAGGGAAAGAAAAGCAAGCGGCTAAACTTAACCCCGGCGATCCACAGATGCCAATGCCATGGTATTTGTATGCTGGAATGAAGGCCAACGATCTTGCGGCAATCTATGCTTATTTAAGAACTGTTAAACCGATCAACAATCAGGTTATTGCGTTTCAGAAGTTTTGAGAGCTTGATACTCTGCCTGTGTAGAAATTGAATCGGCCATAATAAATATTTCTATAAAGGCATTAAAAACAAAAAAGCTGTCCGAATTGTCTCCGAACAGCCTATAAATAGTTGAAAATCAATTTAAAATGTCGGGATGACAGAATTCGAACCATTCCCAATCAATTAGATGAAACGAAAGCTCCGGGCGGAGAATTGGCGATGAACCTCCGGCAAAATCCTGCTCCTGGCAATTTATTTAGCTGAGATATCCAATAACTCTTTCAGATAATTCCCCCAGATGGTCGGGTTGGAATGGGTCCCATGCCCCGAAGTCTGGTCGGTGATGGGCAGCAGGATATAGCGGCCTTTAGCCACTTTTTTGATTTCCTGTTCCATAATGCCCAGTTCCGGGGGATTGACTTCATCATCGGCTGAATTGACAGCGAAGAGGGGGGCCTTGATCTTCGACAGATAGGGTGATGGATCATAATCGCGGGAGGCATCGAAGGCATAGATCATATCGTTGGGATCCTGTCTTTTCAGGAAACCAGCCACACCGGCGTCCAGCATTTTTTCGGCGGCTTCGCGGGTGGGAGCCCGTTTCTGCAGCTGCAGGGGGCTGCTGGTCATCCAGAACAGGGAGGAGTAAGCGCCGCGCATACCTGTTTCGGGGATGGTGGTATATTCTCCCCCTTTCCAGAGCGGATCGGCTTCGATGGCTTCGATGGCCATCTTGCGGACGATGCGGTTACGGCCCGCGATGGCGACAGGCAGACTGGCCAGGGGCATCAGGGCGTCCATAAAATCGGGATAGGTATATCCCCAGACCCAGGTGTGCATAGCGCCCATGGAGGTGCCCATCACCAAGCGGAGGTGATTGACCCCCAGGCCTTCGGTGATGAGGGTATAATCCGCTTTCACCATATCATCATAGGTATATTTGGGGAATTTCATGTGCAGGCCGTCGCTGGGTTTGCTGGACTTGCCGTGACCGATGTTATCGGTGAGGATGATGAAATATTTCGTGGCGTCCAGCAACTGACCGGGGCCAAAGAGATGTCCTCCGAAGCCGGCGTTGAGGAAATTGCCCACCCATCCCGTAGTACCGTGCATGATCAGCACGGCATTGTCTGTTTTGCCGTCCTTGCCTTTGTGCGGAGTGCCCAGGGTGGCATAGTGCAGGCTAAGCTCGGGCAGGGTTTCCTTATCTACGAATTGAAAATTCTTTACTTTGAAGTCTCCTTCTTTTGGTGTGGGATAATTGGGCTGCCAGTCCGAGGCTGGTCGCTGCGCCCGGACGGAGGACAGGGTGACAGATGCAGTGATCAGCAAAAGGAAAAAGAGGTAACGGGGGCCCCGGCTATTGCGGGTGTTAAACCAGATTCGGGCAAAGGGCCAGTTGCGGTTGATCCTGTAGACAGCGAAAGAATTACGTTTTTGCATAAGCGATAAATTAAGAATCGATGCGGTTAATAGCGACCGTGTAAAAAAGAAGCTCCGGCGTTCAAGAGCGGCCGGAGCCTATGAAATTAATGAATATCCCAATATAGTTTAGTCTCAACTTTATCGCCTCCGATGGCGGCGGCGGCCTGGGTATAGTTGGCTCCGTTGAGCGACTGCTCGGTGGAGGTGGTAGCAGGATAGGTCATCCTGTTGGGGAAGCCGGATACCGCGCCCTGCGGTACGGCCATCGCCGGGTAGTCGAAGCGGCGGAGTTCCGTCCAGCCATCAAATCCACGGCAGTAAAGGGCGATCCATTTCTGAAAACCGATCTTCTGCTGCCAGGTGCCTGTAGCCGTGGTATATGCGACATCAGGACGGGCGAGGTAGGTGAGGGCATCTGCCTGGCTGCCGCCCCAATAACGGATAGACATCGCGATAGCAGAGTCATAATGTTGTTCGGCCGTGCCGGGAATATTATATCCCCGTTCGATGGCTTCGGCCCGGTAGAATTCCATATCGATATAGTCCATAAAGATATAGGGGGTTGTGGCCTGATTGAGCCGGGCGCTGGGCTTGGATACGGAAGGATAGGGTGTCGGCACACCGATGGGGGCGCCGACGTACTGACCGGAGCTATTGGTACCGAAGAAACCCGGCAGACGGGGATCGGACATGCTGACCAGGTAGTCCATCAGCGTCTTACAAGCGATGTAGTCGGTACGGTTGGCCAGGACCAGCGCCTGGTAGGTGGGGTTGTTATTCGGTACGGCCAGGTATTGCCAGACTGCATCGGTGCTGCTGGAGGTGAAGGCCTTGGCATTGGCTGATTCCACCAGTGACTTGGCGGTCGCGTTGTCCACATCGGCCAGGGTCATAGCTATTTTTATCTGTAAGGAGTTGGCCAGGGCGATCCAGCTTTTGACATTCCCGTTGTAGAAAAGGTCCTCGGTGGCGGAAAAGCTGCCGTTGGTGGGATCCAGGCTGGCGATATCAGCGGCCAGTCTTTTCAGCAGGTCTGCCTGGATGGTCTTGGCGTCATCGTATTTGGGGAAGAGGTTGTTGTAGTTCAGCGCCTCGGAGTAGGGGACATTACCGAAGGAGTTGACCAGTACGTTGAACGAATACACTTCCATGATGTCGATGATGGCCCTTTCGTTTTTGATGACGGCAGGCAGGGTCAGTTTATCCTGGGCGAGGATGCTGTCGCTGGCGTGCAGGTTGGAGAGTACGTTGACATAGAGTTTGCTCCACCAGAGGTCGCAGGTGTTGGTGATATTGAAATTATACTGCGGCGCGTCCTGGATAACGGCCTGGGACCAGTGCTCGACGATGTGACGGAATATGTTGTTGCCATCGCAAGCCGACATAATGTCGCAGAGATTCTTGACAGCATAGGTGAATACCGGGCCTGCCGGTACGGCCGCCGGGGCCTTGGTCTGGTTGTTGAACCGGGAGATGTCCTTGGTACAAGCGACGGAAAGGAACAGTACAGGTAGTATAAAAAGGATTAACTTCTTCATGTTGATGATTTTAGAATTTCAATTTCACATTTAAGCCTATGGTGCGGACGGTGGGATAAGCGCCACTCTGGTAGCCCTGAAGGTTACCGGCGGAGATGTTCTCTTCCGGATCGGCCATCGGCAGGTTCTTGTGGATCAGCCAGAGGTTACGGCCCAGTAAGGAGAAGTCTACCCCCTTCAGGTATTTTTGTGCGCTGCCCAGGATCTTTGAAGGCAGGTGATAGGTAAAGGAAACTTCTCTCAGCTTGACATAGCTGGCGTCATAAGCAAAGGCCGACTGCGGCAACACGGTGCTGATGGAGGAGACGATCTGTACCCGGGTTGTATTGGTCTTCCCGTCCGCCGTCACACCGGGCAGGATGACGCCACCGCCCTGCGCAACCGGAAGACGTTTGGGATTACCCAGATCGTTGTTGCCCACGGAAGAGGGCAGGATACCCGACATCTGACCATAGTACTGGTCAAGGGAGAATAATTTACCTCCCTGACGGACATCGATGAGGAACGAAAGGCTAAAGTCC
>DATJJD010000124.1:0-148904 GCA_035492545.1 Puia sp.
GGTCAGGGGTCCTAAAAAACAAAAACCCCACCAAGGAAGTTGATGGAGTTAGTTTTGGCAAACAATCGTAGATCAGATTGTTAATGGAATTTGATCCGCCAAGTTCAGTATTTTATTTTTAATTCCGAATTTTTTTTAACAATTTTTTTTATTTTTTTGGAGAAGCAGCTAAAATCTCTTCGGAGACGTCCCCGGCATACTTCTCAAAATTGCGGATAAACCAACCTGCCAGCTGGCGGGCCATTTCATCATATTCCGCTGCATTGGCCCAGGTAGTTCGCGGGTCGAGGAGGGCGGAAGGCACGCCAGGACAGGATTTGGGCATCAACATCCCAAATACGGGATGTAATTGATATTCCACCTCATCCAGCTTTCCTTCCAGTGCCGCCGTGATCATCGCCCTGGTATAGGACAGGGCGATCCTGCTGCCTTTCAGGTAGGGGCCACCGGACCAGCCAGTGTTGATCATCCAGACCTTTACCCCCTCTTCCTTCATTTTCTTCCCCAGGAGTTCGGCATACCGGCCGGGGTGCAGGGGCAGAAAGGGGGCGCCAAAGCAGGCGCTGAAGGTAGACTTAGGTTCGGTGATGCCTGTCTCGGTGCCGGCAACTTTAGCGGTATAGCCGGAAATGAACTGATACATGGCCTGTCCGGGTGTAAGGCTTGACAGGGGAGGTAATACGCCATACGCATCACAGGTGAGGAAGAAGATATTCTTTGGAAGAGGTCCCCGGGAGGGTTCGAGGGCATTGCTGATATAAGACAACGGGTAGGAGACCCTGGTATTTTCCGTAATGGATCCATCTTCAAAATTGATCTGATCCGTACCGGGGTAGAAGTTGATATTTTCCACCAGGGCGCCGGGGCGGATGGCATGAAAGATCTCCGGTTCTTTTTCTTCTTTCAGGTTGATGCATTTTGCATAACAACCTCCTTCAAAGTTGAAGATATTATCAGCGGTCCAGCCATGCTCGTCATCACCGATGAGCTTTCTGCCGGGGTCGGCGCTAAGGGTGGTCTTCCCGGTCCCGCTAAGTCCGAAGAAGATAGCCGTGTCCCCTTTTGGGCCCATGTTGGCGGAGCAGTGCATGCTCAATACCCCTTTCTGCAACGGAAGCAGGTAGTTCAGCAGGGTGAAGACAGCTTTTTTTATCTCCCCGGTATACCCGGTTCCGGCGAGCAAAATCATTTTGTGCCTGAAAGAGAGGACGACGGCATTGTGCTGACGGGTGCCGCATTGTACAGGATCCAATCTTAAACCCGGAGCAGAGAGGATCTGCCAGTCCGGGTGAAAATGGTCCAGTTCTTCTTCCGTGGGGCGTAAGAACATGTTATGGGCGAAGAGGTTCATGGACGCCATTTCGTTGATGATGCGGATATTTAACCGGTGACGCGGGTCGGCGCATACGTAGCAGTCCCGGATCCACAGTTCGGGCAGTTTGTTCAGATAGGCGGTCACCTTTGAAAAAATAAGATCGAAATATTTTTCTTCCAGCGGCTGATTGAATTCATTCCAGTGGATGGTGCCGGCCGTATGCTCATCTTTTACGATAAACCGGTCTTTGGGACTGCGGCCTGTGAATTCGCCGGTACGGATCACCAGGGCCCCGGTGTCGCTCAACACTCCTTCCTCTCTCCGAAGGCTGTCCCGGATCAATTCCTCCGGGGAGAGCTGATAGTGGATGGAGCCGGTTATCCTCAATCCCAATTGTACTAATTTGTCTGTCGGAATGGTAATAGTAGGCACTGACATGGCAGCAATCGTTTGTTTAGGCGGTAAAAGTAAAAATTAATTTTATCTAAAGTAAAGGCAAAAAACCCGTCTAAATTAGAAGAAATCAAATATTAGTGTGTGTTGGTTAAAATATGGTTAACTAACAGTTGTTAGTTTGGAAGGAATCCGGCTAATACCCCGAATTGATAATCATTCAATAAATTTGCCCAATTTTAATATTTGTCTTCATGAAGTTTTTCCCCCACCGTCCGGAGCTTTTCACCCGAAACAGGCAGCGCTATACCGCAGCCTTACTGCCGGGATCGATCGCCATTTTTGTCAGCAACGATGAGATGCCCTCCAATGGGGATGCCTATTATACCTTCCGGCAGAGCAGCGACCTGTTCTGGTTATCGGGGATCAGCCAGGAGAACAGCATGGTGATCCTTTTTCCCGACCATCCCGATGCCCGGTACCGGGAGGTACTGGTCCTGGTGCGTCCGAATGAGATGAAGGAGAAATGGGATGGGAAAAGGCTAAGGGCGGAGGAAGCCAGGGACCTGTCGGGTATCCGGACCATTGTCTGGCGGGATGCTGTGGACGGGCTTTTACAGCAGTGGGTGCACCTGGCGGATAATATCTATCTGAATTCGAATGAGAATGACCGGAAGGGCGGTCCGGTGTCAACGGGCGACTATCGTTTTATCCAGGAAATGAAGGCCAGCTATCCCCTTCATTCCTATCATCGCAGTGCCAAAATCCTGAAAGAGCTTCGTGCGATCAAGACGCCGCTGGAAATAGAGATGATGCAGGAGGCGATGGATATTACACAGGCTACTTTTTCCCGGTTGCTGGGTTTTATCCGGCCCGGGGTGATGGAGTATGAGATTGAAGCAGAGATCTATCACAGCTTCTTGTCGCGGCGTTCGCCCGGTCCGGCCTATAGCAGCATTGTCGCCAGCGGGGATAGGGCCAGGACGCTGCATTATATCGCCAATAATCAGGAATGCCGGGATGGGGAGCTGGTATTGATGGACTTCGGGGCGGAATATGGGGGGTATTGTGCGGACCTGACCAGGACGGTGCCGGTGAATGGCCGGTTCACCCGACGCCAGAAGGAAGTGTATGACGGCTGTCTGCATTTGCATCAATATGCTAAAAGCCTGTTAAAACCCGGTCTTTCTTTTGCAAACTATCAGAAGGAGATAGGGGAAGAAGCGAATAAAGTGTTTGTTAAGTTAGGGTTGTTAACTCCTGCCGATGTGAAGAACCAATCGCCGGAGTCGCCTGCCTCTGGAAAGTATATGTACCATGGGGTATCGCATCACCTGGGTATCGATGTACATGATCCGGGGCCCCGTACGGGCCTCATTCTGGAGGGCATGGTGCTGACGGTGGAACCTGGTATCTATATTGAAGAGGAACAGATGGGCATCCGTATCGAGAATGATGTATGGATCACCGGGGACGGCAACCAGGATCTGATGGAGAAGATCCCTTTGACCACAGAAGAGATCGAGGCGCTGATGAAAAATGGATATCAAAAATAAAATCCTAATTTTCGGACATGAAAAATATACCGAACCTGTTTACTTTGCTGAATCTGATCTTTGGTTGCATCGCGGTGGTCTTCATATTACAGAATGGCATTGCTATCATGTATAACCCGGACGGTACGCAATATATCGGTATACCGGAGAGGATCGGGGTAGCATCGCTGTTTATCGGGTTGGCCGCCCTGGTAGACTTCCTGGACGGGTTGGTAGCGAGGCTTTTCAAAGCTACCTCGCCCCTTGGTAAACAACTGGATTCCCTGGCGGATGTGGTAAGTTTTGGGGTGGCGCCCGGTATGATACTTTATCAATTCCTGCGGATGAGTTTTTTCCGGCAGGAGAATGCGCTGGATGTGTCCTCCTTATGGCTGCTGCCCGCCTTTCTGATCCCCTGCGCGGGGGCCTACCGGCTGGCCCGGTTCAATATCGACGACTCTCAGCAATATGGTTTCAAGGGAGTCCCTATCCCTGCGGCGGGATTGCTGATCGCCTCTTTGCCCCTCATCTACTGGCATTCCGGTAATGAATCCATCCTTTCTTTTTTAATGAATAAATGGGCCCTGTACGGCATCATCGTGCTGGTATCCTGGCTGATGGTGAGCGACCTGCCCCTGATGGCCCTGAAGTTTTCAGATTATTCCATCCGGAACAACTTTCCCAAACTCATCTTACTGGTGCTGTCGGTGGTTTCCGCCATCTTTTTAAGATGGCTGGCCGTGCCGGTGGTGTTCATTTTCTACATTGTCGTATCGTTACTCACGGCAAAAAAGGATGTTTTATAGGTGGTCGTGTAACTACGGGGGCTGTTAATTTGGTGTTTTTGGCGTAGTTTTGGCCTTCAAAAACAAAACAACATGACCTTCTCTGTTCAGGTAAAAGTTATGCCGCTTAAGGAATTATTGGACCCGCAGGGAAAGGCGGTGATGAGTGGCTTACAGAGCCTGGGATTAAATAGTGTCAGCGACGTGCGCATCGGCAAGAGCATTACCCTCCAGGTAGAGGCCGGCACGCCTGACGAAGCCCGGAAGATCGCCGAAGAAGCGGGCAAGAAGTTACTCGCCAATCCCGTCATGGAATACTTCGAGATAGTTGTAAATTAATACGGACATTGCTCTATATTGTTCCCTCTCCCATCGGTAACCTGCAGGATATCACATTAAGGGCACTGGAAGTGCTGAAGAAGGTGGATCTCATCCTTGCGGAAGACACCCGGAATTCTTCCAGGCTGTTGAATCATTACCAGATCATCAAGCCGCTAACCCCTTATCATCAGCACAATGAGCATAAGGTCCTGCATCACCTTACGGATCAGTTATTGCAGGGAAAGACGATGGCGTTGATAACGGATGCTGGTACGCCGGGGGTCTCCGACCCTGCCTATTTGTTGGTAAGGGAGTGTATCAAGGCGGGGGTGAAGGTGGAATGCCTGCCGGGCGCCACGGCTTTTGTACCGGCGTTGGTGAATAGCGGATTACCGATGCACCGGTTTTGTTTCGAAGGATTTCTTCCGTTGAAGAAGGGGAGACAGACTGTATTGAAACAACTGGCGCTGGAAGAACGGACCCTGGTCTTGTATGAGTCCCCTGTGCGGCTGGTGAAAACCCTGGAGGACCTGATCCTCTATTTTGGAGAGGACCGCCCCTGTTGTGTCAGCCGGGAGCTGACCAAACTCTATGAGGAGAACAAGAGAGGCAGCCTGCGGGAAGTGTGTACGCATTTCCGGGAGAAGGGAGTGAAGGGGGAGATCGTCATCGTTGTGGGTGGCGCCAATACCAATTAACACTATTTTATGCCGTCGCGCAGCTGAATAAATTAATTTTGTCAGACTTAAAATTTATATTTTTATGAAGAAGCTATTTAGTTTACTACTGGTCAGTGGATTTCTTTTTACAGCTACCGGTGCGTTTGCACAGTTCCGGAAGATACCTGGTGTCGTAACGGATGCGTTCAAGCAGAAATATCCCAATGCGCAGTCGGTGAGCTGGGATGACAAGGTATCTGCTTTTCAGGCCGGCTTTACACTGGACGGGGAGAGCTATACGGCGAGGTATACCAGTAAAGGAGAGTGGATGGGTTCTCAGAAAAAGATCTCCGAAGACAAACTGCCCGCTGCCGTGAAGGATGGTCTGGCCAAGAGTAAATATGCGAGCTGGGAAGTCAAGACGGTGATCAGCCATTATCTGCCGGGAGGTAAGGAAGAGTATGGCATAGGGGTGTATCAAAAAGGTCTAAACAAAAAAAGCTTACTTTTCAGTAGTGAAGGACAGTTGCTGAAAGACAACTATACACTATGGTTTTAAATTTTAACTGATTACTTGCATGCCTACCATCAAAAAAATTGTCGTTGTATTGATAGCAGCCCTGGTGTCAGGGCTGTCTTTATTCGCGCAGCCCGACAGATGGCAACAGCGGGTGAAGTATACCATGGACGTCAACATGGATGTGACCTCCAACCGGTTTGCCGGTAAACAGACGCTGGCCTATACCAATAATTCGCCGGACACTTTGTACAAAGTATTTTATCATTTATACTGGAATGCTTTTCAGCCGAATAGTATGATGGATGCCCGAAGCCGGGAGCTGGGTAAAATATCCTATGGCCGCAGGGGCGATAAGGAGCAGCTGGACTGGGATGGACGGGTAAGGGACCGGATCCTGAACCTGAAGCCGGAAGAGATCGGCTACCAGAAGGTCCTTTCGCTCACCATGAATGGAGTGGCGCAGCCTTTCCAGGTGGACGAGACCATCCTGGAGGTGAAGCTGACCAAACCTATTCTTCCGAAGACCACCGTGGTCTTCGACATGCAGTTCGAAGCGCAGGTGCCGTTGCAGGTCCGTCGCAGCGGGAGGGACAATCCTTATACCGGCGTCCGCTATTCTATGAGCCAATGGTATCCCAAGATGTGTGAATACGACTATGAGGGATGGCATCCTACTCCCTATGTAGCCCGGGAGTTTTATGGGGTCTGGGGGGATTATGATGTAAAGATCACTTTGGACAAAAAATACCTGGTCGGGGGAACGGGCTATCTCCAGAATCCGGATCAGGTAGGTCATGGGTATGAAGGCCGGGTGGTAAAGGTGGCGGCTCCGTCGGGTGACAAACTGCAGTGGCATTTTATCGCTCCGAATGTCCATGATTTCATGTGGGCAGCCGATCCTCAATATAAACACCTGATCCGCACGGTGCCCAATGGTCCGGTGATCCATGTCATTTATAAGAACAAGGACAACGATCCCCGGCAGGATACGCTCTGGAATTCTCTGGCGGATGCTGCCGTGATGGTGCTGCCCTATATTGAAAAGACGTTTGGTAAATACCCTTATAAGCAATATTCCTTTGTACATGGAGGCGACGGGGGGATGGAATACCCGATGAGCACCCTGATCAATGGACCCAGTGTGGGGACGGCCTTTCATGAATGGATGCATAGCTGGTATCAGGGGATGCTGGGTACGAATGAATCTTTGTATCCGTGGATGGATGAAGGTTTTACCAGTTATGCCGCTGCCCGGGTGACCAGCTATTATTATGAGACGAGGCTGAAGCAGGATCCGGAGAATGCGGGTTTGAAACAGGTGGTGGAGAAACGGCGGGCCTCCCTTCCCCTAGATCACCCGGAGGCTTACGAAGCTTATTTCCAACTGGTGAAGAGCGGGCTGGAAGAGCCGCTGACCACCCATGCGGACCATTACAATACGAACTATGCCTATAGTATCGCCTCGTATTGCAAGGGGGAGATGTTCCTGGAGCAGCTGGGCTATATCACGGGTGCGGAGACCCTGGACAAGATCCTGCTGGAATATTACCGGGAGTGGCGGTTCAAACATCCCAATGCCAGTGATTTTGTAAGGGTGGCGGAGAAGGTCAGCGGCCTGCAACTGGACTGGTATAAGGAATATTGGGTGAATACGACGAAGACCATCGATTATAGCATCGACAGTTTATGGGAAGAGGGCGGCAAGACCAATATAAGGCTGAAGAATGATGGCAGGATGCCCATGCCGATCGATGTGCTGCTGGAGTATAAGGATGGCAGCAAAGAGATGGTCTATATCCCCCAGTACCTGATGTTCGGCGAGAAGCCGGTGGAAGATGCTGCTATCCCCCGGACGGTATTCGAGCCCTGGAAGTGGACCCACCCCACCTATACTTTCCAGGTGACCCATGGACTGACGAGTGTAAAGACTGTTGAGATCGATCCGTCCCGCCGAATGGCGGATGTGGACCGGAAGAAGAATAAGATCGACCTGTCGGGAGTGAAAATGAACTAAATAGAGACGAGCCCGGGTAGCGCCCGGGCTCGTCTTTTGAGCCTACTATAGGTTAGTTAGATAAGGTAAAATGACTAATGAATACTTGATCCTGAAACAGCCCTGAGGGCAAATGTAGTCACCCCTTGAGGGTAAAACAATACCACTTTGTGGTAGTTTTAATGAATTAAGGATAATTTAGGTTAACGGCGGTAGAATTTGTTGATGGCTTCCACCCGGTTGTTAACATGTAATTTTTCGTAAATATGGTATACATGTTTTCTAACCGTCTCCTGGCTGATGAAGAGGCGACCGGCTATCTCTTTGTACAGCATACCTTTAGCGAGTAATTCCAGTATTTCGTTTTCCCGGTTGGAGAGAATATTGATGGACTTTCCCTGGGAGCTGGTCTCTACGGGGTCGGCGGCGGCGGCCCTGATCTGGAAGGCGTTGACCACTTTCCGGGCTATCTGACTGCTCATGGGTGCGCCCCCTTCGTATAATTCCCTAAGGGCGTCCAGCAATTTGGCAGGGGCTGTCTTTTTCAGGATATAGCCATTGGCGCCGGCTGTCAGGGCTTCGAATATTTTCTCATCCTCCTCATAGATCGTACACATCATAAAAAGGATCTCGGGGTTTTGGGGCTTCAACTGTCGTACACAATCGATCCCGCTCTCACCATCCCCGAGATTAATATCCATCAAGACCACATTCGGTTTTACCAGGGGAATTTTTAATAAGGCTTCTTCCGCATCGGAGAAACTGCCTGCTAATGTATAGCCTTCCGCCATCAGCACGATCTGCTCCAGCGCGGAGCGGATATCTTTGTTGTCATCGACAATACATACAGAAATAGTCATGATGCAAAGGTCAGCCCATTTGGCGAGAAAAAAATACCATTTTGTGGTAGTTTTTCGATGGAGCCATGTCCCGAGAGGATTTTAGGCTACTCCGGGAGGGAATTTTACGATGCTTTTCGGGGCAGGGGGGCGGTCGGCTATCCTCCCAGCGGGACGTAGAGCAGGTATTTTTGGAGGAAATATTCCTGGGGGAAGATCTCGTGGATCTCCATGATGCGTGGCCGGACGCCGCTCTCTGCGATCTCGGGGGCCAGTTCTCCTCCTTTCAGGCAGATCAGGCCATTGGGGATGGGGAGCTGGGCATCGGGTTCCGGGGAGGGGGAGGCGACCGGGGCGCCGGGGGGCAGTGTGGAAAGGCCGGGGGGCTGCGCGGCTGGTCCGGAGTGCGGGCCTTTGCGGGGTTTTCTCAACAGCGGTTTGGACCAGGTCCAGAGGTCCTTTAACGGGGCTACGGCCCGGGATACGGCCGTGTCGAACTTCCTGTTCTTTATCTCTTCCACCCGGCCGTGCTGGGTGGTGACGTTGAGCAGGCCTGTTGCTTCCTTGACGGCTTCCACTACTTTGAGTTTTTTGCCGATGCTGTCAACCAGGTGGAATTGCACATCCGGGAAAAAGATGGCTAGTGGAATGCCGGGGAAACCGCCTCCGGTGCCGATGTCGACCACTTCCATGCCGCCCGTGAACTCAAAGGCGGCGGCGATGGCCAGGGAGTGCAGCACATGTTTCTCATAGAGGCTATCGATGTCCTTGCGGGAGATGACATTGATCCTGGCATTCCAATCCTTGTACAACTCCTCCAGGGTGGCGAGTTGCTGCAGCTGAAGAGGAGAGAAATCTGTGAAGTAATGCCGCACTAGTTCCAGGTGGTCCGTGGCTTTTTCCATAATGTGGGTACAAAGATGAGATAATACGCGAACATCCAGATATCCAGGAGCCACCACCAGGCAAAAAGATCTTCTTCCTGTAATTTTTGCATCGCCTTATAATAGATATACCCTTGTACGATCAGCCGGAGCCCGAAGATGGGCAGGGCCAGGCGCCAGTTGAAAAAGAGGCTGACGATGAAGAGAGGATAGAAAAGGCTGTGTGATAATGAATACGCGCCCAGCAGGAATTTATGCAGCGGTTTATAATATTTGGCCGTGCTGTAATGGCGTGTCTTCTGCTGGAACCATTCACCGAATGTCTTTTTGGGCTCGGAAAGGGTGAAGGTATCCGGGTCCACGACGATGGCGGTATTGAGCTTGTTGGCCACTTTGTTGATGAACAGGTCGTCATCTCCTCCCGGTAAGTGATTGATGGCGGAGAAGCCCTTGTTACGGAGGAAAACGTCCTTCTTATAAGAGAGGTTCCTGCCCACCCCCATGTAAGGGAGGCCGGCCAGGGCGTAGGAAAAATATTGCAGGGCTGTGTGAAAAGTGTCGAACCGGATGATCTTGTTCAGGAAGCCGGGGCTTTTCTTATACGGGCTGTAGCCCAGCACCACTTCAATGCCGTTATAATATCCGTCCTGCATCTTCTGCATCCAAAACTCGCTGGCTGGCACGCAATCGGCGTCCGTCAGCAAAACGATCTCGTACTTGGCTTCTTTGATCCCCATGCTGAGGGGATATTTTTTTCCGGGGATGCCGATGGCTTCCTGTTCCAGGTTGACGATGTGCAGGCCTTTGAATGTTTTCTTAAGTTCGTCGAGGAGGAAGCGGGTATCATCCTGGCTGTTGTGATTGACGACGATGACTTCATGGGTGCTGGGGTAGGTCTGTACCAGGGCCCCGGGAAGATGGGTCACCAGCCGGGCCGCTTCATCCCGGGCGCAGATGATGACGCTGACGGGATGTTGTTGAGACTGCTCTTTGGGAGGGGGTAAAAAGAATGCCAGACGCCTGAAAAACCAGCCGTAATAGAATAATTGTATCAGGGTGATCAAACAAAAAGCGACAAACAATATTTCACGCCAGGGTAAACCAAAAATCAGTTTAGTCATAAGCTTTCTACGATTGGTCTGGGCGAATCCTCTAGACCTATCAACGAAAATACAATTTTGCTCTTTATTTGATAGATTATTTCGTCCGTTGGACGAAAGGGCGGCCTATTTTCTTCCGGACGGCGCCATAGGCCATAACAGATTTTACCATGGCTTCGATGGGGATGGCGGGGTTCTCCCCGATGAAGCGGTGGAGGGTGCGGGCATGAGCTTCCAGCATTCCGGTGCTGTTGCCCATCAGCAGGTCCATTTCAGGGGAAGGGCCCCCGACCAGCGCTTGGAAAAAAGCATGTCCAACCCCCGTATCGATATGGGGGAAGGCAAATGCCTTATAGGGCAGTTCAAAGGTCCTGGTGACCCAGTCCGTCGATTCGCGGGTATGCCGCAGCTGTTCTTCCAGGGAAAGGAGGGCATACAGCGGGTGGTCGATGCTGTGGGAGCCGACCCCAAAACCTTTCCCGATCAGCTCTTTTATCTGCTGCGTGGTCATAAAGGGCCGTTGTTCTTTCCGGAAGGTGTCGAAGTCCAGTTGGAAGAGGTTGCCCAGGTTGTCCATCAGGTGCCGGTTGAGGTAGTTGACTGACCGGATGGAAGTCCGAAATTCCCCGGGGTTGGCAAATTTTTGCCCCAGGAGGCGGCTCCCTTCGGCTAAGGTACTTTCACTGATGGCCGTCCGGTCGAATTTATCGAGGATCAGCCCTTTTTTAAAGTTATAAAAGATGTCTTTGTTGTCTACAAAGGCAGGGTTGATAAAGAAGGCGGCCGGAACCCCTTTGCGCAGGAGGATGGGGGCGGCTGTCTCGTAGACGGACCGGAGTCCGTCGTCAAAGCAGATCAGGAAGCCGGGCTGCTCAAAGGGCTGTCCTGTCTTCTCCTGTTGGATGACCTCTTCCAGGGAGAGGGGGCGGAAATGCCGGAGCAGGTAGTCCAGGTCGGCTTCGAACTGGCGGGAGTTCTTAAAAGCGTATAATTTTTCTATATAAGGCACGGGCTCATCGGAGACCAGGTGATGAAAAGGGCTGATGACCCGGATGGGTGAAGCAGCCTTCAGCCACTTCAGGGGGATAGCCCTTATACCCGCAAAACCCAGGCGTTTAATGAGGGGAATCATGTTTTTCCAGATCGTCTATGTATACAACTTTGGAATGTCCCGTCTGAAGGAAGGAGTTTTTGCTCTTGCTTAACTTAAAGAAGGATTTTACCTGATGATAGAAGAACAAAGGCATATACCAGACCCCTTTGGAAGACCCTTTGCCCTGTGTCATGCCGATGAGGATGAAGGACAGAACGAAGAGGGCCAGGGCGATGACCCAGGCGAGACATAATGGCGTACTTATAAAAAAGTTAAGGGCGATGAAAAAGAAGGCCGTTATGATCTGCAGGAAATAAGGAGGCCGGGTAAGGTTGTAACCGAAGTAGGCCAGGTTGAAGTCGAACTTCCGCAGACCCAGGAAGAAGAGGTCCAGGGCCTCCGGAAAAAATTTAAAATAGGCCCGGATCCACCGGTTGCGCTGTTTTTCCAGGTTGCCGGCATCGCCGACTTTTTCATCATATAAAATGGCGTCGGTGGCATAACCGATGCGATGGACGTTCTTGGCGATCTCGGACTGCATCCGTTTGTCAAAACCTCCTACCTGGCTTCTGCTGTCGTAGATGATCTTTTCGTATAATTTCCTGTCCACGGACACGCCCGTGCCCCAGATGTTGACGGACAGGCCCAAGGCTGTGCGGCTATCCCGGTCGATGAAGGTATTGAAGATGGCCCCGATGCTGTCCATTTTTTCGTAGGTGCCTTCGGTATTCTTAGAGGAGAGATTGCCCTGGACGGCTTTGTATCCTCTGTTGTACCAGCCATTCAGCACTTCCAGGAAGCGGGGATGGACCAGGTTGTCCGGGTCGAAGATGACCAGGACTTCGTCGGTGTCCCTAAAATGCTCCAGGGCGTAGCGGATGGACCTGGTCTTGCTATGAAGGGGTGTCGGGGGTACGAGGAGGTGGACCCTGGGGTCGTTGAACGACAGGTCGCGGGTGTCGCAGTCATCGGCCACCACGTAGGCATTGAAATGAGGATAGGCCTGTTTCTGCAGGGAGTCCACGATGGGACGGAGAAAGGTGGTATCCTGGTGACTGGTGATGATGATGGCGAACTGGTAGTTTTTTTCCGGGGGGGCCGGCGGGCGGCGTCGGGAAAAGGCCTTTGCCAGGGCATATAAAATCAATAATACGATAGGCTGGATGAGGAAAGAGGCCAGAAAGACCTGTAATGCTAGGTACAAAACCCAAAGAATCGTGACAACTGTCGTCATTGGCCGGAGTGTTATTTACGAGTGGGTCAAAAGTACATTTTAAAAATAGCACTTCATAGCTTTTGGGGGGTTAAATTGGTAACTTGCGCCCTGATTATGGCTGCATTACAATTTGAATTAATGGCTACCAACCCGGATTCAGGGGCGAGGGCCGGAAAGATAACGACTGATCATGGGGAGATACTGACCCCTATTTTTATGCCCGTCGGCACGGTCGGCAGTGTCAAGACCGTCGCGCAACAGGTGCTGAAGGACGAGGTGAAGGCCCGGATTATTTTGGGGAATACCTATCATTTATACCTGCGCCCGGGTCTGGAGATCCTGGAGGCGGCGGGCGGGTTGCACCGGTTCATGAACTGGGACCGCCCCATTCTGACCGATAGCGGGGGATACCAGGTCTTTTCTTTGTCGGGAACCCGGAAGATCCAGGAAGAGGGGGTTGTTTTCCAATCCCATATTGACGGGTCCAGGCATCTGTTCAGTCCTGAAAAAGTAATGGATATCCAGCGGGTCATCGGGGGGGATATCATCATGGCTTTTGACGAATGTCCTCCTTATCCCAGTGAATACGGGTATGCGGAGAAGTCCATGCACCTGACGCATCGATGGCTGGACCGCTGCGTCAGCCATTTTAACAATACTGCCGACAAGTACGGGTATACGCAAAATCTTTTCCCCATCGTACAGGGCAGCGTGTTCCCCGATCTCCGCAAGGCCAGCTGTGCCTATGTCTCCGGCAAGGAGGCCGTGGGCAATGCCATCGGGGGATTGAGTGTGGGCGAGCCGGAGCAGCAGCTATATGATATCTGTGAGGCTTGTTGCAGCGACCTGCCCCTGCGCAGGCCAAGGTACCTGATGGGGGTGGGCACTCCCTGGAATATCCTGGAGTGTATCGGACGGGGGGTGGATATGTTCGACTGTGTGATGCCTACCCGGAATGGGCGTAATGCCATGTTGTTCACCTCGAAGGGGGTAATCAATATCGACAATAAAAAGTGGGAGAAAGATTTTTCGCCCATCGATGAGGGGACGGATAGCGCCTGGAGCCATTATTACAGTAAGGCGTACCTGCGGCACCTGGTGAAGTCGAAGGAGGTGCTGGGGCTGACGATCGCCAGCGTGCACAACCTGGCTTTTTATCTGCAGCTGGTGCGGGAGGCGCGGGAGCATATCCTCCGGGGGGATTTTGTGAGCTGGAAGCGGGAGCGGGTGGAGGTGATGCAGACGAGGTTGTGAGGGCCCGGCGGGAGGAAGTGAATGCGGCGGCGGACAGACTGGGTAATGGATGACGCAGGTGACAAGAATGGGGAGGATGGACGAGGTACTACCGGGGAGGTGGGAGGCTGCTGCTGGCCGATATGGCGGTTATGGTCGGCGGAGGAGCTATATCTTTTTGAGTTGTATATGCAATTAGGTCATTGGGCCCCGTTTAGAAAAAAAGAGAGTTGTATATGCAATTCAAATTGAGATAGGGCAGGTGGGAGGAAGAATGTGGAGAGGCTTTGAGGAAGTGCCGGGAATAGGCCGGAGGAGGTCGCATGAGATAACCGAGGAGCGGGGGACTGAATGTTGCTCGACGAAGGTAACCGAGGAACGAGCGAGGGCTCGGACGAAGGTTACGAGTGCAGCTCGGCGAGGAAAAAGCAACTGAATGTCGCTCAGACGAAGCCCTGCCGGGAATGCCTGAGGGATTGAAACGAATAGCCCACAGCGAAGCGAGGACTAGTAGTGTAAAGCCCGACCCTGAGGGACGGACTTGTAACCGAGGTAACCGAGCAAAGGCGAAGGTTACGGACGAGGAAGAGGGACTGAATGTCCCTCTGACGAAGTTCTACGAGGAACGAAGTCTCGACGATGGTTACGAACGAGGAAAAGCGAGGGACGACGCTTTGACGAAGTTCTGCCCGACCCGAAGGGCAGGCCCAAAATAATTGTTAAATGATCTTAATATATTAATTATGTTCGGCCTGTAGCTTGCAGCTTGGGGCCGGCAGCTTATTTTTGCGGCGGATGTTTAAATTACTTGACAAGTATATACTCAAAAAATTCCTCGGGACCTTCTTTTTCACCCTGCTGGTGATCACTACGATCGCCGTGGTAATAGATACCAGTGAGAAGGCCGATGATTTTGTCAAGTCCAAACTCGGCGCCTGGGATCTGATCACCCACTATTATATCGGCTTCATCCCCTTTATCATGTCGATGATCTTCCCGCTGATCACGTTCATCGCCGTCATTTATTTCAGCTCCAAGATGGCGGGCCGTTCAGAGTTCATTGCCATTCTGGCCGGGGGGGTCCGTTACAACCGCATGTTGCGGCCTTACCTGATCGGTTCGATATTCCTGGCGGTGCTGTTCTGGCTGGCCAGCCAGTATTGGGTGCCCAGGGCCAATGAGATCCGGACAGATTTCCAGGCGGTGTATGTAGATGGCAACAGCTCCTATAATTCTGATCCTTACCGGACCAATAATTACTATCTGCGGGTGGACCCTACCACTTTTGTCGGGTTTCGCTATTACGATACGGTGAATAAGACGGCCAGTAATTTCTTTATGCAGAAGATCCGGGATAATAAGGTCTATTATAACCTGCGGGCGGAGCAGATCCGCTGGGATCCCGCGAAGAAAGACTGGAAGCTGACGAGTATCATCGAGCGGAAGATAGAGGGGTTGAAAGAGACGCTGAAGAAAATCGATAGCCTGCATGTGAACCTGAACGTTGTACCCAAGGAGCTGAGGAGGGACGATTATCTGAAGGATAAGCTGACCACCCCGGAATTGAAACAGTTTATCTATATGGAGGAGATCAGGGGCTCGGAAGGGCTGAACACCTTCAAGGTCGAGCGCTATCACCGGGATGCCACGCCTTTTTCCGTTATCATCATGACGCTGATCGGCGCCATTATCGCCACCCGCAAGATAAGGGGGGGCAGTGGCTTTCAGTTGGCGATAGGCATCGTCATGGCGGCTACCTTCGTTGTAATGGACAAGTTCTCCATTACTTTCTCCACCAAGGGCGATTTCCCCCCGATGCTGGCTGCCTGGATGCCTAATATTATTTTCAGCGGGGTAGCGGTGATTTTATATATGAAGACGCCTAAGTAGCCGGAGGCCCCCGCGGAACGGCTAAAAACCGCGATTATTGCCTATATGTGTCTTTTTGACGTTAACGCTATTTTAATAGGCAAATCGGGCAAATCATTTGTTCTACAACATTTCGTATACTAACTTTATCGGGCTAAAACATGCGTAGGATTTCTAAAACAGCTTAGACATGGTAATTATAAAAGACAGGTTCAAGTCCAAGGCGGATATGGTGTCCGCCGAGATAAAGGAGTTAATAAAAGAGCATGGGAATAAGAAGATCGGGGAGGTGACCCTTTCACAGATCTACCAGGGAATGCGGGGTATTACTGGTCTGGTGAGCGAGACTTCTTTGCTGGATGCGAAAGAGGGGATCCGTTTCCGGGGCTATTCCATCCCGGAGCTGCAGGAGAAGCTGCCCAAGGCCAAAGGGGGCACGGAGCCTTTGCCCGAGGGGTTGTTCCATTTAATGTTACTGGGCGAGCTGCCAACGGAGGAGGATGTCCATGAGATCACGGCTAACTGGCAGCGCCGCAGCCATGTCCCCAATCATGTATTTGCCGCTATCGAGGCGTTGCCCATGGACACGCATCCCATGACGCAATTTGTCATTGCCATCATGGCCCTGCAGACGGAGAGCAAGTTTGCGGAGAAATATGCGCAGGGGATGAATAAAAAGGATTACTGGGAGGCTATCTTCGATGATGCCATGGACCTCATCGCCCGTCTGCCCCGTGTGGCCGCCTATATCTATCGCAGAAAATATAAGAACGAGGATCATATTCACCCGAATGGCCTGCTGGACTGGGCAGGTAATTTTGCCCATATGCTGGGTTATGAGGATGAGACGTTCCGGGAGCTGATGCGGCTGTATATGACGATACACGCGGATCATGAGGGGGGTAATGTCAGCGCGCATACCACCCACCTGGTGGGGTCGGCCCTGAGCGACCCATATCTGAGTTTTGCCGCAGGGATGAACGGGCTGGCGGGTCCTTTGCACGGGCTGGCCAACCAGGAAGTGATCAAATGGATCCTGGATATGCGTAAGGAGCTGGGAGTGGATTTGCCCAGTAAGGAGCAGATCGACGCTTATGTTCGCAAGACCCTGAGTGAGGGGAAGGTGGTGCCGGGATACGGGCATGCCGTACTCCGCAAGACGGATCCCCGGTTCACGGCCCAGATGGAATTCGGCAAGAAACACATTAAGGACGACACCATCGTTCAGACTGTCTGGAATATTTACGAGACGGTGCCTCCTATCCTTCAATCCCTGGGAAAGATAAAAAATCCCTGGCCCAATGTGGATGCTCACAGCGGTGCGCTGCTGGTGCATTATGGCATGGTGGAATATGAATTCTATACGGTTCTCTTTGGCGTAAGCCGCGCCCTGGGCGTGCTGGCCAGCCTCTGCTGGGACCGCGCGCTGGGTTTCCCCCTGGAAAGACCGAAGTCTGTCACCACGGAGCTGGTGAAGTTGTGGCTGGATGGGAAGGAAGAGATCTGGGGAGAATAATTACACCGCCTTTTTCAATAATACGGAGAAGATAGTGCCTTTGCCGGGTGTGCTGGCCACGGTCAATTCCCCTTCATTCATTTGTATCAATTCTTTGATCAGGCGCAGGCCCAGGCCGGTGCCTTTTTCATTATCGGTGCCCCGGCGGGTGAAATGGATGTCTGTCTTGAATAGTTTTCCTATCGTCTCTTCATCCATGCCGACGCCATTGTCCTCCACATTGATCTCCCAGTGAGAGGTCCGGTCGTTGGCGAACAGGTGGATCAGGCCCCCGGTGCGGGTAAATTTGATGGCGTTGGAGAGCAGGTTGCGCAGGATGATGGTCACCTGTTCCCGGTCTGCAAACACTTTGGCGGCCATCTGGATATTGTCGATAAAGACCAGGTTCTTGCCCTGGATATTCTCCTCCAAAAGATCGTATACATTACCTGCCACTTCATAGAGATCGATGTTCTCCGGATTGGTGCGAATGCCGTTCAGCTGGTTGATGGACCAGTTGAGGGTATTGTCCAGGCTGAGGATCATATGGTCGAGGTTGTTGTTGATCTTGTCGGACATTTCCAGCAAGGTGGTGGTGGAGACGGCATTCTTATTCATCAGGTAGAGGAGCGACTTCACGGAGATCAGGGGTTGCCGAAGGTCATGGGAGAGGATGGAAAATATTTTTTCCTTGGACTTGTTGAGGTTTTCCAGGTTTTCCGATCGTAGGTTCAGCTCGTCATTCATTCTTTCCAGCGTATGATGGTAGAGCATCTGCTGGCGACGGTAGTAGGCCAGGATGAAGGTGAGGCATAAGAAGAAGGTGAGGAGACTGAGTATATTCCGATAAAGGGGGAGCTCGGCGATGGGTGTGACGAAGCCGATGCTGACCTTTACGAAGATGAAGCAGGACATGTCCAGCAGGATCAATGCATAATAAACACGGGTTTGATCGAAGAGCAGCAGGATGGCGGCGACATTGAGGATCAGGATATATTCGGTGCTGTTGTGATAATGGATCGGGGTGTAGGTGAAGAAAGCGATGAGCCCGGTGATGTAGAGGGTCCTGGCAATCTTGTAATGCCCGAAGTGCTGGAGGATGGTGGTGGAAATATTACTTATTGCCATGGAGGCATTCAGCAGGGCGAGCAAATGGTAGCCGTTAGCGGCGTTGATCAGAGAGAAGATCAATTGCAATGGCATACCCACCATGATGGCGAAGTTGAGTGCCTTCACCTTCTTCGCTTCCCCAAAAGAGAAGTCAGGGCGTACCCCGATGTGTAATATAGTGTTTAATAGTTTGGAGCGGCTCATGGCCTGGATATTGGATGTTCCTACTGCCTACTAACGCGCTTCAAATGAAAAAAGTGTATTCTCTAAGGGTAATCCTTTAACATTTATCCAATGTCTGCAGAATGTCCTGCAGGATATCATCCCGGTGTTCTAATCCCACGGAGATCCGGATGAGGCCGGGTGTAATGTTAACGGCCTGTCTTTCTTCCGGCGTCAGCTTGGCGTGGGTGGTGCTGGCAGGGTGGGAGGCGATGCTGCGGGTGTCTCCCAGGTTGGCGGTCTTCGAAAGCATCTGCAGGTTATCCAGGAATTTTCTTCCGCTGTCCAGTCCTCCTTTCAGCTCGAAGCAGAGGATGCCACCGCCATTCCTCATTTGTCGCTGGGCTATGGCGTGCTGGGGATGGCTGGGCAGAAAGGGATATCTCAGCGAGGCAATTTTTGGATGTCCTTCCAGGGCACGGGCGATGTGGAGGGCGTTGGAGGAATGTCTTTCCATGCGTACGTCCAGGGTTTCCAGGCTTCTGCTGAGGACCCAGGCGTTAAAGGGAGACAGGGATGGACCGGTGCTGCGGCAGAAAAGGTAGATCTCGTGGATCAGTTCTTTCTTACCTACGACGACCCCGCCGAGTACGCGACCCTGTCCGTCCAGCCATTTGGTGGCGGAGTGTACGACCAGGTCCGCTCCATATTCGATGGGGGTCTGGCCGAGGGGGGTGGCGAAGCAGTTGTCTACGTTGAGGATGAGGTTGTGTTTACGGGCCAGCTGGCCGGCTGCCTCCAGGTCAACGATGTCCAGGCCCGGATTGGTAGGGGTCTCCAGGTAGATCATTTTGGTATTGGGGCGGATGGCGGCCTCCCAGTCCTGCGGGTTGCCGGCAGGGACATAGGTATATTCGATGCCGTATTTAGGCAGGTATTTCGTGATGATGGTATGGGTGCTGCCGAAGATGGCATTGCAGGAGAGGAGGTGATCGCCTTTTTTCAGGAAGCTAAGGAAAGAGGCTACGACGGCACTCATGCCCGAGGCGGTGGCGAAGCCGTCTTCGGCCCCTTCCAGGGCGACCATGCGGTCTACGAATTCCTGTACAGTGGGGTTGCTGAAGCGGCTGTAGATATTAGCGTCCGTCTCATCGGCGAAGGCGGCCCGCATCTGCTCGGAGTCGTCGAAGCAAAAGCTGCTGGTGAGAAAAAGAGGCGAGGAATGCTCGTTCTCTTCGGTGCGGTCGGTACGGATGCGAATGGCTTGTGTGATACGGTGTTGTGGCATATGTGAATATTTTTAAATCAGTTTTAATTCCCAGGTGATCTTGCAACGGGCTTCCCGCAGGGTAGCCGCTACGGAGCAGTATTTATCCATGGAAAGTTCGCAGGCTTTTTGGGCTTTATCCCGGTCTATGGCTCCTTTCAGCTCAAAGACGATATGAATGTCCTGCCAGAGGGAGGGCTCTTTGCCCGGCTCTCTTTCCCCTTCGAGCAGCATGCGGAACCCTTCCACGGGTTGTCGTTGTTTCTTGAGGATAGACAGGATGTCGATGCCACTGCAGCCTCCCAGGCCCATCAGGAGCATCTGCATGGGACGGATGCCAAAATTTTCGCCTCCTGTCTCCGGGCTGGTATCCATTCGGGCAATATGCCCGGCGGCATCCTTTGCTTCAAATCCAAAATCTCCATTGACCCTGTTAACCTCGATTTGTATCATAAAAAAGATTTTTGCAAATGTAGTTCATAAAGATTTTTGAAATGTAATTCATCTAAGCCCTTATTTTGCATCGAAATAGAGAATCGGGTGCATGAACTACTTTAAATATGAACAGCCTTTTGACCTGGAAAACGGGCAATCCCTGCCTGGTATTACGATCGCCTTTCATACCTATGGCCGCCTGAATGAGGACGGTAGCAATGTGGTTTGGGTCTGTCATGCCCTTACGGCCAATTCCGAGGTCGTGCGCTGGTGGCCGGGGGTGGTCGGGACGCCGGAGGGCATCGACCCGGATAACTATTTTATCATCTGCGCCAACATTTTAGGGTCCTGTTATGGAAGTACAGGCCCGCTGAGCACGGATCCCCGGACCGGGAAGCCGTATTACCATGATTTTCCCATGATTACCATCCGGGATATGGTGAAGGCTCATATATTGCTCCGCCGGCACCTGGGGATCGAGAAGATCTATCTTCTGATGGGGGGAAGCATGGGAGGATACCAGGCATTGGAGTGGGCGGTCATGGAAAAAGAGCGGATTGAAAGGCTGTTCCTCATCGCCACCTCTCCTTCGGAGAGCGCCTGGGGTATCGCTGTACACACGGCCCAGCGACTGGCGATCGAGGCTGACAACAGCTGGCAGGACGGTTCCCCGGAGGCTGGCCGCCAGGGGTTGAAGGCTGCCAGGGCCATCGGGATCCTTACCTACCGGAATTATGGCATCATGGTCCGGAAGCAGACGGATCCGGATTTGGAAAAACTAGATCATTTCAAGGCCTCTTCTTATATCAATTACCAGGGCGACAAGCTGATCAGCCGGTTTAGCGCCCTTTGTTACTGGCTGTTGACCAAGGCGATGGATAGTCATCAACTGGCCAGGGGACGTGCCAAAGATGTGGAGGGGGTACTCAGGACCATCACACAGCCGACATTGATCATAGGCATCGGGAGTGATATCCTCTGCCCGGTGGAGGAACAGCGGCATATTGCGGAACATCTCCCGAATGTCCGCCTGATCGAGATCGATTCTGCCTATGGGCATGATGGCTTTATGGTGGAGGGGGGGATGATAGCCAAGCACTTGCGTGCCTGGCTATCATAGGAGATCTACCAGGTCAGCTTGCCCTGGAAATAATCCAATATTTTGGTCTGGAGGATATAGTTGTATTTAGACTGAATGAAATTCAAGCGGGCCCGGTCTATGTTGGTCTTGTAAATAATAAAATCCACGGATTTCATCGCCCCGGCGTCGTATTTGATCCCTGCAGCTTTATAAGATGCCTCGTAATTAGTGACCTGGTCCTGCAGGGTATTGTAGATCCGGTAGTCGGACATCATGGTCACGTAATAAGATTCCACGGATTGCCTCAACTGAACCAGCGTAGTCTTTTCGTTAAAAACGGCCTGGTCGCGGTTTACCTGAGCCAGTTTATAGTTGGTCCTTAGCTTGAGAGCGTTGAAGATGGGGATGTTGAGGTTGACCCCCACGAACGTAAAGAGGTTGTTATTGAACTGGTTGCCGAAGCTGATCTTTTCCAGCTTGGAATGATCCTGGGGAGCGTATACGGGGTACTGGGTGCCGCCCACCGTCACAAAACTTTGGGTCTGTTCGATAGTTGTATTCTGAAGGACCTGTGCGGGTACGGTAGAGTAGTTGGTATTGACCTGGCCAACCAGGGAGATGGTGGGAAACATGGTGCCCCGGGTGCCTTTCACCGCTTTTTGTGTACTGGCGGTATGAAGACGGGCTGCCTGTACCTGCGCCAGGTTCTGGAGGGCGGCCTGGTAGATCTGGTCCACTGTGGCGTTGTAGGGCGCCGGGGTAAGGTCTTCCGTCAACGCCGCTATTTTCATCGTGGGTGAGTAAGGAATGTTCATGTACTGGGCCAGGGCCAGCTTGTAGGCTTCCAGGGCGTTGAAGGTGGTCATGACCGTCAGCTCGTCGGAGGCCAGCTGGCCTTTCATGTCGGTGAGGTCGGAAGGGGCGATGGCGCCTTCTTCGTTCTGTTTGGTCAGCAGGTCCACTCTGCTGCGGCTGGCGTCGGCCTGGGTTTTGGCCATGCCCAATTGTTCCTGTGTGCTGAGCACGTTGAGATAAGCGAGGATGACGTTGACGGTCATCAGGTCCCTGGCCTGTTGCCAATCCTTCTTATTGGCTTCGTAGAGGAGGGCGTACTGGCGCACGAAGTTTTGTATGCTGAGCCCGTTGAAGAGTACCCAGCTGCCTGACACCTGACCATATCCCGAGCCATATTTCTGGTTAACATACGTGTTGGTATAGTTGTTAATACTTTTACCGCTGTTGCTGCCGTATTGACCGAAGCCGGAAACAGAGGGTAGCATGGTGGCCTGCTGCTGGCGGGCAGTCAAGCGGGCGCTCTCTACCGTGAATTCCGCCGTTTGTACCGTAGGGTTATTTTTAAGGGCGCTGTCGACGCATTGCTGCAAGGTGTAGACGGTACCCGAGTCCGTTGCTGTTTGTGCCGTGGCCGTATATTGGAAAAGAAAAAGTAAGATCCCTCCCCCTAGCAATAGTTTTCCTCTAGACATGATAATAAACGTTTAAAAATAACTGCGTAATATGGTGATTGTTTTTTTAGGTTAATTCTACTCTTCCGTCCAATAAGTTGATGATCCTCGATCCATAAGCTGCGTTCTTTTCCGAATGGGTGACCTGGATGATGGTGACGCCTTCATTGTTCAGTTGTTTGAACAGGTCCATGATCTCTTCGCCCTGGCGGGAGTTGAGGTTGCCGGTGGGTTCATCGGCCAGCAGTAATTTGGGTTTGCCGATCAGGGCCCGGGCGATGCCTACGAGCTGTTGCTGACCGCCGGACAACTGGGTAGGGAAAAGGTCTTTTTTCCCTACGATCTGGAAACGGTCGAGGATGTCGGCTACCATGGCCTGACGTTCGGAGCCTTTGATATTCTGATAGATCAGCGGAGTCTCTATGTTCTCATAGACGGTGAGCTCATCGATCAGGTGGTAGGCCTGGAATACAAAGCCTATATATTGCTTGTATAACTGACTGCGTTGTTTTTCTTTCAGGGTGTGCACACCTTTGTCGAGGAAGTAATATTCCCCTTCGGAGGCATCGTCCAGCATTCCAATGATGTTGAGCAGGCTGGATTTGCCGGAGCCGGAGGGCCCCATGATGGAAACGAATTCTCCTTCCTGGATGTTGAGGTTAATGTCTTTTAAAATAAAATTTGGTTTGCCGCCGACCATAACCCATTTCGAGATGCGCTTGAGATCTATCATACTTATTGATTAACGTTTTACAGTTGGTTATATACTCTTTCAAACACATGCCAGAGTAGTAACTTGGTGATACGCAAGATACTATCTATCAATAACATAGTGTGTAGTTCGCTTTCGATACAGGAAGTGTACGTTTTTGATACACATTTATATGGTTTTATTCTGTCCGCAAGGTTTTTATGGGGTTAACGAGAGCGGCCCGGAGGGTGAGCAAGCTGATCACGGAAAAGGCGATGAGTACGATAACGGCCTCGGTCATAAAGAAGATGCCCACGTTGATAGAAGTCCGGTAGGCAAAATTGTCCAGCCACCGATGTACCAGCCACCAGCTGAGGGGGAAGGCGATCAGCGAGGCGAGGGCAGTCAGCCGGATGAAGTCTTTGGAGACGAGTCCCAGGATATTGCCTGGGGTAGCTCCCAATACTTTGCGAACTCCGATCTCCTTGGTTCGTCTTTCGATGGTGAATAAGGTCAATCCGATGAGGCCGAGGGTCGCCAGCAGGATGGCCAGGGCGGTAAAAAAGGTGATGGCGTTGCCTAGTAGTTTTTCTTTTGCCGCCAGCTGGGAGAAGTTGTCGTCCAGGAAACTGATGTTCAGGGGTTCCTGCGGGTTGAATTTCTTTCCTTCGGTCCGTAACCAGTCCACGAAGGCGGCGGTGTGTCCGCCCCGGATCTTTATCGCGAGCGCGTTGCCCCGGGGGACGTATCGCAGGATGGCGGGGCCGATCTTTTCCCGCAGAGAGGCGTAGTTGAAGTCTTTTACTACGCCAATGACTTTCTCATTGCCATTGATGGTAGCGCCGATGGGGTTGAATAGTCCCAGGGCGGCGACGGCCGATTCGTTTAAGATCAGGGAGTTGGTATCTGTGATGAGGTCTCTGGAAAAATTCCTTCCATTGGTAAGGTGCATTTCCAGGGTGGCAAGATACCGGTCGTCGACGGGGAAGGTCTGTAGGGTCATGTCCTCTTTCATGGAAGGGGTGCGGTAGGTGTACATCCAGATGCTGCTCCCGCCGGGTGTCCGGTTACAGAAGCTGGTGCTGACCACAGGCGATTGTTGTTCTATGCTGTGCTGAAAAACGTCAGCCTGCCCGCCCAGCGTGTCGATATTTTCCACCAGCAGGACGCCTTCTCCCCGGAAGCCTTTGTCCTTATTTTTCATGTATTGCAGCTGTCCGTAAACGACAAAGGAGACAAAGATGAGGGCGGCGGCGATGGTGAATTGCGTCAGCACCAGGGCGTCGCGGAGCCGGGGGCTGTCCTTGCCCAGCTTGCCGTTATTGTTGAGGACCGGGTTGCCCCCGGCCAGAAAAGTCCGGAAGCCCGTCAGGTAAAAAGCGGGGTAGGCGCCCGCCAGTAAACCCACGGTGAGGGAGAACAGCACCAGTACGGCATAATGGCTGGCGATGAGGGGGATGGGACCTGTCAGCGGGGCGCCGGTAGCCGACTGATAAAGGAAGAGGAGCACCTGGATGAGCCCGCAGGCCAGCAGCATAGCCAGGACGGCGAACAACAGCGACTCCATCATGAGCTGGCCTATGAGATTGGTGCGGGAGGCGCCGAATGTCTTTTTTACACCGATCTCTTTGGACCGGATAGAGGCCCGGGCTGTTACCAGGTTGACATAATTGATGATGGCCAGCAGGATAAGGAAGATGCTGATGGCGCTTAACAGCTTTACCTGGGTGAGGTTGCCTCCGGGGCTGAGGTCGAATTTGAGCTCGGAGTGAAAATAGATGCTGGTCAGGGGCTGGGGAATGAATTTAACTGCCATTGTTCCCTGGCGCCACTCCGCGAAAGAGCTGGTGGCGCCGCTGGCGGGATAGACGACCTTCTCGAGCAGGCGGTCCAGCCACTGATGGAGACCGGCCAGCGAGCCTCCTTGTTTTAATTTTACATAGTTATACAGGGAGGCGGAGCTCCAGTTGATGGGAGTCGTTTTATCCGGGACCAGGGGCAGTAATACCTGGGGATCCAGGTGAGACTTTTCAAAGTTATCTTTTAGTACGGCCACCACCGTATAGGGGGTATTCTCTTTCCCGATCAGCAGGGTCTGGCCGATGGGGTCCTTACCCTGGAAAAATTTTCGGCTATAGGCCGCCGATAAGATAACCTGGTTGGGGGCAAGGCCATTTTGCGGGAGAACTCCGGCGGCCGTCTCATAGGAAAAGACTTTAAAGAAGCCCGGGTCTATATAATAGGGATAGACGCCCGTGAAGGCCCTTTCCTGCTGACTGACCCTTACGGGCATGTCTTTATAGGACCTGTCCAGGGAAGTGGCGTATTGTACATCTTTGCAGGAGAGTTGGATCAGGTCGCGGAGCCGGGGCTGGCTTTTGGCAAATCCTCCCATATTAAAAAAATCCGTGCCGATGCGATAGATCCTGTCCGCATCCTGGAAATGTCGATCGCAGCTCAGTTCCCGCTGTGAATAGATCAGCAGGACGAAAGAGGCGGCGATGCCTACGGAGAGGCCGCCGAGGTTGATCAGGGAGAAGACAGGATATTTCCGAAGATTCCGAAGGGCCAGTTTCAGGTGTGTCTTAAACATGCTAGAATAGTTATTAACAGTTGATCTTATGTGACTCGTCAGGATCGGCAGGCCGGCGGTCTTCGGGGGCCCGCTATTCAGTTCTCAGGCTGTCTACCGGATTGGTCAGGGCCGCCTTTAAGGCCTGGAACCCCACCGTGGCCAGCGCGATGAAGATGGCTGTTATGCCTGCCAGGACAAAGACCCACCACTGTATGGAGATGCGGTAGGCGAAGTCCTGCAGCCAGCTGTTCATCACCCACCAGGTAAGGGGGATGGCGATCACCAGTGAGATCAGCACTAAGTAAAGAAATTCTTTTGATAATAAGAGCACCAGGCTACGGGCGGAGGCGCCCAGTACCTTTCGGATCCCTATTTCTTTGGTCCGTTGCAGGACATTGTAGGCGGACAGGCCCAGCAGGCCGAAACAGGCGATGAGGATGGCCAGGGAAGCAAACAGTCCGAATACTTTCCCGAAACGGATGTCGGCTTTGTATTGTTCATTGTAGGCATCGTCCAGGAAGAAATAATGGAAGGGGTCGTCCGGGAAGTATTTGTTCCAGTTGCTTTCGATGGCCCGGATCGTCGAGGGCATATTTTTGGTATCGACTTTTACGGAATAAAATCCCCGGATATTGGGACGTAGCAGGATCAGGGTGGGGTCGATGGTTTTTTGAAGTCCCTGGTGATGATAGTTGGATACCACTCCTGCGATGGTAACGGTGTCTCTGCCGACCCTTAGCTTTCCGGCGAGCGCGTCGGCGGCATCTTTAAATCCCAGGAGATCGACGGCCTTTTCATTGATGAGGACGGCTTTTTTATCCGTCCCGAATTCTCTTGAAAAATTTCGGCCGGCGACCAGTTTCAGATCATAGGAAGGGAGGAAGTCGTAGTCGATTCCCAGGAGGTATAAGGTGACTGCGCTCTTGCTGCTTTCGCCGACGCGGTTGATGCCGTTGGTCCAGTAGATCTCTTTTCCCATCACGCTGGAAGAAGCCGTCACGCTTTTGATGCCCGTCTGTTGCAGCAGGCTGGTCTTGAAGGGTTGAAAAACATTTTGATAAACGGAGTCCTGTAAGGCGCTTGCCCCTTCAATGACCAGGGTCTGGTTGATGTTGACGCCCAGTTGCTGGCTGCGCATGTATTGTACCTGTTGATATACGAGGATGGTGCCGGCGATGAGGATGACGGATACGGCGAATTGGCCTACGATGAGGCTTTTACGCAGGAGGAGGCCTCCGGTGGAATTCTTGAACAGGCCTTTCAGGACGGTGATGGGATGATAACCCGAGAGTACGAAGGCGGGGTAGGCGCCGGATAAAAAGGTACCCAACAGGAAAAGACCTGCAAAGCCCAGGCTATAGTCCAGGGGAAGGGCAAAAAATTTATCGCCCCCGGAGCCCACCAGGTCGTTGAAAAGGGGCGCCAGCAACCAGGCAAGACCCAGGGCGAGCAAAAGAGAGATGACATTCAACAGGAGACTTTCCGTGAGGAATTGAAGGATCAGGTCTCCCCGGATAGCGCCCAGTACTTTTCGTACGCCGACTTCTTTAGCCCTTTCCAGGGAGCGGGCCGTCGCCAGGTTGGTGTAGTTGACCCAGGCGATGACGATGATGAAGAAGGCGATGAGGAAGAGGAAGTTGACGGATTTCCCATTGCCGTTGACTTCGGCCTCCTGATTATAATTGGAATATAGATGGATGTCTTTTAGCGGCAGGAGAAACAAGGCATCCTTTACATTGTTTTTCATGTTCCAGGGGGCGTTGTTGATATGCCGTTCGCAGAAGGCGGGTAGTTTAGACTGGAGCTGATGGTAGTCCGCACCGGGCCTCAGCTGCACGTAGGCATAGAAGTCATACCATCCCCAGGCGGTCTCGGTGGGATTGGTGGAATCTCCTCCCAGACGGATGGCCTTTCCCAGGGTAGAATAGGATAAAAGATGGTTGATAATAAGATGGGAGTTGGCGGGATAATCTTTAAAAACGCCGCTGACCTCGTAGTTCTGCGGCTGGCCATCCCGGGCTGTCAGTGTTTTTCCCAGGGGATTTTGATTGCCGAAGTATTTGCGGGCGGTGGTCTCCGAGAGAAGGATCTTATCCGGTGCGTCGAGGGCGGTGGCGGGGTTGCCTTTTACCAATTGAATATTGAACATATCCAGGATGGAAGAGTCCGCGTAATAACCTTTTGTCTCGTTGAATTTTATATTTCTGTTTTCCGGGTTGGATAACAGCAGGTTGGCATCGATGAGGCGGCAGAAATTCTCCACTTCCGGGAATTCCTTTTTCATGGTGGGGGCGATAGCCGGGTAGACGGTGGCGGATTGCCAGGCTAATTTCCCTTTCTGCCAGGAGTCCAGCCGGAGCCGGACGATTCGGCCGGCCTTCTTATTAAAATCATCGTAACTTTTTTCATACGCGACGTATTGAAAGATCAGCAGGCAGCAGGTGATGCCGATGACCAGGCCCAGGATGTTGAGGGAGGAATATCCTTTTCGTTTGACCAGGTTGCGGATGGCGAGTTTCCAATGATTTTTAAACATTTTTTTATGGTTTTATTATTCTGCTCTTAGACTTTTCACCGGGTTGGCCAGGGCGGATCTCAGGGAACGGTAACCGACGGTCAGGGCGGCGATGAGGAAAGTGAACAGGATGGCCATGGCGAAAATGCCCGCCCCTATCGGGATGCGGTATTTAAAGTCCTGCAGGTATTGATGCATGGCATACCAGGCCAGGGGTGCTGCGATGACAAAGGCAATGAGGATCAGCCGGCTGAATTCTTTGCCGAACAGCCATAGGATATGCTGCAGGCCTGCCCCCAATACTTTTCTCACACCGATCTCTTTTGTCTTTCGTACCGCCATGAAGGAGACCAGGCCATAGAGGCCCAGGCAGCCAATGAAGATAGCGATGCCGGCAAAGACCTCTACCAGGGTCAGCATGATCTTATCCATTTCATAGAATTCCGCCAGCCGGTCGTCGAGGAAGTAGTAGGAATAAAGGTAGTCCGGATACAGGCTGTTCCAAATTTTTTCGAAGGAGGCCAGGGCTGACCGGGTATTTGCGAGATTGATCTTCATGCTGCAGCTCTGGTACCGATCGTAGTCGGGCATAATACAGATTGCGGGGATCTCATTGTGAAGGGAGTAGTTATGAAAGTCCTTTACCACCCCTACGATGGGGGCGGTGATCGAACCGCCGTTGATGCTGAGCCTTTTCCCGATCACATCCTGCGGCGAAGGAAGGTTGAGCTTTTTTACAAAGGTCTCGTTGACGACGAATTCCCGGGTGGTGTCGGCGGGGTAGAAATTCCGGCCGGCGACCAGTTTCAGGTCAAAAGTGGAGAGGTATTGATCGTCTGCATTTTTCATGTTGATGCCCCAGTGCTCGTCCTCGGTGCGGGTGTCATAACGGACGCCGGTGTTGTCGTTACTATTGGAGGCAGGGGGCTGATGGCAGAGGGTGATCTTTTCCACTCCCGCGACGGATGCCAGCTGGTCGCGGAGGGTATTCATTTTCGTTTTATCGTGGGTGGGAATGGGCAGGGTTACGATAGCCTCTTTATTGAATCCCAGGTCGATGGACTTAGAATAGTACATCTGGCTGGCGATGACGATGGTGCCGATGATGAGGGCCTGGCAGATGGCGAACTGGGTCACCACCAGGATGCGTCGTAAAGAAAAACCTCCCACATGCGCCTGGGATAATTTGTTCTTAAGGGCCAGGACTGGCTGAAAGCGGGCGAGGACCAGGGCCGGATAGGAGCCCGAGAGGAAGATGACCAGCACGCTGAGGAGGAGCAGGAACACGGGCAGTTTCCAGTCGCTGAAAAGGTGCAGCGCCATCTTTGTGTTTAAGAGCTGGTTAAGCGCGGGAAGGGCCAGCCAGGCTATTCCATAAGCCAGGAGGAGGGCGAACGTGGTGATGAGGGTCGTCTCTGCCATGAATTGCCAGAAGAGCTGCGAGCGGAGGCCGCCCAGCACTTTGCGGATGCCTACTTCCTTTGACCGCTGAAGGGCTTGCGCCGTCGCCAGGTTGACGAAATTGACACAGGCTGTTATAATGAGGAACAGGCCGATGAAGGCCAGGGCCCAGAGGTATTTCTTGTCGGCGTAGCCATCGAAGTCGGAATTGAAATGAATGTCGGACAGGGGTTGGAGCCGGAATCGCCAGATCTTCGCATCCCGGCCCTTGTAATATTTTTGACTGAAGCCGGGGAAGAGGGCCTTGTTGACCTGTTCGGCGGTGACAGAAGGCCGGAGCCGGACGAAACACATGCTGCCGCTGTAGATGCCTCCCCAGCTGCTGTCGCTGGCCAGCCAGGGGCTATAGGTCCTCAGGTTGGCATAGGACAGATAGATGCCTTGTTTGCGATCGGTATTCACGGGGATGTCTTTCAGGATGCCCGTGACGGTGAAATCTATTTTATTCAGGAGACGAATGCGTTGGCCGATGGCGGGTTGATCCCCGAAATATTTTTTGGCGATGGACCTGGTCAGGATGACGGAGTTGGGGTTGGACAGGGCGGTATGGGGATTGCCTTCCTCCAGGGGGAAGTCGAAGATCTCGAAGAAGGAGGGTTCTGCAAACGCCACCTGGTCCTCTTCCCGGAATTTTTTTACCTCTTTTTCCCCCGGCAGGGACACGAATGCGTCATGATAAGATACGACCCGGGCTGTCTTTTCGGCAAAGGCGTAGTCGTTGCGGAAGGCCCGGCCCACAGGCTGGGGTACGGCGGCCTCGTAGTCGATCTTTTCGTCGTGGAATTCCGTTACCACCCGGTAGATATCCTTTTTATCATGATGGAAGGTGTCAAAGCTAAGGTGGAATTCGATCAGGGTAAAAATAAGGATAGCGCAGGCGATGCCCAGCGAGAGGCCGATGATATTGATCGCGGCATAGGTCTTATGCCGGCGAAGGTTACGCCAGCCGATCTTGAAACCACCGGTCCTTGAGAAGGGGGATCTGATGTTAAGCATAGTAGTGTTTGAGTGTCAGGGTCATTTTTATTGCTGGTTATTCCGAGTGGAGGCTTTTTACCGGGTTAGCCAGCGCCGACCGCATCGTCCGATACCCTATGGTAAGGGCGGCGATGAGGAAGGTCGAGAGGAGTCCCAGCAAAAAGATCTGTACACCCAGGTGGATACGGTAGGCAAAGTCCTGGAGCCATTTATTCATAGCATACCAGGCGATGGGCGCTGCCACTACGAAAGCTACCAGCAGCAGCCGGACGAACTCTTTGCCGAACAGCCACAGGATATTGGGGATACCCGCGCCCAATACTTTTCGTACGCCTATCTCTTTTGTCTTTTGCACGGCCATGAAGGAGACCATTCCATAGAGTCCCAGGCAGCCGATAAGGATGGCAATGCCGGCGAATACTTCGATGAGGGTGAGCATAATATTGTCAGTCTCATAGAATTTAGCGATGCTCTCGTCCAGGAACTGGTAGGAATAGCTGTACTGCGGGTAGACGCTGTTCCATAATTTTTCCAGGGCGGGAAGCTCACTGCCTAACCTTCCCATGTTGAGCTTGACGGCGCAGAGGGAATAGTTGGTGTTCATGGGGGATATGCAGATGGGGGCGATCTCTCCCCGGAAAGACAAATGGTGGAAGTCTTTTACTACGCCCACGATATTGCCGTTGATAGAGCCGCTGCTGACACTGATCTTTTTGCCGATGGCTTCTTCGGGAGAGGAGAGGCCGAGTTTTTTTACCAGCGTCTCGTTCACCAGGAATTCCCGGGTGGTGTCGGAGGGATAAAAATTCCTGCCGGCCGCCAGCCGGAGACCGAAGGTGGAGAGATACTGATCGTCTCCATTTTTTACGTTGACGTTATAGGGTTCGACCTGACCTCTGTTCTCATACCGGATATCGTCCTGGTTATTGTCGTCGGCGGCGGGAGCGGTAAAACAAAGAGAGGCTTTTTCTATCCCTGTTATTTCGGTAACAGAGGTGCGCAGGTGATCCATCTTTTGTTTGTCGGTGCTGGGCACGGTCAGCAGGACTACGGCATCTTTGTTGAAGCCCAGGTCTGTTTTATTGGAGTAGTGGATCTGGCCCGCGATGACGATGGTGCTGATGATGAGCAGCTGCGAGATGGCGAACTGGGTGATGACGAGGATCCTGCGCAGGGAGAAGCCTCCGATGTGGCGTTGGTTCAGCTTGCCTTTCAGCGCCAGGATGGGCTGGAATCCGGCCAGGACCAGGCCTGGATAAGATCCTGAAAGGAAGACGACGCCCGTCAGCAGAGACAAAAGGAAGATCCATAGATTGCCTTCGCCAAACAGGTGGATGTCCAGGGACATTTTCAGGAATTGATTGATGGAGGGCAGCAGCCTTACGGTAATTGAGTAAGCCAGGATGGTGGAGAACAGGGCGATGAGGGTCGTCTCGGCGATGAACTGCCAGAAGAGTTGGGAGCGCATGCTGCCCAGCACTTTGCGGATACCCACTTCTTTGGAGCGGGTGAGGGCCTGAGCCGTCGCCAGGTTGATGAAATTGACGCAGGCGGTGAGGATCAGGAAGATGCCTACCAGGGCCAGGGCCCAGATGTATTTCTTTTGGATCAGGCCTTCGTAGAGAGGGTTAAAATGAATATCGGACAGCGGCTGTAGCCGGAACTGTAAAGCCTTGAAACCTCCCGGGTTGTTAACATAATATTTCTTTTTAAAGTCCGGGAAGACCTTCTCCGCGGATGCCGCGGAGAAGCCGGGTTTCAATAAGACGAAAGATTGCATGGAGCTGCTGACGCTGCCCCAGCTATCGTCGCTGGCCAGCATGGTGTTATAGTCTTTGAGGTTGTCGTAAGAGACATAGATCTCCTGGGTGCGATCCGTATTTCCCGGCAGGTCTTTCAGGATGCCGGTGATCTGGAAGTCGGTCTTGTTATCCACGCGGATCGTGCGTCCCATGGCATTTTGGCCCGGGAAATATTTACGGGCCATTTTTTCGGTGATGGCCGCGGAATTCGGCGAGGAGAGGAAGGTCTTTTTATCGCCCTGGACCAGGGGGAAGTTAAAGATGTCAAAGAATTCGGGTTCCGCAAAAGCCACTCCCTCCGGTTCCACGAATTTGCGGACCTCTTTGCCGGTGGGGATGGAGATGAGTATATCTCCCGATGTCTTTACCCGGGCCAGTTTTTCGGCGAAGGTGTAGTCATTGCGGAAGGCTTTTCCCAGGGGAGCGGGGGCTCCGGGGTTATAGGAGATATCGTCATGGTGGACTTCGGTGACGATGCGGTAGATCCTGTCCTTATTGGGGTGGAAGCTGTCGTAGCCCAGTTCGAAGGTCACCAGGGTAAAGATGAGGATGCCGCAGGTGATGCCCAGGGTAAGGCCCAGTAGGTTGATAAAGGCGTAAGATTTGTGGCGGAGCAGGTGGCGCCAGGCTATCTTAAAATAATTTTTCAACATGGTCGATTCTTTTATTATTCTGATCTTAAACTTTTCACCGGGTTGGCCACGGCGGCTTTGATCGCCTGGAAGCCGATGGTGATCAGGGCTACGGCCGATGCCAGGAAACCTGCCAGCAAAAAGACCCACCATTGTATGGATATCCGGTAGGCAAAGTCCAGCAGCCATTTGTGCATCACAAACCAGGCTACGGGGAAGGCGATGACGGCGGCGATGGCTACCAGCTTCAGAAAATCTTTGGACAATAAGCTCACAATGCCGCCCACGCTGGCTCCCAGGACTTTCCGGATGCCGATCTCTTTGATGCGCTGGGTGATTGCGAAGGCAGAGAGGCCTAAGAGACCCAGACAGGCGATGAAGATAGCGATGATGGCGAAGCTGGTAAAGAGGGTACCCTGTCTTTGTTCCGACTGGTATAACTTCCCGAATTGTTCGTCCAGGAAAGTATATTCGAAGGGAGTCTCCGGAAGGAATTTTTTCCAGGTCTTTCCCAGGTGGCTGATGGCTGCCGGGATGTCATTGCCGCCGATCTTGACGGAGATCCTGCCATAGTAGCCACCGTCGGAGCCGGGCATGACCAGGACGATGGGCAGTATGTTCTGGTGGAGGGACTCGAAGTGAAAGTTGTCGATGACGCCGACGATCTTGCCTTTGGTGTCTCCATATTTAAAGTTTTTTCCCACGGCTTCCTGAGGAGTGTGCAAACCCAGGGCCTGGGTGGCCGCCACATTTAGCAGGAAGGAGGTGGAGTCACGAGCGTACCCGCGCGAGAAATTCCTGCCGGCGGCCATGGGAATGCTGTACGTGGGGACGAAGTCATAATCGGCCGCCAGGTATTTTATATCAGAGCTGACGGGTCGTAAGGAGTCGCCGCTTTCTGTCTCTGCCCCCTGCTCGTCCAGCAGTCTGCCGCCGGGTATCCGGGAAGAGCGGGCAGCGTCTTTGATGCCGGAGTATTGAAGCAGATCATTGCGGAAAGCCTCATAGGTTTTGTCCAGGCCCTTGTCATATTGCAGGGTGACCACCTGCTCTTTACTAAAGCCCAGTGATTTTTCCTGCATATAATGTAGTTGCTGGAAGACGATGGCCGTGCTGATGATGAGGATGATGGAGATGGAAAACTGGGCCACCACCAGTACTTTCCGGAAAGAGATGCTGTTGCCGCTGACCTTGAACAGACCTTTCAGCACTTTGGCGGGCTGGAAGGAGGACATGAACAAGGCGGGGTAGACGCCTGAAAGGATACCTACCACGAGGGGGGCCAGCGCGAGGGGAAGGACTACCTGCCAGCGGGCGATGCTCTGGATGGTAAGGGCCTGGCCGGTGACGGCATTCAGCCAGGGCAGGGTGAGCCAGGTAAGCCCCACGGCGAGCAGGATGGCCATGTAGGTGATCATGACCGACTCGCAGAGGAATTGGGTGATGATCTCGTTACGCTGGGCGCCGGCCACTTTCCGGATGCCGATCTCCTTGGCCCGTAAGGCCGAGCGGGCGGTGGAGAGGTTCATATAGTTGATGCAGGCGATGAGCAGGATGAACAGGGCGATAGCGCCAAAAATAAGTACGCGTGATTTGTCCCCGTTCTCTTCGATCTCTTCATCCAGGTGAGAGGTAAGGTGGATGTCCGTTAGTTTCTGTAAATACAGCGCTGTGTATTTGGATGCTTTATAATCGCTGCCGGTACCTGCCGGGTGCATGTATTTATCCAGGAAGTAAGGGAACTGGGCCTGTATGTTTTTTACGGGATAGTCTTTCGGGAAGAGGAGGTAGGTGTAAAAGGCATTATTCCCCCAGTTGGTTTGCAGGTTCTTCTCTCCGTAAATGGTGCTGTCCTTGAGGGTATTGAAGGAGAGCATGATCTCGGGGTGGAGGTGGGCGTTGGAAGGGAGGGGTTTGAAGATGCCGGTCACTTTGAAGTTGGACTGGTTGTTCAACCGGATGACTTTGTTCATAGGGTCTTCCTCTCCGAAGTATTTTTTTGCCACCTGTTCAGTCAGCACGACGCAGAAGGGGTCGTTAAGGGCGGTGGTGGGGTCGCCTTTCAGCAGGGTGACGTCGAAGACGCTTAAGAAATTGCTATCGGCACAGAATATGTCCTTTTCGTTAAAAATTTTATCCTGGTAGTGCATGGGGGCGGTGCCCATCAGCAGCAGCCGGGTGACTTTCTGAATATCGGGGAATTCATTTTTCAGGAGGGGCCCGAAGGGGGGCGCAACGGCTCCCAGGTGCAGGGATACGATGCCTTCTTTATTGTTAAAGCTCCGGGTGACCCGATAGATGCGGTCGGCCTTGCTGTTGTATTTATCATAGCTTACCTCGTGGAGGATATAGGTAAGGATCAACAGGCAGCAGGTCATGCCGACGGTGAGCCCGAACAGGTTGATAAAGGAAATGAATTTGTATTTCGCCATGTTGCGGAAGGCGATCTTCCAATAATTCCTCAGCATAATCTATTTTTTTAGTATGTAAAATTCTAATAGGCGCTATTCCGATTTAAGGTTGTCTACGGGATTGAGCCAGGCGGTCTTCAGGGCCTGGAAGCTGATGGTGAACAGAGCGATCAAAAGGGCTACGGCGGCCGCGAACAGGAATACCCAGATGCTGATATGGATGTGGTAGGCAAAGTCCTGGAGCCATTTGTTCATGAGCCATCCCGCGATGGGAGAGGCGATGAGTACGGCCAGGCCTACCAATACCAGGAATTCCCGGGCTACGAGGGAGAAGATGCTGGCGACGGAGGCCCCCAGTACTTTCCGGATGCCGATCTCTTTGGTACGTTGTCCCATGACGAGCACTACGATGGCAAAGAGGCCCATACAGGAGATAAGGATGGTCAGCAGGGCTCCGCTGATAAAGATCCGGGAGAGCCTTGCTTCTTTCCGGTATTGTTTATCGGTGTTCTCGTCCAGGAAAGAGATCTCGCTTTCGGCTTTGGGGTTGATGGTCTTCCAGACCTTTTGTACGGCGTTCAGGGAGCCTGGCAGGTCGGTGGGAGCCACTTTGACAAAAATGTAAGCCAGGGGCCATTCCCGGCGGATGACCATGGTGAGGGGTGCTATTTCCCGGTGCAGGGATTTGAAGTGAAAGTCTTTTACGACCCCGACTACCTGCAGATGGCTGGCATCGAGGGGGATATTGGCTTTCAGCGGGTCTTTGTCTCCCAGGAGTGCGGCCATTTTTTCGTTGATGACGATGGCTGCGGAGTCCATGCTGTAGTCGCGGGAGAAGTCCCTTCCTTTTATCAGTTGAATGTCCAGCGTTTTGGCGTAATCGTAGTCGACGCGCAACCAGTTGGACTGGATCTGTTTGCCTTTATACTCGAAGGTGATGGCGGAGGAGGAGGAGCTATTGTCCCGGCCTCTGCCCATATTGATGTCTGTTCCGGTGACGCTGAGAATGTTCGGGATGGAGGCCAGGCGGGAGCGCATCAGGTCCAGGGCCCGCTGGCCGTCGATATGGGCGCCGATGGGGATACTGAGGACCTGTTGTTTGTTATATCCCAGCGGTGCGGTGCGCAGATAGTTCAACTGTTGCCAGACGATGGTGGTGCAGATGATGAGCAGGCCGGACAGTACAAATTGAATGACCATTAAGCTATTGCGCAGGCGATAGTTCTTTGCTACAGTGATCTTCCCTTTGACGGTCTGTGAGGTATTGAGTGCCGACAGGACCCAGGCGGGGTAACCACCGGCCAGCAGGCTGACGGCGGCGAAGCCCAGGACGATGGAGCCCAGGAACCAGGGGGATCGGAGGATGCCCGGGGAGAGAGACTGATTGAATAAGGTCTTGTACCCGGGTAACAGGGTATAGGCCAGCAGGATGCCCAGCATCAGGGATGCCACGCAGATCAACAGGGCTTCTCCCCAGAACTGGGAGAGGATCTGCTGGCGTCTTGCACCCAGCACTTTGCGCATGCCGATCTCACGGGCGCGGGTAAAGGCGCGGCCCAGGGAGAGGTTGACAAAGTTGACGGAGGCGATGAAAAGGATGAAGGCTGCAATCAGCAGCAGCAGATAAGGATAGAATTTATTGATGCCGGCGGAGCTGGCGATGGAATTAAAGTGTAAGTCGGTAAGGGGTATGCTTCGGAGGGAAACAAATTCGCCTTCCTTATCGGGGGCGGCTCCGGATGTCTTCAGGTCTTTAGCTTGTTTCGCATAATATTTATGGGTAAAGGCTTTTAGTTTTTGTCCGAAGGAGGCGGCGCTGGTTTGAGGAGACAGCTCTACGAATACGTCATGGTCGTTGCGGTCCCAGTCATCTTTGGCTCCCTGGTAGGCAGGGGTATTCTCGAAGCGGATGAGGGCGGCGAATTCCAGGCTGGAGTTTTCGGGCACGTCTTTCGCGATGGCGGTGACCACGAAGGGTTTCCAGGCAGTATCGGTTTTCATTTCCACGGTGCGGCCGATGGCCTCTTCTTTTCCGAAGATGCTGTTCTTTACTTTTTCTGTCAGTACGATGCCGGCGAGGGTGTTGAGGGCTGTCTTCTTATCTCCTTCTATCAGGGGGAAGGAGAACATATCGAGGAAGTCGGGGTCTACATAAACGGTGTTGTATTGAAACTCATGATCTTTATAGCGGAGAATATTGCTGCCGAATTCGCCGTAGCGGCTGGCATGTACAATATCGGGGATTTCTGTTTTCAGGGCCGGGGTAAACGGCATGGGAAAGGCGGTGGCGTTCTCGATGGTATTGGGGCGGTGTACTTCCCGGTATAGCTGCTGCAGGGATGTCTTGTGTGTGTGAAACTGGTCATAGGACAGCTCGTGAAAGGCTGTCAGGGAGAGCAGCAGGGTTGCTCCGAAGGCGACGGCCAGTCCCAGAATATTGGTCAGGGTGAAGGTCTTATGTTTCCATAAGTTGCGGATGGCTATTTTAAGATAGTTCTTGAGCATGATACCTTTTTTAGGCTATTGGTGACCGTTATATTCCGGAGCAAACCTGTCACGGACAGCGGCCGTGACAGGGTAAGACACTATAAAAGTTAGACCAGTATGTTTTCCGTAACGGTCTGTCCGTCCAGCATGCGGATGATGCGATGGCTGTAGCGGGAGTCGTGTTCGGAGTGGGTAACCATGATGATGGTAGTTCCCTGTTCGTTGAGGTCTGTCAGCAGCTGCATGACTTCGTTGCCGTTGGAAGAGTCGAGGTTACCGGTCGGTTCATCGGCCAGTATGAGTTTAGGATTGTTGACAACAGCTCTTGCTACGGCCACACGTTGTTGCTGACCACCGGATAGTTGCTGTGGGTAGTGGTTGCGGCGGTGCATGATCTGCATTTTGTCGAGTACTACTTCTACGCGTTGTTTGCGTTCAGGTCCTTTTACACCCAGATAGATCAGGGGCAGCTCTACGTTCTCGAATACCGTGAGTTCGTCGATCAGGTTGAAGCTTTGGAATACGAATCCGATATTACGTTTGCGAAGGTCGGCCCTTTTGCGCTCGTTGAAATGGGCTACTTCGGTGCCGTTGAATAAAAAGCTGCCGCCATCGGGATCATCCAGTAAGCCGAGGATATTCAGGAGGGTGGATTTGCCGCAGCCGGAGGGTCCCATTACTGCGACGAATTCTCCTTCTTTGACGTCGAAAGTGAGTTTGTTCAGGGCTATCGTTTCCACTTCTTCTGTGCGGTAGACTTTTTGAAGTTCGCTGATCTTGATCATGTTGGTGCTGTTTAAAGTGATGTGTATAGTGAATAAGGCAAATTATATGTATAAAAATTTTATCACCTGGAAGGGGGTAGCTTCTATTACCTCCTGCTGGGCCGGTTCCTGTTCGGAAACAAGCGGCTTGCCCGCCCCCGCCGAAATTTCTTTGGCCGACCTGTTAGCAGTATGGCCTTCCCGGCAGACCCGGGAGCATTCGTTGGATGAGGCGTAAGCGCTCATGCAGAAGATGAGGACCAGGGTGTAGAGGAATTTTAGTCGCATAGTTTTGTTTTTTAGATGGACGACTAACCGGAGCCGGATGTTACAGTCCCGGGCGGCCGCCGTTCATATTGTTATTTTTTAAATACCAGTTCCTGCATATTCCCGTAGGTCTCGTAGCTGGAAGTTACTACTTTATCTCCTGGTTTGAGCCCGGAGAGGACTTCGTAATAATCGGGGTTCTGGTGTCCTAACTGAATATCCACTCTATAAGCTGTTTTTCCGTCGTCGCTGACTTTGAAGATCCAGTTCCCGCCGGTCTGCTGGTAGAATCCTCCCTTCGGGACCAGGACGGCTGTTACCTGGTCGCTGAGGGCCAGGGTGATCTGGAGGGTTTGTCCTTTACGGATGCCTTTGGGCACATCTGACACGAAGTCCATGTCAACCTGGAAGCGGCCGTTGGTCACCTGGGTATAGACTTTAGTGATCTTCAGCTTGTAATTCTTTTCGTTAAAGCTAAAGGTGCCGCTAAGACCGGTGAATATCCGGTTGATATAATGTTCGTCCACATCGGACAATCTTACTTTATAGCCGTCCAGTACGTCGAGCTGGCCCAGGGCGTAACCGGCTGTCTTGGACTGTCCGACTTCGGCGTCCAGGGAGGTGAGCTGGCCGTCAACGGGGGCGCGGAGGATCAGGCCGTTGACTTTCGTTTTCAGGATATTAAGGGTATTCTGGGCCCGCTGATAGGATTCTTTGTCCTGGTTTTGCTGTTGGGTCCGGGAGATGGTATCCTGTTTGAGGATCTCCTGGGCCAGCTGTTTCTTCTGCAGGTAATAATTGTAATTGTTCTCTGCCTGTTTGAATTCCTGGGAGCCTATGACTTTCTGGGCATAGAGTTTTTTGTCCAGGATGTAGACCCTTTCGGCTTCCTTGTAGAAGCTCTCCACATCCGCCATCTGAGTCAGTTTGCTTACGGTATTCTGGTCGGCGGTAACTTTTGACAGCTGCATATTGGCCAGCATGCTGGAAACGCCCGTCATTTGGGTGGAGAGGTTCAGTTCCAGATCGGTATTCGACAGGCGCAGGATGGGATCGCCTTTTTTCAGGATGGCTCCGTCCTCTACATACTTTTCTTCTACCCGGCCCCCGTCCGTCGTGACGAGGTAGATGGTGGTCTTTGGCAGGACGGTGCCATTCTGGGGGATGGATTCCTGAAAACTGTCTTTTTTTACTTCGCTTATGGTAACGCGCTCTAAATCAACGTTAAGCCTCGATTTTCCCGAGGTGAAATAGAAACTTCCTGCGATCAATAGAACTAAGGCTGAAATTCCGCCAATGGTCATCAGGCGTTTGGCTGTCCATGTCTTTTTTGGTATTACTCTGTCCACGATAAAGAATTTAATTTTTTTGTTACTTTTTAAAAAAATCCGCCAGCATAGAAATGCCGGGGGATACTACTACACATGAGAAAATTCTTATCGTTATTCCTATCAATCACATGCCAGAATACAATGCCTATGATTTACAGTTTATTAGGTGGGGGTAGTTTGGTTCATAGTTCATTTTTGATACAAGAACTGTCCGCTTTTGATACACACCCCTTTTTTGTAAATTTGACGTAAAAAATTAATTGCCATACGATTATATTTAAGGTATACTTGTAGTTACGTATACTGACAGTTATAAATAAGGACGTTAGAGCCGGCAGACTGTTGCATCCACTAACGAAATTTTAAAAAAATTATCCAAATAATAGTATGAACCTAAAAAATGCCACGATACTGGCGATAGACGACGATCCGGATGTGCTCACCGCGGTAAGGCTGCTGCTCAAGACGGAAGCGGCGGAGGTGGTTACGGAAAAGAACCCGGAGAATATGCGGTCCTTATTATCTAAAAAATCCTTTGACCTGGTGTTGCTGGATATGAATTTCAACAGTTCTATCAATACGGGCAATGAGGGGCTTTTCTGGTTGAGGAAGTTACGGGAGTTTGGGTCGGATGCGGCGGTGATCATGATCACCGCTTATGGGGATATCGACCTGGCGGTCCGGTCGCTGAAGGAAGGGGCGGCGGATTTTGTCGTAAAGCCCTGGCATAACGAGCGGCTGATCACGACGATAAAGGAGGCATTGAAAAAGAATGACGCGAAGAAAGGGGGCGCCGGGTATAAAGCTGCGGCTGACTCAGTGATAGGTTCGGAGCTGCTGGGAGAGTCGGAGGTGATGCAGGACATTTTCTTCAAGGTGGAGAAGATTGCGCCTACGGACGCCAATATCCTCATCCTGGGGGAGAATGGGACGGGAAAGGATCTTATCGCCAGGGCCATTCACCAGCATTCCTTAAGGTCAGACAAACCTTATATAAAGGTAGACGTAGGGGCTTTGACGGAGACCCTCTTCGAAAGTGAATTATTTGGTCATAAGAAGGGGGCTTTTACCGATGCCCGGGAGGACAGGATGGGGCGTTTTGAAGCGGGTAACGGGGGGACTTTATTCCTGGACGAGATCGGGAATATTTCCCTGCACCAGCAGGCCAAGCTATTATCGGTTCTGCAGAACCGTCAGGTCACCCGGCTGGGTTCCAATCAATCTTCGCCGATAGACATACGACTGATCTGCGCCACCAATGTACCGTTGAGTGAGCTGGCCAATGAGAACCGTTTCCGGAAGGACCTTATTTACCGGATCAATACGGTGGAGATCATGGTGCCTCCTTTACGCAAACGGGAAGAGGACATCGTGATGCTGGCGCGGCATTTTGCCCGTATCTATACGAACAAGTATATGAAGCCTTCTTCCGATCTGGATGCAAAGGCCGTCGAGAAGCTGAAGAGCTATCATTATCCCGGCAATGTGCGGGAACTGCAGTATACGATCGAGCGGGCCGTCATCATGGCGGATGGGGATGTGCTGCAGGCGAAGGATCTCATCTTTTCACCCATAGAGTCCGGAAGGGCTATGCCTGATGAGCCGCAGGAGCTAAAGCTCAGCACCATCGAGAAGAACGCCATTCTCAAGGTGATCGAGAAGCACAATGGGAATATCTCAAAAGCGGCCAAAGAGCTGGGGCTGACGCGGACGGCGTTGTACAGGCGGCTTAGTAAATATGACATTTAAGATTGTACGGGCCTGGCCCGGTCCCGGAAGGGAGAAGGAGATCTCATTATGATATTCAAGCGATACCAGGAAAGGATACTTATCCGCGTTTTATTTATGTTCATCACTTTATCGGTAGCCTCCTGGCTGTTGGTAAAGGGAAGGTATGAGTTTTTGGCAGCACTGATCCCCCTGATCATTTTCCAGCTGGTGGATTTTTATAATTTTCACCGCAAGGCGCAGCATGAGGTAGAACAGTTTGTGGAGTCTATCCATTACCGGGATTTTTCCCGCTACTTTGATGTGAAGGAGGCTCCCCTGGAACTGCAGTCGCTCCGGCAGGGGTTTAACGAGATCAACTCCACCTTCAAGCTGATCAGCCGGGAGCGGGAGACGCAATACCAGTACTTGCAAAAGATCCTGGAGCTGGTGAATACCGGCATCCTTTCTTTTGAGCATAAGAGCGGGGAGATCAGCTGGATGAATGAGTCGTTGAAGAATATGCTGGGGGTGCCGTATCTGAAGACCATCCATTCCCTGGAAAGGAGGGACCACTCCCTGCATCATGAAATAGTGGCTTTGCGCCCGGGCGAGAATAAGATCGTCTCTATTACCAAAGAGGGGAATACCTTCAAGACGCTGCTGGCGGCTACGGCTTTCCAGACGGATGGCAAGATCTATAAGCTCATCGCCTTCCAGGATGTGAACGAGGCCCTGGATGAGACGGAGGCGAAGGCCTGGCAGCGGCTGTTGAGTGTCATGACGCATGAGATCATGAATTCGGTGGCTCCTATTTCCTCGCTGGCCGAGACGATGGGGCACCGGCTGCAGGCTTCCATCGACCTGTTGGAGGGGCAGCCCGGGGCCTTTGATGATCTGAAATTAGGGATCGGCACCATCCGGCGCCGCAGCGAGGGCCTGTTAAAGTTTGCGGAGACCTATCGCAACCTGAATAAGATCACTACGTTGAAATTGAATAAGGTATATGCCAGGGACCTGTTCGAGAACCTGCATAACCTGATGGAGCCGACGCTGGAACAGAAGAGCATCGACATGGAGATCATTTTAAAGGATCCGGATCTCTCCCTGGAGCTGGATACTAACCTCATCGAACAGGTGCTGATCAACCTGGTGGTGAATGCGGTAGAGGCGGTGAAGGACAGCGTGGAGCCCTGTATCACGTTGTCGGCGATGACAGGGTCCAATAACCGGCCCCTCATCAAGGTGGCGGATAACGGGATGGGCATGTCGCCGGAAGTGGTAGACAATATCTTTATCCCTTTCTTTAGTACCAAAAAGAATGGGAGTGGTATCGGGCTCAGTTTGTGTAAGCAGATTATGTTGCTGCACAAAGGAAATATACAGGTGCAGTCCATCGAAGGGGAGGGCAGCGCGTTCATGCTGCATTTCTAGGACCGGGTGCTACCACGGCGGGCGGGTCGGCGGGCCCGGGCGGGCATCAGATCTCTCCGATCCATTTCTTAAAGGAGGCGGAATTTTCCTGGCTGATGATAATCTCTTCGTTTACCGGCAGTACCAGCTCAACGCTGATCTTACTTCTCTCCAGGGGTTTGAAGCGTTTGACATAGTTGGCGTTGATGATATATTTCCGGTTGGCCCGGTAAAAGAAATTCTTATCCAGCTCTTCTTCCAGTTCGCTGAGGTTGTTTTTTTCCGCCATATACTTCCGGTTCTCTTTATCTACGAGGAATACCAGTTTGTGTTCCGTAAAAAAATAGCCGGTATCTTCTACCCGTACGGTCTGAAATTCCATGCCTTTTTTGACCAGGATCCGGGACCTTTTTTTATCCGAATGAGGAAAGGAGTCGGGGAACTGGGAGAAGTTATTGGTAAAATGGGTTTGCAGGGATTTGTATTTCTTGATAGCATTCTTCAACTTATCCTGGCTAATAGGTTTTAGCAGGTAATCGATGCTGCTGTATTCGAAGGCCTGCGTCAGGTATTTATCATAGGCGGTGGTAAAGATAACCGGGCAGGTGATCTTGCAGGCTTTGAAGATATTAAAGGAGAGGCCGTCGGACAGTTGAATGTCCATCAGGATCAGATCGGGCTGGGGGTTTTTATTCAGCCACCGGACGGACTCGTCCACGCTGTTACAGCCACCGATCACATTGATGTTCTCATCAATGGCGTGCAGCTCTTCGACCATGTTTTCGAAGGCTGGTCTTTCGTCTTCCACGATTAGCACTTTCATCTGAGTCGGTTTTATGATTTAAAGATAGAGATCATTTCAGGAAATACGATTGCCGTTCGTCCATCTGTACCGGCTTTTACATGAATGCCGCCGGATTTTAAATGAATGACACGGGTTTTTAAACGAATGTTGCATTTCATGTTTTTCAAAATTTGATGATGGGAAGTTTAACGGTGAACGACTTGAAATTATTTTCAATGATGATGTTGCGTTTGGTGATCAGTTTGTACCGGTGGTCGAGGTTGCCCAATCCTATTTTCGAGGTCGGGGTGGCATAGTTCTTAGGGTTGATGATGTTGCGGACGATGGCGTAATTGGAGGATATGGATATGTTGATGGTCAGGGGTGTCCGGTCATTGAATTCATTGTGTTTGATAGCGTTTTCTACCAGGGCCTGCATCGAAATAGGGGGGATCAAAAAATCTTCGGAGGAGAGGTCGGTGATCTCTATGACCATGCTGATGGCGTCTCCGAAACGTATTTTCAGAAGGTAGAAGTAATTGCTGATAAATTCTATTTCTTCCCGCAGAAGGACCATGTCTTTTTCCTTGTTGCTGAGAATATACCGGTATACTTTGGCCAGGGTGTCATTATAGAGCCGGGCGTTCTGGGGGTCCCGGGTGATGAGGAAGGACAGGGTATTGAGTGAGTTGAAGATGAAATGGGGGTCTATCTGGTTCTTCAGGGCTTCCAGCTCGGCCTGGGCTTTGGCGATATTTAATTGTTCCACCCTCGACTGGCTATGTTCCATTTCCCTGTTTAAGAAGAGGATCTCATAGATATTGGTGATGAAGCAGGCGGCAATGATGATGATGAGGGAGGTATTGACCAGGGGGCCGCCGCTGCCATAGGACTCGCGGGCGAACATAACCCAGACATTGAGCAGGAGTGCGGACAGGAGGCCGGAGTAGACGATGTTGATCAGGAACAGGGAGATGACTATTTTATAGTACTGTTTGTAGGACCAGGTGTATTTTTTCCGGATGAAGTACATGAACCAGACATTACCCTGCCAAATCAGTAGGGCAATCAGAATGAAGTAAGCATAACAGGCCAGCAGTTCGGGAAAGCTGTAAAGACGATTGGTGATCAGACCGGATAGATTGGGGATCAGCAAGCCCAGCGCGGGGATGCCTATCAGCTTAATCGTCCGGTCGTCTAGTGCATTTTCATTAGTCATAGCAGCTTGGTTTAGGCATGGGTTTACGCCTGATCAGTCTTGTTTTAATTTTTTTGGGAAAAGTGTAGTGTAGCAGAAGAACGGCAATTACTCCAATTACCCTGTAATAAAAAAGTTAATTTATTGTAAAAGAGAAAAACATGTTATCTCAAAAAGGATGAGCGGCAAATTTTTTGATGGTTTTAGTTCACGAAAGAGCGTGTTCAACCTGTTTTTTCCGGGGTTGGGTAAGTTTTATGAAAACAGGTTGCCTACCGTTGATTATCTTCAGCGCAAGTAGTAGTTATTAAAGTGTATAGTTATTATTAATTTTTTCCGGGGGATAAAAATTTTCTAGCGGGCAACTTCCCCGGAACTTTTAAAGTTGCCCATAGAAGTTTTCTCATGTGACTCGCAGGTGGTTTCTACCACCTGCTCTTTTTTTTGTGATTGAGGGGAGCGCCCTGCTCTCTCTTTGATGGCTTGATGGTAACTTTTCCATTTCTTCTACCTTTTCAGTCCCTTTTTTTCCTGCTTCAGTTAGCATTTTTCCTGCTTTGGTATATTAGTACTTATTTATATGCGTCAGAACTGTTAATTTTTTTGTCTTTTTGAAATGGCCCTTTGAAAATGATGAACGGGCTTTTTTGTGAGTTAATCACACATGTATAACCAAACAAGACAAAAAATGAGAAAGCTTTTATTATTAACCATCCTATTTCTGTCGTTTGCCGCGATGGTGCAGGCGCAGACCAAAGAGGTGACGGGTAAGGTCACCGATTCTACAGGGGCCCCGTTAGCGGGAGCTTCTATCAACATTAAAGGTAGCAGAGGGGGAACGAGTGCCGGGCCGGATGGCACTTTCCGATTTACTGTTCCCGAAAATGCCACTTTGATCATAAGTGCGGTTGGTTTTGCGCCCCAGGAAGTAAGTGTAAGGGGAGTGAATACCGTTGCTATTCAGTTACATGCGGGATCGACTGCTCTGAGTGAGGTGGTGGTCACGGCGCTGGGGATCAGGAGGGAAAAGAGAGAGCTTACTAATTCCCAGCAGGCTATCACAGCCGACCAAATGAATCGGTCCGGAACGGGTAATCCGCTGGGCGAACTCGAAGGAAAGGCATCCGGCCTGACGGTGATCAACAGCACCGGCGACCCGGGGGGCGGTACCTATATCAGGCTGAGGGGAGCCACCTCTATAACCGGGAATAACCAGCCGTTGATCGTGATCGACGGGGTGCCCCTCGATAACTCGATCAATAATTTTGATGCCACTGCACCTTCGGGAAACAATTCTTCCGGTGCCAATGGGAACCTTACAGGGGGACAGCAGCCTACCAACCGGGGAAACGATATCAATCCCAATGATATCGAGTCCATCAACGTGTTGAAAGGACCGGCGGCTACCGCATTATACGGGATCCAGGCTTCCAGCGGCGCCATCATCATCACTACCAAGAAGGGCGGCGCCGGGAAAAGAACGTCCGTTAATTTCAATTCTTCGGTGACGATGGATAAGGTAGGGTTGCTACCTAAGCTGCAAACCAGGTGGTCACAAGGTTCCGGGGGCCAATATTCTCCTCCGGAAGACGGGGGATCCATTTCCTGGGGAGCCCTTATCGATACATTGGCCTGGGATGGGGCCACGGATTACCCCTTTGACAAACATGGGAATATTGTCGGCAAGTCCAATCCTGCTGCCAAGACTCCGGTGACGCCTTATGACCGGTATAATTTTTTCCAGACGGGTCTCACGTATAATAACAATGTGGCTATATCGGGCGGTAATGAGAAATCCGGTTATCGCCTATCCCTTGGAAATCTATATCAAACGGGAATTATTCCCAGGGCGAAGTATGTGAAAACAACTTTAGGTATAAGCGGGCAGACGAAAGTAAGCGAAAGATTAACTGCTTCGGGCGGCATCACTTATACCAATTCGTCAAATTATAAGGTTCAGCAAGGATCCAACCTTTCCGGCGTCATGCTTGGCCTGGTGCGGACTCCTGTTACGTTTGATAATTCCAATGGATATGGTAAGGATGGTTATAAACATAGAGATGCCTATGAATTCGTGGATGGGACGCAACGGAACTACCGGGGAGGGGGAGGATACGATAATCCTCTTTGGGTCGTAAATAATAATCCCACACATTCTGACCTGGATAGGGTATATGGGTATGGGCAGGCTGATTTCGTGGCAAGCCCATGGATGACCTTGACATATCGCGTAGGCGGCGATGTCTATTCTCAAAATGATAAAACGGCTTATGATATCAATTCGAGTTTTCTGGGGACGGGGGCCCTCTATGTGATCAATTATACCAATCGCCAATACAATTCGGATTTCATCGTCAATCTGCACAAAAATTTCTCCGACGATTTTGGGGGATCGTTGATCTTAGGGCATAATTACTTCACGCTGCAGCAAAATAATGTTTTTACCAATGGAAAAGGCTTTAATGTCAGCGGGTTTTATGACCTGTCGAATGCCCAGTCCATCCAGGCTTCGGAGGCGCAGGTAAGAAAAAGGACGATGGCCTTCTATGGAGACGCTGAATTGAATTATAAGAAAATGCTGTTTTTAAGCATTACCGCCAGGGATGAGACGTCTTCGACCCTGCCGGCCGCCAATAACAATTTCTTTTATCCTTCGGTAGGATTGGGGTGGATATTCTCGGAATTGCCGGATTTTAACAAAAAGGTGCTGTCCTTTGGTAAGATCCGCGGCTCATTTGCCCAAGTGGGTAAAGACGCGCCGCCTTATAGTCTTACGACACCGTTTACCAATGCAGTCTTCGCCGATGGATTTACTTCGGGGATCACTTTCCCGGCTGCCGGCGGTTCCGGTTCCCAGATCAGCTCGGCGATCGCTGTAATTGGGAATCCCAATCTAAAGCCAGAAAGGACGAATTCCTTTGAAGGAGGGATAGACCTGGGATTTTTGAATAACAGGATCATGCTGAATGCGACAGGATATTATAGTAAGTCCACAGATGGCATCATGCCGATATCCCTTCCTTTCAGCACTGGTTTTGCCGGCAAATTGGTGAATGGCCCTACCATTACGAATAAAGGAATTGAGTTGACACTTGACGGTACTCCTGTACAGACTTCTTATGGGTTGAAGTGGAATGTGATCGTAAACTGGTCCCGGAATGTCAGTAAAGTGGTTTCTTTATATCCGGGCATCCAGAGCTTCTTCATGGGTGGGTTTGGAGCAGGCGAAGCTGGAATTTTTGCCATTCCCGGCCAGCCATTTGGAGTAATCTATGGATCGACTACGCCACATGCAGATTTGAACAACCTGAAGAGCCCGTTGCTCATTGATGACAGGCCCACTTCAGCTACTTATGCGCAGCCTCTTTCTGGCGGGGTAGGGCCCAATCTGGTCATTGGCAATCCAGCCCCTGATTGGATAGGCTCTGTCATCAGTAACCTAACTTATAAAGGATTTGCATTCGGCGCGCAGATAGATGTACGCCATGGCGGGGCATTATGGAATGGCACCCGCGGGGCGTTAGCCAATAAGGGAACAGCCAATGAAACATCCAACCGTTACCAGACGACTACCTTTAAAGGCTTATTGGGGCATTTGGACGACAATGGAAATGTGGTACATAGCGAAAATGGGGTTAACAAACCGGGCCCTGGCGCTGCCAATACCGTTGCTTCGACCTTCAGTCAGACTTATTGGCAAAATACGGGAAACAGTTTCGGAGGCGGCCAGGAAACAGATATTGAAAATGGAGGATTTACCAGAATCCGGCAAATAAGCCTTAGCTATGAGTTGCCGAAGGCAGTGTTAAAAAAGAGCCCTTTTACGATGCTTTCGCTGACAGCGTTTGCGAACAACCTGCATGTCTGGACCAAGTACGATGGGGTGGATCCGGAAACCAGCCTGGGCGGTCCCAGTAATGTCCAGGGGTTGGACTACTTTAATAACCCTAATACCAAAAGTTATGGCCTTCGGCTTAATGTCGGCTTTTAGTTAAACTATAAAACGAGCACAATGAAACTACTTCATAAAATAGCCTTTCTATTATTAATTTCCGGGCTTTTCATTACCAGCGCCTGTAAAAAGAGCTTTTTTACAGATGCGAATACTAATCCCAATGTATTGAACAATGTAACGCCCAATTTGCTGTTGCCGACCGTAGAAGCAGCCCTGGCGTATACACAGGGGGGCGATATTTCCCGGTATAGCGCCCTGCTGATGCAACAGATGTATGGAGCCAACAGTCAGTCACAGCAGTATTATATTTATAATTTCAATCCGGGGAATTTTGATAATCTTTGGCCCGACATGTATACTTCTGCTCTTGAAAACGACTATACATTGATCAAAATCTCCGATGCCGGAGGCTACAAAGCATACGGCGGAATCGCAAGAATAATAATGGCCTACGGATTACAGATAAGTGTGGATCTGTGGGGAGATATTCCCTATTCCCAAGCTTTTAGAGGCAATGCTGATGACGCTGTATTCCACCCTGTATATGACAAGGCAACGGCATTATATGATTCTGTTGCCGCTTTGATAGACGCAGGTACCGCCTTGTTACAGGCTTCGGGTGCAGGAGCATTGACTCCTTCCGCCGATGACGTGATCTATGGCGGAGACGCTGCTAAATGGATAAAGTTTGGACATGCGATCAAGGCGCGTCTGGCGATACATCAAAGTAAGAGCAGTGCGGCGATGGCCAGCACGGCTTTGGCGGAAATCGCTCAATCCTTTACCAGTAACGATGATAATGCTGCGTATGTCTTTGGTACTACGCAGACGTCTGCCAACAGTTGGTACCAGTTCTACAGGGACAGGCCAGGGGATGAGAATTTTACCAGTAGTACATTGGCGGCTACATTGACCGCGGACCATGATCCCCGCTATTCAGCCTATAATATGGATGGTTCCGCCAGTTACTTTAACCAGATCAATTCGCCCGTGGAACTTATCACCTATGATGAGCTGCTGTTCATGAGTGCGGAAGCGACATTGAGGGCTTCGGGGAATATTGCTTCGGCTCAGGGGCTCTACCAGTCTGCTATAACGGCCGATATGACCAAATTAGGTATTCCGCAGGCTGCCATTACTACTTACCTGGCTACGCACGGCACGTTACCGGTTACTGTCAGTGCGGCGATTGACACGGTAGCAAGCCAGGAATATATTGCCTTGTTCCTGAACCCGGAGGCATGGACTCTTTGGCGGAGAACGGGTTCTCCGGCCCTGGTTACTACGGCACCCGGGAACGCGATTCCCCGCAGGCTGCTGTATCCCCAGACCGAGATTAATTTCAATGGCGAAAATGTCCCGTCCGGTGTTACTTTATATTCCCCGAAGATATTCTGGGATAATTAATCTGCACCAGGAGTATTAAATCGAATGGCCGCGGGCCTTCTGATTAATAAAAGACGAGCCAGGGTTGTTAGCCCTGGCTCCTCTTTTATCTTTTATAGTAGCTGCCGGCGAGCGCCTATGGGGCATCCCACCATACGCGGTCGGTGATCTTGAGGGCTTGCTGGGGCTGAGGGTTGGAGGTCAGCTCAGCCAGGGGATACGGGAACCGGCGAGGGATCGTAGGTACATAAGGGTTTTGTACGATCGTCAGCACGGGGAAACCTGTCCTTCTCCAGTCGTTAAAGTTCTCGATGGACAGGAAGTTGGCGATCCATTTATCTTCCATCATTCGTTGCATTGCATTGCCGGAGGTGATAGGGGTCCTGGAGGCCACGTAGGCTACTGCCGCGGCGGAAGTGGGGTTGATGCCCAATTCGTCCATGTGGCTGTTAATGGCGGCGACATAAACGGGGTTGGCGGCTGCGGCCCCGGATTGGATGAAGGTGGCTTCTGCCTTTATGAATTCCAGTTCCGAATAGCTCATCAGGGACTGAGCGGCTTGCGGAGCGGCATAGAAGTCACCAACGCCTGAGTAGACTGCCGGATCAGGTGCGGGCACCGTTCCGATAATCCTGCCCAGGTAATTGCCTCCGGAACCTTTGGTGGCCATGATAGGGAGGCGGGGGTCATTGCTGGCTTTCAGGAAGTCTACAAAAGTGGTGGCCAGTACGATGGGGCCGTTGCCGGGGATGACGTTCTGGGACCAGGGGCTTTCCTGGCCGGGTGCAGAAGAATAAACGGCGAAGCTGGCTTCATCATCCTTTGAGCTAAACCCATTTTGCAGGGCTGCCAGGGCTAAGCCGGCCTGGGTAGCCGCGGTATAACCGGGGGCCTTGGTGAGGTGAATATAAAACCTCGCTTTTAGTGAATAGGCGAATTTTTCCCATTTGGTCATAACTCCCCCATAGAGGAAGTCGTCCGAGCTGGGTGCTATCGGGCCGGGATCCAGGGCATTCTCTGCAATGGCGCTGTCGAGGATGGACTGCAGGGTCTTGTAGACGTCTTCCTGTTTGTCGTATGTGGGGTGGAGGGCGCCGTCCAGGGCCTGGGAGTAGGGCACGTCCCCAAACATGTCCGTGGTGATGCCCAGGGTATAGGCCGTCAGTACTTTGGCTATAACGCCGTAGGCATGATGTCCCTGGCCTACCGCTTTATTGTTGAGGACACGCAGGTTCTGCAGGATGGTGCTGTAGATGGCAAGGAATTGCTGGTCCATATCATCCGGCCTTACCCGGTATTCATCGGTTTGCGGCGGCAGCTGGTTGAGGGCGATCTGCTGGGTCCAGTAGGCCGTTGTCTGGGCTATCGTGGTAAAGTTGCCGATGGTAAGGCCTCCTCCCGCCAGGTCGGTGGAGACGGCCATTTCCGTAGGCACGAGCAGGAGGGACTCCTGTACGTCTCCCGGGTTATTGGGGTCCTTATTTACGTCCAGGTATTTTTTACAGCCGGTGGTACCCAGCAGTGCGATTAAGGAGAGCGGTAATATATAGATGATCTTTTTCATTACTCTAGTTTTACAGGTTTTGACTAAAAGGCTACTCTAAGCCCCAGGATAAAGTTGCGGGTGGTTGGCGTCAGATAATTGGTGACACCTTGTCCGTTGCCACTGCCGGAGATAGACACTTCCGGATCGGAGCCGGTGAAGTGGGGTTTGTAGATCCATAAGTTGTTTCCTGATAAGTTGACGGTGATGGATTTGAATGGTAAACTCTTGATGGTTGACTGTGCTAAGGTGTAGGACAGGCTTACCGACCTGAGTTTGATATAGGTTGAATTTTCTATGACAGCCTCATCGATATTGCTGACCGTCTGGAACCAGGTCTGGGCGGTGATGGGGGTCGTATTGGCCTTACCGGTACTCTGCACGATGCCAGGCACTGTTATGGGGTTGCGGTTTGCCGTTGCCTTGGGCGTGCCATAGAACCAATTATAATGATCATCCAGGTTATAGATGTCGCCACCTTGTTTCCAGTCAAAGACGAAGCTGAAGGAAAGTCCTTTATACGTGAAGGTGTTGGACAGGCCGGCCAGGAAGTCAGGCTGGGTGCTGCCAATGATGCCGTTGGCGCCCACCTGAGGGATACCGTTGTCGTCTACTATGATCTTATTGGTGGCGCTGTCTCGCAGGTATTTCGAGCCATAGAGGACGCCATAGGGAAGTCCGGTGAAGGCATAGACACCTCCGCCGCCGCCGAAGCCGCCGAATTGCAGTTTGTCCACTCCTGTAGCCAGTTTGAGTACTTTATTGCGGATACGGGTGAAGTTGGCAGAAACCTCCCAGGTGAAGTTGCGGTTCTTGATGGGGGTACCGCTGAGCAATAATTCAATCCCCTTGTCCTGCATGCTGCCGGCGTTGAGGTTGTATTTAAAGAAGCCGGAAGAAGGGTTGATGGGGGTCGGGGTCAGAAGATCCGTTGTTTTCCGGTAGAAATAAGATCCTTCGAAGGACAGCCGGTTCTTCAGGAATTTCAATTCCAATCCCCCTTCATATTCCTTCAGGCTCTCGTTCTTCAGGGTGCTGTTCCCCAGGACATTGGCCAGCAGGAAGGCGGCCTGTCCGTTGTAGGGATAGCTGATATTGTTAGCTGTTCCCGTAGCGTTGATAAATTGGGTGGTCAGCGAATAGGGGGAGAGGTTGTCATTCCCTACAGCCGAATAAGAGGCCCGTATTTTACCGAAGCTGAGGGGCGAGCCGCCGCTGGGCATCAACTCGGTGAAGATGAAGCCGAGGGCCGCGGAACCATAGGGGTAGTAGTTCTTATTGCTGGCCAGCACCGAACTTCCGTCATAGCGGCCGGTAAGGGCCAGGTTGAGCATTTTTTTATATTCCAGGTTGGCCTGAGCATAATAGCCCACTTTCCGGTATTTGCTGAGGATGTCCGAGGAGGTGGTAGAACTCATCGAGGAGATGTTATAGAAATCCGCCACGGTCTGGCCAATCCCGATCTGCTGATAGAATTCCGAGTTCTGGGAAAAGAGGTTAGTACCTACCGTTAAGGATCCAAACAAGTCGTCGGTGAGATTCTTATGCAGCTCTACGATCAGGTCGTTATTGAACTGCCGGAAGGTTTGGGTCCGGTTGGTTACGCCTCCATTGTTATTGAAGACGCCCAGGTTAACGAGGTTGGACTCATGATAGGTGGATTGGTCAGTATAGATGTCGGCGCCGATCCTTTCCGTGATGGACAGCCAGGGTGTCGCGTTGTATACCAGGGTGGCTACAGGCAGGAATCGATTGACGGTGGAGACGAAGCCCGTGTTATCCAGGAGGAAATAGGGGTTGTTCCTACCTACCCGGTATAGTCGCTGGGTTCCATCGGGGTTGGTCGTTGGGAACGGGTTCCAGGAAATGGGCGCTGCAAAGACTGTCCACAGGGGGCTGGTGAGACCATTACCTTCTTCTACCCGGTTGTTGACGGAGCTGATATAATTGATCTGCACCGTGGCCGTGATCTTATCAGTGATCTGGTTGGAGAATTTACCGAAGACCGAATGTCTGGCAAAGTCGGTGTGGGGCATGATGCCGTCTGTCTTCAGATACGAATAGGAGATCATGTACCTGGACTTGTCACCGGCGCCGCTGACGCTGATGTTATTGTCCGTGGTGTGCCCTGTCCGGAAGAATAATTTTTGGGGGTTGTACTTTTTCACCGGCTGTCCGTTCACTCTTAAGGTGTCGATCAGGGGGCCCCAGGAGGTGGAGGCAAATTGTCCGTTGTTGCCGTCTACGTATTTTCCTCCCGTGCCCTGTGCGTATTTATCCTGGAAGGGCATGTAGTACGGGGTGTTCCAGCTATAGCTGCTGCTCAGCGAGACCTGCGGTTTGGAGGATTTAATCCCCATCTTGGTGGTGATGATGATGGCCCCTCTCGCTGCTGCCGATCCATAGAGAGCGGTGGCGGCGGCGCCTTTCAGGACGGTCATCGTCTCGATGATGTTGGGGTCGATGTCGATGGCCCTATTGGAGCCGCTGCCCTGGGAGAGGGCCGTATTATCCGGACCGCCTCCGGTAGCGTCGATAGCACCGGCCTCACTGTTGTCGATGGGAATACCGTCCACGATGAAGAGGGGTTGGTTGTCCCCTACCAGGGAGGTGGCTCCCCGGATCACGATACGGGACGAACTGCCGGGCATCCCGGTCGAGTTGGAGATCTGGACTCCTGATACCTTACCTGCCAGGGAGTTGACGAGGTTGTCCGTTTTGGCAGCTACCAGGGTCTCTCCTTTGAGCTCCTGGGTGCTGTACGTCAGCTCTCTTTTCTCTCTTTTGATACCCAGGGCTGTCACGACCACTTCATTCAGCACCCTGGATCCTGCGGTGCGCATCTGGACATCTATCGTACTGCCAGCGCCTAAACGAACCTCCTGTGTTTCGAATCCTACGGCACTGATGACAAGGGTCCCATTCTGCGGGGCGCTGATCCGGAAGGCCCCGTCCACCGATGCGCTAACTCCTCCTTTCAAGCCTTTAATTTTTATAGTGGCGCCTGAAACCGCGTTGCCGGTTGAATCAGACACTTTTCCTGTGATCTCTCTGTTCTGCGCAGTAGCCAATGCTGTGATAAGGAGCAGCATGGTTATTACTGATAGCGTTTTTCTCATAATATGTGTGTCATTTTGTTAATAAAAAGACAAATAAATTAACAGAATTTGTGCAGGGAGGCAGGTGTTTATGACTAAGGCTGGAAAAATCGTCGCTGAAGTATCGTTATCCAGTACCGAATTGACACGACACATGGCATAAATTTCCATAAGCGGATGTCTGCTGCAACGAATATTTCTAAATTGCGTATATTATTATAATATGATCCAATTTTAGTATGACCGTTAATTCTTTGGTGTTTTCCAACAATCGCAGGTACCGGGCTACCAGGCACTCCTTATTCTGGCTGCTGTGGATCCTTTATTATACGGTCTTTAGCGTCGTTTACTGGCAGCATGAATATCCTTTGAGCCAGACTTTTTTTGCCTCCCTGGCAGAGGTGAGCCTCTCGACTCCTATGGATATTATCTTTTGTTATTCAATCATTTATTTTCTTTTGCCCCGGTATTTGTTCAGGGGGCATTATATCAAGATGATCCTTTTATGGCTATTATTCAGTGTGCTGTTTATCCTTGCCTTCAGAGGATATAATCACGTGGTGGTACCTCATATCCGTAGGGGGTTCGGGCTACCGCCCCCTGTATTTTCAAAGAATGTCCCCTGGTCCTTCCTGAACCTGTTCTACCAGATCAACATGGAAGGGGGATTGGCAGCGGCCATTAAATTAGGGAAGATGTGGTTTGTCAAACAGCAGGAACTGGACCTGATAAAAAAAGAGAAGCAAAAGATAGAGCCGCACCTGCAGGAAGGAAAAATGCAGCCCGTATTCCTTATCGATGCGCTGGACCGGGTGGCGGAGTTATCCGTAGTGAAGCCATCGTTGATCCCGGGTATGGTGAAGCGCATTAAGAACCTGCTGCTGTACGTTATTTATGATAACAACATGGCCAGTGTGAGCCTGGAGAAGGAGCTGTCTTTGCTGGAGGAATATGTGGAGCTGGAAAAAACCGGCATGCGGGAGAACCTGCAGGTCGCGGTGAAAATAATCGGGAATACCGCCGGAGAGCGCATCGCTCCTTTTATCATCCTTCCTCTGGTGGAAAATGGGTTCCGGCAATTATCCCGTCTGGGGGTGCCGAAGAAACTCATCGATATTGCGGTGCGGGTGGAAAGCGGAAATCTCCACATGAAAGTAGGATGGAGCAAACCTATTGACAGCTCCACACTGGTCAATGGGGGGAATATTGCCCTGCAGAGCATCGGCAAGCGGCTGCAGCTGCTTTATCCGGAAAGTCATGAGTTAAAGGTGCTGATCACGACGGAGCAGTTTATCATTGATCTGAAGGTGAGTCTCAATAGGGCGATCAATTGAGGCCAGGCCGGCCGGAAGAGAGGATAATTTTGTTATCTTTAAGAATGTCAATCAGTAATCCAAAACTAACGCCCTCTTCCTCCCAGCTATCCCGTACTCTAGGTCCATTTATGTTATGGGGGCTGGGCGTCGGGTATGTTATTTCCGGTATGTATTTCGGCTGGAACCTGGGGTTGGCGGAAGGGGGCACCAAGGGGCTGGCCATTGCCACCGCCGGCATCATCCTGCTCTATGTCACCTTTACTTTTTCGTATACGGAGTTGTCCTGTGCCATCCCCAAGGCAGGCGGGGTCTTCGATTATGCCACCCGGGGCCTGAATAAGGAGGTGGGGTTTATTGCCGGCATGGCGCAGCTGATCGAATTCCTTTTTGCGCCTCCCGCCATAGCGGCGGCTATCGGCGCCTATTTTCATATCTTTTTACCCCAGATCCCCGTGACGGCCATTGCCATAACCGCCTACCTGCTGTTTACGGCCCTGAACATCGTGGGGGTGAAGGCTGCGGCTGGTTTCGAGTTGATCATAACCATCCTTGCCGTCTTTGAGCTGTTGTTATTTGCCGGTGTCACCTTTCCCCATTTTTCGGCCGCCAACCTGGCGAAGAATGACTTTCCCCATGGCTGGAAAGGGGTATGGGCGGCTATCCCTTTTGCCATCTGGTTCTTTCTCGGGCTGGAGGGGGTCGCCAATGTGGCTGAGGAGACGATACGGCCCCAGCGGAATGTGTTATTGGGATTTGGGTCGGCCCTGATCACCCTGGTGGTGTTGTGTGTGCTGATCTTTTTATCTTCTATCGGGGTAGCGGGTTGGGAGGCCATCGTGTATCCTTCGCCCGGGGCGCCGCCTTCCGATAGTCCGCTGCCCCTGGCCCTGGCAAAGATCACAGGGGCCGGAGGCTGGCTGTATCATCTGTTGATCACCATCGGGCTCATGGGGCTGGTCGCTTCCTTTCACGGTATTATTCTCGCTGCCAGCCGGGCGACCCTGGAGTTCGGCCGGGTACGTTATATTCCCGCCGTATTCGGGGCGGTGCATCCTCGCTTTAAGACCCCGGTGAGTGCGTTACTGGTGAATATGTGTATCGGAATCATTGCGCTGCTGACGGGCAAAACTTCGGAGATCATTACTATCTCTTGTTTTGGGGCCCTGACCCTTTATATTCTCTCCATGGTGACAGTGCTGGCGCTGCGCAGAAAAGAGCCGGAGCTGGAACGTCCTTTCCGGGTACCTTTCTATCCCTGGTTTCCCCTGATCGCATTGGTGATCGCCGGGGTGTCCCTGGTGGCGATGGTGACGTTGAATATTAAATTATCCGGGATCTATTTTTCCTTACTGGCCCTGGCCTATATTTGGTTTCATTTTTTTGTTAAACAAACGGGTGATGCGCAACAAACAATCGTTAGCTGAGCTGTTGACACACCTCGCGTCACAGCAGACAGAAAAAGTCAAACTCGCTATTACGGATATCGATGGCGTACTGCGGGGAAAAGTCATCAGTTTTGAGAAGTTCAGGTCCGTGGCGGAGAAAGGATTTGGCTTCTGCGACGTGGTGTTCGGATGGGATGCCGGTGACCAGGCCTATGACAACGCTACTTTTACAGGCTGGCATACGGGTTATCCGGATGCGGCGGCTGTGGTCGATCCGCAGACTTTCCGGCGGGTGCCGTGGGAACATGGGATCCCTTTTTTCCTGGCGGATTTCCGGGTGAGTGACGGCCAGGCTGGTGGTAAGGGGGAAAGCCCCGGCGCCGACGCAGGTGCGAGTGCCGCTATGGGCAAAGGTGAAAGGCTGGCCGTCGACGGGCACGAGGCTGCCGGGCAGAAACGCGAAGACGCCGCGTTACCGGTCTGTCCCCGGGGATTGTTGAAGAAGTTGATCCGGCAAGGGGAGGACGAAGGATATAAGGCCATATTTTCCCAGGAGTTTGAATGGTTTAATTTTATCGGGAAGGGAAATGAATTAACCGGGGCGTCGTTGCGGGACCTCTCTCCCATCAGTAACGGCATGTTTGGGTATTCGATCCTGCGGGCTTCCCAGGGCAGCGCCTTTTTTCACGATCTTTTCGACCTGTTAAATAAGTTCGACGTGCCGTTGGAGGGGATCCATACTGAGACGGGGCCGGGAGTCTATGAGGCGGCCATTTTATATGCCGATGTGCTGGAAGCAGCGGACCGGGCGGTGCTGTTCAAGTCGGGGGTCAAGGAAATTGCCCACCGGCATGGCATCATTCCTACGTTTATGGCCAAGTATAGCGAGAGCCTTCCCGGGTGCAGCGGTCATGTGCATCAAAGTCTCTGGTCGGCGGATGGCCAGCGCAATTTATTTTATGACAAAGATCGTCCTACCGGGATGAGCTCCCTGATGGAGAGTTATATCGCGGGGCAACTACATTGTCTGCCTTTTATCCTGCCCATGTATGCCCCGACCGTCAATAGTTACAAACGGCTGGTAGAAGGGGCCTGGGCGCCTACTACGCTGACCTGGGCAGTCGACAACCGGACCACCGCCCTGCGGGCCCTGCCCGGGGGAGCGGCTTCTACCCGGCTGGAGACCCGGGTGGTAGGGTCGGACTCCAACCCTTACCTGGCGATGGCGGGCTGTCTTGCTTCGGGGCTGTATGGTATCCGGCATCAGCTGAAGTTAACCACTCCCGCCACGGTCGGCAGCGGGTATGCCGATAAGAGCAAAGGAGTATTACCCAAAAATTTATGGGAGGCGACAGAGGCGATGAAGACATCTCTCTTAGCCCGGGAGCTGTTTGGGGAAGCTTTTACAGACCATTTTGTCAGGACCCGGGAATGGGAGTGGAGGCAGTTTTCCAAAGTGGTGACGGATTGGGAATTGCGACGTTATTTTGAAATTATTTAAGAAAGGGGCGACTGGCGGCCCGGATGACAATAGCCATTTTAAAACAAAGAAGACGATATGACTGATTTTAATGTAGTCCGGCAGTATAATTTTCCTACTACCATCCGGTTTGGCGCGGGAGCCGTAAAAGAGCTGCCCGACCATTTGACGGCGCAGGGACTCAGCAGGCCGCTGATCGTCACGGACCCGGTAGTGGCGCAACTGGATTTTTTTCGGGAGATAAAAGAGAGCCTGAGCCGCAGAGGCTTTTCGGTGGAGGTATTTTCGGATATTCATAAGAATCCCGTGAAGTCGGACGTGGAGAAGGGCGGAGAAGCTTTTAACAGCTCCGGGAGGGACTGTATCATCGGTCTTGGCGGAGGAGCGGCCATGGATGTCGCCCGGGCTATTGTGCTGAGGATCCACCACCATCGGGACCTTTTCGATTATGATGACCTCATCGGGGGGGATCAGTATGTTACGGAGGAAGTGCCTTATTTTATCACCGTTCCCACTACCAGCGGGACGGGCAGCGAGGTAGGGCGCAGCGCTATTATCTCCGAAGACGATACCCACCGGAAAAGGATCCTGTTCTCTCCCAAACTGCTGGCAAAGATCGTGTATGCGGATCCTTTACTGACGATGGAGCTGCCCGCTTTTGTCACCGCGGCGACGGGCATGGACGCTCTTACGCACAATCTGGAAGCTTATATCGCCAAGAATTATCATCCTATGTGCGAGGGGATCGCGTTGGAGGGGGTGTCCCTCATCCACCAATCCATCGTGGAGGCCGTGCACCAACCGGACCTTACCTCCCGCAGCAAGATGATGATCGCCTCGCTGATGGGCGCCGTAGCCTTTCAGAAAGGGTTGGGGGTTGTCCATTCACTGGCGCATCCTATGTCTTCCCTGCTGGATACGCACCATGGACTGGCTAATGCCGTGAACCTGCCTTATGGGATGCGGTTTAATATAGCGGGTTTCGAAGACAAGTTCCGGAATATAGCCCGGGCGATGGAATTAAAAGAGGAGACGGGGGAGGCGGTGGTGGACCGGCTGTTTGCCTTGAACCAGCAGCTGAACCTGCCGCTGAGGCTGCGGGATGCCGGGGTAAAGCAAGAGCATATCGAGACCCTGTCCGACCTGGCCTTTGCCGATTTCTGTCATCCCAACAATCCCAAGCCGGTCAGCCGGGAGGATTTTAAAAAATTATACCTGGAGGCTTTATAATGAGAATAGGACTCACCTATACGGGGTCGGAGGAGAAACATCAGAATTATGTGCGCTGGCTGAAGGGGCAGGACGAAGGGGTAGAAGTCATCCGTCTGTCAGCGGCGGAGAGCCCGGAGCTGCTGCAACAGTGCGATGGGTTGGTATTATCCGGCGGAGTGGATATCGAACCTTCTTTATATGGCGGCCGTTTCGACTATGAGAAGGCGCCCCTTAATGGCTGGCAGAAGGACCGGGACCTGTTCGAGCAGTCGGTATTGTTAGCGGCCTGGGATGCGGGTTTGCCGGTGCTGGGGGTCTGCCGGGGACTTCAACTGATCAATGTCAGTTGCCGGGGGACGCTGGTGCAGGACCTGGGGGCGGCTGGTGACGAAGTGCATGAGAATGTAACGGGGATGGACAAGCGACATCCGGTGCGGGTATTGGAAGGCACCCTGCTGGCGAATATAACGGGGCGACAGCGGGGAGAGGCCAACAGCGCCCATCACCAGGCGATCGACCGGCTGGGAGAGGGGCTGCGGGTGAACAGTCTGGCCGCGGATGGGACTATCGAGGGGATAGAATGGGCGGAGGGGGACGGCAGGCCTTTTATGATTGCCGTGCAATGGCATCCGGAGAGGATGTTTACGAATAACCTGGCGGATACCTTTTTATATAAAGAGATCCGGGACCGGTATGTGCAAGAGGTGAGAAGTAAACTAAAAAAATAATAAAAAAATTATGACGATACTTAATCCTGCTACCGAGGAAGTAATACAGGAGATAACAGAAGATACCGCGACATCCGTACAGGAGAAGTTTGAATTATTGAAGAAAGGGCAGGCTGGTTGGGCCAAACGACCGCTGGAGGAGAGGATAGCCTGTATAGCCCGGTTCTACGACCTGCTGGATACGGAGAAGGAAGAGCTGGCCGCCACGCTGACCGCGGAGACAGGCAAACCGCTGCAGCAGTCGTATAATGAGTTAAATGGGGCCCGTGGTCGTATCCGTTATTTCCTGGACCATTCCGCCCGGCATCTGTCGGAAGAATGGGTGGTGACGGAGGGGGCTACCCGGGAGAAGATCGTCTATGAACCCCTGGGGGTGATCGCCAATATTTCCGCCTGGAACTATCCTTACCTGGTGGGCGTGAATGTCTTTATCCCTGCGTTGATCGGGGGGAATGCCGTTGTTTACAAACCTTCCGAATATGCGACGCTGACGGGGCTCCATATTCAGCGTATGCTGGTTGAGTCCGGGGTACCTGAGTCGGTTTTCCAGGTAGTGGCGGGGAAGGGCGCGGTGGGGGAACTGCTGCTGCAATTACCCCTTGATGGCTATTTTTTTACGGGCAGCTATCGCACGGGCCGGACCATCGCGGAAAAGGTAGCCTCCAAGCTGGTGCCTTGTCAGTTGGAACTGGGGGGGAAGGATCCTTTGTATGTGATGGACGATGTGGAAGATATTGATAAGGTTGCTGCCGCTGCCCTGGAAGGAGTGGTCTATAACAACGGCCAGAGCTGTTGTGCGGTTGAGCGGATCTATGTCCAGGAGAAAGTGTATGACGCCTTTGTACGGTCTTATACGGAACAGGTGAAGAAGATGGTGGTGGGCAATCCGACGGACCCGGCTACGGAGATCGGTCCTTTGAGCCGGGAGGCGCAGATAAACTTTTTGCTGGACCAGGTGGGAGATGCGGTGGCGAAGGGGGCGAAGTTGTTATATGGGGGGCGGCGATTGGAGCACAAGGGGTATTTTATGGAGCCGGCTGTGCTGGTGGATGTGCATCATGGGATGAAGCTGATGAAGGAGGAGTCGTTCGGCCCGGTGGTTGGGATCCAGAAAGTAAAAGACGATGCGGAGGCTGCTGCGCTGATGGCAGATACGGAATATGGATTGACGGCGGCGGTCTACTCAAAAAGTTATGAGCGGGCGGAGCAGGTGTTGAAGCAATTGAATACGGGCACCGTCTATTGGAATTGTTGTGACCGGGTCAGCGCTACGCTGCCCTGGTCAGGCCGTCAGCATTCGGGGTTGGGAATGACCCTTTCTTATCAGGGTATCCGGGCTTTTGTACAGCCGAAGGCATATCATGTGAGGGGGTAAAAAAGGAGAGGGCAATAGAAATTGCCCTCGCGTCACGATTTTTGTGACCATTCAAAACTAAAAATATAAATAAAAATTATACGTCTATTTGTTGGAGAAGGTTTCCGATAACCTAACAGGATGGAACAGATAACTGTCAAATGTACCATTATAATCGGAAAAATCCAATCTCTGCGAATATAATTTACCTCAATTTAATACGCTAAATGTACGCCGGTAGTTGCTAACCGGGAAAAATATGTTTGCGCAAACGATTGCGGAAACCCGTGACACCCGCTACAACCCACGACCCCAAAAGCTACCAAAAAGAACCCGGCATCCTTCTATTGGACGTAATTCCCGGAAAAACGGTTACAAGGGAGGTCCCTTATTTTCGGGGGACCGGTGCAGGCGCAGGATACAGGGTTGCCCGGGAGCGGAATTTCCGGGCAATAAGACTGTCGGGAATGAAAGACCCTTCCTGAGTGAGCCAAGGGTAACTGGGTAGAATCCGGTTACATCAGCAGTTTATCCGGGTTGGGGATGAAATTGAGGAAGGCCTGAAAATTGGCTTTGTATTTCCGTTTGTCCAGTTTGTAGTAAAACGCCCCTTTTTTGGAGTTGGCCTTGTCTTTTTCTTTCTGTTTGATCAACAGCTCGGTAGATAGCACTTTCCGGCTGAAATTCCGGTTGTCGAAGGTGGTGTCATAGATCCCTTCGTAGAGGATCTGTAATTGGGGAATGGTGAATTTGGCCGGTAATAGTTCGAAAAGGATGGGGTGGAGGGCTGCCTTGTAGCGCAGTTGTTTTTTGGCATCTTCCATCATTTTTTTATGGTCGAAGATGAGGTCGGGGGTCTCTTCCAGGAGGAACCACTCGGCATTATATTCATGGCTTAACTGCTTCTCATACTGATGAATGTCGATCAGGGCGAAGTAGGCGACGCTGACCGTCCTTTCAACCGGGTCCCGTAAGGGGTCGCCGAAAGCCTGAAGCTGTTCCATATATACCCCCTGGAGGCCGGTCAATTTTTTTAAGATGCGGTTGGCGGCCTGTTCCAGGCTTTCCGTCGGCTGCAGGAATCCGCCCATGAGGCTCCATCTACCTCTTTCGGGTTTTAATCCTCTTTGAACCAGCAGTAATTTTATATCATTCCCGTCGAACCCAAAAATTATACAGTCTACTGCTACCAGAATGCGCGTTTCTCCCGGATAACGGCTCATTTTATTCAAATTAGTTATACAATAAAAAACGCATGAATGTAATGAATTTTGCGCAAGCTACCAGAACTTGACATAGATCGCCATCAGAATGACCAGGGTAATGACGATGAGGACCATGGTGGACGGCTTGACGCGGAACATCTCCTTGTCCAGTTGGAAAGCTTTGGGGTTGATCTTCGGACCGCCCAGGCTGATGGCTACCATTATCAGCATGGTGAAGAGGAAAGCCAGTCCCATACAGTTGAGGAAAGGTATCCTCCATACCATGGTCGGGATGTCATTTACCAGTTCCTGGGTTTGGAAGGCGGTATAAAACAGCGTCTCATGGCCCAGTACCTGGGGGGCGTAGGTATTAAAGAAAACAGAGAGTACGAAGCCGGTGATCAGGCCGGCGATAGCGGCTGCCCCGGTGGTCCTTTTCCAGAACATACCCAGGATGAACATGGCGAAGACACCGGGACTGATGAAACCGGTGTATTGCTGGATGAAGGTGAACCCTCCTTTTCCGCCGATGCCCAGCAAATCTTTCCAGGTGAGGAGGATGCCGATGAACATGGAGAATATGACGGCCATACGTCCTGTCCAGACCATTTTTTGTTCGTCGGCTTCTTTATTGAAGTATTTCTTATAGACGTCCAGGGTGAAGATGGTGGAGATGCTGTTGACCTTTCCTGCCAGGGAGGAGACGATGGCTGCCGTCAGCGCTGCGATGGACAAGCCTTTCAGGCCGGCGGGCAGGAACCCCAGGATAGCGGAATAGGCGTAATCTTTCCGGCCGTCTTCCAACTGAAGGTGTCCGTTCTTGTACAGGACAAAGGCGGCGATGCCGGGGAGCATAACGATGATGGGCATCATCAGTTTCAGAAAGCCGGCGAACAGGATGCCGGTGCGGGCTGTCTGCAGATTCGCCCCCAGGGCTCTTTGTGTGATATACTGATTACAGCCCCAGTAGTTCAGGTTGACGATCCACTGGCCCGCGAAATACATGGTAATGCCCGGCAGTACGAGGTATTTGTCCACTTCGAGCTGGGAAGAGGCGGCGGTGGGTTTGTGGAAGATCATGTGGAAGTGTTCGGGGGCGTTCTTTATCAGCGCGGAGAAGCCTGCCAGGGCGCTGCTGCCCAGGCCGAATTTTTCCGAAACGACGGTGAGGGCAAGATAGCTGGTAGCCAGGCCGCCGATGATCAGCACTCCTACCTGGATAACGTCAGTGAAGCCGATGACCTTCATACCTCCCAGGGTGATGAGCAGGGCAAAGATGGCCAGGCCGATCATAATGAGGTGAAGATTGTCGCCCCCTACCAGGCCGTTGATGGCTACGGCGCCCAGGTAAAGGATGGAGGTGAGGTTGACGATGATGTACAGTAATAACCAGAAGATGGCCATGATCAGCGCTACGGTCTCGTTGTAGCGGGTCTTTAAGAACTGCGGCATCGTGTAGATCTTATTCTTAAGATATACGGGGATGAACCAGACGGCAATGATGATGAGTGCGATCGCGGCTATCCACTCGTAGGCGGCCACGGCGATGCCCGCGAAGAATCCTTCTCCGCTCATGCCGACGAACTGTTCGGCGGAGATGTTGGAAGCGATGAGAGAGGCCCCGATGGCCCACCAGGTCAATGAACCTTCTGCCAGAAAGAAGTCCTTGGTGTCGGTGACGGCTTTCTTTTTCCGCTGGTAGATCCAATAGCCGTAGGAGGCTACCAGGATAAAATAGACAGCGAAGACTACGTAATCGGCGAAGACGAGGTTCTTGTTCATAAGCAATCGGGGCGTTGATATATTATTTAAAAATAAGGATCGGGTTGATGGGATTAACGGTTAACCTGGAAATAGACATCATTCCACCTCAGTTCGTTGCGGAACTGGTAGAGGTCTGTCTTTTTCCCGATGAGGGCGAATTCGATGCCTGCCATGTCGGCAAAGTCCTGGAGATGTTCGGCCGTCAGGTTCTGGCTATAGCAGGTATGGTGCGCTCCGCCCGCCAGTATCCAGGCCGTACAACCTGTCTTCATGTCGGGATAAGGCTTCCAGAGGACACGGGCAACGGGTAGTTTGGGCAGGCTCTGGATGGGGGCTACGGCGACCACTTCGTTGACCAGGAGGCGGAAGCGGTTGCCCATGTCGACGATGGAGGCGTTGATGGCCGGGCCGGCGGCGGAGTTGAACACCAGCCTGACGGGGTCGGCTTTTCCGCCGATGCCCAGGGGGTGTATCTCACAGGATGCCTGTCCTTCCGCGATGGATTCGCAGATCTCCAGCATGTGTGCTCCCAGGACGAGATTATTTTCCGGGTTAAAATGATAGGTATAGTCTTCCATGAAGGAGTTGCCTCCGGGCAGTCCGCTACCCATCACTTTCATGGCCCGTACCAGGGCGGCTGTCTTCCAGTCTCCTTCGCCGGCAAACCCATAGCCGCTGCCCATCAGGCGCTGGGCGGCGATACCGGGAAGTTGTGTCATGCCGTGCAGGTCTTCGAAGGTGTCCGTGAAACCTGAAAAGCCGCCGTCTTCCAGGAAAGCGCGCAGGCCCAGTTCGATACGGGCTGCTTCCCGAAGAGAGTTATGTTGTTCTTTCCCTTTGCGTAAGGAGTCGGCAAGCCGGTATTTTTCGTCGTATTCTTTTACGAGATTATCGATGGCGGCGTCGCTCACCCCGCCGATGACCTTTACCAGGTCTCCGATCCCGTAGGTGTTGACGGAATATCCGAATTTCAACTCCGCCTCTACTTTATCTCCTTCTGTGACGGCTACCTGCCGCATGTTGTCGCCGAAGCGGGCGAATTTGGCGCCCTGCCAGTCGGCCCAGCCGGCAGCGGAGCGGGCCCAGGCGTTGAGGCTTTCCAGTACTTCGCTATCCTGCCAATGGCCGGTAATGACTTTCCTGTTGAGCCGCATTCTGGACATGATGAACCCGAATTCGCGGTCGCCGTGGGCACTCTGGTTGAGGTTCATGAAATCCATATCGATGGTACTCCAGGGGATATCTCTGTTGAATTGCGTGTGGAGGTGCACCAGCGGCCGTTGGAGGGCCTTTAATCCCCGGATCCACATTTTCGCCGGGGAGAAGGTATGCATCCAGGCGATGATACCGATGCAGTTCCTGGCGGTGTTGGCTTCCACGCAGAGATGGTAAATCTCATCCGGTGTTTTTACCGTAGGTTTGAAAACCACGGTGACGGGTATCTGCGGGGATGCGTTCAAGGCTGTTGCAATGGTCTGCGAATGCTGTGCTACCTGATTGAGCGTCTCTTCGCCATATAAGTGCTGGCTGCCGGTGACAAACCAGACTTCGAATTTTTTTAAGTTCGTATGCATATCCTCTTTCCTGTTGTTTATGATGAATGATGGTAGGATGATTACTGACCGTAATAGGAGTTGGGGCCATGTTTGCGTTCAAAATGTTTTTTGACCAGGGAGTCCTGCAAACGAGGGGACTCTTTGCGGATCTGCTCGGTCAGATAAGCCATCTGAGCAACGGCTTCCAGAACGGCGCTGTTGTACACGGCTTTTTCCGGTGTCTTTCCCCAGGTGAAAGGGGCATGATTACCCACGAGGACCATTTCCACTTCTTCGTAGGAAAGACCTTTATCTGTTAGGGCATTCATGATCTGGAAGCCTGTCTGATATTCATAGTCGCCCTGGATCATTTCGTCGTTCATGGGTGGTGCGCAGGGGATGTCCACGGTGTTGTGGTCAGCGTGGGTGGTACCGAAGATGGGGATATCCCGTTGTGCCTGGGCCCAGGCCGTCGCGTAGGTGGAGTGGGTATGTACGATGCCGCCTATCTTTTCCCAATGTCGGTAAAGTACAGCATGGGTGAGGGTATCGGAGGAAGGGCGGAGTTTGCCTTTTACGGTTTTCCCTTCGAAGTCTACGATCACCATCTTGTCGGCGGACAGATCCTCGTAGGGGACGCCGCTGGGTTTGATGGCGAAAACGCCCAGGTCGCGGTCGGCTGCGCTGACGTTGCCGAAAGTGAAGAGCACCAGACCCAGCTTGGGTAGTTGCATATTGGCCTGATAAGCGGCCTCCTGTATATGTTTGTATTTACTCATGATAATATCTCGTTAACAGGTAACCGATCCTTCGATAAACCGGCCCAGGTCCTGGTATTGCTGATAGCGTCCGGCATAGATCCCTATTTTGCCTGCGTCGGGTTTATATTCGGCGTCAAAGCCCTGTCCCATGGCAGCCATGGCGTCCTCCACTTTATTGTAAATACCTGCGGCGGTGGCGGCAAACATGGCGGCTCCCAGCGCACAGGTCTGTTCGGAGCGGTGGATGCGGATGGGCATGTTCATTATGTCGGCCATCATCTGCATGATGAAGGGAGATTTCCTGGCTACGCCGCCCAGTCCGATCAGTCCGTTCACGGGGATGCCTTCTTTTCGAAAACGGTCTACAATGGCTTTAGCCCCGAAGCAGGTAGATTCGACGATGGCCCGGAAGATCTTCGGGGCGTCGCTGCCCAGGCTGAGGCCTGCGATGGCGCCTTCCAGGGCCTGGTTGGCATCCGGTGTACGACGGCCGTTGAACCAGTCTACGGCCAACTCGCCCTGTTGTTCAAGGGGCATGGCCGCGGCCTGGCGGCTCAGCTCAGGGATTATTTTGTCCAGGGTTTCGGCTATTAGTGCCCGTGCGGTGTCCGCCGGGATGAGGGATGAACCCGCTATACAATTTTGCAGTGGCCAGGCCAGCACATTCCTGAACCAGGCATAGGCGTCACCGAAAGCCGACTGACCGGCCTCCATGCCCATCAAACCCGGTATCACGGAGCCGGGTACCTGCCCACAGATACCTTTCACCAGTTTGCCTTCTACTTCCTTCAGGGGGGCGACCAGCATATCGCAGGTGGAGGTGCCCATCACCTTGCTCAGGTGGTAGGCTTCGATCTGGCCCCCTACGGCGCCCATGTGGGCATCGAAGGCCCCTACGCCAATGACCACTTCCGGGGGCAGCCCCAGACGATCGGCCCATTCTTTTGACAGGAAGCCGGCTGCCTGATCGGAGGGGTAGGTATGGGTGAAGAGGCGTGAGGTGAAACCTTTCAGTAAGGGGTCGAGGGAGGAGAAGAATTCATCGGGGGGCAGACCGCCAAATTCTTTTGCCCACAAGGCTTTGTGACCTGCTGCGCAAACACCCCGGCGCATGTCGGCGACATGTTTGCCGCCCGTCAGCAGAAAGGGGATCCAGTCGCAATGTTCCACCCAGGAGTAACAGGCTTTCCGTACCTGTTCATCTTCTCTTAATATGTGCAATAATTTTGCCCAGAACCATTCGGAGGAATAGACGCCGCCTACGAACTGAAGGTAGTTGGTGTCGAATGTTGCAGCATGGGCGTTGATGGCTGCCGCTTCTTTCACGGAGGTATGATCCTTCCACAGTACGAAGAGGGCGTTGGGGTTCTGTTCAAAACCGGGGAGCAGACCCAGGGGCGTGCCCGTTTCATCTACGGCAACCGGGGTGGAACCGGTGGTGTCGATGGAGATGGCTTTTATATTTTTTGCTACGGAAGGTCCTGCCTGTGCGAGACAGTTCCGGATGGTCTGTTCAAGTCCTTCTATATAATCCAGGGGATGTTGCCGGAAGCGGTTGGCATGGGGGTCGCAATAGAGGCCATCCTTCCAGCGGGGGTAGTAGAAAATAGCGGAGGCGATCTCCCGGCCGTTGTCGGCGCGGGCGATGATAGACCGGACGGAGTCGGTGCCGTAGTCTACCCCTATTACAAACTGATCTTTTTCCATATGGCTTTCATCCAGAATTTAATTGATCCTATTTATTCGTGCAGTGGATTCCTGTCAAAATAACATTTAATTTTTTGTTTTTTAAAAAATATTTTAAAGGCGGGCTAAGCGGTCTTTTAGAGGGCCGGCCGGGCCGGTGCGCCCATGATCTCCCTGATCCCGGCAAAAAGCGGACGGAGCTATTGGTTAGCCTCCCCCGTACAGGTGTTCTGCCTAAATTTGTCAAGGGCTGTTTGTTGCTGCCGGCAAAGCTAGCCGTGCAAGGGATGGAGGCTGAGGTAGACGAGGAATATTTTCAGGTAGGACTGCAACATGCCATTTTTCCAATCTTGTTGTTGCTGGTGTTCCATCTCTATTTGCCGGAAGAGGTTATCAAGAAAGTCCTTGCCGGCCTCCGATATTTTCAGGGCATGCTGGTCACCGGGATTGAGGAGGGCGAGCAGGGTGCCGCAGACGGGGACGTTAAGCTCTTTTACATGCCGGTGCGGGAGAAGAAGTTGGGCGTTGCGCTGGAAACCGGTGCTGTCGATCTCCTGGATCTCGAAAAGACCGTTCCCGTGTGTTTCCCTGCAGGATTGTTGCAGGGAATAGCGCAGAATGTTATTTTTTTGCCGGAGCGTGTGCACGAGAAAGTGGTCAGGTTATTGGGTAAAATGCCCCGAAAAGACGCAAAAAGGAAAATCAGGGGACGCCGAATAGCAAATCCCCTGACATATTACGTAAATTTAAATACCAGAGCCATAACAAATTTTTACGAGCCATGGTAAGATACGTAAAAATTATTTTATGATACCTTATACTGATTAAAAAATATCTCCTACGTATTTGAGGAATTTGGAAGATATTGATTCCTAGAAGTTTATCTTCAATTTCACGTAGTAGTTATACAATAAATAGCCTAAATTGGCTTGCCCCTCAAACCGCTGGAGAAAATGGAAAAAAAGATTAAGATTAATAGGATAAAAGCTGTCTTAGCAGAAAAAGATATATCGCATAAAGAATTGGCGACCAGGGTCGGCATAGCTCCCAATAGTGTTACGAGGATATGTAACAACGAATTTCAACCCACCTTAAGACTACTCCGAGAGATCGCTTTGGCATTGGATGTTGATATACGGGAATTATTAATACCAACCCGATAATTCCCAGGACAATTTGTCTTATTGGGTTGTTATTATCCGAAAGACAATCATCAGCACTTTGCCGGGCGATGCGCTAATTTTTGTTAAAGCGCATCTCCGGCACCTATTTTCCCCAACCAGCGCTATCTTTAGTTTTCCATTAAACGACTCTTATGCGCACCAGATTTTTTGGACTTGTCCTCTGTATGTTTTTTGTCTGTGGGAAGGGTATGGGGCAGAATGATTATTATCCGGATAGTTTGAAGAAGAGTATTCCGTTGGCTAAAACCGACGAAGAGAAGATAACGACCTGTTTGTGGCTGGCGGCTTATTATGGGGGGACGAACGATAGCCTGTCGGAAAGATATGCCAGTCAGGGGATGGAACTGGCGGAAATGAGCCGGAACAGGCGGCTGATGGTAATCGCGTACGTGAAAAACGGGCGTCGTTATCTGGGACAGGCCGAGCTGGCGGGCAATATCCTGCAAGCCATCGATAATTTTCAGCATGCCGAAAAGGTTGCCAAGGAAAACGGGTTGGATAAAGACCTTGTAGACAGCTATTGCGGATTATCGGAAGCTTATGTGGCGAAGGGGGAGAATGACAAGGCGCTGAACTATAATAACCTGGCGCTTTCCGTCGCGGGTAACCTCGATAACGATACGGCGAAGGTGGTAGCTTATTATTCCATGGGGGCATGTTACGTGGCCAGGAATGAAAAGCTGCTGGCTTTCCGCAATTACCTGGAAGCTTTGAATATTGCGGAGCTATCCAAAAAAGAGAAATTGATCGCCCGGGCCTGCAAGGAGCTGGCCGGTTTCTATCAGGGCATCGGAGACCAGGATAAGGCGATCGACTATGAGCTGCGGGCGATCGATATTGACCGGAAGAACAATGACAGAATAGAGCTGATGCGGGATTACAATGACATAGGCCAGTTATTTACACAAAAGAAACAGTATGACCTGGGTCTGAAGATGTTCGAGAGTTCTATCGCCGTGGCCGATACCATCCGTTTCGATCTGTACAAGATCAATTCCTATATCAATATCTTCAGCATGTATTTTTCCGCGGACCAGTATGCAAAGGGTATCTCTTATTTACGTGAGCATAGGGAGGTGGAGAATTATATGAAAAAGGCGGGGCTAAGTTTCTTCACGGACGAAGCATTCGGTGTTGCCTATACGGGAATGAAAAAATTTGACTCTGCCTATTATTATTTTAAAAAGACGGAATCCGATTTCGAGAAAAGGGGCAGCGCCTATATGAAAAGTGATTTTTATGAAAAATTCGGCGATTATTACCAAAAGAAAGGGGATCTGCGGATGGCGATCGATTATTATCTGAAGGACAGGGCCATCGGTCAGGGGGTGGGGAGCCTCACCATTTTACAGAAAAGCGCAGGCTGCCTGGATACGCTGTATGATCAGGCTGGCGACTATAAGACGGCCTATTTTTACAATACGGAATACAGCCGGTATACGGATAGCATCAAGACCCTGGCAAAGGAAACGGATCTGCAGAAGCTGGAGGTCGATAATGATAACCGGCGGAGGGAGCGGCTTGCGAGGGAGGAGGAAGAGAATGTGCAGCACCGGCATAATGTGCAGTACATGGGCTTTACCGTGGGGCTGGTCGGTCTTTTTGTTTCGCTGGTCATGATGGGCTTTTTTGTCGTCTCTCCCCGCACCATCCGGGCGCTGGGGTTTTTCTCGTTTATATTTCTTTTCGAATTCATCATCCTGCTGGCTGATAAACAGATCCATGAGGCTACCCATGGTGAGCCCTGGAAGGTGCTGCTGATCAAAGTGTTGCTGGCGGCTATCCTTTTGCCGCTGCATCACTGGCTGGAACATAAAGTGATCCATTATCTCACTTCCCGGCGGAAGATCGTAACGCCGGGCTTGCCCTTCCGGAAGAAGGCGGAGACGGATCCGGCTGCCACGGCGGGTGAGGAGACCCTGACCCCAGGGGTGGCCGAGTAGAGAATTTTATTCTCATTTTTTTATTTTTTCTGTATTTTATTCTGTTTATTAGTATCTTTACCAAAAATACTAATGGAAATCGTTTTGGATAATACGGACCTGCAGATTCTGCAACTGATGCAGGAGAATGCCCGCATCTCCAATGTCGACATGGCCAAGAAGCTGGATATGGCTCCTTCGGCAGTACTCGAGCGGGTGAAGAAACTGGAACAAAAGAAAGTGATCCGCAACTATACGACCAGCATTAACCCGGCGGCAGTGGGGCAGAAGTTACTGGCTTTCATCTTTATAAAAACCAACGATGGTTTTGGCAGCAGTGTCACGGGGCCTGCCCTGGCCAAAATACCGGAGGTGCAGGAAGTGCATAACATTGCCGGGGAGGATTGTTACCTGGTGAAAGTACGTGCGGCCGATTCGGCTGCCCTGATGGCGCTGATGCGAAATGACTTTGCCAAGATCCCTACGATCCATTCTACCAAAACGACCATCGTCCTGGAAACCGTGAAAGAAGAGCAAAAACTGGTGGTACCAAAAAAATAATTATTGTTATGGCTTCTCCTTCTAACAGACCTGTCTCTACGCTAAGGGTGATCATTGCCTTCGCTATCGTTTATATAGTCTGGGGCTCTACCTATTTCTTTATCCGGATGGCCGTACTTCATATCCCTCCCATGCTGGTGGGCTGTCTGCGATATCTGATCGCCGGTGTCCTGATGCTGATCTGGTGTGAGGTGACGGGTGAGCGGATCTTTGTCCGGAAGGTGATGCGTCCGGCTATCGTGAGCGGGTTGTTGCTGCTGTTCTTTGGCAATGGGGCCCTGATCTGGTCGGAGCAATATCTGCCCAGTTCGCTGGCGGCTATTTTGCTGGCTTCCGGGCCTATCTGGTTCGTGTTACTGGACCGCAGCAAGTGGAAGGAGAATTTCCGGAGTAAAGAAACGATAGTGGGATTGACGGTGGGATTTGCCGGCGTCATCCTTTTATTTGGGGAAAGGCTGGTCCATTCGTTGTCCGGTACGGCAGCAGCCGGATCGGCCGGTGCGGGAGTAGCCGTTGCCGGGAGCACGAACTGGCAGGCGTTGGCCATGGTGGTATTGTTGCTCGGTTCGATCTCCTGGGCTTCAGGGTCTCTTTATGCCAAGTACCGGTCATCGGGTAATTCCAATTCAGTGAATGCCGGCTGGCAGATGCTGGCAGCGGGAGTGGCTTTTATTCCTGCCAGCCTGATCAGCGGGGAATGGGGGCATTTCGACTGGCAAACCGTACCGATGTCTTCATGGCTTGCCGTGTTCTACCTGGTGACGATGGGCAGCCTGGCAGGATATAGTGCCTTTGTATGGCTGCTGCAGGTGCGGTCTGCCACACAGGTAAGTACGCACGCATATGTGAACCCGGTAGTGGCCGTATTGTTAGGAGTATTTTTTGCGGATGAAAAAATGTCTCCGATGCAATTGCTGGGGCTGGCGATCATCCTGATCAGCGTATTACTGATCAACCTGGCTAAGTACAGGGCTTCCGCTTTAGCAGGAAAGGTTGCCCGGAAGGAAGGCTCGCAAGCCCCGCAGCCTGGCCCGCAATCCGGCCCGCAATCTCTTGGGGGAACGAAGGGAATGCCAAAGGTGCTGGAGCATTGAAAATATACTTTCCATACTATAAAATGTACAAAGGACGGCTATAAAAGTCTTTGTCCACCAACTACATAAGATGCTGCAAAACGCATCCGGGAAATATTCTACACGGGCATGCCTGCCTATTTTTTTTAAGGGTATATTTGCTAAGAGCATTTTTATTCTTAGCTATGGATTATAACAATATACTGGAGCAGGCGCGGCGATATGTCCGGTCTTTTTTCGACACGCACGGCGATGAAAAGATCATTTATCACAATCGGACCCATACGGAGAAAGTGGCTCAGGCCGCAATGATGATCGCCCAGCACTACCAACTGAATGAGAAGGATTTTTTTATTGTGAACGTGGCTGCCTGGTTCCATGATATCGGGTACTATAAGGGAGGGGCGCCCGGACATGAGGAAAAAGGAGCTCAGATGGCGGAGGCTTTTCTCACAGGCACCGGTGTGGATGCCAGCGTGATGGACTCCGTCAAGGGTTGTATCCTGGCTACCAAACTTCCGCAACGGCCCACTAATCTGCTGGAAGAGATCGTCTGCGATGCGGACCTTTTTCATCTGGGAACGGATGAATTCGGTGAGCGGAATAAGCTGTTGCGAAAAGAAGCGGAGGCTACCCATCATAAGAAAATAAGTAAGGACCAGTGGCGTAAAGACACGATAAGGTTCCTGGAATCGCATCATTATCATACGGATTATTGCCAGCTGCTGCTGAATGAGAAGAAGCAGGAGAACCTGGATGCGCTGAAGGCTAAAGACCCGGAACCTGAATCTACTGATCCGGTAGCCACGCTGCTGCACCGACATGAGGAGGCTGCTGAAGAGCGGGAGGGTATCGATCCGGAGAAAAAAGATAAAAAAGGAAAAAAAGAGAATGGTAAGAAAGATGCCGGCAGGGGGATCGACACCGTGTTCAGGATCACTTCCAACAATAACCAGCGTCTGAGCAGCCAGGCAGACAGCAAGGCGCATATCCTGATCCAGGTGAATTCCATTATTATTTCCGTGCTGTTGAGCCTTTTGCTGCGGAAGATAGAGGATCATACGAATCTGGCTATTCCTGCCACCCTTTTACTGGCAGTGAACCTGCTGACCATCATTTTTTCCATTCTGGCTACCCGGCCCCATATTCCTCCGGGTACGTTTAGTAAAGCCGATCTCGACGAGAAGAAAGTGAACCTGCTGTTCTTTGGGAATTTTTACAAGATGAGCCTGCCGGAATACGCGAATGGCATGCTGCAGATGATGGATGACAGAGATTTCCTCTATGGGAGCCTGATCCGGGATGTCTATTTCCAGGGTATAGCCCTGGGGAAGAAATATCGCTGGCTGCGGCTCTCGTACAATGTTTTCATGTATGGCCTGATCCTGTCCGTCCTTGCTTTCCTGGTAGCAGCACTCGCTTTTCCCTCGGTTAAATAAAGACCTATGACCTATGCAATATTCGATACTTAATATAGCCAAGGAACTGGAGGGGTTCCAGCTGGTGGATTCCCATCTTTCTTTTAAGGGGTTTATCGATTTCCTGAAGGACAGGAAGTTACATGAAAAGACCATGAAGGTTAAATATCTGGAATTCCTGGTCAATCATTTCGAGCACCGGCTTCAGGGGAATTACAAGATGGAAGTGGAGAAGGTGGCCCAATATCAGGATCTCCTGGAGCTGATGTACAGCACCTTATTTCCGGCCATTGAAGAGGAGAGCCAGAATTTCTGGGCCCTGAGCATACCGCTGCAACCTGTCATATTCTATGGAACCGATCCCTTTTACGACATGTTATGGGACCGGGAATCAGGCCATTTGAGGGTCTGTATGATCGATGAAGAAAGTAAGGTGCGTAGAAAAATAAATCTGAAGCTGGTCTATGGCCTTATTTTAAAGAAGCTCTACAATCAACCTTTTTATCATTCCAGCAGTGTGATCCGTTCTTTACGGAACGAGGCTTCGGGTATCCTGAATTATTACCGGCTGAATATCGACACGCGGTTTATAGAGGTATTCCCCAAAGGACCTTTACCGGAGTGGGACCTGTCCATTTTGCAATCTCATTTACCGCCGGCCCAGGTTATGGAGACGTTGATGCAGCAGCTTCCTCTGACCCTCTTCCGGTTCGAAGGGATCTCAGCTATTACGGTGACGGATATCACCAAGGAGCATGTGGTGGAGACGATAAAGAATATCATTTTAAACCCGATGTCAGGCTGTGGGGCCGACACTTATTATGAGAATGTGATCCATTCATTGAAGAGCCTGGTGGGTAATAATGCCATCGATTTCGGCCTGCTGCCTTTCCTAAAGATCAATGACCGGCCTGTATTTCCGAATGACGGTTGTACGTACAGCCTGCTTGTCGAAGCGGCCAGGCAATTTGGAGATGTGGAGAAGACCTATGTCACCATGGCGGAAAAATACCTGCAGGACCCCAAACAACTTTTTTATGAAAACCTCGGGCTGGAGGAGGTGACGGAAGAGAAGCCTTTTCTCAAAGTGCTGCTGAAGAATGGGGTAAAAGCGTATGCCCTGGTGCCCATCTTTACCAATAACCGCGCGGTTGGCGTCCTGGAAGTTTCTACCAAACAAGCGGAGGTGCTGAGCCAGGATCTCTTATCCCGGTTGGATATTATCCTTCCCCTGCTGGCGCAGCTTGTTCAACAGAGTATCGATGATTTCGAGACCAGGGTAAAAGCCATCGTCAAAGAAAACTTCACTTCCATCCAGCCTTCCGTGGAATGGAAATTCAATGAGGCAGCCTGGCATTTTTTAAGAGAAAGCCAGGAAGGGGATCACCGGCCGGCGATAGAGACCATTTATTTCAAGAATGTTTATCCCTTATATGGGGCAGTCGATATCCGCAATTCCACGATCGAACGAAATGAGGCGTTGCGAAGGGACCTGCAGACCCAATTTGAACTTTTGGTGAACACGTTGAGCAGTTTGCAGAAGGTGACCAGCCTGGAGCTGGTGGATGAACTGATCTTCCAATGCAGGAAATGGCAAGAGGCTATTTCCGGGTCGATGACCACGGCGGAGGAGATGGATCTGAACACCTTCATGCAGGATAAGGTGGACAATTTTTTTGCTCATTTCAGGGAGACGAGGCCGGATACTGTGGAGATCATCCAGCCCTACCTGGAGGCTATCGATGAAGAGCGAGGAGCTGCCTTTAAAAACCGGCGGGAGCTGGAAGTCTCCATCAAGCTGATCAATAAGACCATCAACCACCAGCTGGAAGCGGGCAAGGTAGAACTGCAGAAGACCTATCCTTCCTATTTTGAAAAATTCAGGACAGATGGGGTGGAGTATGATATTTATATCGGGCAATCCATTGCACCCGACAAGCGGTTTGACCAGATCTATCTGAGGAACCTGCGACTATGGCAACTCAGCTCTATGGCGGCTATTGCACAGCAGACCCATGCCCTGTTGCCGCAGATGCCGGGAAAGCTGCTGACGACCCAGCTGATCTTTGTGCATTCCAACTCCATCGATATCAGCTTCCGTAGAGACGAGCGCCGATTTGATGTGGAGGGGGGATATAATATCCGGTACCAGGTCGTCAAAAAGAGGATCGACAAGGTCCATATCCGGGATAGTAACGAACGGCTTACGCAACCAGGGAAAATTGCCGTGATCTATTTCAATGATAAAGAGGCGGAGGAATACCTGGGTTATGTCAAGTATTTACAGGAAAAAGACATTCTAAATGATGACCTGGAAGAGGTGGAACTGGAAGAATTGCAAGGGGTTAGTGGGTTGAAGGCCTTCCGGGTAGGGGTAAATTTAGGTTAAAAAGTATATAGTGAAGATGACCTGTTTTTTTTGGGCCCTTGTTTTTTCCGGTTTTATCGGGTGTGCTGATCCGGCGCCTGTGGTTTCTCCGCCGGGGTATCATCTCGATCAGCCGAAGAAATTTATCATGAGCGAGTCTTTACGGGAGATATCGGGCATTGTTTGCTTGCGGGGCAACGCTGATACCCTGTATGCCATTGAAGATGAAGAGGGGAAGCTGTTCTATTTTCATCCGGGCGACGGGAAATTCCCATATCAGAAATTCGGGAAGAGGGGGGATTATGAGGACGTGACCATTTGGAATGACCAGGAGTTCGTCGTGCTGCGGAGTGATGGTTCGCTGTTCGTCTTCCCGCTAAGCATTGTGAAAGATGGGAATACCGATAATGTGGAGAAATATGAGAACATTTTGCCGACGGGGGAATATGAAGGATTGTTCGGGGATGGGACCGGCCGGTTGATCGCCCTTTGCAAACACTGTCCGGAGGAGGATCGGCGGGAAGAGGTCTCGGGTTATGAGTTGGGACGGGGTGAACAGGGGGGGCTGACGGTCAAGGGACATTTTACCGTGGATGTATCTACCTTGAAGCTGACCTCCCGGAAGACAAAATTCCATCCTTCCTGCCTTGCCAGGCATCCGTTGACGGGGGAATGGTATATCATTTCCTCCGTCAATAAAATATTAGTGGTGCTGGATGATCACTGGAAGGTGAAGGCGGGTTATCCCCTGGATCCTTCTCTTTTCAAACAGCCGGAAGGACTGGCTTTCGACAGCAGGGGGAATATGTATATTTCCAATGAGGGGGGGCAAGGGAATGCGAATGTGCTGTTGTTCCGCTATACTGACTAACCTGACTGATATGAGAATATTTATTCGAATCCTTCCACTACTGCTTCTCTTTTCTGGTTATGGGCTTAGCGCCCATGCGCAAAACGACCGGGTTGTCCGGCGGATGTTCCTGGTGGGTGATGCGGGGGCGCTGCAGGATGGCCATCATCCTGTCTGTGACTGGCTGAAGCAGCATGTGGACTGGAATGACACCAGCAATGTGCTGGTATACCTGGGAGATAACGTTTATCCCCAGGGGATGCCACCGGAGGGCAGTAAGAGCCTGGACGCGGCCAAACGGATACTGGATTACCAGGTTTCCGTGGTTTCCGGGAAGAAGGCGAATGCCTATTTTATTCCCGGCAATCACGATTGGAAGCAGGGGAAGCCAGGTGGCTGGGACCAGGTAAAAAAAGAAGCGGATTACCTGGAGTCCCTGGGGCTGGCAAATGTACAGTTCCTGCCGAAAGATGGATGCCCGGGACCGGTAGCCGTGCCCGTAGGCGAAAAAATGGTACTGGTCTGTATGGACAGCCAGTGGTGGCTGCAGCAGGACGACCGGCCGGGGCCGGAATCCGACTGTGACTGCAAAGACCCCAAGAGTATCATCAATGCTCTGAAAGATATTATCAGCACGTATCCCGACAAGCTGATCGTCCTGGCCATGCACCATCCTTTTTATACGCATGGCGTACATGGCGGCTATTACACCCTGAAGCAGCATATTTTCCCTCTGACGGATTTTCAGCGGGGCCTTTATATTCCTTTACCGGTCATTGGTTCTATCTATCCCATCACCAGGGGGGTATTCGGGAATGTACAGGATGTGCACAATCCGAAGTATAAAGAGCTGATCCGGCAGGTAGACGAAGTGATCAGGGGCCATCAGAATGTAGTACATGTAGCGGGACATGATCATGGGTTGCAGTTGCTGCAGCATGACAGCCTTTATTATGTCGTCAGCGGAGCGGGATCGAAAGCGACCCGGGTAAAGATGGGGAGCCATTCACTGTTTGCCAAACAGGAATTGGGGTTTGCCGTCATCGAGCTGCGGGCAAGCGGACAATCGGCCATCAAGTTCTATACGGATGAAACGAAGGACCTGGAGCAGCCTCTTTATGTGGCTGCGGTGCCGCCCTTGTTGCCGAAGATCGACACGGCGGCTATCGTAGGGTCTTTCCCTGATTCGGTTACGGCGACCGGATATCCGGGTTTTCTGGTGGGTGGCTTTTCACGATGGCTGCTGGGCAGCAATTACCGCAAGGAGTGGGCCGTGCCTATCCGCGTGAAGGTCTTTGACATGACCGGCTGGACTCCGTTGCAAAGAGGTGGCGGCAATCAGACGAGGTCTTTGCGGATGAGGAATGCAGCAGGTGAGGAGTATGTTCTCCGGGGAGTGGAGAAATATGTGACGGACAATGCCCTGCCCGTGGCGTTGCAGGGGGCCCCCCTGGTGAAGGACCTGGTGACGGATGGTGTGTCGGCTTCCTATCCATACGCGGCTTTGTCCATTCCTCCCCTGGCAACGGCTTTACACGTGCCTCATGCCAATCCCCGGCTGGTGTTCGTGCCCGATGACCCCCGGCTGGGGAAATTCAGGAGTGACTATGGCAACCTGTTTGCTCTTTTAGAGGAACGGGAGCCGGGTAATGGAAAGAAGACCTATAATTTTACGGACCTGGATAAGAAGTTGTTTCAGGACAATGATAATACGGTGGACCAGAAGGCGGTATTGAGGGCCAGGCTGCTGGATATGTTCGTCATGGATTTCGACCGGCATGAGGACCAATGGAGATGGGAGGCGGATGATAACGGGAAAGGAAAAACCTTCTCTCCCGTGCCCCGGGACCGTGATCAGCCCTTCTTTATCAATTCAGGGGTGATACCCTGGATCGCGGGCTCGGCCTGGGCGGCGCCGCAGTTGCAGGGATTCAGGGTGAAAGCGAGGAATATTGCCAGCTTTAATTTCAATGCCCGCAACTTCGATCATAATTTCATGAACGAGCTGACGGAGAAAGACTGGCGGGATGGGGTGGAGGGGTTGTTAGCTACCATGACCGACTCGCTGATCGAAGCTTCTCTGAAGCTGCAGCCGGCGGCTATATATCCGTATTCCATGTCCTCCATCATTGCCAAACTGAAGGAGAGGAGGAAATATTTTCTGTCCGATATGATGGCGTATTACCATTTCCTTGCCGGAACGGTTAGCGTTTATGGCAGCGACAAGAAAGAGCTGTTCGATGTGGAACGGAAAGAGGGTGGTTCTGTGGTGGTGACCGTGTATAAAGTGACGAAAGAGGGGGAGACCGGTAAAAAACTTTTTGGCCGGGCTTTTCTTTCCGGCGAGACGAAAGAGATCCGTTTGTATGGATTGGGAGGGGATGACCAGTTCCATACACATGGAGCGGGTGGCGGTTCGATCATAGTCCGGATCATCGGCGGGCCGGGGAATGATGACTATAAGAATGAAGCCAGCTCTCCGGCGGTGAAGACGAAGATCTATGACCTCAGCACAGAGAAGAATACTTTTACGGGGGATGGCGGTCATCTGGTTTTTTTATCGAAAGACCCTTCCGTGAATGCGGTGAACCGGCTGGGATTTAAATATAATGTGCTTGCGCCTCTTTTAAGCGCCGGGTATAACCCGGATGACGGGGTATTCCTGGGCGCCGGGTTCCGGTATACCGTTCAGGGTTTTCATAAGGACCCTTATAAGCAACTGCATACCTTATTAGTTGAACATGCCCTTTCCACCAAGGCATTCTATTTTAAATATAATTTCGAAGCTATCCATGCGATCGGGAGCCTGGACCTGTTGTTACATACCAGCATTAAAGCGCCGAATAATACCATTAATTTCTTCGGCTTTGGGAATGAGAGTGTGTATGATAAGCATACCAAGGAGGGGATAAGATATTACCGGGCCCGTTTCAATGCCTATGATGCGGACCTTCAGCTGCGCAGGAAAATGGGGTCTGTGTTCACTCTGGCGGCTGGGCCGGCTGTGCAGTATTTTACACTGGACAGTGCGGACAACAAGGACCGGTTTATCAACCGGTCGGATGTGCCCGGCTTGGATCATGCCACTTTATATCATGCCAGAGGATATGTGGGTGGCCGGGCCACGGCTATTGTGGATGACCGTAATGATAAAATCCTACCCACACGGGGTATCTACTGGGAGACCCGGTTTAGCAGCTATGGCGGGTTGAATGAGGAGAGCCATCGATATTCTCAGTTGAATTCGGATCTCTCTTTGTTCACGAGCTTCAATACCCGCGGCAATGTGGTGATCTCCACCCGGGTAGGCTGGGGCAAGACTTTTGGCAAGTATGAGTTCTATCAGTCCCAGTACCTGGGGGGGACAGAAAACCTGCGGGGGTATCGCAAATTCCGTTTTGCCGGGGACGAATCCTTCTATCATAATATCGATCTGCGTATAAGGCTGGCTGATTTTCAGACCTATCTTTTCCCCGGATCGCTGGGACTGCTGTTCTTTAATGATGTGGGAAGAGTGTGGCTGCGTGGTGAGGACAGCCGGCAATGGCATGACGGGTATGGGGGGGGCTTGTGGATCAGCCCCTTGAAGAAACTGGTTTTTTCTGCCAGTTATGCCCAGGGAACGGATGGCGGTGTGACCCTCTTAAAGCTTGGTTTTCAATATTAAGCGGGGATTATCGATTATAGTGATAAATGCTTATATTTAATCTTGTCAAAAGAGCGTTTATATACTATGGGGTTTTATCGCCACTTATTTATTGCCCTGCAAGTATGCTTTTCTCTTTCTGCTACCTCTCAGTCTCAACATGTAAAATTTGAACACCTGGGAACAGCTGATGGGCTATCCCAGAGCAATGTGATCTGTATCATGCAGGACAGCCGGGGTTTTATGTGGTTTGGCACCCGGGATGGCCTGAATCGGTACGATGGCTACCAGTTTACGGTTTATAAGAACGACCCCCTCGATAAGAAAAGCCTGGGCAATAGTTTTATCATGGATATGGTGGAGGATAGGGAGGGGGCAATCTGGATAGGCACCTGGGGAGGGGGGCTGGACCGTTATGACCGTCAGCGCAATCAGTTTATTCATTTCCGGCATGATGCGGCGGATCCGAACAGCCTTTCCAGTAACCTGGTCATCCGCTTGCTGCGGGATAGCCGCGGTGTCCTCTGGGTGGGGACGGAGGATGGCGGTTTGAATATGTTCGATCGTTCTTCGGGCCATTTTGTGCATTACCGGATGAGCAAAACGGATGAGAAAAGCCTGAGCGGCAATTTTGTAAAGGATATCTGCGAGGATTCGGAGCATAATATCTGGGTAGCTACGGTGGATGGCGGGCTTAACCTTTTTGACCGGTGGTCGGGAACGTTTACCCGGTTCCGGCATGATGCGAAAAACAGCCGTTCTGTCGGCAGTAATAGCATTGGCGCCATCCTGGAAGACAGCCGGCACCGGCTATGGATCGGCACTAACGGCGGAGGCCTGGACCTGATGGACAAGACCACGAGGACCTTTACTCATCATAAGAAAGATGCCCGCAGTCCGGATAGTCTCAATAGTAATACCGTCTCTTATCTGGGAGAAGATGGGGAAGGCAATTTGTGGATCGGCACGGAGAATGACGGTCTTAGCATTTTCAATACCGTGACCGGGAAGTTTCAGAGCTACCGGCACGACGATGTCGATCCTACCAGTCCCGGCAGTAATTCTCCTTACGCGATCTACCGGGACTCGAAAAAGAACATGTGGATCGGCTCATTCACGGGAGGGGTTGATTTTGTCAACCGGGACGCCAGTAAGTTCGTGCATTACAAACATAATTCCTCCCCCGGCAGTCTGAGCGATAATCATGTGCTCTGTATCTGCGAGGACTCCCACGAAAACATCTGGATCGGTACGGACGGGGGCGGGCTCAATCTTTTTGATCCAAAGACGGGCCGGTGTACTCATTACCGGCATGACCCCCATAATGCCAACAGTCTTGGTGGAGACAATGTATTAAAAATCATGGAGGACAGCCGAGGTAATTTATGGATTGGCACCTGGGGGGAGGGCATCACGGTATTCAACAAGGGCAGGAATCGCTTTATACACTTTAAGAATGATCCGGCCAAACCTTCCAGTTTGAGCAATGACAATGTCTGGACTCTTTTTGAAGACAGGCAGCACCGGATCTGGGCCGGTACTTACGGTGGCGGGCTCGAACTGTACGATCCCCTGAAAAAATCCTTTATTCATTACCGGCATGATGAAAGCGAAACCGCCAGCCTCAGCAGCAATAAGGTCCATTCTATCTTCGAGGATAGTAAAGGCCGTTTCTGGGTGGGGACGGATGGGGGAGGGTTGAACCTATTCGACCGGATGACGGGGAAGAGCACCCATTATATACATGACAGTAACAGGAACAGTCTGGGCAATGACAATGTGGGAGGCATTTTCGAAGACAGGAATGGAGAGCTATGGATCAGCACCACGGAGGGGCTTACCCGTTATAATGTAACGGCGAACCATTTTACTGTGTATACGACGCGGAGCGGGTTGCCCAATGACGTGATCTTCGGGGTGCTGGATGATAATGCCGGCAATTTATGGATCAGCACCAATAAAGGGATATCGCGGTTCACGCCCAGGGATGAGAGCTTTCAGAATTTTGGGGTGGCGGATGGCTTGCAGGCCAATGAATTCAAGGAACAGGCATACTGCAAGACCCGTTCGGGCATCCTTTATTTCGGGGGGATCAATGGATTCAATGAGATCTCTCCGGAGCATATCCGGGCGGAGCCTTTTGATCCGCCACTGGTGATCACCAATTTCCAGATCTTCAATAAAGAGGTGCCGATAGCCCGCGATGAGCAGGACCCTTCTCCGTTGAAAATGGATATTACCGAGACCAAGCTCATTACCCTGCCGTATAAGAGTTCGGTTATTTCCATCCAGTTTGCTTCCCTGAATTATACCGACCGGGAGAAAAAGAAGTATGCCTATATGCTGGAAGGGTTTGACAAGAACTGGAATTATATAGACTCCAAACGAAGTGTCACCTATACCAACCTCGATCCCGGGCCTTATACTTTTAATGTAACGGGGTTGAATAATGACGGGCAATGGTCGGGCAAGATCCTCACGCTGAAGCTGGTGATCACCCCGGCCTTCTGGATGACCTGGTGGTTCCGGTTGCTGGTGGTGTTGTTCCTTATCGGCGGTGTCTTTACTTTTTATCGTCTGCGGTTGAATACGATCCGTGAGCTGAACAGGCAATTGGAGCAACAGGTGCAGGAGAGGACTGAGCGGCTCACCAGTCTTACCCGGGCAGAAAGAAAGGCAAGGAAGGAGGCTGAGCAGGCCAATAAGGCCAAGAGCGTATTCCTGGCTACGATGAGCCATGAGATCCGGACGCCGATGAATGGGGTGATCGGCATGGCCGGTCTGCTGGCGGAAACGCCGCTGACCTCCCAGCAGCGGGAGTATACGGCCACCATCCTGAATTGCGGAGAGAGCCTGCTGAGTGTGATCAACGATATTCTTGATTATTCCAAGATCGATTCCGGTAAAATGGAGATAGAGGAGCAGGATTTCGACCTGCGGAAATGTATCACGGAGGTGTTTGATGTCTTCTATGAAAAAGCTACGCAATCCGGGCTGGACCTGAATTACCGGATAGACCCGGAGGTGCCGGCCTTTATAAGAGGAGATGCGTTGCGGCTGCGACAGGTGTTGATGAACCTGCTGGGCAATGCGATCAAGTTCACGCAAGCAGGAGAGGTATCTCTCAGCGTGTATTCGCTGAAGACGATGGAGACGGGCCAGATCGAACTGGCTTTTGCCGTGAGGGATACGGGGATCGGTATCCCGGCGGATAAAATAGACATGCTGTTCAAGTCTTTTTCACAGGTGGATTCTTCGACTACCCGTAAGTATGGGGGGACTGGTCTGGGGCTGGCTATCAGTGAGAAGCTGGTATCGTTGATGGGAGGGCACATCACCGTTAGCAGCCAGCCGGAGGAAGGGACCTTGTTTATCTTTACGATCCTCACCAGGGCAGGGGCGCCCCCTGCGGCGGGCACGGAGAAGGAAGCCCGGGGGAGAGAGCGTCTGCAAAAAGATTTTGCGAAAACATATCCTCTGCGTGTGCTCATTGCGGAGGACAATCTTATTAACCAGCAGTTGATCCGGCAGATCCTGGCCAACCTGGGGTATGAGGCGGACTCGGTAGAGAACGGTGAGTTGGCTGTCGCTGCGGCTGGGGAAAAGGCCTATGACCTTATCCTGATGGATGTACAGATGCCGGAGATGGATGGGCTGGAGGCCACCCGGCTCATTCGCCGGAGCCTGTCCAGACAGCCTGCTATCATTGCGCTGACGGCCAATGCCATGCAGGGCGACCGGGAGGAGTGTCTGCAGGCGGGGATGGACGACTATATCAGCAAGCCCGTGCGGCTGCAGGAGCTGATGCAGCTGCTGGAGAAATGGAGTCAGCAGGGGAGGCAGGAAGCTACCGGCCGATAGCCGGGTGATGCCGACCGATGGCCAGGTGATACAAGCCAATAATCGGGCGATGCCAGGCTGGAGGTGCCTAATGCCGGAGAGAGGATTCTCTTATGATCAATTCCGATTTAATAATAATAGTTTCTGTCGAATGGGCCGAGGAGAGGCCTGACAGCTGGTCGAGCAGGCTTCGGGCGACCCTTTCTCCCATTTCTTCTCCGGGATAGTTGATGGTGGTGAGCTTGGGGTGAACGATCTTCGAGATCACATCATTGTTAAAGCCTACGATGGCGATGTCCTCCGGAACCCGGACGCCGGCTTCTTTCAGCGCCTGCTGGAATACTGCGGCGCAAAAATCATTGGTAATAAAGATGCCGTCCGGACGGGGATTCATGTTCATTACCTGCCGGGCCGACCGGATGGCGGCGGCTTCTCCCAGGTCATTCACCAGCAGCAGGTTGGGGTCGAAGGTAAGCCCATGGTCCGCCAGCGCCTGCTGGTATCCTTTCAGCCTTCCCGCATATACGTTGCGGTTAAGGCTGGCCGTGAGGTGGGCAATGGACCGGCAGCCTTGCCGGGCCAGATGGGCTGTTGCTTCATATCCTGCTTTTACATTGTCGATGATCACCCTCGTCCCGTATTGGTGGTCTTCTACCCGGTCGAAAAAGACGATGGGGATCCCTTTTTGCACAAAGGGGGAAAAATGATCGAGGTCTTTTGTATCGAAGGCGAGGGAGGCTATCAGGCCATCCACTCTTTTATGGAATAGGTTATGGGCATTGGCGACCTCTTTCCGATAGGTCTCGGAGGAATGTCCGATGATGAGGTCATAACCTGATTCGGCGGTAACTTTCTCAATGCCTGCCAGTACGGAGCTGATGAACTGGCTTTGCAGCTCATGTACGATGATGCCGATGGTATGGGTCTTTTGCTTGCGGAGGTTGCTGGCAAAATTGTTGGAGCGGTAACCCATCTCCCTGGCCATGTCTGTTATCCGTTTGCGGGTTTTGACGTTGATGGCCGGATGGTCTTTCAGGCCGCGGCTTACGGTGGCGGGGGAAAGGTTCAGCACTTTGGCTATGTCGTAAATGGTAATATCTCTTTTGGACATCGGGGAAAGGGCTATTTGTGGTAAAATTACGGATTTTAAAAATATTATTGCAATCGGTTGCAATTTGGGCAAAACAATCTATATTGCGGACATTATTTTTTCGATATGCTGCTATTAGGAATTGATCTGGGTACGTCGTCGATAAAAGTGGCCGTGGTAGACCCCGGCACTCAGCAAACCCTGGCTACTGCCCAATATCCGGACACGGAGGCGCCTATTTTTTCCCGGCAGCCTGGTTGGGCGGAGCAGTCGCCGGACACCTGGTGGGAGTCTGTGCAGCACGCTATCCGGAAGGCCCATGCTTCGGGCGCCTATAACCCGGGGGATATCAGCGCTATCGGTATTGCTTACCAGATGCATGGCCTGGTGCTGGTGGATAAGGACCAGCGGGTACTGCGGGACAGTATTATCTGGTGTGACAGCAGGGCTGTTCCCTATGGGGATAAGGCATTTGAGGTGATGGGAGAGAAAAAGAGCCTGGCCCATTTGCTGAATTCGCCCGGGAATTTTACGGCGGCGAAACTGGCGTGGGTGAAAGAGCAGGAGCCTGCCGTTTATGAAAAGATCGATAAAGTGCTGTTACCCGGTGATTTTATTGCCCTGCGGATGACGGGGGAGGCGACAACCAGTGTCCCGGCCCTGTCGGAAGGTATTTTCTGGGACTTCCGGGAGGATGCTTTGTCGGAGGACCTTTTCCAATATTTCGGATTCGATAAGAAAGTTATCCCTGTTATACAACCCGTATTTTCTTCTCATGGGGGGTTAAAGGCAGAAGTAGCGCAGGCGCTGTCCCTGAGAAAGGGGATCCCCGTGACCTATAAGGCAGGTGATCAACCTAATAATGCCCTATCATTAAATGTATTGGAGCCCGGTGAAGTAGCTGCTACCGCCGGCACTTCCGGGGTGATCTATGGGGTCAGCGACCAGCTGGTCTATGATCCGGCCTCCCGGGTGAATAGTTTTGCCCATGTCAATTATACCGATGCCCATAAAAGGATCGGGGTCCTGTTGTGTATCAACGGGACGGGAATTTTGAACCGCTGGATCCGGGATCTGACGGGAGGAGGCTCCGGTCCTGGCGCGGGGGGAGGAGGATGGGGCTATGCGCAGCTCAACGCCATGGCCGGGCAGCTCGCTCCCGGGAGCGAGGGGCTGGTGGTTTTGCCATTTGGTAATGGGGCGGAGCGGATCCTCCATAACCGGATCATCGGGGCTCAGCTGCATCATATAGACCTGAATCAGCATGGGCCAGCGCATATTTACCGGGCGGGTCAGGAAGGAATCGCCTTTGCTTTCCGGTATGGCCTGGACATCATGCGGGAAAATGGAATGTCCCCTTCCGTTATCCGGGCCGGCAGGACGAATATGTTCCTCAGCGACGTTTTTACAGAGGCTTTTGTGAATGCCACACAGGTGCCGGTGGAGCTGTATGACTGCGATGGCAGTGTAGGCGCCGCGTTGGGTGCGGGCATCGGGGCCGGGATCTTCCGGAGTGAAAAGGAAGCTTTTGCCGGCAGGAAGCCCTTAAAGTGGGTGACGCCGGATAAGGTGCGGGAGTATGATGTCCTGTACGGGCGATGGAAAGAGGTGCTGGAACGGGAGCTGGGCGGATAAACGGTCCGCCGGGGCAGGAAAAGAATATTACATATTTCAACTATAAAAATAAAGCTATGCCAGTTATCACCGGAGACAAAGAGTTTTTTAAAGGAATAGGACCCATAAAATATGAAGGGACCGGGACGGATAATCCGCTCGCTTATCGTTGGTATGATGCGGGCAGGAAAGTTGCCGGCAAAACGATGAAGGAGCACCTGCGCCTGGCCGTTGCCTACTGGCATTCCTTCTGTGGCAACGGGGCCGATCCGTTCGGGGAGCCCACGCATTTATTTGCGTGGAATGAGAAAGGGGATGCTGTAGCCCGCGCCAAGGATAAGATGGATGCCGCTTTTGAGTTTATTACCAAGCTGGACCTGCCTTATTATTGTTTTCATGATGTAGATGTGGTCGACTATACCAATGACGTAGTGGACAACGAAAAAAGGTTACAGGCCCTGACGGAGTATGCGAAGCAGAAGCAGGCTGCCAGCCAGGTGAAGTTATTATGGGGCACGGCCAACCTCTTTTCTAACCGCCGTTATATGAATGGGGCTGCTACCAATCCTGACTTCCATGTGCTGAGCCATGCAGGGGCGCAGGTGAAGGCTGCATTGGATGCTACCATAACCCTGGGAGGAGAAAACTATGTTTTCTGGGGTGGAAGGGAAGGATATATGTCTTTGCTGAATACGAATATGAAACGGGAGCAGGACCATCTTGCCCGGTTCCTCCATACGGCCAAAGACTATGCGCGTAAGCAAGGTTTTAAGGGAACCTTCTTCATAGAGCCTAAACCTTGTGAGCCCACCAAACATCAATACGATTATGACAGTGCGACGGTGATAGGTTTCCTCCGGGCCTATGACCTGTTGGGTGATTTCAAATTGAATATCGAGGTGAACCATGCCACGCTGGCCGGGCATACCTTCACCCATGAACTGCAGGTGGCGGTGGACGCTGGCATGCTGGGTTCGATGGATGCTAACCGGGGGGATTACCAGAACGGCTGGGATACGGATCAATTCCCGAATGACATCAATGAGCTGACGGAGGCGATGCTGATCATCCTGGAGGGTGGCGGATTTAAGGGCGGCGGTATTAACTTTGACGCCAAGATCAGAAGGAACTCTACGGATCCCGAGGATCTTTTCTATGCGCATATCGGGGGGATCGATACGTTTGCCAGGGCGTTGCTGACGGCGGATGTTATTCTGCAGAAATCTGACTACAAAAAGATCCGGGCAGAGCGGTACGCCTCGTTTGACAGTGGAAAGGGAGCGGATTTTGAAAAAGGGGCCCTCAGCCTGGAAGATCTTAGGGAGTTTGCCATTGCTAACGGGGAGCCGAAGGTGAGCAGCGGCCGCCAGGAATACCTGGAGAACCTGATCAACCGGTATATTTAACTGATAAAAAGGATAATCTGAGCGACGGAGAGTTGACGGGTTATCCTATTTTTATAGATACATATTAATACAGCCTGCTATATGCAAATGTTACAAACCCGCGATTTCATTGTCTTTGTCATTTATTTCCTCATTGTTGCATTTTATGGCTGGTGGGTCTACCGGAGGAAGAGGAGTGCGCAGACCAGCACGAAGGATTATTTTTTGGCGGAAGGGTCGCTGACCTGGTGGGCTATCGGTGCTTCGTTGATTGCCAGTAATATATCCGCCGAGCAGTTCATTGGCATGAGCGGCAGTGGTTTTAAGATGGGATTGGCCATCGCTACCTACGAATGGATGGCGGCGGCTACCCTGATGATCGTTGCTATATTTTTCATCCCGGTGTATCTGAAGAACAAGATCTATACGATGCCGCAGTTCCTGAACCAGCGTTATAATTCGACGGTGGCGATGATCATGGCGGTATTCTGGCTGTTGTTATACGTGGTGGTGAACCTTACGTCCATCCTTTATCTGGGGGCGCTGGCGGTAAGCAGTATCTCCGGCATTAATTTTACAGCTTGTATGCTGGGGCTGGCCGTCTTTGCGGTCATCATAACGCTGGGTGGGATGAAGGTGATCGGGTATACGGACGTGATACAGGTTTTCTTTCTGATCCTGGGTGGATTGGTAACGACCTATATTGCGCTGGACCTGGTGTCAGATCATTTTGGCGGCAAGGGGGTGTTAAACGGGCTGCATCTGTTGACCACCCATGCGAACGACCATTTCCACATGATCTTCAAGAAGGACAATCCCAATTATATGGATCTGCCGGGCCTGACGGTGCTGATTGGGGGGATGTGGATCGTCAACCTGAACTACTGGGGTTGTAATCAATATATCACGCAGCGGGCCCTGGGAGCAGACTTGAAGACGGCCCGGGGAGGCATCTTATTCGCCGCTTTTTTGAAGATGCTGATGCCGGTCATCGTCGTGATACCGGGTATTGCGGCCTATCTGCTATACAAGCAGAATGTATTCCAGACCGAGATGATGCAAAATGGAGAGTTGAACCCGGACCGGGCGTACCCTGTGCTGTTGAACCTGCTGCCTCCGGGCCTGAAAGGACTGGCGTTTGCTGCGCTGACGGCAGCGGTAGTTGCTTCCCTGGCTGGCAAGGCGAATAGTATTTCCACCATTTTTACACTGGATATTTATAAGAAGAAGATCCGGCCGGAGTCTGATGAAAAGAAGCTGGTATGGATCGGGCGGGTGACGGTGGTGGTCGCTATGATCCTGGCTATTTTGATTTCTCCTTTTCTGGGGATCGACAAGAAGGGCGGGTTCCAATATATACAGGAGTATACGGGCTTTGTTTCGCCCGGTATTTTTGCCATGTTCATCCTTGGATTCTTCTGGAAGAAGACTACCAGCAATGCGGCGTTGTTCGCTACCATCGGGGGGTTTCTCTTATCCCTTCTTTTCAAGTTCCTGCCGTTGATTGCCAATCTTTCCTTCCTGGCTCCTTTTGGTTTTTCGAAGGCGAACGAAACGGGTGTGTATGAGATCCCTTTCCTGGACAGGATGGGATTTGTATTCGTCATTTGTATCGTGGCGATGGTGCTGATCAGTATGCGGGAGAACAGAAGGGGGATAAAGCCGAACGGGCTGGAAATAGAGAAGAAGATGTTCAAGGTGACACCGGGTTTTGCCGTAGGGGCGTTGATCATTCTCGGGTTGCTGGCGGCACTATATACAATTTTCTGGTAAAAGACATCTGATAGATAAGCGAAGAGGAGACAAGTAAACCTGTCTCCTCTTCGTATTTAATGATGGCACTTCGTGCAAAACGCCCGTGGCGTTTTTTACCAAATAGAAACCCGAAGGCTGTCCGGACGATACATTTTATCTCCCGGTTTGACGCCGAAGGCTTCATAGAAGGCGGGGATATTGGCCATGGGGCCGTTGACCCTTTCTTTGGAGGGGGCGTGTACGTCTACCATCAGCTGAGAGGCCAGTATTTCTTTTCTTTCCTGGTACATCCAGCCGTAAGCGTATCCCAGGAAGTAGCGTTGGAGTTGGGTCAGGCCGCCGATCTTTTCTCCTTTCTTATAGGCTTCCGTTTTGGAGAAGGCGTCGAGTCCCAGCATCAGTCCTCCCAGGTCGGCTATGTTTTCGCCCTGGGTGGCATCTCCATTTACGTGGAGGGTATCAACGGGGTTGAATTCTGAGAACTGCCGGATGATACGGGAAGCTTTGTCCTTGAATTTTGTTGCATCTGCCGGCTGCCACCAGTCATGGAGGTTGCCTTTGTCATCAAACTGGCGCCCTTCATCGTCGAATCCGTGAGTGATCTCATGTCCAATGGTGGAGGCTGCCGCGTAGCCATAAACGAAGGCGTCGTCCAGGTCTTCATCTCTTTTGCCGGGTACAGCGAAGATGCCGGCTGGCAGGACGATCTCGTTGTTGGAGGAGTTGTAGTAGGCGTTATAGGTCTGTGGTGACATTTCCCATTCCGTGCGGTCCACGGGTTTTCCCAGTTTGCTGGTCCTGTAGTGGTTCCACCATTGTGCGGCCCGTTGCATGTTGAGGACAAAGGGGCCTCTGTCAATTTTCAACGCGCTGAAGTCTTTCCATTTATCCGGGTATCCCACTTTTTTGGAGATGTGGGAGAGTTTGGTCAGGGCGCGTTGTTTGGTGCTGTCGCTCATCCAGTCCAGTTTGAGGATCCTTTCTTTGTAGGCGGTCCGGATGTTCTCGACCATGTCGCTATACCGTTGTTTGGCTTTTTCCGGGAAATATTCCTTTACGAATAACTGTCCCAGGGCTTCGCCCATGGCCCGTTGTTCGGCGTCCAGCACTCTTTTCCAGCGGGGCCGGGGTTTAGCGGTGCCGCTCAGGGACTGGCTGTAGGCGAAATAGTTGGCAAAGGTCTGCTGGTCCAGGTAGGGGGCGGCGCTCTGTATTAAATGAAATTGCAGATAGCTTTTCCAATCTTCCAGGGAAGTAGTTGACAGCTCTGCATTTAAGGCTGTATAGAATTCCGGCTGACGGAGGATAAGGGAGTCGACGGCGCCGATGTCCGAGTTCTTTAGCCAGCCGGTCCAGGAGATGGCGGGAGCGTCTTTTTCCAGGGCCTTAAAGGCTATTTTATTATAGTTCTTATTCGGGTCGCGGAGGTCGGCTAATTTGCGGGAGGCCTTGGCCAGTCTGCTCTCCAATGCGAAGACAGCGGCTGCCTTCGTTTGGGCGGTTACGCTATCTGCGCCCAGCTGACGGAACGTAGCGTTGAGATAGGTCTGGTAGGCTTTTCTTACTTTTTCCGTTTTTTCATCGGTCTTAAAATAATAATCGCGGTTGGGCATGCCCAGGCCACCCTGTGACAGCTCGTAGGCCATCTGGTCGCTGTTCTTATCATCTTGTCCTACTCCGTCGGAGAACAGGACGTGTATATTCATTCTATGGAATTCAGCGGCTACGCGGAGCAGGTCTTCTTTGGTCCGGATCGCGTCGATCTTGTCCAGGGTTGCCTTTAAGGGAGTCAGTGCCTGGCGGTCTATCGCCGCGGAGTCCATGCCGCTGATCCAGAGGTCACCGATCTGTTGTGAAACGGTGCCCGCGGCTCCTGATTCAGCGGCGGCTTTTTCGCTGATGGTCCGGAGACGTTCGTAAATATCCTGTTGTACCAGTTGTCCGATACCCCAGGAGCTTTCTTCCGCGGGGATGGGAGTCTTTTTGATCCATCCTCCGTTCGCATACTGGAAGAAGTCGGTCGCGGGATTGACGGTGGTATCCAGGTTTTGGGCAAGGAAGTCGGGGGCCGGTTCTTTTTCTTTGGTCCGGCAGGCTGACCATGTCAGGGTCAGCATTGTAATAGCAGCAATCGTTGTGGTTTTTATCATAATAAATAATATTACGCAAAGATTAACCGGAGTGGAGGGTATTGAAAGACAATCTTTACCAGCGGCGTTTATGCGAGTTAAATGGGGAGGAAGCCCAGGGTGGTTGGGTAATATGTCTATTTGCAGCAGTCTTTTTTACGAATGAAAAGGGCTTTCAGGACCCTGAGAAAAAAACTTCCTATCGATCGTGCTGCTGCCATGCTATAAAGGTAGTGGATAATTTAGTTCGAGGGTTCATTGATCTTACGGTAAAGGGTCGTCAGTCCTATATTTAACAATTTAGCAGCTTCGGCTTTATTTCCTCCTGTGAAGTTGAGTACTTTTTGCAGGTGGAGTCGTTCTACATTTTTCAAGTCGAAGGCGGAGGTGATGCTGGCATCGTCGGTCGGTTGATAACGGATGTCAAAGGGGAGGCAGTCTTCCGCCAGCAGGTCGCTTTCCGCCATGATGACAGCCCTTTCCATCACGTTCTTTAACTCCCTGATATTCCCCTTCCATGGGTAACGTTGGAGATGGTACAGGAAATCTTTGCTCATGCCCAGCACTTTTTCGTCGGCCCTGGCTGCAAAATATTTCATGAAGCGGCGGGCCAGCAGCGGGATATCCATTTTCCGGTCCCTTAAGGAGGGCAAACGAATGGTGAATACATTCAGTCGATGGAGCAGGTCTTCCCGGAATTTTCCTTCCTGGACGAGCTTATAGAGGTCTTTTTTGGTGGAGGAAAAGAGGCGGATATTGAGCTGTGTGGGCCGGGTATCTCCTGCCCGGGTAAATTCATTTTGTTCCAGGGCCAGCAGCAATTTATCCTGTAGAAAGATATCCATCTCGCTGATCTCATTGAGCAGGAGGCTGCCTTTAGCGGCTTCCTCGAGGCTGCCTTTTTTATCCCGCAGGGCTCCGGGGAAGGCGCCGGCTTTATATCCGAATAATTCTTTTTCCAGGGCCTCTTTGGGGAAGGCTTTGCAGTTCAGGGTTATAAAGGGGTTACGATTCCTCGGGCCGGCGGCGTGGATGGCGCGGGCGAACATTTCTTTGCCGGTGCCGGCTTCACCCTGCAACAAAACAGCGGCGTCCGTAGGGGCTATTTTTCTTGCCAGGGCGAGGACTTCCCGGATTGCGGAAGATTCCCCCAGGATGTTGTCAAAATCGGGAGGTTGTTCGGTCCATTGCTCCAGCTGTTGGATCCTTTTTCGCAGGCGTACTTTTTCCAGGGCCTGGCTGATGAGGGCGAGGAGGGCGGCCGGCTCTTCTTCCAGGTTATCGGATGAAGGCCCTGCGGTAACAATCTCCGTATAAGCAAAAAGGCCGGCCGGCTCTTTTCCAAAAGGGATGTTCCACTGCCCTGCCATCAGGTCATGATCACAAAGGAGTACTTCAATGTCTTCTTTGGCGACGATGGCCGACAGGGTATCGGGATCAGCGGCTTCATATACCTTATGTCCTTCCAGAGAGAGGATCCTTCTCAGCTGGTTTCGGAATTTTATCTGATCCCCTACGATGAGGATATTGCCGGCCTGTACCGCTATTTTATTTGGAGGACTGGCCATAGGCATATTTAATCTTGTAGGAATTCAGGGATGGAAGGTAAGCGATCAGGTCCTTGTCTGATTTGAAGTCTGTGCGGAGCTTGTAACAGAAGGGGGCATTGCCGGCGAATACTTTTTCCAGATTGGCGATGGTAAGGGGCAGGACAGGCGAGGCAGCATCCTGGCTGAAATAATAGCAGGTAGTCGGTCTTGCGATCTTCTCGCCCTGTACCAGTTTATTGTAGCTATAAAGGTAGAAATGGGTGGTGTCCAGGACTCGGTATTGGGCTTTTTTAAGGAGTCTGTAAGTTTGTCCTTTGTGATCGCGGTAAATGGCCGGGGTCGAGGGGGACTGAGGGAGGCTATCCATTGCCGTTGATGAAAAGGCGATGAATAGGGCTAATGCCAACGTGAAGATTCTCATGGTATTATCAATTATAAGTTTTTAAGTACAGATTCATTGGCAGAAACGCGGGCAGTCGATAGAAGCTTAGGTTTTAGTTCTTGTGTTCGATGATATAGTCGATAATGGAACCCACGGTGGTAAGTTTTTCCATGTCCTCATCTGCTATTCTGATACCGAATTCTTTTTCCAGCGTCATAAAAGTCTCCAGTACATCCAGGGAATCCAGCCCGAGATCGCTTGAAAAAGAGGCATCCTCTTTTAAAACCGGTTCTTCTACTCCCAACTTATCCATGATGATGGTCTTTACCCTGGTGGCTATCCCGGGTTTGTCAATAACATTATTCATAATTTATCATTTGCGAATGTAAACATTAACATCCTTCCGAATAACTAACTTTTTTGCAAGTAGGGCGCATTTTCTGCAAAAAAATCGCAAAATAGACATATTTAAATTTTATCTATTTAATATTTTTATGTCTTTTTTATACACGGAGCAAGGTGCGAAAAGAGTGCCGGAAAAAAGGCAACTCTTTGGGCATTGACGAATGAAACCCTTTGCCCGCATGTATTACAAAGGACAAAAAGATTTGTTTTAATGAAAAAATTAAGGAAATGTTATGTGTCATTTTGGATGTTTTTTTTCAAAATGGAAATCATGTTAATAATTTGTTATTGCAAAAATTAACAATTTGGAAATACAGCTTTCGCACCGTGTGCGGGTAAGAATAGAAGCCTTATTTTGCATCCTCGTTTACCCGGCAGCAACCATGACAAATATTCCTAAGAAGACGATAATTGTAAATTCCGGTCCGGCCCATTCTGGTGTTCATTCATTCCAAACGGGTCTTTTATTAAATTTCAACCAGGAGAAAAAAGGGGGGCTATCCATCGAGCTGCTCATCGTGATCGAAAAAAAGGAGGGGAAGAGCTACCAGCGGATCCCTTTGGCGGGCAACAAACATCTTCCTTATATGGCTGGTATTTCCCCGCCTATTGTCGCTTTTCTTAAGAAAGTGACGGACGAGGCCCTGTTGGACCACCTGGCAAGGAATGGGTATGCCTGGGTAAGAGACGCCGAAAAGCCTTTTGATCTCCTGGATCACCGGCATTATCCCTTTGTACATCAGTGGATCAGCGAACGACTCCAGGAGTTGAAGCCGTTGGCTCCGGCAATCCCCCACCTTTATTATTTACCTGCCGGAGAGCCTTTTGTCAACCGGAATGTGCGGCCGGCAGCCATCAGCTCTTTTACGCCTTCGCTGCAATTCAAGCTGGTAAAGGAGAGTGGGCGGGTGGGATTGGATTGTTCAGTCATCCTGAACAACGGGGCTTTTCCCCTGGACGATTTTCAGCAGGTGCCTTTTTTTCTGAAGAGCGGTAATGAATATTTCCTGCTGAAAAAGGAGGACCATACGCTGTTGCAGCAATGGGCGGGGTTAGTGCCGGCGGTGCGGGAGCAGGAGCAGGCTGCTTTCCTGGCTGGTGTCGTGAAGCCCCTGGCTGAGCTGTATCCGGTGGATATGGGGGCGGTGATCCGTAAGGAGGTGGTAGATATGCCTCCTCAGGGAAGGGTGTATGTCAGCGAGCTGAACGAAAATTTTCTGCTGATCAAGCCGAAGTGGCTGTATGCGGATATGGAGGTGGAGGCGGATGAAGAAGAGGAGACCCGGATAGAGACAGAGGATACCCTCTTTGTCCTTCTCCGGAGAAAGGGAGAAGAGCAGGTGCTGACGGATGCCTTACGGGGCTTACATGGGAAGTTCAGCGGTCAGAGCAATGGGTACTTCTATCTGAATTTTAAAGAGGCGCTGGAGAAGAGCTGGTTCCTGAATTTCTATAATAAGATGCAGCAGCTGGATATTCCCGTGCTGGGTATGAACAAGCTGCGTAAGTTCAAGTACAATACCTATACTCCTCAATTCGAAGTGATAGCGGGCAGGGGCATTGACTGGTTTGACCTGACCATTCGCGTGAGCTATGGCGAGCAGGTGGTGCCGCTGCACGAGCTGCGTAAGGCTATCCTGGGGAAGCAGGAGTATATATTATTGGGAGATGGCAGTCTGGGCATCCTGCCAAAGGAGTGGATCGAAAAATATGGGCTGATGCTACGCATGGGGCAGGTGAAGGAGGGAGGTTTGAAGTTGCCGGCTGTTCACTGGACCCTGTTGGAGGAGCTGGGCGCCTCCTCACCTGATGAGGGGTTGCAGAAGGAGCTGGAAGCTAAGAAAACGCGTCTGCAGCAGATCAGCACGACGAAACAATGGCCGGTGCCTGCCCCTGTGCAGGCCAAACTGAGGGATTATCAACTGGGTGGGTTTTCCTGGATGTGCCTGTTGGATGAGATGGGCTGGGGAGGCTGTCTGGCGGATGATATGGGATTAGGGAAGACGTTGCAGACGCTTAGTTTTTTGCAGCACCTGGTTGAAACCTATCCGGAGGAGACGCACCTGGTGGTTTGTCCCACTTCTTTGTTATACAATTGGGAGGGGGAGCTGAAGAAATTTGTGCCGGGGCTGGCCTGGCATATCCATTATGGAGCGGACCGGGAATTTGACGAGGCGGCTTTTGGAAGGGCCCATGTTATTATTACCAGCTATGGCATGGTGCGCAGCGATATTCAGCATTTTTCCCGGTACCGGTTCGGCTATGTGATCCTGGATGAAAGCCAGGCTATCAAGAACCCCTCTTCACAGGTGCGGAAGGCGGTGCAGTTGCTGCAGGCCCGCAACCGGCTGGCTCTGAGCGGCACCCCGGTACAGAATAATACCTTCGATCTGTTTGCCCAGATGGATTTTCTGAATCCGGGAATGCTGGGCAGCTCCGATTTTTTCCGGGGGGAGTTTGCCACGCCTATCGATAAGAATGGAGACAAGGAGGCGGCTGCCCGCCTGCGGAAGCTGGTCTATCCTTTTATCTTGCGGCGGACCAAAGAGCAGGTGGCCGGTGACTTGCCGGATAAGACGGAGATGATCCTCTGGTGTGAGATGGGCGCTGAGCAGCGAAAGATCTACAATAGTTTTAAAGAGCATTACCGGGACAGCATACTGGACCGGATAGCCGAAGAGGGGGTTGGGAAAAGCAGTATTTATATCCTGGAAGGGCTTACGAAGCTGCGGCAGATCTGTGATAGTCCGGCGATACTGAAGGAGTCGGCCGGCGGTCCGCCTGATGGCGGGGAGGCCGGCGGTGGGCAGACTGCGGGCAAGGAGCTGGCCGGCGGTGGGCAGACTTACCCCAATGTCAGTACGAAACTGGAGGAGCTGATCCGGGAGATCGAAGAAAATACGGGTAATCACAAGGCATTGGTGTTCTCCCAGTTTACGTCCATGTTGCATCTGATCCGGGAGGCCTTGCAACAAAAAGGCATTCCTTATTTATACCTGGATGGTAGTATGGCGGCGGAGGCGCGGAAAAAGTCGGTGCAGCAATTCCAGGAAGACGATCAGGCCCGGGTGTTCCTGATCAGCCTGAAGGCCGGCGGGGTGGGTTTGACGCTGACGGCGGCGGATTATGTTTACCTGGTGGATCCCTGGTGGAACCCGGCCGCCGAGCAGCAGGCGATCGACAGAAGTCATCGTATCGGGCAGGTGAAGAAAGTGTTTGCTTACCGGATGATCTGCAAGGATACGGTGGAAGAGAAGATATTACAATTGCAGGAGAAGAAAAGGAGTCTGGCTGCCGACCTGGTAGCAGATGAGACGGGGTTTGTGAAGAAGCTCACGCAGGATGATATAGCATATCTATTTAGCTGAGAGCAGTTCGATGCCCTGGTCGGTGATGCGGATCTTCCTTTCTTTATACAGGCGACCGGTGGTCATTTTGAAAGTTTTCTTACTCATGCCGAAGAAGGAATAGATGTCTTCGGGGCTTGACCGGTCGTGATAGGGCAGGCGCCCTTTGTTCTCTTTTAGCAGGCGAAGGACTTTATCGGCGGCGTCTTCCACCCGGTCGTATCCCGGTTTGCCGGCGGCCACGTCAATTTGTGTTTCGCCGGAGGGGGTGGTTTCGGCGGGATAGATCTTTTTTATAAAGCCGGGGAAACGGTCGCCCACGGCGATGTCCTGGTAGATCTCATTAAAATGCAGGACGCCGGTATGCTGCTGGTTGATGATGACCAGGTAACCGATGTCCGTGCGGCGGAATACCAGCAACTCCACCAATTCCATTTCTTTTACGGTAAGGTTTTCATTACTCAGGTAAGGTTCGATCTTTTCCGTGGCGGCCAGTCGTCCTGTCAGTTCGTCCAGGTAGATCTTTACCAGGTATTCGCCACCCAGACGCATGCCGCTGAGCTGTTTGGATTTGGGTACGAAGAGGTCTTTCATCAGTCCCCAATCCAGAAAAGCGCCCAATGGGGTGACACTGACTACCTTTAATTTTACGATATCTCCCAGGATACCCAGAGGGGACTGGGTGGTGGCGATGAGACGGTCTTCCCCATCGTGGTAGAGAAAAACTTTCAGGGTATCGCCCGGTCCGGCTCCCCTGGGTACAAATCGTTTGGGCAGCAGGATGCCTTCCCCTCCGTCCTCCAGGATGAGACCGAATGCCAATGCTTTTTTTACTTTCAAGGTGTTGTACTCGCCGACGCGGATCATATTCCGGCAAAGGTAACTAAATGTATTCCAGGAAAAGTTCCGTATTTTAGGCCCTATGTCTTTTGTACGATCGGTTGTTTTTTTAAGCTTTCTGATTGCCGGGACCCTGGTAACCGGGACCTGGTCTTGTAAAAGTCCTGCCCGACGGAATCCCGCGGATATCACGTATGAGAATGGGGCGGGAAAGTCCCGGACGGTGAAGTTGCCGGATGGGAGTAGTGTGGCGATGAGCGCCCGGACGGTGATCCGCATTTCCCAAAAATTTGGCCAAACGGAGCGGGACCTGGAGCTGGACGGGGAAGCTATCTTTACCGTGAACGGGGATGCCGGCAAACCTTTTATCGTCCATACCCGAAATCTGCAGATCCAGGTATTGGGGACCCTCTTCAAGGTGGACGCTTATGCCAGTAATGCCGGCGAAGAGGTAGATGTCCTGTCGGGCAAGCTCAAAGTGACGAAGTCTTATCATTCCGATACAGATAATGAACCCGAAATAATAGGGCCCGGGGAAATGGTGATGATCAACCGGGACATCGACCTGATGGAAAAAGAAAAACTGGATTCTGCCGAGTGGAAGACCTTGAGGGAGAAGGTTCAGGCGATGGGTACTCCGTTGGGGGCAGACAGCCCCGTTCGGGATAGCTCCGGTTCGGCGGTGGGCACTCCCGGTTCGAAATAGCTGCAGATCGAACATTCCTTCGTCATTTTTAAAAGAAAGGTGGGGACGGGGCCTTTGGCCGCGGCCTCGCGTACATCTCCCAACGCCAGTAATAGCGTATCTCCCAGGATGGCAAACAGGGTCAGGGTCTCTGTCCAATAAAGGATGCTGACCCTATGGACCGAAGGATCTTTCACGTCCGAATCTATCAATTCAAACCGGTGCTGAATAAAGGGGATTGTTTTGACCCCGAGGGTATCCTGCAGACCCGGGATCTGTTTATTCAGGGAGTCGATCAGGCCGGCGATGGCAAAGCTGACTTTAAAGGGCAGGGCAGGGTTGGACTTCGGGAACACCGAGCGGATGGAAGACCAGGAAAAGAGTTCCTGGCCTTTTGAGAAGGATTGTTGCTGAAGGCTGAATTCCGCGAAGGTGGCGTTGAATACCTGTTGTTCGAAAGGAGTCTGAGAGGCTGCACTGATGGTCTGTTTATAAGCTAGCTGAATAAGGGCCATATTATAGATTTAGAGGGCGATGCCTACCTGGAAGGTGGCGGCATATCCGTTGGTGGTGTCGCCGGTGATGGTCACCAGTTCGCTGGTATAGGAGTCGGAGAAAACCTGGTCATTGGTATTGGTGGTACTGTTTTGTCCGTGGGCCGAATACAACGACGTATTATAGACGGTGGTATTCAAACTATCGGGGAAGGCTACCTGTGTAGTGGCTTTTAATACAGAGTTGATAAAGACTTCCACATGGATATGGGTGACCCTGCCGGTGTACCATCCGGGATAGATGGTGGTGAATTTGACCTGACCGTTGGAATCGGTGAGCTGAATGCCTCTAAGGAAGGTCTTGCCGGTATTGTCCTGGGTGCCTAAGTAACCGGGTTCGCTATACTCCGAGTAATAGCCGTCCTTATCGCAGTGCCAGATGTCTACCCGGGCGCCTGAAATAGCCGCGCAGTTGCTATTGGAATTGACGATGGTCAGGGTCAGGCTGAGGGGAATGCCTGTTTTGCCTTCAGTGATATCCGTTCTGAAGATGGCCGAATTGGAGCTAAGGTCATAGGGATAAGGGCCTGCTGTTTCGGTGGGGGTAGCGGAGCAGCCGGTCGTGCCGGTGGTCGTGGTTGTCGTGGTGGTGCTGCTGGTATCACTGCTGCTCTTTTTACAGGCATCGATCAGGGGGATGATAGAGGTAAGGCCTATCAGGCTGACGGTGTTCTTTAGAAAATCTTTCCTTTCCATGTTGGTCAATTTTAGTGAGCGTAATTTTTATGGTATACGACGGTTCAATGCGGAAAGTTGTGTAGAAAAAGCTGCCGGAAGGAGTTTAACGGACCTTTTGAGGTGAAGGGGCGGATTGGTGCGGAGAATGAGGAGGGGAGGCTAAACCGGGTGGCTCCGGGCGTTATTTTGAAAACCGGGTGAAGAAATCTTTTTCGTAGCTGATGCCGATGGGGATTTCTTTTTCTTCCAGGTAGATGACCTTGTTGCGGATGTTGAGGATGCGGCTTACGGCGATGATATAGGAACGGTGGACCCGGATAAACTGCTGGTCGGGAAGTTGGGAGAGAATAGACTTCATGGTCATTCTCACCATGACCGGAGGTTTGTTTTGTAAATGGATCTTCAGGTAGTCGTCCATGCCTTCGATGAAGCGGATGGCGGCAATTTCTATTTTGACCAGGCTGTAATCGATGCGAAGGAAAAGATAACCGGCGTCTTTTTTTTGCCGGTGCCCGAAGTATTCTACTGCCTTGTCGACTGCCTGGAGGAACCGTTGAAAAGTAAAAGGTTTCAGCAGATAATCGATAGCATTGAGATTGAAGCCTTCCACGGCATATTCGCTATAGGCCGTGGTAAAGATAGCCATGGTCCCCGGTTTTAAGGACCCGTAAAATTCGATACCGGTCTGGGATGGCATGTTGATGTCGAGGAACAGGAGGTCGACGGGGTTTTGGCGCAGGTAGGCCAGTGCTTCCCCGGGCCGGATGAAGGTGGCTTCCAGGCGGACCAACTCCGTCTTCCCGCAAAAATTCTCCAGGATTTTGAGTGCGGGCAGTTCGTCGTCCAGGGCGATGGCGTTGATCATAGCAGCTTTAAAGTTAAGGAAACCTGGAAATCATGGGTGTTGTCATGAATATCCAGCCAATGAGCCTGCGGATATACTAATAGCAGTCTTTTTTTTGTGTTATCGATGCCCAGTCCACTATGCGAGTCGGGTGTCAGTCTTACTGTCACTTTGTTGTTGATCACCAGCAGGTGGAGGGAGGCCTCTTTTATTTCCAGGTGGATGTGAATATCGGAGTTTTCTTCGGCGTTGACGCCGTGTTTGAAAGCGTTCTCTATAAAAGGAATGAGGATGAGGGGGGCAATTCGGTAGGATGCGGGTGAGCCTGTCACCTGGAAGTCAAGATGGATGGTGGGGCCGAACCGGGTTTGTTGCAGGGCAATATAACTCCGGATATATTCGATCTCTTTCTCCAGCGGCACCCATTCTTTTCCGCTCTCATCCAGGACATAGCGCATCATTTGCGACAGTAGTACGATGGCTGCAGGCGCCTGGTCCGATTTTTCAATGGACAGTGCGTAGATGCTGTTCAGGGAGTTGAAGAGGAAATGAGGGTTGATCTGAGCTTTCAGGTAGGAGAGTTCGGTCTGAAGTTTCTCTTTTTCCGCTTGTTTCCATCGGGCGCGGATTTTCAGCATAAGGGCCAGCAGCATCATTCCCAGGAAGAGAAAGAGGTGCTGGCTGAGATCCATCCATAAAGAATGGCGGCGGTGGAGTGGAGGGGGAGGCGGGGTATCGGAGAATTCCCGGGGGTGAGGTGGAGGGGGAGAATAGGCGCCGGATGGATGATGGAGGCCGGCAGGGGGGAGGACCATCTCCGGTAAAAAGACGGTGATGAAAAAACAGAGGAGTCCCGTCAGCAAAAAGCCAACGTATTGTTTGCGAAAATAGAGCCGGGGGATCAGCCAGTAAAAGTTAGCATAGAATAGGGCGAGGATCAGGATATAGGAAAGGAGGTCCCGCTGTGTAGGCGGGTTGGTCAGATAAGCATAAAGGGATAAGGATTCGGGAGAAAACAGCAACGGCAATGACAGGAACACCATCCATCCGGCGATGTGTAGGAGGATTTGTTGTGTTTTGGTGTTCATGCCGTAAAAGTATAATGTTTGGGGGAAATCTGCTAACTTGAGGGGGATGCTACAAGTCTTATCATACCAGATAGCGGATAGTATTGATACGAAATCATTCAGAACGGCGTATAAGGAAGGGATCTATTATTATGATGCGGACGAGTTATTCTATAGTACGGGGCCGGAGGAATTTGTCTATGTCTTTAAATATGGGGTTGTCTGCTTCCTGAATTATACGGAGGCTGCCACGCAGGAGTTTTTACAGCGTATCTCGCCTTATTGCAAGAATTTGTTTGAGAAGAAGCTCAGCGAGGAATTCCAGGTAGAGACCCATAGCCGGGAAAACAAGTTCGGCTATAATAAGATAGAGATCATGAACCCGGATATTGAAACTTTCCGGCTGATCATGCTCAATGTCAGTCAGTCGGTGGCGTTGGACTATTATTCCGAGCAGACGAATCTCCTGCTGGAGGAAACCAACTATCATACCCAGAGCCTGGAAAGGAAGGGGAAGCTGGATATTTCCGGGAACAACCTCAAGAAATATATCGGTAAGACCCTCAACCTGAAGAACCGCATATCTGAGAATCTTTACATATTTGATTCACCTCCCGAGACCTGGGAAGATGAGAACCTCAACAAGATCGACCTGGGCCTCAAACGTACTTTTGATCTCCAGGAGAGATTCCGTGACATCCGGGAGGGGCTGGAGATCATCAAAGAAAACCTGGAATTATTCAAAGACCTCCTTCAGCACCGCAACAGTACTTTCCTCGAATGGATCATCATTGTGCTCGTTTTCATGGAAGTATTGAATCTGCTGATTGATAAATTCTTCAAATTCCTCTGAGTTTTTCATTATATTATGATATTATTAATATGTTTTTAATGTATTGATTATTATTATTTTAGGATTTATATATTCCTGATTTCTCCGTTTATTTCTTATACTATCCCAATATAAATTGCTTTTGGCTTTCTCAATTTTTTTCTTTGAGCAAAACAATTATTGCTTATGAAAAAAATACGATTGCTGCATAAAGCGGTTTTATGCGTCGCTGCCTTATTGATCTTCCAGCTTGCCTGGTCACAGAATGGGGGCAGTGTTACCGGAAGGATCTTCGATGAGAAGGGGGGCGCTCTTTCCGGAGCTACGATCAAGGTAAAAGGAGTCACCGGTGGCGTAAGCTCTGACGCCAATGGAAATTTTACCATCACGCTGCCATCAGCCAATTCCCGGCTGTTGGTCTCCTATGTGGGATACGAGGCGCAGGAACTGGCGGCCAAGGCAGGCGTCGCCCTCAGTATAACGCTGCAACCTACCAATTCCCGGCTCAATGAAGTGGTGGTCGTGGGTTATGGAACGCAGAAAAGAAAAGACCTTACCGGTTCCGTGGCCTCTGTCCGGGGAGCTGCTATCAAGGACCTGCCGGTCACGAATGTGACGGAGGCCTTACAGGGAAGGGCAGCCGGTGTAGAGGTCATTAAGAATTCCGGTGCGCCTGATGCCACTCCCACTATCATTATCAGGGGGTTATCCTCTTTACACCAGCCCAACCCGCTGTATGTGGTGGATGGGGTAAGGGTAACGGGGGACAATATCAACATTCAGGATATCGCCAGTGTCGACATTCTGAAGGATGCCAGTGCGGCGGCCATCTATGGTTCGGCTGCTGCCGGCGGGGTGATATTGATCACTACGAAAAAAGGCCAGGGCACGAAACCCGTTGTCAATTTCAGCGCCCGTTACGGGATTACCAAACCCAAACTGATCCATCTTTTGGATAAAGCCGGTTTTATCAAGATGGAGAACATCTATCATCCCCAGTATTTCCAGAATGCCACGCAGACGGATACACTGCCCAATACGGACTGGGTGGATGTCTTATACCGCAATGCCACGGAGCAGAATTACAATCTTTCGGTCTCGGGGTCATCGCCGGCGGCCAATTATCTGTTGTCCGGATTTTATAATGCGCAGACCGGCATCTACATTAAGAATTATTCCAACATCGGCGGCGTGCGGGCCAATACGGATTTTAAGCTGGGCAATTACATCAAGATAGGGGAGCAGCTGGCCTTGTCGCAGCGCAGGACCTCGCCGCTGGGCATGGTAGAGCCCCAGTTGCACAACGCTCCGTTCCGTACCTTACCCATCGTGCCGCTGATCGGGAAAGATGGCAAAAATGGGGTGGTGCCTCCCGGTTATGGTATTTCCTTCGGAGGCCCCAATCCTTATGGCGTTGTTAACTCAGCGGATTTGCAGGATACCAAGAACAACCTGCAGGGCAATGTTTATGCGGAGGTGAAGCTGCCCTTGCATCTGACGTTCAGGACCAACCTGGGGTATTCCTATTACAATGAAACGGAAGATTATTTTCAGAACAACCTGGATTTTGGCCCGGGGACCCCTTCGGCCAACTCCCTTAGTAAGTTGGCTATCCAGAGCAGCCAACTGCTGACCAACTATGTGCTCAGCTATGGTCAGAGTTTTGGGAAGCATAATATCAGCGCCCTGATCGGTTACGAGCAGATTACGTCAAATTATAATAATATCAATACTACGGAAAGCGCGGTCGGTTTACCGGGGTATTCGTTTATACAGACCTCGAATTCCAGCATCAGTGTTACCGGCAAGTATGATCCGAACGGCCTGATCAAGTCGAAGTTTGGTCAGTTCAATTATGACTATGACGGTCGTTATTACCTGTCGGGTTCTATCCGGCAGGACGCCAACTTTACGGTATTCGGTCCCAACAAACAGAAGGGTACTTTTGGCTCGGGCGCTGTAGCCTGGAATATCGGGAATGAAACCTTCTTCCAGTCGGCGCTGCCAGTCATCAATGCCTTAAAACTGCGGGGCAGCTATGGTACCCTGGGTAACAGTAATATACCGCCTTATGCGTATGTGGCTTCTTATGCCCAGTTCAATGGCACCAGCGGGATAGCCAATGGCGGCCAGAATTTTGCGCCGGGGGCGCCGTTGCTGATCGCCAATTCGATCAATTCGGTCCCCAATCCTAACCTCCACTGGGAAAGCATCTACGAGACCAACGTAGGACTGGATGGAGAGGCGCTGCGCGGGAAATTGTATTTCACGGTGGAATGGTATAACCGGACGACGAAGGATATGTTGTATGCCTTACCGTTGCCTCAGAGCAGCGGGTATGCTTCTCCTTATTTTGTAAACATCGGCCAGGTGAACAGCAAGGGTGTAGACCTGCAACTGGGTTACCGGGACAAGGTTGGGAAGTTGGGTTATGACGTCAGTGTCACGGCAGGTTTTAACAAGAATAAGGTGACGAGCCTGGACGGGATTTCCAACGACGCTCTTTATGATGGCCGTAACTACTATACCAACCTGGACCAGAGCGGATTTAACCTGATGGGGACGGCGCCGTTGACCATTACGAAAGCAGGTCAGCCTTTTGGTTCGTTCTACGGGTATAAGGTGGTAGGCATCTTCAAAACGGATGCGGAAGCTGCCGGGCAGAAAGTGAATGGTAAAGTAGCCCATGCGGGGGATCTTCATTTCCAGGACCTCACCAAGGATGGCATCATCAATGCGGATGACCGCCAGGTGATCGGCAATCCCAATCCCAAATTGGTATATGGGATCAATATCAAGCTGAACTGGCAGAATTTCGATGTAGCCATGCTCTTCAACGGAGTGGCCGGCGTGGATATCTTCAATGGGGTGAAAGCCTATGAGATGGCTCCTTTCTCGGATGGGAATACCACCAGCAAGGTATTCGGGGATAGTTATTTCGGTTCCAACGGGCTTACCTCCCAGCCCCGTCTTTTGGCCCCTGATCAATCGTATGATCCCAATGGGAACTATACTTCTGTGAACAGTTATTTTGTCGAGAGTGGCAGTTATCTGAAGCTGAAAAACCTGCAGATCGGCTATACGTTCACGGGTAGCCTGTTGAATAAGGTCAGTGCGAAAAGCGCCCGGTTGTTTGTCATGGCCAATAACCTGTTCACCATCACCAAATATTCCGGTTTGGATCCGGAGATCGGCAGTGCGTATTCGGTTCAATCCACTGCCGGCTTTGTGGGTACTTCGGTGGGTGTAACCACCCGGGGTGTCGATGCGGTAGCCCAATACCCGCAGACGCGCATTTATTCCGTCGGACTGGATGTTAATTTCTGAACCTTTTAAATTCTATAAAAATGTATAAAAAAATAATTTCGTTGGTGCTGGTGATGGGGATCATGGCGGGGTGTAAAAAAGATCCTTCGCTGGTAAGCCCGAAAGACCAGTATGCGACCAGTAATTATCCAGCCAGTATCGGCGATCTGAATAGTGTGCTGGCTTCCTGTTATTCCGACCTGAGAGATCAGTTCCTCTATGGATTTGTCTTTTTGCCCAAGGCGATGGCCAATTGTACGCATGCGTCTGATGCCGCCTATACCGATCCTGACTGGGGCGGTTATATTGCCATCAATTCCCTGACTCCCAGCAATGGATTTGTGTCGGGTATCTGGCAGGCTTTGTTCACGGGAGTTAAGAATTGTAATACGACCCTGGCCGGCGCTGACTTTTTTGAAAAGAATTATGCCAAACCCGCCGACAAGCAGAATATTGATTTCGTGCGGGGGCAGGCTTATTTTTTAAGGGCCTGGTATTATTTTCAGTTGGAGAACCTGTATGGGGAGGACTATCTGGTCAACCCTACGGCGACGGATACGCTGGGCGTACCTATTTTTGAAGGACTGCCTGCCGACCTGGCTGCCACGCAGCAGGCCCGCAGTTCGATTACGGCTGTATGGGCCCTGATCTACAAAGACCTGCAGCAGGCCGCCACCTTGTTGAAGGGGCAGGTCTGGACGGGTAATGATATCGGAAGGGCTACGGAATGGTCTGCCAAAGCCTTGCTGGGCAAGGCCTATGTCTTCCGGAAGGATTGGACAAATGCCAGGACTGTCTTAAAAGATGTCATCGACAATAGCGGTAAGAAGCTGATGTCTTACGCTAAATACCATGAAGCTTTTGTCGGCACCAGCGCCAATGAATTTAATGAAGAGTCCCTGTTCGAGCTGAATGTGGACCAGGATTCCAAAGGTGGTTACGGTGTATTCAGCGGCGCTGCCAATGCCACTACCATCAATGGGCTTATCTGGCCTCCTTATGCGCTGGGGGATGATGGAACGGAGAATTCCTCTAATTCCCTGGGGTATGGCGGCAATGACGGATTGCATGACAAGAATGTGTTACGATATGGCTTCAACCTGGGAACGTTCACCCTTGTCAATAATCCCAATTTCGATAATAGCAAACCGGCGTCTTATACCAATCCGGCGAAGGTGATGGACCCTGTGTACAAACAGAAATCCCTCGATGCGAGGACGAATGGCACGGTGGATCCCCGGCTTTATGTCAGTACGCTGCAGCCCTGGGTGGATTCTGTCAAACCCGATGGTCAGCATTGGCATCCGGTGTCGAGGCCGGCTTATATCATGGGGGATGCCAATCTCGCGAGTGAGTATGGCTGGAATTTCCGGAAGTATACGCCTATCCTCAATAACATCAACAACGTAGGGCCTGCGGATGCTGCTAATATCTATATTCTTCGCCTGGCCGATGTATATCTGTTGTACGCGGAGGCGAGTGCGGGCGCCAATGATGCGGCCACTGCGCTGGAATATCTCAACAAAGTGAAACGGAGGGCTTATAACATGGATGTCAATACGCCGTCGGCCATCGATTATACCAGCCTTACCGGTACGACGAGTGCCGCGGTGGCAGGGGACCCGGTGCTGGGCAATAATCCTTTGTATTACGAGCGGTGGGCAGAGCTGTTTGCCGAAGGCAATTGGTGGTTTGACGTCTGCCGCTGGCACCTGGGCAAGTCCGAGGATGATTTTTATGTCACCAGCCGGACGCTGTCGGGAGCTCCATTCACCTGGGATAACAAGGCATATGCCTGGCCAATACCTCTTACGGAGATCAACTCCAATCCAAAGGTGGCCCATCAACAGAACCCGGGATACTAAAATCGTCACTATTATGCTACCCTGTAAAGTTGCTTTTTGCTTTTTGCTTATGTCCTTATGTTATGCTGCCGACGCGCAGCGTACGGAGACGGTGGAGATGAAAAAGGTGAGGCTTTCTTTTACGCTGGACCGGGAGGGCGCGCCTCTGTATGAGATTGCCTTTAATGGTAAACCGGTGCTGCTATCTTCGCATCTTGGTTTTGTATTGAGTGAAGACAGTTCCTTTTACAAAGGGTTTCAGTGGAAGGGGGTAGAGCGGGCATCCCTGGATACGGTATGGGAGACGGTATGGGGAGAGACCCGGCGTATTCGGGATCACTACCAGGAGATGGTAGTTCACCTGGAGAAGGGGCGCCGGTTGATGGATATTATCTTCCGGGTGTTTGAGGATGGGGTAGGTTTCCGTTATGTATTCCCCCGGCAACCCGACCTGAAGTATTTCATCGTCAGGGAGGAGAGGACGGAGTTCCACCTGGCGGGGGATCATAAAACTTTCTGGATACCGGGAGACTACGATACCAACGAGTATCCTTATACAACTTCCAAACTGAGCGAAATCAATAACAAGGAATTAGTGGAGAAGTCCACCGATATTGCCGTCCGGGTGGCGCCGGATGAATATGCGGTGCAAACGCCCCTGATGATGAAGAGTGCGGAAGGACTGTATATCAATATTCACGAAGCGGCGCTGGTGGATTACCCGGCTATGCAATTACATGTGGACCGGGCTTCGCTCACGTTGAGCTCCAGCCTAGTGCCCGATGCGGTTGGGAATAAGGCTTACCTGCACGCTGCTTTTTCCTCTCCCTGGAGGACGGTGATCCTCAGTGACAAGGCAACGGATATCCTTGCTTCCAAAATGATATTGAACCTGAATGAGCCTTCGAAGGTAGCCGGTACGGACTGGATCCACCCGATGAAGTTTGTGGGGGTCTGGTGGGAGATGCAGACGGGCCGCAGCACCTGGAGCTATTCTGATTTCCCGGACAGTGTGGGGAGTAATGGGGGGCTGATCCCCAATGGGCGTCATGGCGGCAATACGGCCAATGTCAAACGGTATATTGACTTTGCCGCGAAGAACCATATCGGGGGTGTCCTGGTGGAGGGGTGGAATACGGGCTGGGAGGATTGGTTTGGCAACTGGAAGGAAAATGTCTTTGATTTTGTAACGCCGTACCCGGATTTCGATACCCGGTCAATTATAGATTATGCGGAGGCCAAAGGCGTCCATCTTATCATGCATAATGAGACCTCCGGTTCTGCCACCAACTATGAGCGGCAGATGGATACTGCTTTCCGGTACATGCAGCGATGGGGGTATACTTCCGTGAAGACGGGTTATGTAGGCAGGATCATTCCCCGGGGGGAACATCATGACGGGCAGTGGATGGTGAACCATTATGTGCGGGTGGCGGAGAAGGCAGCGCGCTATCATGTGATGCTGGATGCCCATGAACCGGTACGTCCCACGGGGCTGCAGCGGACCTATCCCAACTGGCTGGCCTGCGAAGCCGCCAGGGGAAATGAGTACAATGCTTTTAGTAATGGAAATGCGCCGGAGCATGAGACCATTCTCCCGTTTACCCGGCTGATGGGCGGGCCTATGGACTATACGCCGGGTATCTTCCGGCTGAAAGGATATTCTACGGTGCCGGGCAGGCAGGTACATACCACCCTGGTCAAACAGCTGGCGTTGTATGTGACCTTATACAGTCCCCTGCAAATGGCTGCGGACCTGCCGGAGAATTATGAAGCCCATGCGGATGCTTTCCAGTTCATCCGGGATGTGCCGGTAGAGTGGGATACTACCCGGATACTGGAGGCGGAGCCCGGTGATTATATCACCATCGTCCGGAAAGAAAAGGGGAAGAATAACTGGTACCTGGGGGCTATTACGGATGAGCATAGCCGTACGACGACCTTACCACTTGGTTTTTTGGATAAAGGCAAAAAATACCAGGCGACCATTTATAAAGATGGGGCCGGCGCCGATTGGAAGAACAACCCGGAAGCATATTCTATAGAGAAGAAGGTGGTAGACAGCGATACGCAGCTTACCATCCGGTTAGCGGAAGGCGGGGGCCTGGCGATCAGCTTTACAGCGTTTTGATCTCCATGATCCGGTGCTCGAATTCCTCATTCGGAACGGTGCTTTTGTTTTTGATCTTTGTCTTGTAGGTGTTGATGGTATTGACAGAGTATTCCAGTATCCGCGCTATTTTTTCATTTTCATGAATGCCCATGCGTATGAGGGCGAAGATCCGGAGGTCAGTATTCAAAAGCTCATGATCTTTTAGCTGCACCTGATCTTCTTCGCGGAATAGACCATTAAACCCTTGTACGAAATCAGGGAAGAGCTTCAGGAAGATCTGATCGAAATTCCGCAGAAGCTCTTCTTTTTCTTTTTTCGGGTTGATGTTACTCACGACAGCGATGATGTCTTCCCATTTGCGATAGGCTATTTTTTGTTCCAGTGATTTCTTGATCTTCTCCAGCTTGGAGAAGAACTCCGAGTCGGCATTGAAGAAATAGCCGATATATTCCTCCTTGATCTTATTGGCCTCCGACAGTTTGTAATTGGCTTCCACCAGCCGTTGGTTGATGGCCTGTTCCTTGATGTGGGCTTCCGTGATCACCTTCTTTGCCAGCTTGAGCTTGTTAACCTGCCGGAAGATAATGATCGCCAGGATGATAACGACCAGCAGTAAGAGGGTGGTGATGATGGAATAGGTGACCAGCGTGCGTTTTTCTCCCTCGACCCGGCTGATCTTCTCTCCTTCGATAAGGGGCAAAATGGCGCTGACCTGTACTTTTCTTTGCCGGGCGCCGTAGAAGCTGGCGTCCCGGATGGCGGCTTCGATATAGGAGGAAGCATTTTTTACGTCTCCTTTTTTATAGAGGAGCTGGGCCAGGTTAAAGATAGCTGCCGTCTCTTTGGTGGAGGATCTTATGTCTGCGATGGCGGCCCTGATCAGCAGGGAGATGGCGGTGTCCGTCTGGCCATTGAAGATATAGATATCGCTGAGGGTGGAGGCGGTTATGGCCAGTTCGTGCCAGGAAAGGCCCGGGCGGAGCATGAGCTCTTTTAGTTCAGCCTGGGCGGAGGCCCGGTCCCCTGATTTTATTTCTTTCAGCCCTTTGAAATAGGAATAGTGAAAAGAGCCGGGAGGGTAGATCCGCAGTGCGGAGTCCATATAGCTATTCCCTTTCCGGATGTAGGCGGGGGTATACCAGGAGTCGTTGTCGAAATCCCCCAGGTCATAATAGTAACGGCCCATCAGGGCATAGTATTCCGCCCGCAGGCTATCGGGGGTACCGCTGGTGTTGATCTTATTCAGGGAGTCCAGGGTTTCTTTAAACATGCCGGAGGACAGGAGGGAAAAGCCCAGTTTGAGCCGGGCGCTGACGAGGCGGGAGGGGTCGCCTAAGCGCAGGGCTATTTCCTGCAAATTTCTTGCATATTGAAAGGCAGAATCATAGTTAAAGACCTTGTATTCTTCGTATAACTGCAAATAACGGGAGAATAGGAGGGGGAGATCGTCCTTTTTAGTATCGGAAAAAGAGCTTTTCAGCCCGTCAATGTGCTTTAATTTTTCCTGATCGTACCGGGTAGCCGCTTCGATGGCCTGGTTGAGGTCGCCCAGGGTGGTATTAATAGCAGGGGGCTGGCTTCGGGCAGCCATAGAAAGGAATAGAAATAAGGCTATCGGTAGCAGTCGTTTGCCCACGTTACAGTTGAGTTTTTAAGGTGTTCAGCAAAAGAAACTCAAATGTATCAATAAAAAAAAAAGCCCAGATAAAAATCCAGGCCGTTGCTAAAATCCAATATCCTATTAAAAGCCATCATAAGAAGAGCAAATCTTAAACCACTACCGGTTCCCCTTATGGAGCTACCTGAGATTGTGGACAATGAGGAACACTGTGGAATATTTTCCACAGTGAGTCCCGGGATTTCTTCAATTCTGGATTTTTGCTGTTCGTTTTTTGGTGTGTCAATTCGTAACTTTAAATATGACTACTCAAACGGATCTATTATTTCTTCGGGAGGCGGTGGAGTTGGCAAGACACGGGGTAGAAAAGGGGATGGGAGGGCCTTTTGGCTGTCTTATCGTGAAGGGGGGGCAGGTGATCGGAAGGGGATGTAACCGGGTAACTTCTACCAATGATCCTACCGCGCATGCCGAGGTGGTCGCCATACGGGATGCCTGTCAAAACCTGGGCGATTACCAACTGACGGATTGTGATGTATATACGTCCTGTGAGCCCTGCCCGATGTGTCTGGGCGCCCTGTATTGGGCCAGACCGAGGCGGGTGATCTATGCCGCCACCCGGGATGAGGCTGCCGATGCCGGTTTTGATGACGCCTTCATTTACAAGGAGATCAATGTTGCCGTATCAGACCGGAAGATACCATTCGACTATCTGTCCCTGGCCGAGGCGGCCGCTTTATTCGGGTTCTGGAAAGAGAAGGGGAATAAAAAATTATATTGATACGGTTTATTTTAAATAACAAACTAATCCACACGGATAAGCCGCCGGGTATGCTGCTGCTGGACTTCGTGCGTTATCACGAGCGCCTGATGGGGACCAAGATCGGGTGCCGGGAGGGAGACTGCGGGGCTTGCACCGTGGTGCTGGGGGAGTTGAAAGGAGGGAAGCTGCGGTACCGCAGCGCCGTATCCTGTCTTACTGCTCTGGGCAATGTGCATGGGAAACAGGTAGTTACGATAGAAGGGGTTAACAGGGAGGAGGGGTTGAACCCTTTGCAGCAGGCCATCTGTGAAGAAGGGGGGACGCAGTGCGGATTCTGCACTCCCGGTTTCATCGTTTCTATGGCGGGGTTTTGCCTGGGGGAGGCGGAGTTTACTTATAAAAATGCGCTGGCTGCCGTAGATGGGAATATTTGCCGCTGTACAGGCTATAAATCCATCCAAAGAGCCTTGGGGCGGGTGGTGTCGTTGCTGCAGGAAAGGAGCGGTCAGGATCTTTTGCCGGACTATTTCAGGACGATAGAGGGGCGTCTTCGTGCGCTGCTGCCGGAGCCGAATGGATTCTTTTCCCATCAGCAGGGGGCGCCTTTCCTGGGAGGGGGTACCGATCTGTATGTGCAGCAACAGGAGCGGATGGAGCAGGGGCCGATAGATTTTTTATTCAACCGGGAGGGGTTAAAAGGGGTTGTGGAGGAGAGCGGTCGTTGTTGGGTCGGCGGGGCTGCTACGGTCAGTGACCTGGTGGAGTCCCCCCTCCTGCAAAAGGCTTTTCCCCGGCTGGATCAATATGCCCGTCTTATTTCTTCGACACCCATCCGGAATATCGCTACCGTGGCGGGTAATTTTGTAAATGCATCTCCCATCGGGGATCTTTCTATCTTCTTTTTAGCGCTGGATGCGAGGTTGGTATTGAATGACGGGGTTGGTTCCCGTGAGCTGCCGCTTCGGGAGCTTTACCGCGGCTATAAGGATTTAGCTAAACGGCCGGAAGAATTTATTGAAAGGATTTATTTTGATATGCCTGGGCCGGGCACGCTGTTCCATTTTGAGAAGGTCAGCAAACGCACTTGTCTGGATATCGCCAGTGTGAATACGGCCATGCGGATCACCGTGTCCGGGAGCAGGATTGTGGAGGCGCATCTGGCAGCCGGAGGGGTCGGCCCCATTCCTGCTTTTCTCGCCGGGGCATCAGCCCTGATGCGGGGACGGAAGGTGGAGGAGGAACTGGTCCTGGAGGTGATAGAGGCAGCGCAGGGGGAGATAGCTCCTATTTCTGATGCGAGGGGGGCGGCTGCTTATAAGCGGTTGTTATTAGGGCAATTGATCAAAGCGCATTTCCTGACCTTATTTCCCGGGTTGGAGGCGGCAAGGCTGATATGAAAAACATCGATTCCATATCGCATACGCGGGGAGAGTCCATCTACCTGGACGATATCCCGTTGATCCAGGGAACCCTTTTTGGGGTCGTGCTGGGGTCTCCGGTGGCGCATGGCGTTCTCCGGAGGCTGGATTGTACGGAGGCGGAGAGGCATCCGGGGGTAGTGAGGGTATTTACCTATAAAGATATAAGGGGAGAAAATCAGATCGGGGGTATTGTACCTGACGAGCCTTTGTTTGCGGAAGGGGCCGTTCATTTTTGCGGGATGCCCCTTGCTTTTGTCGTAGCGGAATCGGAGGTGGTGGCGCGGACCGCCCTGAAAAAAATCATCGTGGAAATAGATCCTCTGCCCGTCATCACGGATCCCCGCGAGGCCCAGGCAAGGGGGGAGCTGATCGTGCCTCCCCGAACTTTCCGGTTGGGCGAGCCGGAGGCGGCCTGGGGAGATTGCGCTTATATCTTTGAAGACAGGACGGAGACCAACGGGCAGGAGCATCTGTATATAGAGACCCAGGGCGCTTATGCTGTTCCGTTGGAGAATGATACGATCCGGGTGTATTCTTCCACCCAGGCGCCGACGGCAGTGCAACGGGCAATCTCCAAAGTGCTGGGGTGGCCGATGCACTGTCTGGATGTGGAGGTGACCCGGCTGGGAGGAGGTTTTGGCGGCAAGGAAGACCAGGCCAATGGCTGGGCGGCTCTCTGTGCGCTGGCTTGTTCTTATTTAAAGAAGCCGGTAAAATATTCTTTACCCCGGACGGATGACATGGTTATGACGGGGAAGCGGCATCCTTATTCGGCAGATTTCCGGATCGGGCTGGACAAGGACCTGCGCATCCTGGCCTATGAGGTGACTTTTTTTCAGAATGCGGGTGCGGCGGCAGATCTCTCTCCTGCTGTGCTGGAAAGAACCTTGTTCCATTGTACCAATTCCTATTTTATTCCGAATGTAAAAGCGACTGCCTATAGCTGTCGTACGCATTTACCTCCCAATACTGCTTTCCGGGGCTTTGGCGGTCCGCAGGGGATGTATGTCATCGAGGCGGCGATAGTGAAGGCTGCCGAAGCATTGGGAGTGGACGCTGCCGTTATTCAAAAGAAAAACCTTTTGCAGACGGGGGATTCTTTTCCTTACGGGCAACTGGCGGTGAGCGAGGCTGCTGCCTGTTGGGGGAAAGCTGAGGAAGTGTATGGGCTCGATGTCTTGCGGACGGAGGTGGCTCATTTTAATGCGACGCATACCCTCTATAAAAAAGGCATTGCGTTGATGCCGGTCTGTTTTGGCATTTCTTTTACCAAGACGCTGATGAACCAGGCGAGGGCGTTGGTGCATGTCTATACAGATGGTAGTGTCTCTATCACTACGGGGGCAGTGGAAATGGGGCAGGGTGTCAATACGAAGATGATCCAGGTGGCGGCGGCGGTCTTCTCGCTGCACCCGGACAAGATAAAGGTGCAGGCTACCAGTACCTGGCGGATCGCCAATACTTCTCCTTCTGCGGCCAGTGCTACGGCCGACCTGAATGGCAAGGCGGTCCTGATGGCCTGTACGGCGATAGCCGGCAGGCTGAAAGAGGTAGCTGCTGAGGAGTTGAAGGTGGAAACTGCAGTCATCGAGCTGAAAGAGGAGGGCGTGTGCGTAAAGGGTGTCGGGGCCGGTCTGAGTTGGAAACAGCTGGTGATGGCTGCTTTTGTGCGAAGGGTGAGTTTGTCGGAGCATGCGCATTATGCTACGCCGGGCATTCATTTTGACGCTACCCGTGAGAAGGGACATCCATTTGCGTATCATGTGTATGGGACGGCGATAACGGAGGTGACGCTGGATTGTCTGCGGGGAAGGTACCAGATCGATCGTGTAAAAGTGATGCATGATGCCGGGGCGAGTATGAACCCACTTATCGACAGGGGACAGATAGAGGGAGGTATTGTACAGGGCATTGGTTGGATGACGGTGGAAGAGGTGATCTATGATGAGCAGGGCCGTCTGCGTTCGAATACGTTGTCAAATTATAAGGTCCCGGATATTTATGCTGCTCCGGGAGAGATATCGATCGATTTTCTTCATACCCAGCAGGAGAATCTGGCTATTTTTCGTTCCAAGGCGGTGGGGGAACCTCCGTTGATGTATGGCATCGGTGTTTATTTTGCTTTACGTAATGCCATCCTTGCTTTCAACCCCCAAGCGGAGCTATCCTTTTCCGCACCGATGACGCCGGAGAAAGCCCTGATGGGATTGTATGTAATGAATAAGCAGCATGTCCCCGGATAAACAAATCACCACCTGGAGGCTGGCCCTTACCAGTTTGGAGGAAGGCATTCCTGTCTTGTTGTTGTATGTGTTGGAGAGCCGGGGGAGCAGCCCCGGGCGCCAGGGATTTTTTATGGTGGTGAATGCGAAAGGGGGGATAGAAGGTTCGATCGGCGGGGGTATCATGGAGCATAAGTTTGCGGAGATGGCCCGGGAACTGTTGGAGCAGGGCGATGCTACTTTGTCCATCCGCCGGCAGGTTCACGATAAAACGGTGACGAAGGACCGCAGCGGTATGATCTGTTCGGGAGAGCAGACGATCTTACTCTATACGCTCCGGGAGCAAGATAGGATGGTTGTCGGAGAGATGGTGGATTGTCTGTCGGTGGGACGGAATGGTACGCTGCGGCTATCGCCGGCGGGCATTGGATTTTCTTCGCAGGCGCCTCCGGTCGATTTTTCTTTTGTCCGGTCGTCCGATGAGGACTGGATCTATGAGGAGAAAGCGGGTTACAAACATCATCTCTTTATTGTGGGGGGTGGGCACTGTGCGCTGGCGTTCTCGCGGGTCATGCGGATGATGGATTTTCGAATTTCGATCTTCGATCACCGGCCGGAGCTGGATACGTTGTCCAGGAATGACAATGTGCATGAAAAGGTATTCGTAAAAGACTATGGCGAGTTACGGGAAAGGATATCCTCGGGTGTCCATAGCCATTACATCGTAGTGATGACCCAGGGTTACCGGACCGATGACCAGGCGGTGCGGGCCTTGCTGGATAAAGAGTTCCGGTATTTCGGGCTACTGGGCAGTTCCGCGAAATTCGGGAAACTGCTGGCCGATTACCGGGCAGAGGGAGTAGCGGAGGCGTTGTTAGGGAAGATCCGTAGTCCGGCGGGTTTGTCGATCCATAGTCAGACGCCGGAAGAAATAGCCATTAGTATTGCTGCGGAGATCATTCAGGTGAAGAATGAAGGGGGTGGGTTATGATCGGCCGACCAGGCCGTCGGTCAGACCGGTGAGTATCTTTGTCATCATTTCATATTGCTCTCTTCCCACCAGCCGGTAACATCGCTGGTAAAAATTCTCCTGGCATTTGTTTAATATTGGTTCCAGCTCCCAGGCTTTGTCTGTAGGGGAGAGGTCCGCCAGGTTTTCAAAGTGGGTAATGGTGACGAGGCCCATTTTCTCCAGTTTCTGTGTGAGGCGGGTGACGGTGCTGCGGCTTAGCCATAGGTGGCTGGCGACAAAGGAAGGAAAGTTGTAATGGTTTTCCAGTAAACGCATCAGGATGTGAGCCAGGCTTGGGGAGAGGCCTGCCGGTTTGTATGCTTTAATGGCCAGTCGGTTGACTTGTCGGAAAAGGGTGGAGGCGGCGAAATAAAGGTCGCCGGACAGATAGTTTTCGGAAGCTTTTGTTTTCACGGGTTTCATATGCACGGTTTTGTCGGGGAGCAAAAATAGAAGTTTTGTTTTTCCGGTTGGAAAAAATCGAGGTTTGGGGAAAAAATGTTGTGATGGAGTGGCTAGACAGGAGGCAGAACGGGGAGTGATGGAAAAAAAGTCGACGGGCAGGTGTGCCGGGGAAAGAAAATGGGGTTGACGGCGGATGGGGTCGGGGAAAGAAAATGGGATTGACGGACGGATGGGACCGGGGATGGGAAATAGATCGATGAGAGGGATGGAGAGGTGGGGGGAGGCCAGAGATTGACGACAGGAATTGTAAGGTGCGGGAGGAAGAGGGGTATTTTTTTGAGTTGTATATGCAATTAGGTGGGTTGGCCCCGTTTAGAAAAAAAGAGAATTGTATATACAACTGCAGATAGAGGGGGCATCATGATCGCAGGGCGAGGTGGGGTTGCGTGAGATAACCAAGGAAGAAGCAAGGAACGAAGCTTCGACGAAGGTAACCGAGGAACGAGCGAAGGCTCGGACGAAGGTTACGAGCGTAGCTCAGCGAGGAGAAAGCAACTGAATGTTGCTTTGACGAAGCTCTAAGCGAAAAGCCGAGGAAAGTGTCCGAAGGATGCGTGAGGGATTGGAACGAAAAGCCCGGAGCAACGCGAGGACTTGCAGTGTAAAGCCCGGCCCGAGGGCGAGGCCCTTGCCCGGCCCGAAGGGGCACGCCCTATTTGCCCGCATCCCTCACCACGGTACCGGTAATATACCCATACGGCTCATCCGTCGCGATGAAGACCTCATTTCGGTTGTCCATGCCGAAGGGTTGGAGATTGCAAAGGATATGATGTTTGTTGGGCATCTTCAGCGAGATCTCCGTGACGGCGGGAAATGTGTTCAGGACCTGCTCGCCCATGGCATAGAGGGTATGCTGGACGGAGAGGCTTTTATGGGTGGCGAAGGTCTGCAGCAAATCGTTTCGGATGCCGTCGTACAATCCCGTAAAGTCCAACGAATGCGAATTATACAACCAGGAGGCCTCGCATTGGGTGGAGAAGATCCGGTCGCTGGTCTCTTTCAGCGTCGTATACGCATCCTTTATATAATTCTCAAAGCCCGAGTCCGTCGTCTTTAAGATCAACAAGTCCCTGATGCCGGATGTAACCCGGGTGTCCTGGCGGTTCCGGGTGATGGCGGCAGTATGTTTTTCGGAGCCTCCGTTCAAAAAAGAATGCGGGTGGGGTTGTCCGTCGATCATGATCCGCTGCCAGCAAAATTCCGTCAGTTCGATCCGTACTTCCTGCACCTGGGGATTGCGGGACAGGAAATGGTCCGAGAGATGAAGGCCGAAGGCTTCGATAGAGTGGGAGAAGTGATCTTTCGCCAGCGCATAGACGGTATTTTTCATCGTATCGGTCGGCAGGATGCTGGTATTGTCCCCCCGGGTATGCGCAGCTTCAAATTCCCCCTGTAAAGATACATTGACCGAGATGTGCCGGATCTCGTGCCGGTCTGCGTGCCGGATGATCTTCGAGAGGTTGATAGCATTTTTTCCGTAAGCGTTATTTTCCAAACGGGTATTCATACTTCAATATAATTAAATAGTTTTTTATTCTTAACTTTCTTTATTAAGCGTAAGATGTCTGATTATTCCATTCATAGCCAGAAAATGGCCCTTCCCGGCGGGATAAGGGATGCGACTGTTGTTATACAGGACGGGAGGATCCGGGGGATCGAGGAAGGGTTTGCGAGGGAAGCTGGAGGCGAGGTGCTGGATGTGGGAGAAAAGATGGTCATGCCGGGTGTGATCGATCCGCATGTACATGTGAACGAGCCGGGCAGAACGGATTGGGAGGGGTTTGATACGGCGACGCGATCTGCCCTCGCCGGAGGGCTTACAACGCTGGTGGACATGCCGCTGAACGCCGATCCCGTGACGACTACGGTGGAGGCATTGGATAAAAAGCTACTCTCGACGGTGGGGAAGCTGCACTGTAACTGCGGGTTCTGGGGAGGAGTCGTGCCGGGTAATGAGCAGGAGATCGGGCCGTTGATTGCCCGTGGTGTATTGGGGTTCAAAGCTTTTCTCACGCATTCGGGGATCGACACCTTCCCGAATGTGACGGAGGCAGACCTGCGGAAAGTGATGCCGTTGATTGCCGGGGCGGGATTGCCGTTGCTGGTCCACTGCGAGTGGGAGAGGGGGCCGGGCGCGGATAGCGATGAGCGGAGCCGCAGCGGAAGTGAGGCGGGATGGGCAGGCGCGGCGGGGGCGGATCCCCGGTCCTACCGGAATTATCTTTCGTCCAGGCCGCGGGTATGGGAGGAGGACGCCATCGCCCTGATGATACGGTTGTGTGATGAATATCGGTGCCGGACCCATATTGTCCATTTATCTTCGGCCGGTGGGATCGAGTTGATCCGAAGGGCGAAGGAAAAAGGGTTGCCCTTAACGGCCGAAACAGGACCACATTATTTGTATTTTGCCGCAGAAGATATAAAGGATGGAGCCACTGCTTTCAAATGTGCGCCGCCCATCCGGGAAAGAGGGAATAATGACAGATTGTGGGAAGCCTTACGGGAAGGGGTGATCGATTTTGTGGCTACGGATCATTCTCCGGCCCCACCTATAATGAAAGAGCTGGAGAGCGGGGATTTTAAAAAGGCCTGGGGTGGTATTTCTTCGCTGCAACTGGTTTTGTCTGTCTTGTGGAGCGTGGCCCGTAGCAAGGGAGGCAGGCCGGATGATCTGGTGAAATGGCTTTGTGAAAGTCCGGCTGCCCTGATCGGGCAATCCGGCCGGAGAGGGGGGATCAGCCGCGGAGCCATGGCCGACCTGGTGGTCTGGGATCCGTCACGTTCTTTCCTGGTGACGGAGGACGGGCTTTTCCATAAGCACAAGACGACGCCCTATCTGGGAGAGCGCCTCTTTGGAGTCGTTGAACAGACCTGGCTGAGAGGAGAGAAGGTGTATGAGGAGGGAGTGTTCAAGAAGCTGAGTCAAGGCGAAATTATTTATGCATAAAGAGCGGCAAAGAGCGGAAAAGATCATAACGAGGATCCACGAACTGGCTTCCATCAGTGAGGATGCTACCGGCATCACCCGGAGGTATGGTACGGCGGCTTTTTTGGAAGGCGCCCGTAAAGTGTTGCAGTGGATGCAGGAGGCAGGTTTGTCAGCCCGGATGGACGCTATCGGGAATGTGCGGGGGCGTTGGGAGAGCCGTGCTCCGGGGGCCAGGACGCTGGTGATCGCTTCGCATATCGATACGGTCCCTAATGCCGGCCCCTGGGATGGGCCGCTGGGGGTCCTCACGGGACTGGACCTGGTAGAAAATATTATTCAGTCGGGACAGGACCTTCCGTTTCATGTCGAACTGATCGCTTTTTGTGATGAAGAGGGCGTCCGTTATCATACGACGTATCTTGGCAGTAAGGTGGTGGCCGGCTCTTTTGAAAGAGAGCTGCTTGGCCGCCGGGATGAAGCGGGGATATCACTGGAAGAGGCGATACGGACCATCGGGGGCAATACCGCTATCCTGGAAGAGGAGGCTATCGCCCCGGCGGACTGGCTGGGTTATTTTGAAATTCATATCGAGCAGGGGCCCGTCCTTTATGAACGAAAGATTCCTGCGGCCCTGGTGGAAGCCATTGCCGGGCAGGTGAGGGCCGAAGTGGTGTTTAAAGGGGTGGCGGGTCATGCGGGTACGGTGCCGATGGAATTACGCCAGGATGCGTTGTGTGGCGCGGCAGAATTTATATTGGAGCTGGAGAAGCTGGCAAAGGAGGGGGCCGGGCAGCAGGCGGCTGGTGAGGGAGAGGCGAAAGGCGACGGACTGGTGGCCACCGTCGGAAAGTTGCAGGTGTCCAGTCCCGCCAGCAATGTCATTCCCGGCGAAGTGGTGTGCAGCGTGGATCTTCGCAGCCCGGGCCAGTGGGTGCTGGCCCGGGCGCAGGAAAAGGTCAAGGCCTTGTGCGCAGCCATCGGTCAGCGCCGGAACCTGCTCGTCGACTGGAAGGTGTTACAAGTCTCCTCTCCTGTCGTTTGTGATGCGAAGATGAAGGAAGGGCTCGCCGCTGCTATTCAGGCGGCCGGTTATGAACCCTTGTCCCTGGTCAGCGGGGCGGGACATGATGCTGTTCCGATATCCGCCGTGTCGCCGGTGGCTATGTTGTTTGTGCGCTGTTTTAAAGGGATCAGTCACCACCCGCTGGAAGATGTAGAGATGGAAGACCTGGCGGCGGTGGTCGTCATTTCGGATAATTTTATACAACAATTGTCAGCTACATGGAAATATCAGCATTAACAAGATCGGTGGTAAAAAGAGGGAGTCATGCGCTTATCAGTCCCGACGGGTATATCAATAGTACGGTGCCGGGGTGGACAGGCTGTACAGTGAACGTGATCCTGAATGAGCAGATGGGGGCGGGCCTCTGCCAGACCCTGATTCATTTTCAACAGGGAGGGGGTAAACTCAGCGGGCGGACGGAGGCTGCGCAGATCTTCTTTTATGTGGTCAGTGGAAAATGCCAGGCGGAGGTGAGCGGTGAGTCGCAGGCTATGGAACAAGGCCATTTCGTCTATATCCCTATCGGCAGGGAGTATCGTCTGGAGGCAACCGAGGGCAGCCAGGTGTTGAGCTTTCACAAGGTGTATGAGAAGCTGGAGGGGGTTGCTATACCCGGGACGATGTTTGGCGATGCGGGGCTGGTCAGTGGTAAGGAATACCTGGGCGACCCCGCGCTGCGGCTGCAGGTATTGTTGCCGGATAACTTTTCGTTTGATATGGCGGTGAATATTTTTACGTATGATCCCGGTGGTCATTTGCCGATGGTAGAGACACATATTATGGAGCATGGGCTCCTCTATCTGCAGGGGCAGGGTATCTATATGCTGGACCAGCAGTGGTATCCGGTGAAGAAGGGGGACTCCATCTGGATGGCGCCCTATTGTCAGCAATGGTTTACCGCTATGGGGAAGGAACCCGCTGTCTATATCTATTATAAGAATGTAAACCGGCATCCCACCACGATATAACGGATATCCCTATGAGTATTGCAGCATTGAATGAGCTGGATAAACCCGCACTGCGGGAGGTGCTGGGACTCTGTAATGGGTCGGTGGCCTGGGTGGAGAAAATGCTGGAGCTGTTCCCGATGGCGACGGACGAGCAGTTGCTGCAGGAAGCCAGCCGGGTATGGTACTCCTGCGGGGAAGCCGACTGGCGGGAAGCTTTTAGCCATCATCCCAGGATTGGGGACCTGGATAGTCTGCGAAAGAAGTTTGCGGCTACGGGGCAGTGGGCGGCGGGGGAGCAGTCCGGTGTGCAGGGCGCTTCGGAGCCCGTACTGGCGGCCCTGGCGGCGGGGAATGAGGCGTATGAAAAAAAATTCGGGTATATTTTTATTGTTTGCGCCACGGGAAAATCCGCAGAGGAGATGCTGGGATTGTTGCGGGCGAGGCTGGATCATGATCCTGTAACAGAGATCCGGGTGGCGATGGAGGAGCAGAATAAGATCACGGGGATCCGCCTGGAAAAATTATTAGCATGAGCAAGATAACGACACATATCCTGGATACGGCAAAGGGGCGGCCTGCGGAAGGCGTAAGCGTTACGTTGTATCGGGTGGAGGGCCTGGCTCCGGCAGTGGAAACCGCGATAGCGGGTGGGCGGACAAATAAGGACGGGAGGATCGCCGACTGGCAGGAGGCGGGCCGGGCTGGCAGTGAGGCGACGGGAGTGGATGCCGGCGGAAAACCGATGCAGACGGATGCCGGCTTTTATAAAATACGGTTCGAGACCCGGGCGTATTTCGAGGGTATCGCTACCTTTTACCCTTTTGTCGATATTTATTTCGAAGTGACCGGGGACGGTCATTATCATATTCCTTTACTGATCAGCCCCTTTGGCTATTCCACTTACCGGGGCTCGTAACTCTTCAATCATTAAATGATCTTTATGCGTCTTTCCATTACCGAATCGGAAAAAGAAAGTCTTCTGGCCAGTTTGAAAATTGCCAACCTCGACTTCCAGCAACAATATCCCGGGGACCGGCCCGACCGGCAGCCTGTTCACACACTGTATGGGGGCGCCGATCTTTTTCACGCAGACACCTGTGTGAAGATGGGGGAGATTGCGTTGAGGAGCCTGCAGAATTATGCGCCTCATTTCGGGGCGCTGGCCAGGGTGCTGGACCCGGAAGGATGCGGATACCTGCCCGGCCGGGAAGAAGAGATCCTGGAGCTGTCACGAAAGCTGGAGTTGATGAAGGAGGAGGAAAGACGGAAGGAAAAGGCATGGCTTCACTGGTCGGTGTATCAAAAGATGATCCAAAAATTACAGAAGGAGCCGGTGGAGGATTTCAGGATCGACTTTGAAGATGGGTATGGAAACCGGCCCGATGAGCAGGAAGATGCGGTGGCGAAACAGGCTGCCATTGAATTGGCGAAGGGCATGAAGGAGGGGACCCTCTCTCCTTTTATCGGGATCCGGATCAAACCTTTTACGGAAGATCTTAAATACCGGGGAGTGCGGACCCTGGACCTGTTCATCACCCAGTTGGTGCAGGAGACAGGGGGATCGCTGCCTGCTAATTTTGTCGTGATGCTGCCCAAGGTGACGATCCCGGAGCAGGTGGTGACGTTGATACGCCTCTTTGAGCTGATCGAAAAAAGTAATCATCTGCCGGCGGGCAGTCTCAGGATGGAAGTGATGGTGGAGGCGACCCAGATCATTATGGATGCCGAGGGGCGGAATCCTTTGTGGAGGATCATCAAGGCCAGCGAGGGCCGTTGTATAGCGGCTCATTTCGGGACCTATGATTATACGGCTTCCTGTGGTATTACGGCCAGGTATCAGACCATGGCGCATCCGGTCTGTGATTTTGCCCATCATATGACGAAGGTGGCGTTGGCCGGAACGGGGATCTTTTTGTCCGACGGGGCGACGAATGTCATGCCGGTAGGCCCCCATAAGGGGACTTCTCTCACGCCTGCACAGATGGCGGAAAACCGGGAGGCCGTTCACCGGGGCTGGAAGATCTGTTACGGACATACCATGCACTCGCTGATCAATGGCTTCTATCAGGGATGGGACCTGAACCCTGCACAGTTGCCTATGCGTTATGCGGCTACCTATACTTTCTTTTTAAGCAGTCTCAAGGATGCCGTTCACCGGTTGAAGATCTTTGTAGAACGCGCTGCCATTTCCACCCTGACCGGGGACATTTTTGACGATGCCGCCACGGGCCAGGGACTGTTAAATTTCTTTTTGAAAGCGATGAACTGCGGGGCCATCGGGGAAGAGGAGGTCCTGGAGACGGGGCTGACGCTGGCGGAAATCCGCAGCCGGTCGTTCTATGAAATTTTGCGCAACAGGAGAAGGAATGCTTAGCTTTTTTCAGTAACTTACTATCTATGCATTTGTCACCCAGAGAAACGGAAAAACTGTTGCTGTTCCTGGCGGGGGAGCTGGCGGAGAAGCGGAAGGCGAGAGGGCTGAAGTTGAATTATCCGGAAGCTATTGCCCTGATCAGCAGCCGGCTGCAGGAGGCTGCCCGGGATGGCAAACCCGTTGCGGAGCTGATGCAATATGGGGGAACTATTTTATCGCGGGGGGATGTCATGGAAGGTATTCCTGAAATGATACCCGAGATACAGATTGAAGCTACTTTCCCTGACGGGACCAAACTGGTGACGGTACATGATCCCATTCGTTAGATGATACCAGGAGAATATATACTTGCTGCCGGTGATATACTCTGCAATGCCGGCAGGGCAACCGTGTCTATTATCGTTGTCAATACGGGCGACCGGCCAGTCCAGATCGGGTCGCATTTTCATTTTTTCGAGGTGAATAAAGAAATGGCTTTCGACCGGGCAAAGGCTTTTGGGAAACGGCTGAATATCCCGGCGGGCACGGCCGTACGGTTCGAGCCCGGAGAGGAGAAGGAAGTGAAACTGGTGGACCTGGGCGGGCGACAGCGGGCGGTGGGATTCAATAACCTGGTGGATGGGGAGACGGGACTTGCGGCCGGCGGGACGAATGTCTCGGAGCTGGCGGCGGCGTTGGAAAAGGCGCAGGCCCATCATTTTAAAAACCAGCTGCCATGAGCCTATCTATCAACCGCATCAAATATGCCAACCTGTATGGCCCCACGACGGGGGATAAGGTGAGGCTGGGGGATACCGATCTGCTGATCGAGATCGAGAAGGATCATACCATCTATGGGGATGAAGCGAAGTTTGGCGGGGGCAAGACCATTCGGGATGGGATGGCGCAGTCCGCTACGGCCACCCGGGGAGAAGGGGTATTGGATCTTGTCATCACCGGGGTGATGATCATCGACCATTGGGGGATCGTGAAAGCGGATATCGGGATTAAGGACGGGAAGATCGCGGGGATCGGCAAGGCAGGGAATCCCGATACGATGGAGGTAGATGAAGGTATGGTGATCGGGGCGGCGACGGAAGTGCATGGCGGGGCCGGTCTGATCGCTACGGCCGGGGGCATCGATACGCATATTCATTTTATCTGTCCGCAGCAGATCGATCATGCCCTATACAGTGGGGTGACCACGATGATCGGGGGAGGGACGGGGCCTGCGGACGGCACCAATGCCACTACGGTGACACCGGGCGCATGGAATATCCAACGGATGCTGGAAGCGGCCGATGCTTTCCCCATGAACCTGGGTTTCCTGGGGAAGGGGAACTGTGCCAGTACGGCTCCTTTGGAAGAACAGATCGAAGCCGGGGCCCTGGGGCTGAAGATCCATGAGGATTGGGGCTCGACGCCTGCCGTCATCGATGCGGCCTTACGAGTTGCGGACAAACAGGATGTACAGGTTGCTATTCATACCGATACGCTGAATGAAGCGGGATTCCTGGAAAGCACGATGGCTGCTATCGGGGGCCGGGTGATCCATACGTATCATACGGAGGGTGCAGGCGGTGGGCATGCCCCGGATATCATCCGGGCGGCCATGTATCCGAACGTGCTGCCTTCTTCCACCAACCCGACCCGTCCCTATACGGTCAATACCATCGATGAGCATTTGGATATGCTGATGGTCTGTCATCATCTGAACAAATCTGTTCCGGAGGATGTGGCTTTTGCCGACTCGCGTATTCGCCCGGAGACCATTGCGGCAGAGGATATCCTCCATGATATGGGAGTGTTCAGCATGATGAGCTCCGACTCCCAGGCTATGGGCAGGGTGGGGGAGGTGATCTTACGCACCTGGCAGACGGCTGATAAAATGAAAAAGCAACGAGGCTGGCTGCCGGAGGACCAGGACAAAGGCAATGATAATTTCCGGGTGAAGCGGTATGTTGCTAAATATACCATCAATCCCGCTGTTACGCACGGGATCTCTTCTTATGTCGGCAGCCTGGAAAGGGGGAAAATGGCGGACCTGGTCTTGTGGAAGCCGGCCCTGTTCGGGGCCAAACCCGAGCTGATCATTAAAGGCGGGATGATCATTGCCGGCAGGATGGGGGATCCTAACGCCTCCATCCCCACGCCGCAGCCCGTGATCTATCGGCCTATGTTCGGGGCCTATGGCAAAGCGCTGCATTCCCTTTGCGCCAGTTTCGTCTCGGGGTTATCCCTGGAAAGGGGGGTGGTGCAACAGTACGGTCTGCAGAAAAGGGTGCTGCCGGTACAGCATTGCCGGGATCTTTCCAAACGCGATATGGTACACAATGACCGGACACCGCGGATCGAAGTGAACCCGGAGAACTATGAAGTGCGGGTGGATGGGCAGCACATCACCTGTGAGCCGGCCCGTGAGCTGGCGTTGGCGCAACGATATTTTTTATTCTGAGCGGAGGGACTCAACATGCTGATACAGGAAAAATTAGGGAAGCTGGAATCTTTTGTCCTCCGTGACCGGGAGGTTGACCCGTTGGGATTGGAATGGCATGAGACGGGCAAACGCCTGCTCCGCAAGACCACCCGGGGGGGGAGAGAGATCGTGTTGAAATTTTTAAGGGAGAGCCCCGCGCTGGCGGAGGGGGATGTCTTATATGAGGACCCCGAATGTCTCGTCGTGGTGGACATCCTTCCCTGTGCCGCACTGGTTATCCGGCCGGCGTCCCTGTACGGCGTCGCGTCCGTGTGTTATGAGATCGGGAATAAACATCTGCCGCTGTTCTATGAAAAAGAGGAGTTGCTGGCGCCGTATGAGGCGCCGCTGTTCCGGGCCCTCGTGGCGGGGGGCTATGATGTCCGGCAGGAAGAAAGAAAGCTGCTATATCCCCTGAAGACTACCGTGGCCGCGCATACGCATGCGGGTGGCAGCAGCCTGTTCTCGAAGATCCTTCAATTCACCAATCCGAATGTATGAGCCCCGCTGCGTTAAGTCTGTTCCAGTTGAGTGACCCGGCCCTCCCCATCGGGGGGTATGCGCATTCGGGGGGGCTGGAGACCTATGTGCAGGCGGGTGTGGTGAGGGATCGGGAGACGGCGGAGGGTTTTGTCCGGGAAATGCTAACCAAGAATTTGCGGTATACGGATGCGGCGCTGATGGCCTTGTCCTATGGGGCGGCTTCGGCGTCCGACCGGGAAGGCCTGCTGGAGGCGGATGTTTTGTGTGAGGCGGTGAAGCTGCCGAAAGAGATCCGGCAGGCCAGCCAGAAGCTGGGGATGCGGCTGATGAAGATTTTCCAGGGCATGGCGGGGTCAGACGCGGGACGGGCGATGGCGGATGGGGTGAGAAAGGCCGGGCATATGCTCTCCACCTATGGTCAGGCGTTGCTGGCGAAGCAGACGCCGGGACATTATTGTGTGGCATTTGGCGTTTGTGCGGCGGCGTTGGGGATCGGGTTACGGGAGGCGTTGACGGGATTTTACTACAATGCAGCGGCGGGCATGGTGACGAATTGTGTGAAGCTGATCCCTATGGGGCAGCAGGATGGGCAGGAGCTGCTGTTCTCCCTGCAGTCCCTGATCGGGGAGTTGGTGGAGAAGGGGATGGAGCCGGATAAGGAAGGGGTCGGTGTCTGCAACCCGGGTTTTGACATCCGTTGTATGCAGCATGAACAATTGTATTCGAGGTTATATATGTCGTGATTATGCAGGAGAGAAACTATATAAAAATAGGCATTGCCGGACCGGTGGGTTCCGGTAAAACGGCCCTGATCGAGCGGCTGAGCCGGGTGTTGGCGAAGGACTATAGTCTTGGCGTCATCACCAACGATATTTATACGAAGGAGGATGCGGAGTTTCTTACGCAGCATAGCCTGTTGCCGGCGGACCGTATTATCGGTGTGGAGACGGGAGGTTGTCCTCATACGGCTATCCGGGAGGATGCCAGTATGAACCTGGAGGCGGTGGAGGAGATGGCTAACCGGTTTGACGATCTCCGTCTTGTCTTTATCGAGAGTGGCGGTGATAATCTGTCAGCGACCTTCAGCCCCGACCTGGCGGATCTGAGTATTTTCGTCATCGATGTGGCGGAAGGGGATAAGATCCCCCGCAAGGGGGGACCGGGGATTACCAGGAGTGATCTGCTGATCATTAATAAGATCGATCTGGCTCCCTATGTGGGGGCCAGCCTGGAGGTGATGGAGCGGGATGCGCGGAAGATGCGGAAAGGGTATCCTTTTGTCTTTACGAACCTGATGAGCGGGGAGGGGCTGGACATCGTCATCGGCTGGATAAAAAGATATGCGTTGCTGGAAGAGGTAAAAGAACCGGGGTTATGGCGATGAAAGGGGAAGTGACTATCCGGGTAGCTTTGCGGGAGGGGGTCACCCGGCTAACGGAGAGCTATTATACGCCTCCGTATAAAGTAGCGAATATAACCGAAGACAAGAAAGCCCCCCAGTTGCATCTTATGCTGATGTGTTCCTCTCCGGGCCTGTTGGATGGGGATGAGACTACGATCCGGCTGGAGCTGGGAGCGGGCAGCCATCTGCAATGGCATACCCAGGCGTACCAACGGCTATTCCGGATGGAGAAGGGGGCCTGTCAGCGGATGGAGGTGTTGGTGGGCCCCGGGGCTTCGTTCTGTTATCTGCCACATCCCTGTGTCCCCCATGCAAAGGCTGTTTTTACGGGCCACAACAAAATTCATCTGTCGGAGGGAAGCCAGCTGGTCTGGGGAGAGGTGCTGACCTGCGGGAGAAAGTTGAATGGGGAAGTTTTTAGTTTTTCAAAATATCATACGATCACGGAAGTGTTGCGCTGCGGCAGGCTGGTGTTGCGGGAAAATATAAACCTGCAGCCGGCTGTGATGGATTTGCAGGCACTGGGCCAGTTGGAAGGGTATACGCACCAGGCGGGTTTGTTGTTTATGGGAGGCGCAGTTGGCGAAGGGAGGCTGGAAACTGTGAGGCGACCAGAGACTGCGGGGCAACCGGAGACTGCGGGGCGACCGGAAGTTGCGGGGCGACCGGAAGTTGTGAGGCGACCGGAAGCCGCGAGACAACCGGTGATACAGGCCTATTTATCGTCGCAGACAGGAGTGATGGGTGCTGTCAGCGACGGACCGGGGGGCAGCCTGGTCGTCAGGATCCTGGGTAACCATGCCGAACAGCTATATGATTGTCTGAAGACGATAGCCGGATTTTTATCTTTTGCAAAACCATTGACCTATGCAGGCTGAGTTGGGTATGTTGATCATTGCTGCGGTAACGGTGGCCTGTCTGCACACGGTCACAGGGCCCGACCATTATCTGCCTTTTATCGCGTTGTCGAAGTCGAGGGGATGGACGGCGACCAGGACCCTGTTCTGGACCCTGGTCTGCGGGTGCGGTCATGTGTGGAGCTCGGTGTTGTTGGGATTGGGCGGGGCAGCCATCGGATGGTCGTTGTCAAAGGTCCGATGGATGGAGAATATCCGGGGAGGTGTGGCGGGATGGACGATGATAGGTTTTGGTCTGCTCTATGGTGTCTGGGGATTGTTCAGGGCCTGGCGCAACCGACCGCATAAACATTTCGATATTTATGAAGATGGCTCCGTCTATGTATATGAGCACCGGCATGGCGAGATGGTCCGGCCGCAGGACCGGCATGCGGTGACTCCCTGGGTCCTGTTTATCATCTTTGTGCTGGGGCCTTGTGAGCCGATGATCCCCTTGTTATATTTTCCAGCCGCTAAAAATTCCTGGACGGGCATGGTCGCGTTGATCCTTGTTTATACTTTTTTTACCCTCGTCACGATGGTCATTATGGTGATGGCGGGCTATTATGGGCTGGTAGTTATGAAAACAGAGAAGCTGCATCGTTATGTGCATGCATTAGGGGGACTGACGCTGCTTATCTGTGGGGCAGGTATGGTATTCATGGGGTGGTGATTTTTTTTATTTGTTTTGCTTAAACGATTAAGCTACATTTAACTTTTAAAATTGCTGCCATGAAAATGTACCTGTTATGCCTTTCTCTTTTCCTTTTTCAATTCGTTTCCGCACAGCCGACCCTCGACCCTTCTCATCATGTACCTGTGGACAAACACCTGCCGGCTTCGTGGCAAAAAGAGCTGTGGCGTAATGACCGGAAGATTTATAAAGGCGGGGAGCTGACCACGATCGGGATGCCATGCGGGGGGATTGCCGCGGGGCAGTTGTATGTCAGGGGGGACGGCACGCTGGCGGGCTGGTGGATTGCCAACAACGCTTATAATACCGGATATGGCAAGGACAGCCTGATGAATTTTCCCACGGCGCTGGGTCCCTGGAAAGTATGTTATCAAACCTTTACACCTCCCAGTTATATCGAGCAGGGTTTTACCGTGACGGTAAGACAGAATGGGAAGACTGTTAAAAGATCGCTGGACAAAAATGATTTCGACGACATTTCTTTTATCGGGGAATACCCACTTGCCAGGATCGGTTATTCTTCGCGGCAGAAGCCCCTGCCGGTAGCCATCTCCCTGGATGTCTTCTCTCCCTTTATCCCGCTGGATGCACGGGAGTCCGCTACGCCGGGTACCGTGCTGAAGTATACCCTGAAGAATACCAGCGGCGGGCCCCTGGATATCGACCTTACGGGCCGGGTGGAGAACCTTGTCGGTCTCGATCTGAAGGACAGCATTACGGGGTTGCATCGGAACAATGTCATAAAGAGCAATGGGATGACAGGGGTGTATATGGATCTTATAAAACCTGCTTTTAAGAATGGGAGAGTGTTGCCCGCCAATCATCCTTATTTGGGTAATCTCTCTCTGAGTGTATTGGATGGCAATGGTATGGCGGATGCCAATTTTGGCGGCGCCGCCGGACACCCGATGGCAGCGGCTGCGAAGGACATGGGGGAGAAGCTGGTGGGCGCCGCCGGGACCACGATCCATCTGAAAGCCGGGGAAAGCAAGGAAGTGACTTTTTTGCTGACCTGGTATTTTCCGAACCGGCCTTCGTATTATTATGGCGATGACGTGACAAAGGTCATTCCCAACGATTGGAACGAGGCGTTGCCTACCCGGGGAGCTACCATCCTTGGGAACATGTATGCCAACTGGTATAGCAGTTCCCGGGACGTTGCGTTATGGTTAAAAGGTAATCTGCCTCGTCTTAGCCGGGAAACTTACCGGTTTCATGATGTGTATTATAATAACTCCACCATTCCTTACTGGCTGTTACAGCGTTTGATGATGCCGGTCAGCACGCTGGCTACCGAGACTTGCGAGTGGTGGGCGGATGATAAGTTCTGGGCCTGGGAAGGCGTAGGGTCCTGTGTGGGCACCTGTACGCATGTCTGGAACTACGAGCAGGCGCTGGCCCGGCTGTTTCCTGAACTGGAGCGGAATATACGGGAGAAGACGGATTTCGGAACGTCTTTTCAGAAGGACGGGAGTGTACTGGCGAGGAACGGTTGGGGGGATGTACTGATAGATGGGCATGCAGGGGCCATCCTGAAAGCCTACCGTGAACATTTATTCTCCGCCAATGAGCTGTTCCTCTCCCGCAACTGGCCCCGGATCAAAAAGGCCCTGGAATTTCTTATCGCCGAAGATGGGAATGAGGATGGGCTGATCGAGAAACAGCAGGCCAATACGTATGACATCGCTTTTTACGGGGCCAATACTTATGTCGGTGGTCTCTACCTGGCGGCGCTGCGGGCCGGGGCGAAGATGGCGAAGATCATGAAGGACACGGCTTTTGCCGGGCGGTGCGATACCCTTTTCCAGCGAGGGCAGGACAATACCGTAAAGAAATTATGGAACGGGTCGTATTTCAACCAGGATGTGGACCTGGAGAAACACCCGAAATATCAATATGCCAATGGCTGTCTCAGCGATCAGCTATTAGGCCAGACCTGGTCGCACCTGACGGGTCTGGGGTATATCTATCCCCGGGAAAAAGTACAAACGGCTTTACAGTCCATCTGGAAATACAACTGGGCGCCGGATGTGGCTTTGCAGAATAAGGTCCATCCTCCCGAGCGGGTGTACGCCGATGCCGGGGAGGCCGGTCTGCTGGTCTGTACCTGGCCTTTTGGCAAACACATGGGAGAAGACGGAGTGCGTTACCGGGACGAGGTGTGGACGGGGATCGAATACCAGGTGGCTACCAATATGATCTATGAAAATATGATCGAGGAAGGGTTGTCCCTGGTGCATGCCCTGCATGATCGTTATAACGGCACGAAGCATAATCCCTGGAATGAGATTGAATGCGGTGATCATTATGCCAGGGCCATGGCTTCCTGGGGAGTCTTGATGGCGCTGGAAGACTACCAATATGACGGACCGGGTAAAAAACTGGGCTTCCATCCGAAGATCCGGCCCGATGACTTTTCAGCTTTCTTCACGGCTGCGGAGGGCTGGGGAAGCCTGGGACAAAAAAGGTCGCAGGGGCTGCAAACGAATACCGTCACCGTTGCGTTTGGCCGGCTACAGTTGGCCAACCTTGAAATTTCCTCTGCCAGCGCACCCCGGAAAGTGGAAGTACGGGCCGGTGATAGAGAGATTCCCTGTATGTTTACCTTTCATGAAGGCCGGGTGATGATACAATTTGACGAGGTCGTGTTGAATGAAGGACAACGGCTGGCTGTCGTGATTTCTCTAAAATAAATCTGAAAAAAGTTTGTTGTTTAAACGATTAAGCATAATATTGCGCTTAAACGTTTAAGCACATGGTCACTCCCTTCAATCATTCACCCCCCGGAAGTTGCTGCTACATTCGGGCAGATACGTAGCCAACTTTCTTTCCGACTCAGCTTTATTCATTCGAAATTTTAACTTTATGAGAAGATTGCTTGCCGTAAGGCTAACTGCATCTCCGACAGGGGATGCGGGAAAAAAGGTTTTTAAAAAATTGGTTTTGCTCTGTTTGGTTATAACTTTTTGGTCAGGCGTCCACGCCTCACCTCTTTTTGCCCATGTGATCAAAGGGCAGGTAAAAAGTCCTGATGGGGTACCGCTGGCGGGTGTCACCGTTACATTGAAAGGGACGTCCGTCGCCACTTCCACCGATAGTTCCGGTAATTTCATCATCGAGATCCCCGAAGGGAACCGCAAAGATGTGCTGGTCTTCAGCTCTGTGGGTTTTTCCACGCTGGAGGTCCCTCTCGGGGGCCAGACGCATCTGGACATTCAATTACAGTCAGACATTAAAAACCTGAACGACGTCGTCGTGGTGGGGTATGGTACGCAGAAGAGGAAGGACCTGACGGGGTCCATCGCTTCGGTATCTTCTTCGCAAATTGTGCAAAGACCTGTCAGCTCTTATACGGATGCGCTGGCCGGTGTAGCTCCGGGAATCGATGTCTCCCCCAGAAGTGCAAGACCCGGTAATGTGCCGGAGATCAGGATCCGTGGAATCGGTTCTATCTCAGGGGATACGGAGCCTTTATATGTTGTCGATGGGTTTCCGACGGATGCCATCAATGCGGCGGCTATCAACCCCGCGGACATCAATTCGATCGATATCCTGAAGGATGCCTCCGCCACGGCCATTTACGGGTCGAGGGGTTCCAACGGCGTCGTCATCATTACCACCAAGTCCGGCAAACCCGGCCAGTCGAGGGTGGATGTCAGTTTGAAGCAGGGTATCTCCAAGGCCAATAAACATGATTTCTACCATGTGCTCAGCGGTCCGGAGTATGTTGAATGGTATAAGGAGAAGGCGCAGTTTGCCGGAACCCCCATCCCTTCCTGGGTGACTAACTACGATGGGAAGACGAGTACCAACTGGCAGGACCTGATCTACCGGACGGCGCCCTTCCGGGATTATAATGTATCAATTTCCGGTGGTACGGATAAGCTAACTTATTTGTTCTCCGGTGGTTTCCTTAACCAGGAGGACATCCTGCTGGGCGGAGGGTATGATAAATATTCCGCCCGTATGAAGCTGGATTATAAGGCGTCCAAAAGGATAACGATCGGGATGAACCTGGCGCCTAATTTCACCAACCAGCGTCTCAGTGCGCCGGAGGATGACTTCTCTTCGCTCACGGGCGCGGCTGTACTGCTGCCTCCTATTATCCCGGCTTACAATGCCGATGGCACGCCTTCGGATCCCAATACTTTCGGGATACTGGCTAATCATATGGCTAATCCGCTGACGATTGCCGCCCAGTACAAGGCTACCCAGCAGAATTTTTTCCTGCTGTCGGATGCCTATCTGCAGGTCGAGCTGCTGAAAGGGCTGACGGCCAGGAGTTCTATCGGCGCCAATATATCGGACAACAAATACCATTACTTTCAGGCAGAGGGGCTGCAGGCCCAGGCTCTTTCTCCTGTGACAGCGTTGAACCTCAACTCGGAGAGGACGATAAACTGGCTGAATGAAAATACGCTGAATTTCAAGACCACCTTCAATGATGACCACCATTTGGAGTTGCTGGGCGGTTATACGGTACAGAAAGTTAACTATGAAGCGAATGGCGCCAGCGCCAATACCTTTCCCAGCAGTTTGGGTCAAACGATCGGCTTCGGCAGCGTGCAGAGCGGTGGGTCCGCGGCTACGGGCAATACCTTGTTGTCTTACCTGGCCAGGGCCAACTATTCCTATAAAGACCGGTACCTGCTGACGGCCACGATCCGCCGGGATGGAAGCTCGCGGTTCGGGACGGATAATCTCTGGGGGGTATTTCCTTCGGTCGCCGTCGGCTGGAACCTCTCGAATGAAAAATTCATGGAAAAGGTGCGGTTTGTAGATCGCGCCAAGATCCGGGCCAGCTATGGCAGCACGGGCAGCAATTTTATCGGGGACTTTACTTCGAAGGCCAGTCTCAGCGCCATCAATTCTTCTTTCGGCAACAATGCGGTCGTAGGTTTTATCAATAACGATCCCGGCAATCCCGGTCTTTCCTGGGAGAAATCCAACCAGACGGATCTGGGGCTTGACGTAGGATTGTTCAACCGATTGTCTGTCTCTTTTGACTATTATGATGCTATTACGAAGGACCTGTTGCTGGCGGTGAATGTGCCTACCTCTACGGGTTATGGAACGAACCTCACCAATATCGGCAAGATGAAGAAGTGGGGATATGAGCTGACCGTAAACGCCAATGTGGTGAAACAAAAGGATTTTGGATGGGACGTCGGTTTCAATGTATCGCATGCCCGTCAGAAGGTATTGGCGCTGGGACCAACAGGTGCGCCGCTTTACCAGTTCTTCGCCGTGCTGGTCACCAAGATCGGCGGACCGTTGGAGCAGGAGCATGCGTTGCAGCAGACGGGGATCCTCAGCCAGGCTGATATCAATAACCCGGCGGTTGCCAAAAAAGCGGTAGGCGATCAGGCCGGGGACTACAAATTCCTCGACGCCAACAAGGATGGGTTGATCGATGCCTTTAACGGGGCGGATGGCGTGCTGGTAGGGGACAATAACCCCCGCTGGTTTTATGGCATCAATACGACGCTGCGGTATAAGAGCTTCCGGTTTTCGGCTTTGTTACAGGGACAGCAGGGAGGAAAGATACTGGATTTCGTCTACCAGATCATGAGCCTGCACTCCAACAACACGAATATGGACAAGTATTTCTATGATGGCCGTTATATATCCGCCAACCAGCCGGGTAACGGGAAGACGCCCCGGGCCGGATATAATGATATAGGCGCCGTATCCTCATGGGAGGTACAGTCTACGGATTATTTCCGGATCAGGAACCTCAATCTTTCCTATAGTGTTCCGGCGAGTCTCTACCGGAAGCTGATGGTAAGCGACCTGCGGGCTTATATTTCCGTGGAGAATGTCTTCACCTTTACCAAATACGAGGGCGGAAATCCCCAGGCGAGCCGGTATGGATCGGGCCGGATCGTGGGTGATGGAAGGACCATCGGCCTCAATTCGGTGGCGACGGCTCCTATCCCCCGTGTCTATACCTTAGGTGTTAACTTTTCTTTTTAAACGGCAAAAAAGTATCATTATGTCGATAAACAATATTATATCAAACAAGATGTGGCTGGCGGCCGGCCTGCTCCTGTCGGTCTTATCTTCGTGCAAAAAGGATTTTCTGGACGTTGTGCCCGTGGACAGGATCCCCAAGGAGCAATTTTATAAGACGCAGGCTGACTTCAATGCGGCCGTATACGGGATCTATGCCGCCCAGCGGAATATGTATACCGGTTCGGAGCTGGCATTATACAACCTGGAGGAGACCCGTTCGGACAATACGAACCAGGATTTTGGCCGACAGACGGAGCACAAGGCCGTGGATAATTTTACGGCAGAGTCGGGCAATACCTCCATTACCGGTATGTGGTCGGGCGCCTATTACTGTATCAATCTTTGTAATGCGGTGATCGGCCGGGCGCCGGATGTGGATATGGATGCGGCTGTCAAGGCGCAACTGGTGGGAGAAGCACTGTTCGTCCGTGCCCAGGTATATTTTCTGCTGTTGCAGGATTATGGCGGAGTGCCTTTGCGATTGAAAGAGACGATATCTTTGAATGGTAATAATAGCCTGGCCCGTTCTTCCGTGGATTCGGTGTACGGACAGATCATCGCGGATCTGCAGACGGCCGCGGCCGGTTTGCCAAAGAACTATTCCGGGGCGGATGTCGGCAGGGCTACTTCCTATGCCGCCTATGCGCTGCTGGGTAAAGTGCTGTTGCAAAAAGGCGATAATGCCGCTGCGGTGACCGCCTTGCGGAATGTCGTATTCACCGGTTCGCCCTATTCGCTGCTTCCCAACTATGCTGACCTCTGGAACCCCAATACGAAAAATTCGGCGGAGTCTATTTTCGAGCTGCAATTCCTGCCTCCTTTGAACGGTTCGCCCTTCTGGAATTTCTTTGCGCCCAACTCCCTGGGAGTGCCCGGGGGAACGAATGGCAGCGTGGCTCCCAATACGCCCACGAAGGACCTGATCAACTCCTATGAGCCGGGGGATACCCGTCTCGCCGCTTCTATCGGGTATGATCCCAATAACATCCCTTATATATTGAAGTTCAAGGATCCGGGAGTGAAGGTGGGCAATGACGCCAATAATGATTTTCCTGTTCTGCGTTATGCGGATGCTATGCTGATGCTGGCGGAGGCGTTGGGCGAGACACCGGAGGCCTATGGCCTGATCAACCAGGTGAGGCAACGGGCAAACCTGGGGCCGATCAGTGCGGCTACGCCTGGGGCCTTTATCGACAAGCTGCAGCATGAGCGGCAGGTAGAGCTGGCTTTCGAGTGCCAACGCTGGCATGACCTTCTCCGGATGGGCACGACGAAGGCATTGAGCATCATGAATGCCAACCTCGCCCATGAGTTTCCGGGGCTGGGCATCACGATAGATGCGCATGATCTGCTGGCCCCGATGCCTCTTGACGAGGGACAAACGAATTCATTACTTACACAAAATCCCGGGTATGTTCCATTCTAAAATCTATAATATGAAAAAGAAAATCAGTTTTGTTTTTTTGTGCTGTCTTGCCTTTTGTGCAGCGGGTCTGGCGCAGGCCCGGTACAATGGCCTTGAATCGAATATGAGTAATATTTACCGGTTGTCGGACGCCAAAACCCGATCGATCAGCCCCGAGAATTTCGATGGAGCGAAGGGCAAGGGGGGTATGGCGACGACAGGTACGGGCAAGGATGCGGCCCGGGAACTGGGGCAGGGATGGAAGCTGAGCCCCAGTGTGGTCATCAAGTCCAAAACAACGTTTACCATCGCGGAGATCGATGGCCCCGGCGCCATCCAGCATATCTGGATGACACCGACCGGTAACTGGAGGAATTCCATCCTCCGGTTCTATTGGGATGGGGAATCGACACCTTCGGTGGAGGCCCCGGTGGGTGACTTTTTTTGTATGGGCTGGGGGCAGTATTCGCCCCTGCAATCCCTGGCGGTCTGTGTCAATCCGGGCAGCGCCTTTAACTGTTACTGGCCGATGCCTTTCCGAAAGAAATGCCGGATAACGATGGAGAATATCGACGAGAAGGATATGGTGGTATATTATCAGGTGAATTATACCCTTACGGAAGTGCCGGCCGACGCGGCGTATTTTCATGCACAGTTCCGCCGGGTCAACCCTTTGCCGTATAAAGGCGTTTATACGCTGGTGGACGGCATCCAGGGGAAGGGCCAATATGTAGGCACTTATCTGGCTGTGGGCGTGCACAACAATGGCTGGTGGGGGGAAGGTGAGATAAAATTCTATATGGATGGGGATACGGATTATCCGACCATCTGCGGTACGGGGACGGAAGATTATTTTTGCGGCTCTTATGATTTCGATACGAAGAAGAAAACGCCCGGTGGAGGTAATGAGACGGACTATACGGAGTTCTGCACTCCTTACAGCGGCCTGCCGCAGGTGATCCGGGGGGACGGGCATTACCAGGTCTCACAGCGGTTTGGCTTATATCGCTGGCATATCGCAGATCCTATCCGGTTCGAAAAGAACCTGAAGGTAACGATACAGGACCTGGGCTGGAGAAGCGGCGGACGTTATCTTCCCTTGCAGGACGATATTGCCTCGACCGTCTTCTGGTATCAATCCGAACCCCATAATTCCTTCCCCGCACTGCCCAATAAGGATGGGCTGGAAGTGAACTAATGAAGACCATCGGATTTCTTTTAGATGATTTTATGATTTAAACGTTTAAGCATATATTTGGCGCGTGGAAAAAAAAGTCTCTCTCAAAGATATTGCTACACATCTCGGTGTCTCCATCACACTGGTTTCCTATGTGATCAACAATAAGGAAAAAGAAGCCAGGGTAGGACCGGAGATAGCGGAGAAGATCCGGAAAACAGCTATCGAATTAAATTACCAGCCCAACCTGATCGCCAAGAGCTTAAAGAGCGGCAAGACCAATACCATCGGGCTGATCGTAGCCGATATCTCGAACCCCTTCTTTTCGGGCATTGCCAGGATCATTGAGGACGAGGCGAGGAAACATGGGTATGTGGTTATATTCGGTAGCAGTGATGAGAGTGCCGAGAAGTCACAGGATCTGATGAACGTGTTCTTAAACCGGCAGGTGGATGCCTTTATCATTGCACCTGCAGAGCATACGGAGTCGCAGGTGAAGGCATTGCAGAAGAGCAATATCCCGGTGGTGCTGATCGACCGGTATTTCCCGTCCGTGAAGGCAGACTGTGTGCACATCAATAATTTCCAGGCGGCCTATCAGGCGGTGGACCACCTGGCGAAAAATGGCCGGACGAAGATAGCGATGATGGCTTATCAGACTACGCTGCCCCATATGCAGGAAAGGATGGATGGTTATAAGGCGGCGCTGCGGGACAATGGCATCCGGTTCCGGAAGAGCTGGCTCCGGCAGGCCGCCTACCAGCATATTACCAAGGACATCGTGGCTGCTATGAAAGAGCTGCTGGAACCCGAGCTGCAGGTAGATGCTTTTTTCTTTGCCACCAATACGCTGGCGGTGGAGAGCCTGAAGGTCATCAACCGCAGTGGTATCAAAGTGCCGGATGAGCTGGCCATCATTTCCTTTGATGAGAATGACGCATTCGATTTCTTCTATTCGCCGGTGTCCTATATGAGCCAGAGTATTGAAGAGCTTGGGAAAGGGGCGGTGCAGCTGGCGCTGGACCGGATCCGGCATCCCCGGAAGAAGAATACCTCCATCGTTGTAGAAGCCAAGCTGGTGTTGCGGGAGAGCAGCGGCCGGCGTTGATATTTTTTTTGCCCAGTTGCTGAAACGTTTAAACTAACCCATCGACTGACCGGGCGGACCCCGGTTGTAAATAGAAAAACGATTGTTATGAAAATACGACACTTATTTCCTCTTTCAATTTTTGTAATCATGTCTGCCTCGTGTAATCAACCGGAACAAAAGCAAACAGTTCCCGAAAAAGATTCGTCTTCCGTGCAAAAAGGAAGCTTTCGTTATGACCTTCAGTTCCTGCAGCAACATGACAGTGTCGTAGTCCTGAAGAGCGGCGGAGGCCAGGCGCAGGTGATCGTCTCGCCCAAATACCAGGCGAAAGTATTTACCTCTACCGCGGACGGGGATAGTGGATTGAGCTTTGGATGGGTGAACTACAAGGCATTCTCCGGCCCTGTGGATGCACACATGAATGGTTATGGGGGTGAGAACCGGTTTTGGCTGGGGCCGGAGGGTGGAAATTTCTCCCTTTTCTTTAAGCCGGGTGCGCAGCAGGTGTTTGCCAACTGGAAGACACCCGCGGCTTTCGATACGGAGAGCTGGGAGGTGATGGAGCATACGGGCAAGACCGTTACCCTTAAAAAAGCCATGGACTTGCAGAATTATAAAGGGACGCAACTGAAACTATCCGTAGACCGGCGCATCGAGATCCTCGAGGGTGGGGAGATCGCGCAGGCCATTGGGATGGCGGTGCCGGAAGGGGTAAAGACGGTGGCGTATACGACGGATAACAAGATCACCAATACGGGCAGCGCCGAATGGAATGAGAAGACGGGCATGCCTTGTATCTGGATCCTGGATATGTTCAGGCCCGGGGATGAGACGGTGATCGTCGTGCCGTATAAAAAAACGGATACGGCCGGTTATAAGAAAGCGGTGACCAGCAATTATTTTGGCGAGGTGTCTGCTGACCGGTTGAAGCATACCGATGAGGTGTTGTTTTTCAGGGCTGACGGAAAGAGCCGGGGCAAACTGGGTATAAAACCGGAGTATGCAAAGACGGCCATCGGCAGTTATGACGCGAAAAACAAGGTATTGACGGTAGTCAGGTATGAGGTGGGCACGGGCGCGAAGTATCTCAGCCAACGGTGGAATACTACGGACCCTTCTTTTGCCGGGGATGCAGTGAATGTCTATAATGACGGTCCCCTGGAAGATGGTTCGCAGATGGGGCCTTTTTATGAGCTGGAGAGTGTCTCGCCGGCAGCCTTCCTGAAGCCGGGGAATTCGATGGAGCACCGGCAGACGGTTTGTCATTTTACCGGTGGGGAAGAAGCATTGGATGGGGTCGCCCGGCAATTGCTGGGGGTGTCCCTTGCCGATATCAAAAAAGCATTTTAAATCTATTTATATGAAAGAAAAAGAAGTGTACCCGAAGATCGGGATCCGGCCTATCATCGATGGCAGGCTGGGGGGAGTTCGAGAGTCATTGGAAGAGACGACGATGAAGATGGCGAGGAATGTAGCTGCTTTGTATGAGCGGGAGCTTCGTTACCCGGATGGATCGCCCGTGCAGTGTGTGATCGCCGATAGTTGTATCGGGGGTGTCCGGGAAGCTGCGCGATGCGCTGAGAAGTTCGAAGCCAATAAGGTAGGAGTATCCCTGTCCGTTACACCCTGCTGGTGTTATGGCAGTGAGACGATGGATATGAACCCTCTTTTGCCGAAGGCTATCTGGGGATTTAATGGTACGGAGCGGCCCGGCGCCGTTTATCTGGCGGCGACACTGGCCGCGCATAACCAGTTCGGTCTGCCGGCATTTGGTATTTATGGCCGGGATGTGCAGGACCTGGGGGATGAGACGATACCCGAAGATGTACGCGGGCGATTGTTGTCATTTGCCCGGGCCGGTCTGGCGGTGGCGATCATGCGCGGACGGGCGTATCTCGCCATCGGTGCGGTATCGATGGGCATTGCCGGATCTATTGTCGTGCCGGACCTTTTCCGGGAATATCTCGGGATGCGCAACGAGCAGGTGGACTCTTCGGAAGTTTTGCGGCGGATCGAGAAAAAGATCTATGACGAGCAGGAATATACCAGGGCGCTGGCCTGGGTGAAAAAACATTGTAAAGAGGGGGAGGATTTCAATGAGAAGACCAAGCAGTTCTCCCGGGAGCAGAAAGATAAGGATTGGGAGTTTGTGGTAAAGATGGCCCTGATCATACGGGACCTGATGACGGGCAATTCCAGACTGCAGGAGATGGGACATGGTGAAGAGGCCATGGGCCATCATGCTATTGTTGCCGGTTTCCAGGGCCAACGGCAGTGGACGGATTTCCTGCCTAACGGGGATTTCCCGGAAGCCATTCTGAACTCCTCTTTTGACTGGAATGGCATCCGTGCGCCCTATATGGTGGCTACGGAGAATGATGCGTTGAATGGGGTTTCGATGCTGTTCGGGTATCTGTTGACGAATACGGCCCAGATCTTTGCGGATGTAAGGACTTATTGGAGTCCGGAAGCCGTGGAGCGGGTGGCGCAGTGGAAGCCAGCGGGTGCGGCTGCCGGCGGGTTTATCCACCTGATCAATTCGGGTTCGGCGACGCTGGATGGCAGCGGGCAGCAGGAGAAAGGGGGGCAGCCGGTCATGAAACCTTTCTGGGAGATCACGGAGGCCGAAAAAGACAAATGTCTTGCCGCGACCACCTGGTACCCGGCGGCCAACGGATATTTCCGCGGCGGCGGTTATTCTTCCAAGTTTGTCACCCGGGGCGGGATGCCGGTCACCATGTGCCGGCTCAATCTGATCAGAGGGGTGGGGCCTGTGCTGCAGATCGCGGAGGGAGAAACGATAGACCTTCCGGCCAATGTCCATAAGGTATTGGATGAAAGAACGGACAGGACCTGGCCGACCACCTGGTTCGTACCGCGGCTGACCGGCGAGGGGCCTTTCAGAGATGTCTATTCGGTGATGGCTGCCTGGGGTTCCAATCACGGCGCCATCAGTTATGGTCATATCGGGAAGGAGCTGATCTCACTGGCTGCCATGCTGCGGATCCCGGTCTGTATGCACAACGTGAAAGAAGAGGAGATCTTCCGGCCTTCCGCCTGGAGTGCGTTCGGTTCTTCGGCCGAGGGGGCGGACTACCGGGCATGCCAGACCTATGGACCGCTGTATAAATAAGGGATGACCTGATAACCAGGCGATGACCTGGTAACGAATTCTTAAATAATCATAAAGAAAGCGGCCATATGAAAAATAATTCGAGAGTCCCGTTGTTCCGGGCGGCAGACGGTACAAATTATTGGAGACCGTTCAGTTTGATCACCAGCCTTTTCCTGCTTTGGGGTTTTGCCCATGGCCTGCTGGATGTGTTGGACAAACATTTTCAGACTACGTTGCATGTCAGCAAGATGGAGTCCGGCTTCGTACAGTTTTCCCTGTACATTGCCTATCTGGTGATGGGCTATCCTGCCGGGTCTTTTATGAAACGGCATGGCTATAAAAAAGGAATCATACTGGGGTTGAGTTTGTTTGCGGCGGGCGCTTTTTTATTCTATCCTGCCGCGAAGCTGGCGGCTTTTATTCCCTTCCTGATGGCGTTGTTTATCCTTGCCTGCGGGTTGGCCTGTCTGGAGACGGCTGCCAATCCTTATACGACGGTGCTGGGACCCCCGCCGGGCGCGGCCAGGCGGATCAATATCGCCCAGTCCTTCAATGGGCTGGGGTGGATCCTGGGGCCATTGCTGGGCGGGTTGTTTATTTTTGGAGCGGAGCAGTCGGGGAATGCAGGCACTTTCGATTCTTTGGTCAAACCTTATATGTGGGTGGGCAGTGTGGTAGTGCTAGTGGCGCTGGTATTTGCCTTTACCAGGCTGCCGGCCATCAAGGAAGAAAATGAGGAGGGTATTGCGGCCGATGCGCCGGCGCGGGAGTTGCTGAAACATCCCGGGTTTATTCTGGCGGTGGTCGCGCAGTTTCTCTATGTCGCGGCGCAAACGGGTGTGAATTCATTTTTTATCAATTATGTAACGGAGACTATCAGTGGGTTGCAAGCTACGATAGGGGGTATGATGCAGCATCTGGGACGCTTTGGGCAGGTATTTATGCCGAAGAACCCGGAGCAGGCTGCTTCGTTGATCCTGGGGCTGGGTGGCATGGGCTCTTTCTGGATCGGCAGGCTCACGGGGGCCTGGTTGATGAAATTTGTGGCACCGCAGCGGTTGCTGGCAATCTATGGAGTTATTAATACCTTGTTGACTGCGTTGGTGGTGATGCGATTGGGATGGCTCTCGGTCATTGCGTTGTTCTCTACCTATTTCTTTATGTCGGTAATGTTCCCCACCATATTTGCCCTGGGTATAAAAGGTTTGGGGCCGCTGACCAAAAAAGCTTCTTCTTTCCTGGTGATGGCTGTGGCGGGTGGCGCAATTTGTCCTCCGTTGATGGGCGCTATCGCAGACCATTCCGGGATGTCGGTTGCCTTTGTGATACCCATGGTCTGTTTTGCCTTTATTGCTTACTACGCTTTAACGAGGAAGAAAAGACCGGCTGGTGAAGCCGGTGAAACCATGATGGTGTACCATCACTAAAACTGTGTCATGCAGGCTGAAAACTATTGTATTGGTATTGATTTCGGGACGGACTCTGTCCGGGCCATTATTGTAGATGCTGCTGATGGCAGTGAAGCGGGCTCTTCGGTATTTTATTATCCCCGGTTTAAAGATGGGTTGTATTGTAATCCGTCCTTACATATTTTCCGGCAGCATCCATTGGATTATATCGAAGGGTTGACTTACACAGTCAAAGCGGCGTTGGAGAAAGCGGGTCCTTCGGTCAGGGAGCGGATCAGGGCTATTTCCATTGACACGACGGGGTCTACTCCGGTGGCGGTGGATGAGACGGGTACTCCGCTGGCGTTGCTGCCCATGTTTCGGGAGGATCCCGATGCCATGTTTGTCCTGTGGAAAGACCATTCATCGCAGGTCGAAATGGCGGAGATCAATCTTCATGCGAAGAAATTCCCGATAGATTACCTGCGCT
>DATJJD010000125.1:0-68070 GCA_035492545.1 Puia sp.
AGGTATCCCGAAAGCCCCCGAACTGCCCGAATGATAGAGATATCCGCTCGAATGCAGCAGTATTTTCACATCTGGCAAGAGGCTGTTATTCTGGTCTTTGATCTCCCCGCGCAAGTAGTACTGTGCCCGCGGGCTCAACGATAGCAGAACACTCAACAGCAGCAGTAGTGCACTTTTCAATCGGATATTTTCATTAAATTAATGCGTTCTTTCCTCTTTGTCAAGCACTGTACTGTTAAAATCGGTCAATGCTCATCCGGCCCTGACCACGGTTATTCCGGCGGCGGGCCCACCTACTCTACTAACTTATAAATAGACGGGATATTGCGTCCCAATCCATCATAATCAAGGCCATAGCCCAGCAGGAACTTGTTGGGCACCGAAAATCCGAGATAGTCTACGCTTATCGGATACACCGTCGCCTCAGGCTTGTGCAGCAGAGCCGCGATCTTCAGCGAGGCCGGCTGCTGATGCTCCAGCTGCGGCAGGAACTCGCTGAGGGTCTTGCCCGTATCTACAATATCCTCCAGGATCACCACATGTCTCCCGATCAGGTCGGTGTCCAGCCCTATGGCGGTCAGGACATGTCCCGAAGATTTCGTTCCCTTGTATGACGCCAGTTTGATAAAACAGATCTCCGCTTCAATGGTGATCTCTTTGAACAGATCCGCGGCAAACATAAAAGACCCGTTGAGGATAGCAATGAAGAGGGGTTTCCGGCCCGCATAATCCTGGTCGATCTGCCGGGCGATGGATTTTATCTTCCCGGCGATGACCCCGGCGCTTAAATAAGGTTCAAATTCTTTATCGTGTACCCTGATAGTTGACATCTTTTGCTGGTTTCTTAAATAATTAGTTGGTTTGCCCCCGCTCACAACCGGGCTCCGCCCGTTAGGGCCGGCCTTGATGGAGCTGAAGCCTGCAGATAGATCTTTTCCCCTACTGCCGGCTGCGCCCCGGGGCTCAGCTGGTTCATCTCCAGCAGGTCCTGGTAGCGAATACCTTCCACCTGGCAGATATCGTAGAGGTTCTCCCCTTCCCTGACAACATGGAACTCATTTGCCCCGGCCCTTCTCTTTCGTTGCAGGAACAACAGCTGGTCTTTTGTCAGCACGTCTTCCTCCTTCATATCATTGAACTCCAGCAGACGGGATAAGGCTATGTCGTATTGATTGGCGATGGAAAGGAGGGAGACCCCTGCCCGTACAAAAACAACCCGGGTCTTGTTGATCTGAAACTCTCCGGCAGGATAGGAGGTCTCCGCAGGTACATTCCCCCCGGTTTCCTGTTTCTGTCCCGGCAGCGGCAGAAAGCTGGTTTCCCCCTTTTTCGCCGGACTGCCTGCACCAGCGGCCCCTCCGCCGGTAACAGAACCAGTGGCGCCGCCGGGAACCGTCAGCACGACTTCCTCAGAAGGGTCCATCTTCCCCATGGCGATCAGCGTATATTGCTCCAGGTTATAATCTTTGATGATTTTGATCAGGATCTGGGAATATCGGATATTGGTAGCATAACCGGCCTTCCTCAAACCATAGGCCCATCCTTCATAATCCGTGGGATCCAGCTTGAAAAGAGCTGCATAACGGGTGCTGCCGCGAAGGAAGTCGGAATGGTCCCGGTAAGATTCCTCCGGCGTGGCATAACTGCGAAAACATTCTCCCCGGCTGTCATCATCATGATACACCGTAGCGCCTTTCCAGTCATCTTTACACTTGATCCCGAAATGATTGTTGGATTTTTTCACCAGGTCGCTGTTACCGGCCTCCGTCTCGTGGATGCCCTGGGCGAGTATAATGGAGGCAGGAATTCCTGAGCGCTGCATCTCCGATATGGACAATGCCTTATACGTATTAATATAGGAGATGACGTCTGCACTGTTCTGCGCCCGCAGGCTGCTGACAGCCAACAGGAGCAGACCCGCTATTACGAGTTTTACCTTCATTAACAATCTTTTACCTTCATTAGGAATCCGAATTTATTTCTTCCGGATGAAAAGTAATCCATCCCGGATCGTGAGCATCACCTTTTCCACCGTGTCGTCCTCCCTGATCATTTCATTAAATGCCTGTATCGCAATAGCACTCTTCCCTTTTATCTCCTTTTCCAGCACCTGGCCGTGGAATAACACATTATCAGCGATGATGAGTCCTCCCGGGCTCAGCCTCGGTATCACTAATTTATAATATTCCGGGTAATTTACCTTATCGGCGTCTATAAACACCAAATCCCAGACCTCTTCCAGGGCCGGGATGATCTCTAACGCATTTCCGCGGTGCAAAATTATCCGATCCTGCCAATTTGCCCGCCGGAAATTTTCGGCTGCCACGTCCGCATCCGCCTCTCTCAGCTCGATGGTGTGCAGCTGTCCGCCCTTTTCCAGCCCCCGGACCAGGCATAATGCGCTATACCCCATAAAAGTCCCTATTTCCAGGATCCTCCGGGGATGCAGCAGCATACTGATCATTTCCAGGAATTTCCCCTGTACATGGCCACTCAGCATATGGGCCTCGGAATGGTGGGCAACCGTATATTCGGCAATTTCCTTCAACAGGGGACTTTCCCCGGAAGAATACCGCTCTGCATACCCCTGCGCTAAAGGATTGATAAGCTCCATGCCCCTGATTTTCTGGCAAAGATAGCCAGGCCCGCTTAAAGATAGCCGGCTATTTGTCCCTTCCGGGTGGGGCTGTGGTTAAAAAGGTCTTAAAAATTCGGCTGTAAAGCATGCTGCTTGTAGAAGTCCAGCACATGTCCCGCCACTTCCTCCGCCGTATCGGCAATTTTTAACAGGTCGAGGTTATGGGCAGATATATTTCCGTGTTTGTGAAGCATGGTCTCCTTCATCCAGGCCAGCAACCCTCCCCAATAGGCCGAGCCCACGAGGATCAGGGGAACCGCATCCATCTTACCGGTCTGGATCAGGGTAGCCACTTCAAAAAATTCATCCATCGTGCCAAAACCGCCGGGCATCATGACAAACCCCTGGGAATACTTGGTGAACATTACTTTACGGACAAAGAAATAGTCAAAATTGAGGTTGGCGTCCCGGTCGATATAAGGATTGCAATGTTGTTCGAAAGGCAGCTCGATATTCAACCCGACGGACTTGCCTCCCCCCAGCTGGGATCCCTTATTGGCCGCTTCCATGATGCCGGGACCTCCCCCGGAAATAATGCCAAAACCTTCCTCCGCCAGTCTTTTGGCGATGTCCACCGACAGCTCGTAATATTCCTGCCCCGGCTGCGTCCGGGCCGATCCGAAAATGGATATACAGGGCCCCAGTTTGGCCAGTGTCTCGAAACCATCTACAAATTCAGCCATTATCTTGAAAATCTGCCAGCTGGAATGCGCCTTGGATTCCGCCCAGCGACGCTGCTTGGACATTCTGATCGTATCATTCATACAGAGCCTGTTTAGGGTACAAAGAATGCCGCGTGGCGTTCTTTACAGTCATTCACTCCTATAACGGCCCCTAAGAAAAATTAGTTTGTGACGACCTGTTTTTTTGAAATGGCCCACAATCCGATAAAGGTTAAAATTCCATTGATCAGCAGGAGCTCGATACCTATCTGGAACCCGCCCAGCCACGACGATGCATACCGGCTGATGAAATAACAGCAGGTAGGCGTCACCAGACAAATCGCCGTGACCAGCCAATGATCGGGAAGATGCCGTTTCGTAAAGATCCCAAAGGCGAATAAGCCCAGCAGGGGACCATAGGTATAACCTGCCAGCTCCAGAATGATGTTGATGATCGACTTGCTGTCGATCCATTTGAACACCAGGATACAGACAAGGAAGAGGATGGCAAAACAGATATGTACGGTCATGCGGGTTTTCTTTTTTTGCTGCTCGTCCATTTCCGTCCTGTTACGCAGATCCAGCAGGTCGATGCAAAAAGAGGAGGTCAGGGCTGTCAGCGCGCCATCCGCACTGGGAAAAAGGGCGGAGATCAGCCCGATGATAAAGATGATGGAAACGGCCTTCGGCAGGTAATGAAGGGCCAGGGTGGGGAAGAGATCGTCGCCGATTACATTCTGTCCCTTCAGCAGCAGCTGATGGTCATGATAAGCCGCCCCATTATGCAGGATAAAGTAATACAACAGCCCCCCCAGCAGCAGGAATAGGAAATTCACCCCCACCATGATAAAGCTAAAGGAAAGTATATTTTTCTGGGAATCCTTCAGATTCCTCACGCTGATATTTTTCTGCATCATCTCCTGGTCCAGGCCCGTCATGGCGATCATAATGAACATACCGCCGATGATCTGTTTGCCGAAAAACCCTTTGCTGTTAATATCCGTATTCAGGACCTTGGTAAAGCCCCTTTCTTCCAGGGCCTGTAAGGCGCTGCCCAGATGCAGATCCATGTGCTGCAGGATATAGATAATACACACCACCAGCCCCAGCAGCATAAAAGTCGTCTGCAGGGTATCCGTATAGACTATCGTCTTTACCCCTCCTTCAAAGGTATAAAGGAGGATCATCAGCAGGATGACAAAACTGGTCAGCGCGAAGGGGATGCCCAATTCCCGGAGGATAAAAATATGGAGCACATTGATCACCAGGTAAAGGCGGGCAGTAGCGCCCACCGTGCGGGAGATGATAAAAAACAGCGAGCCCGTGCGGTAAGCTATCTTCCCAAACCGGGTATGCAGGTAATTATAGATAGACGTCAATTGCAGCCGGTAATAGAGGGGCAGCAGGACAAAGGCGATCACCAGGCATCCCAGCCAGTTCCCGATCACGACCTGGAAATAACCAAAAGCTTTATAGGAAGCTCCGGCAAAATCCCCCACCGTGCCCGGCACCGACACAAAGGTCACCCCGGATAAAGAGGTGCCGATCATACCAAACGCCACCAGCATCCAGTTGGAATTCCGGTTGCCGATAAAAAAACTTTCATTATTGGAATGACGGGACGTGCGCCAGGCTACTCCCAGCAATAGCAGGAAATAACCGATGACAAAAGAGAACAAGAGAAATGGGGACATGTGCCAATTTATTAATCCGGTAAATTAGGAAATACAAGCTTAATAATTGAATTTTAATTGGAATTAGACAATTATGAATACACAATCCGTGGCGGTTTTTTGCGGCTCACAGACAGGGAATGACCCTTTGTTTGCCAAACATACGGCGGAGCTGGGCAAGCTCATCGCCATCTTAAAGTTGAAATTGATTTATGGGGGCGGCAGTACGGGCCTGATGGGCATCGTGGCCAATGCTGTCCTGGCAGGTGAAGGCCATGTCGTAGGCATTATTCCTGAAAGACTGAAAGAATGGGAACGGCATCACAAAGGCCTGACAGAGCTAGTCATCGTGCCCGACATGCATACCCGCAAAAAAATGATGTACGATCGTTGTGATGCCGCCATTATTCTGCCCGGCGGCTTCGGCACCCTGGACGAGCTCTTCGAAATGCTGACCTGGAACCAGCTGAAGATCCATGACAAAAAGATCTATATCCTCAACTCCGGAGGTTTCTATGATCACTTACTCGGCCACCTGCGCCAGATGGAAAAAGAAGGTTTCCTGTATGACATCATGGAAGAAAGGGTCATCTCCTGTGAGACACCGGTGGAGATCTTCAACAGGATCGTATAGGCCTACCTCCTCGGATGCAGGTAAAAATCAAAGCCCGCCCGGATCACCGGCAGCGCGGCCCCGTTGAAATCCCGGTAAGGAGAATATTTACTGTCCAACGCATCGAAGCCAAGGGAGATATAAAAAATGCCCTGGCCGACAATCCGCTGGCCATAACCGATGCCCAGGAGCAGGCTGGCGGCATTGGTGCTCTGAGAGGCCGAGCCTCCGCCGGGGCCCATGTATTTTTCATTATAGTTGATAAAGTTATACTCCGGCTGTGCCTGTAAGAATAAAAAAGGCAGCGGCCAGAACCGGCCAAATAGCCCGGCGCCATAATTAAAGGCCCGGTACCGGGTATTGTCATTATAATAGCCATTCGGGTCCGCTCTTTCGGACGTATAGTTCAGGTTGATCACCACTCCCGCATCCAGCCATTTGTTCAGGGAATAGCCGATCTCCGGATTGGCCCCCACATTGAAGGTATTCGCACCATAACCCAGGGCCAGGCTGCCTCCTATAAATAAATTTTGTTTCAGAAAACCGGTCCCTTCTCCCTCATCAGAATAAGTATTAACCCGATTAGGCATATGTCCCTGTGCAAATCCTCCCATTACGATCATAAATAACCCTGCTGCAATTACAACTCTTTTTATCATTGTTTTCTTTATTTATTCTTTTTCGATCAGGGCTTAAAGCTCGGACAAAGCGATTGCCGCCTGTCCCCATTATACTGACTGTAAAAGCCCTGGTTTATCAGGGCGAACTCATAAGCCCCAAAGCCGCCATCATAATGTTTGGCCGTAGAAGTAGTGACATCATAGGTGAAAGTGAGCCGGAGATTTTTATAGACGAACCCGATCATCGGGATGATAGCATCCCCGGGCCGGTAATAGAGTCCCCCGATTACCTGCTGGTCGCCCTCATCCTGGAGATTGTAATTCAGGTTGAATCCCAGCACGGCCTCCGAAGCCCCTGCCATATTCGTATAATAGCCCATGGGGTTTAGAATGACCTGGTCGCTGACCTTAAAGCTGGCATTCAGGAATCCGATATAACGGGGAGCGATACGACTGTCAAAGCCCGAGGGGTCTGTGCTGAAAAAAGACTCCCGCGCCCGGTTAATATGCTGCACGGAAAATCCCGCATTGACATACATCCTGTTGGTGGGAAAATAAGCATAGTTCAACCCTACCTGCATGTCAAAATAATTTACATTCGGCTGATCGATCACTACACTGGTGGGTAGTTGCGTATCGAAGAATTTCCCGTCGAACTGATCGGGGAATTTCAGATTGGTGGTATTGATCCGTTTGTTGACGAAACCCACATTAAAGCCTGCCGTTATCAGGCTGGAATAGCCCACCATCTGGTGATAGGCTATCGATCCATACACCTGGGTAGAGGTCAGCGTACCGGAGCCGGCATCATCCCGCAGGATCACACCCCCCAGCCCCATCCAGCCATTTTCGATCCTGTTGCGGAATACCTGTGCATCTCCCCATAAGCTCATGGTCCGGTAAGGCACCGTCATGATAGGGGACCATTGATCGCGGTAGTTGGCGCCAATACGGTAGTCGGCATCCGGGATAAAGCCGGTATTGGCAGGATTGGTCGTTAAAGGTGAATTGAACCACTGGGAAAAATGAAGATCCTGCGCCTTACCACTTAACGCAGCCCAGATGATGCAAACCCCCATCAATATATTTTTTTTCACGCCCCTCGGTTTTTGGAAGCAAGGCTTCCGTTGTAATACAATATAAATTACGTTTGGTTTTTCATTTTGGTTGTCTTTCTATTCAGATGTCTCTTTATCGTATCAAAGTTATGTCTCCTTTCTTATTTACACGGGTGCCGTTTGAAAATTCCGCCTCCAGGGTATAAGCATATACACCCAGCGGTTGTAAATTCCCCTGGTAGGTCCCATTCCATCCCAGGTCCGGGTCATTTGACTGGAAGACCATCTGGCCCCAGCGATTGTAGATCCGGAAGACCAGGTGGGTGATGCCAAAGCCCATCACCTTGACGATGCCATTCTGGCCAAAGCGACCGGGGGTAAAGGCATTCGGAACGTCCAGTAAAGGGTGGATCAGGGTCGCTACCGGCTTACAGAGGGTATCGCTGCAGCCATACTGGTTGAAGGCCATCAGGCATACCTGGAAGGTATCCGTACTGTTGTAAAGATGCCGGGTAGTGTCCAGGGAAGTCTGTACCGTGGAATCCCCATCCCCGAAATCCCAAACGAACCGTACGCCATCCGGAGAAGACGTGTTGGTAAAAATGATAGGGGTATTCGCCACCGGCGGGTTGGGGCCATAACTAAATCCTGCCGTAGGCCGGCCGCTTACCAGGATGGTTTGCTGGGTGGCGTCTGTCTTGTTGCAGGTCGTAGTATCGGTCACGACAAGTTTGATCGTATAGCTCCCCGGATTGGGGTAAAGATGCGTAGGCACCGGGTCCGTCGAAGTAGTGCCATCCCCGAAATCCCAGGCAAATTGCAATCCTCCCAGGGAAGTATTGTCGATAATGGCCGTATACGGGGCGCAGCCCGTTGCCGGCGTCACAAACTGGGCTTTTGTCAGAGGGGATACCCTGATGGTTTTGGTCACCGTATCCGGATAATTGCAATAACCCGTGTCCACGAGGATCAATTTGACAATATAGGTACCCGGCGCCTTGAAGCTATAGTCCAGGGTACTGGTGACAGGACCGGCGGGTATATTGCCCGTATGGTCGCTGAAGCTCCATACAAAACTGCTGTCCCCGAAAGGTTTGGTGGCCGGAGCCTTCGATAAATTGGTGAACTGGTAATTCAGGGATTGACAATCACCTACCTTCTCATACCCGAAATCCATGAGGGCCCTATCCGTTCTGGCGATGACAGTGCGATAGGACGTATCCCGGCCATTACAGCTATTCGAATCGATGGCCACCATCATCACCCGGTACCGGCCCGGCAATGGATAGGTATGGCTGACAGCATAGTCCACCGTAGACGTGTCCGGTCCTCCATCCCCAAAATTCCATATATATGACTTCGCATTCCGTATCGTATCCTGGAAAACGACATCCATGGGAACACAGCCGGCCGTATCATTATCCCGCCCGTTGACGGAAGCCTTCAGCCCGGCCGCTACCCCGGCAAAATTAAAGGAGATCTTCACGGCCGCCAGGTTGCAGCCATTGGTGCCGGCCCCATTCCTGGGCGACCAGACACCCGGTGTGGTAGGGAAAGGTTTGGTCGTGCCTCCATTGCAGTTGGCACAGATGGCCTGGTAAATAATGCCATTCTGATCATACCGGCTGGTCCCCCCATCTACATGTTCACTGATACTTTTCCCATTGTCATCCTGTCCGTAAAAAGTCCCGTATAGCAAAGCGGAAGAATTTTTCTTCAGCACGATAAAATAGAAATCCCGGTTGTCCGTCTGTTTTTTGATCGCATCGGGCGTGGTAGGCATTCCCAGGGTTCCCGACAGTCCATAAGGGTCTGCCTGCCCCGGCAGGATCCATCCCCCCCAACCGGATACATATACATTTTCACAACGGTCTACCAGGAAAGCTACCGGTGAAATATTGGGGAAATTACCACCCGGCCCCGTCCTGGCAGCCAGTCCGAACGTGGTGGAATAAACATAGGCGGACAGGTCCGGCTCCAGCTTGGAGACAAACTGTTTGGCCCCCTGTGTAAAATAGGTCACATTGGGGGTCACCGGCCAGGTACCGTTGGTCGTGCCCATGATATAGGGAAACCCTTTTTTGTCTACCTGTATCCCATAGATGGCATCCGCCGCGGAAGTCCCGAAATAACTCGTCTTTCGCTGGGTGGCGCCATCCGAAGAGATGACGGTGACAAAGCCGTCGCAAGCCCCTCCACTGTAAGCAGCCTGGATCACGCCGGATTTATTGCCCGGGAAATCCGTACTGGTAGTAGCCCCCCCGACATAAATATCCCCGTTGACGGGATCTGCCTTCAGCACAAAAGCGGCATCACTGCCCGAGCCGCCGAGATAGCTGCTCCATATCAGGTGATCACAGGCCGGATCGATCTTCAGGACCACTCCATCCTGTCTCCCCCCTCCAAAGTTTGGCTGAAATACGGCCCCCACAATAGGGAAATGCCCCGCCGGGGAAGAGGATTGGGTATTGGCAGCCACCAGGATATTATTCGAGGCGTCAAGGACCACCTCACTACGGGAGTCGTCTCCATAATTCCGGACCAGGGAGTCCGCCTTCTCACTGAGGTTGCGGAGCTGATCCTGCATATTCGCGCAGTCGTTGCCCGTACCCCCTATCCGCATACAACCGATCAGCACGCTGCCGGAAGCGTCCAGCTTGGCGACAAACATGTCCGCAGCGCCCCCAGGGCCCGCCGTCGTCTTATAAGGGAAATCAGAAGAATAGGTCCGGCCCAGCACGATGAGGTTGCCCTGGGCATCGCAGATCATACTGTGAGGGGTTTCGCTGTCATTCCCCCCTATATAGGTGGCGTATACCTTGTTGGCGCCGTTACTGCTGAACTTCATGATGCCCACGTCAAACTGCCCTCCGCCATAGTTTGGCTGCAGGGCGCCGGTATTATAAGGAAAAGCTCCCCCGAAAACAATGCCCCCGGCAAAAAAACTGCCGTCAGGACCGGGAGTAGCCGTAAAACCCCAGTTGCTCACCTTGCTGCCGGTAAACGTGCAAAAGACAAGGGAAGGGTCGATGATCAACGTAGACCCCGGATCATGTTCCGCTACCTTAAATCGTACCGTATTGCCATCTTTGATGGTGAATTTAGAGCTGATCTCCGTTTTACCCTTTTCGTTGAACAGGTAAGAGTAAGGGGCCAGCTCTTTTACCTCGCCGACGGAAGTGCCGACGATCAATTGGCCCTTCTTCGTGCTGAGCTTGTCGGCCCCTTCATAGCGAAGGGCTATCTGGTTCACATCTCCGCCGGGGTGAACGATAATATCATATTTCAGCTGCCCCTTATCGGAATAATAACGGACATCGATATTCGGGTAAATATTTTTGTAGGTCACTCCCTGGAAGATCCTGCAATGACTGGCCCATTTGGAAGGGTCATGCCCGATAAAATAATTATTATAGCTGGGCAGAGATTTGTCCGGGATCACCACTACCTCCGGATTGGCGCCCAGGAAAGTGACGGTATAAGCATGGGAATGGATCAGGATATCTCCCGGAATGCCGCCCCCCGGGGGGGCTCCGGACGTTGAAGGCGCCGCCGCCGTAGAGGTGGCGGCTTTTTGTCCCTTGCCGACACCCCCTCCTCCGGGATCTCCACCCGGAACAGGCCCCAGCATGCCATGGTGAGCTCCGCTCATCCGGGCCAGGTCGTCGGCATTATGCAACAGGACCGTAAATCCTTTCTTCTGTAAGAAAAAAGCCCCTATCATCATCTCGCCTTTAAAGTCTACACGGGGGTCCCACTGCCCTTTATTCTCCACAAATTCAATATTGGAAGCCTCATCCTGGGCATAACCCGGCAGGACGGCAGCAATCCATAACAACCCCGCTATAAAGGTCTTTTTTATCAAAATTTCCCTTTTTTCAATATACGAAAAAAAACAGCGATAAGCAACTATCGTATCAACGTTATATCGCCTTTCTTCGAGGCATGTGTGCCATCCGAGAACTCCGCTTCCAAAGTATAGGCATATACATCCATCGGCTGCAGGGCGCCTTTATACGTGCCATCCCATCCGATATAAGGATCATTGCTCTGGAAGACCATCTGGCCCCAGCGGTTGTAAATCCGGAAGACCATATGCTGAATACCGAACCCAACCACCTTCACGATGCCATTCTGCCCGAACCGGCCGGGCGTAAAGGCATTCGGCACATCCAGCAGGGGATTGATCAGGACCGCCACCGGCTTACAGACGGTATCGGCACAGCCGGCCGTATTGATAGCGACCAGGCAGGCCTGGAAGGTATCCGTCTTATTATATTGATGAATAGCCGTATCCCTCGTTGTTTTGCTCTCCGAGCTGCCATCCCCGAATATCCATACGAACCGCACCGCATCCGGGGAAGACAGGTTGGTGAAGACGGTCGGGGTATTAGGTACCGGCGGACTGGGGGCGAAACTAAAGTCAGATGCCGGCTTGCCCTGCAAGGTGATGGTTATCGTGGTGGAGTCGGCAATATTACAGGTGCTGGAATCCACCACTCTGAGAAAGATAGTATAGGTCCCCGGGTTAGCATAAAGATGAGGAGCAGGGGTCCTGTCCGTAGAAGTAGTCCCATCTCCAAAATCCCAGAAGTACTGCTGCCCGGCAATGGAAGTATTATTGAATACAGCCGAATAAGGGGCGCACCCCGTAAGCGGCGTCTCGAACTGCGCTTTCACATTAGCGGCTATATATAACTGCTTGGTCAGCGTATCTGGATAGTTGCAATAATTCGTATCCACCAGGATGAGGCTCACATTGTACGTACCCGGCGCGGGGAAAGAATAGTTGGTGACACTGGCGACCGGACCCGCAGGGATGGTCCTGTTCGGTTGATCACCAAAGATCCAGACAAAAGAGCTGTCCCCGAAAGGCTGTGCCGGCGGAGGAGCCGTGGATAGATTCGTAAAGTCAAAACTCAACGATTCACAGGGTCCCACCTTGGCATATTTAAAGTCCAGCACCGCCTTGTTGTTCTTCACCGTAATGTTCTTGTACACGGTATCCGATACATTACAGCTGTTCGAATCGATGGCGATGAGGGTTACCAGGAAGGTGCCCGTGCTGGTATACGTATGGTTGACACTATAATCCGTTGTGCTCAGGTCACCGCTGCCGTCCCCAAAGTTCCAGATATAACTTTTCGCCGACCGGATCGTATCCTGGAAAGTCACCTGCAGCGGGACACAACCCAGGCTGTCCCCTCTTCCGTCCAGTTGGGATTTGATGCCCGCGGACACTCCCGCAAAATTGAAGGAGATCTTTACGGCAGCCTCATTACAGCCATTAACCCCCGTCCCGTTGGTCGAAGCCCAGGCGCCCGGTGTGGTAGGAAAGGGGGCGCCCCCATAACAATTGGCGCATATCGCCTGGTAGATAATGCCCTGTTTGTCAAACCGGCTGGTGCCTCCATCTACGTGATCGCCGAAGGCCCCATTGGTCTGTCCGAAAAAACTGCCGTATAACTGACTGGCCGCATTCTTTTGCAACACAAAAAAGTAAAAGTCTTCCCCATCCGTAGTCGACTTCAGAGGATTAGTCGTGACCACAAGACCGGTAGTGCCGGCATTATGATAGTCGTCGGTTTTCTCCACGCCCCCACCCCATCCGGAAACATATACATTCCCGCAACGATCTACCAGGAAAGCCGTGGGCGAAAGATTGGGATAGGTCGTATTGCCAGGGCCAAAATTGGCGGAATAGACGACAGCGGAAAGGTCAGGCTGCAGCTTGGTAATAAATTGTTTTCCGGCAGCCTGGTTATTGTTCTGATTAAACGGTGAGTTTACCGGTGTGATCAACCCGGTGGTCGTCCCCGTGATGTAAGGGAAGCCGTCCTTATCGAATTGAACACCATAGATCATATCCGTACCCGACGTGCCGAAGTAAGTGGTTTTCAGCAGGCTGCTGCCATTGTTGGCAACGATGGAGAGGAAGCCATCGACTCCTCCCTGGTTAGAGGCATGCAGCACCGTCCCATTGCCCGTACCCTTCAGATCCGTGCTCATCGTGCCTCCTCCTACATAAATGTTATTGTTGAGGGGATTCAGCGCCAGTACAAAAGCCGCATCACTGCCACTACCCCCCAGGTAAGAGCTGAAGAGGATGGTGCCGATATCCGGGGTGGTCTTTAGCAGGACCCCATCCTGGCCACCGCCGGAAGCCGGCTGAAAAGCCCCCTGGGTTGGAAAATTCGTGGACTTGGTGCAGGCCGCCACATAAATATTACCCGCGGCATCGAGGATCACCTCACTCCTGCCGTCGTCCCCGTAATTGAGACGCAGCTCCTGGGTGCCTACCCCGCCCGCATTGACATATTTCGGTGAGAAATTGACCCCGTCATCCCCGGATCCCCCGATCCTTCTGGAACCTATCAGCCCGGTGCCACTGGCATTCAATTTTGTAATAAAGAGATCAAATCCCCCGCCCGGCCCGTAGGTCAAGGTCCCTGCAGGATACGTAGGGAAATTGGAGGAAGAAGTTCTGCCTGTAACGATCAGGTTACCCTGAGCGTCGCAGATCATACTATGGGGTTGCTCGTCTCCCGCTCCTCCCAGGTAGGTAGCATAGAGCCGGCTGCCTCCGGTGGAGCTGAATTTCATAATAGCCACATCATAATCATATCCGGGGTTATTCGGTCCCCCACCCCCTTCACTGCCATCTCCCCCCTGGAAAGTCGACTGAAAAGCGCCCGGACTCACCAGGAACCCATTCCCATTGGGTCCGCCCGACCGGGAATAATCCAGTACAATCCCCCCCGCATAAAAATTGCCCGAGCCATCATAGGTCGCCGTATATCCCCAGTTGTCCGACTTACTTCCGGTAAATGAACAGAATACCTCTGTAGGATCGATGACCAGGGTGGCAGCAGGATCATAATTCTTTATTTTGAACCGTATCGTGTTCCCATCCACCAACGAATAACTACAGGCCACTTCCGTCCTTCCCTGCTGATTCAACTGGTACGATCGGGGCTCCAGCTCTTTCATCGTACCCACGGAGGTCTGCACCAGGACCTGGTTCTTCTTTATGGTCAGCTTGTCCTGCCCCTCGTATTTCATGGCGATCTGTCCCGGGTCCGCCCCCGGATGTACGATGATATCGTATTTCAGAAAGCCCCTGTCGGTATAGTAGTGCAGGTCGATCCCCGGGTACATATTTTTGTAGACGACCCCCTGGTATAGTTTACAGTTGGAGATCCATGACGTACGGTCCCCTATGAAATAGTTGTTATAAGATGGAAGCGGTTTGTCGGGGGAGATCTCCACCTCGTCGCTGGCGCCCGCGAAAGTGACGCGGTAAGAATGAGAATGCAGGAGTGTACTGTTGACGCCGGTCCCGCCGCCGGACCCACCGGACCCGCCCCCTCCCTGGTCGGGCGTACCGGGTTTATTCTTTGTTATACTTGAAACAGCTTTACCTCCGGATCCGCTGCCGGACCCTGTCCCGCCGGAAACCCCATGATCCCCATGAAGAAAGGCATGGATACGCCTCAGATCGGACGTGTCATGCTGTAAGACGGTAAATCCCTTCTTCTGCATAAAAAAAGACCCCGCGCTCATCTCGGCCCGGAACTTTACCAATGAAGTATCCCATTGTCCTTTGTTCTCAACAAATTCTAGGTTAGAATAGCCACCGGACTGTGCTGAGAGGTGAAGGGCGGAGAAAGTGAACAAAAGGGCAAAAAGGCTGATTCTTCCCAATATATATGAGTTTAAGAAATTTTACTCCACTGCGTTTTCCCATGCTGCCCCTGCAAAAAAACTTTCAATCCCCTGTTCTCCTCCGCTGTCAGATCAGGGTCCTTTTCCAGTACCCTTTCCGCCATTTCCCGGGCAAGCTCCAGCAATTCCCTGTCTTGTACAATATTGGCCAGCTTAAAATTCAGCATCCCACTCTGGCGGGTGCCTCCGATATCCCCGGGCCCCCGGATTTCCAGGTCTTTTTCAGCAATTTTGAAGCCATTATTCGTAGCGCATAAAGTGTTTAACCTTTCACGGGCCTCTTTGTTTAGCCGGGGACTTGTTAATAATATGCAAAAGCTCTGCTCCCGGCCCCTTCCTACCCGCCCCCTTAGCTGGTGCAGTTGCGACAGGCCGAATTTCTCCGCGCTTTCGACTACCATCACCGTTGCATTGGGCACATTCACCCCTACTTCTATCACCGTCGTCGCCACCATGATCTGAGTGTCCTTTGCGAGAAAACGTTGCATGTTGGTATCCCTTTCTGCCTGGCTCTGCCGGCCGTCAACCCGGCTGATCCAATACCTCGGCTCGGGAAACCAGGCTTTCAGGTTTTCATAGCCCCTTATCAGGTTCTCATAATCCAGGGTCTCCGACTCTTCGATCAGGGGAAAGATCACATAGGCCTGTCGCCCCTTCTCCACCTCATGCCGGATAAAATCCATTACCTGTGGCCTCCTATCATCGTAACGATGGACGGTGGTAATTGGTTGCCTTCCGGGGGGTAATTCGTCCATAACACTGTAATCCAGGTCACCGTATGCCGTCATGGCCAGGGTCCTCGGTATGGGAGTTGCCGTCATGACCAGTACATGGGGGGGAATAGTCGCCTTATTCCAGAGACGGGCCCGCTGCGCCACACCGAACCGGTGCTGTTCGTCCACGATGGCCAGGCCAAGCCGCTGGAACAGGACGCTGTCTTCAAGAATTGCGTGCGTCCCGATCAGGATGTGCAGCTTGCCATCCGCTGCTGCCGCCAACACCTCTTTCCGCTGTTTGGATCTGGATGATCCCGTCAACAGCCTGACTTCCAGGGGCAACTCCTTCAGCAGCTCCGAAATGCCCTCAAAATGCTGCCGGGCCAGGATCTCCGTAGGAGCCATCAGACAGGCCTGGAAACCATTGTCTATGGCCAGCAGCATGGCCAGCAGCGCCACGATGGTTTTACCGCTGCCCACGTCTCCCTGGAGCAACCGGTTCATCTGCCGGCCGCTGCCCGTATCCCGCCGGATCTCTTTCAGCACTTTTTTCTGCGCTCCGGTGAGCTCAAAAGGTAAATATTGGGTGTAGAACCCATTGAAAAACTCTCCCACCTGGGTAAAGGCCACTCCCTGGGAATACCGGTGTCTCCGGGACTTGATCAGCCCCAGGCGCAACTGTGCGATAAAGAATTCTTCGAATTTCAGCCGGTACATGGCCCGGAGGAAAAGGTCCGGATGCGTGGGGAAATGGATCTGCCGGTAAGCCTCATACCGGGAAAGGAAGGGCTGTCCCGTTGCAGGGTCCCGATAGGACAGTACGGCCTCCGGCAGGTTCTCCGGCAGGTCTTTCTCCTTCACAAGCCCCAGTAACACCTGGGTTAGCTTGCTCAATTGCCGCCCCCCCATCCCCTTCCCCTTCAATTTCTCCGTGGTTGGATAAATGGGCTCCAAAAATGCCTGTCCCTCCGTCTTATCTTTTACAAACGGCTCTATCTCAGCGTGGGTGATCTGGGGAGTCCCCTGGAAATAGCCCGTCCGGCCGAAAACCAGGTATTCACCGCCGACCTGCAGTAATTTTTGCATGCCGTTGATCCCCTGGAACCAGACCAGTTCCAACACCCCGGATGCATCTCTCAACTCTGCCACCAGCCGCCGGCTCCTCGCCTCCCCCAGGACCCCCACGCTGGTGATCCTGCCCGCGACCTGGATATACTCCGTCTCCGGGGTGATCTCCCGGATCAGATTGATCTTTGTCCTGTCCAGGTGCCGGTAGGGAAAAAGGTCCAGCAGATCATTAAAAGTGAAGATCTCCAGCTCTTTTTTCAAAAGGTCTGCCCTGTAGGGACCTACCCCTTTCAGGTATTCAATCGGGCTGGTAAGTATGGAGGCTACCGTGTTAATGAATAAAATATTTCGCCAAAAGTAATCAGGATTTACCAGCTATTGTTCAGCCGGCCTGACAAAGACCTCGATATTGCCCATGGTCTCCCCTCCCCGCCTGGGGGCCATAAAAGCGTCCACCTGCCGGTAATACTGCTTCAGGGTATCCCTTACCCGGAAAGGATAAAAATTATTCAGCGTAGGAATATATTCGAACAGCACCAGGTCATAATAACGATCGCGGATCCTCGTCTCAAAAGTATCTGCCTGCCGGTTGAACATGCCCACCCCCAGGTGGTACCACAAAGGGAGGCTGCCATTCCGCTCCAGGGCGAAGGGGACTACCGCCGCCAACGGAGTAAGTTCCGACATGTTCAGGACCTTCAGCCCCCCTCCTCTCCCCTCCTTTATCAGCTTCATATCCATCAGCCGCCGGATACCAGCTACGGTAGGCGCCGGCATGCTGATCCTTTCAAAGCCCGGCAGACCACACTCCACCCACTGGTCCATGGGGATATCCCCGGCCGTATCCCGGTTGATCATATAGGTCGACCGGTTCACCACATTTTCTCCCGTGGCTGACTTCGCCTGTTCCCGGTGCGGTAACAACTTCGCAGCTACCCGCGCCGTATACTTCCACCAGGTGCCGCTCCACCAGAGAAGCACACCCGCCGATAAAATGACAACCCACCGGCCCGTACCCAGGTCCACCTTCAACAGCGGGAGGAGTAAGGTAAGGACCGCGGCAAAGGCAAAACTGTGAAAGAAGATATTGTTATCAGGAGGCGTATAGCTGGTCACCTGGAATATAGCAGCCTCTCCGAGAATGCCCAGCGTAAGGACCACCAGCAGGATCTCCTTTCTGTCATCCTTTAAAGAAGCCCTCGCCCGGCCCCGGTAACGCACCAGGATCAGGACTACCAACAGGAAAAGATAGAATTTGATCCACTGGCTGGCTCCCAGAAATTCCTCCGTAATGTCAAAGGCGGATACACGGGCCGTGTGAGGCGCCTGACCATGGTTGAACCAATAGCCAAAGCCATATTTTAAGAAGGGAGCAATGATGAGCAGCAGCGCCGCCACATAGGATCCCGTAAAGAGGAGAAGCGGTTTCCAGTTGCGTCCTATGGCGCTGTATACCAGCAACACGGCAAAGGCGATCATAAAGGCCATTCCCCCTCCGTCCTGTTTGGTGAGAAAGGAAAAACAAAGAAAAAGGGCGGAGGCGCTGAGCCAGGCCCAGGCAAACCGGCCATGGGTTGTCCCTGCACTACCCATTTGCCCCTGAACCCCTGCCCCTTGCCGGCCAGCGGGCACGGCCCCGTCACCTGAACGGATATAACGGAACAGCAGGGCCAGGGCCACCAGCTCATAGAAGATGACAGAGTGATTGTACCAGGGCCAGAAATTGAAAAAGGAATAAGAGATACAGAAAAGTAATACAGCCGCCAGCCTGACGCCTGTATTCACCGACAAACTTTTTAAAATAGACCGGAAGGAAAGACCTGCGACTATATTGATAAAGACCTGCGCTTTGACAAGAGTGATCAGCTTAGCTCCGAATAGCTTGAAGAAAAGGGCAGGTATCACCCAGTACATACCTCCCAGCGGAATACCAAAGTCCCGGAACGGCAACTGCCCCTGGCTCATCCGGTAAGCCCCCTCCCAGGAAAGAAAAATATTTACCCGGTAAGGAAGGTGGATCAACATCGGAACACAGGCCAGCAACACAATGATGAGGATTTCGGCTTTGGCGGACAAATTGCGCGTCATGATTACAATTTTACGGTTAGGCGTCCGTTAGATTTTGAGACAAACGGGAAATTAACTTATTATATTATTTAAGCGCAATATTATAGTTTTTGTCTTTTTGTTTGTATTTTGTCACGATAAATTAATGCTGTGGCGTACCTTAAACTCTTAAGACCTAAAGATTGGGCTAAAAATCTTTTCTTATTTATCCCCTTGTTCTTTGGCCGCGAAATTTTCAACCCCGACAAGCTGGTCAGCGTCTTCTATGGGTTTATTGCCTTTTCCTGCATCGCCAGCAGCATTTATATCATCAACGACTACCGGGACAGGGAAGATGACCGCAAACACCCCATTAAATGCAAACGACCGCTGGCCTCCGGCGCTGTCTCTCCTACTGCTGCTCTCATCATCTGCGGTCTGCTGCTCCTCCTGGGGTTCGGGCTCTCCTGGTGGATCCGGGATAAATTCCTCTTCGTCGTCGCCATCTATTTTTTCATCAATCTCGCTTACTCCCTGGGATTGAAATCCATCGCCATCCTGGATATCATGATCCTCGCCATCGGTTTTGTCCTTCGTATAAAAGGCGGCTCCGTTGTTTCCTACGTCCCTCTCTCCGAATGGATCATCATCATGGTTTTTCTGCTGGCGGTCTTCATGGCCATCGGGAAAAGAAGGGACGACGTCCTGCTGAAGCTCAGTTCGGGCACAGATATGCGCAAATCCATCAAGGGATACAACCTGGAATTGCTGAATGTCCTGCTGGCCCTGGTTTGCGCCGTCATCGTCGTCGCTTATTTCATGTATACCATGTCCGAAGAGACCGTTCAGCGGATGGGCACTTCCCGGCTTTATTATACTTGTATTTTTGTATTAGCTGGAATTATGAGATATCTTAGCATTATTTACGTGACAGCTGATTCAGGCTCACCCACTAAGATCCTTTATAAAGACCGTTTTATCCAGGTTACACTTCTCCTTTGGATCGCCAGTTTTATCCTGATCTTATATTCTAAAAATATAACCATATTTAAATAATAGTACTGAGAGATTATGAAGAAGGAAATTGCGAACTGGGGGAACTATCCCGTCACGGAAAGTGACGAAAGTAACTTCAGCTACCTGGAGGAGATGCGTCAATATGTACGGACCACCAATCATTTTATTCCCCGGGGGAACGGTCGCTGTTATGGAGATGCCTCATTGGCTGCCAACACCCTCACCACAACCCGGTTCGACAAGATCCTTTCCTTCGACATCCCTCATGGTATCTTCGAATGCCAGAGCGGCATCACCCTGGATCAGATCCTGGAAGTCATCGTCCCGAAAGGATGGTTTCTCCCTGTGACGCCGGGAACGAAGTTTATCACGGTCGGCGGAGCGGTGGCCAGCGACGTCCATGGGAAAAATCATCACGTTGACGGCTGTTTCAGCCATCACGTGGAAGAAATGGATATTTTACTGGCAGATGGCAGCATCGCCACCTGCGGTCCTGACCTGCTGCCGGACCTCTATGAAGCCACCTGCGGTGGTATGGGACTTACCGGGGTCATCACCCGTATAAAATTCCATCTGAAAAAGATCGAGACCTCCTATATCCGCCAGAAACAGATCAAAGCGGCTAACCTGGAGGAACTGCTCCGGCTCTTTGATGAATTTAAAGACTATACTTATTCCGTAGCCTGGATCGACTGTCTGCGAAAAGGAAAAGCTTTCGGACGCAGCATCCTGATGTTGGGAGAACATGCTAAACCAGGCGATCTGAATGAAAAACAACAAGCGGCTCCCCTCCGGCTGCCTAAAAAGAAGCAGTTCGTTTTCCCTTTCACCCTTCCCTCCTGGGTGCTGAACATTTTCACGGTCAAGGCATTCAATTCCCTGTATTACCGGAAGAACCTGAAAAGGGAGATCAACAATGTCGTTAATTACGAACCTTTTTTTTACCCCCTGGATGTCATCCTTCACTGGAACCGGGGGTATGGGAAAAAAGGGTTTATTCAATACCAGTTCGTGCTGCCAAAGGAAAACAAAGAAGGACTGGTCGAGATCCTGCACCGGATCAATGATAAAGGACTGGGCTCCTTTCTGGCCGTATTCAAATTATTCGGCAAACAGGAAAGCCTGATCGGTTTCCCCATGGAAGGGTATACCCTGGCCCTGGACTTTCCCGTCCGGCCCGGTCTCTTCGAATTCCTCGATGAGCTGGATACACTCGTGCTGAGGTTTGGGGGCCGGATCTATCTATCGAAAGATGCCCGTATGAAGCCGGACATCTTACAGGCCGGCTACAAAGACCTGCCCCGCTTCCAGTCCATCCTGAGAAAATATGATCCGGAAGGAAAGATCCGTTCTATCCAATCCGATCGTTTATTGTTAACGAAACCCAATTAATTCATCACCCCCGCATGCCCACCCTTCTACTTCTCGGCGCCAGTTCGGATATGGCCGTTGCCTTGGCTCAAAAATTCGCTCGCTGTGGCTACGACATTCAACTGGCCGCACGAAACGCAGCGCGGCTCGATCCACTGCGATCTGATCTGGCCATCCGGCACGGGATTTCCGCTTCCTTATATGAATTCGACGCAGGGGATTTCGCAAAACATGCCGCTTTCTTTGCCTCCCTGGATCCAAAGCCAGATCTCACGATCTGCGTATTCGGCTACCTTGGCCATCAGCAGGCTGCCGCATCGGACTGGGCGGAATGCGAAAGGATCATACAGGTGAATTACACCGGGGCTGTCTCCATCCTGAATATAGTAGCCAACTACTATGCTTCGCAGCACAAAGGTATCATTGCAGGCATCAGCTCTGTAGCCGGTGAAAGAGGACGTCAGAGCAATTATTTCTATGGCAGCGCCAAAGCGGGTTTTACCGCCTACCTTTCCGGCCTGCGCAACCATCTCTACCACCAGCAGGTTCATGTGCTAACGGTCCAGCCGGGATTCGTCTATACCCGTATGACGGAAGGATTGCCCCTTCCCAAATTGCTGACGGCCACCCCGGAAAAAGTAGCCGACGACATTTATAAGGCCATCGGGAAGAAAAAGAATGTGATCTATGTAAAATGGTTCTGGCGCTGGATCATGTTCATCATAAAATGTATCCCTGAGTTCCTGTTCAAAAAACTGAAACTTTGAGGAACCTTATCCCCCATAATTATTAACCGATGAACCAACGTATCGCCTTTTTTGACTTCGACGGTACCATCACGACAAAAGATACTTTGCTGGAGTTTATAAAATTCAGCAGAGGGTCCCTTCTGTTCTACCTGGGATTCCTGCTGACCAGCCCCTGGGTGCTGGCCTATAAGGTGAAACTCATTTCCAACCAGCAGGCTAAGGAAAAAGTGTTGCAGTTCTTTTTCAGCAATTGGTCCCTTTCCCGTTTCCAGGAGTCCTGCGACCAGTTTGGTAAAGCCGTCCTGCCGGGACTGATCCGGCCCAAAGCCCTGCAGGAGATCGAAAAGCTACGGGAGAGGGGGTTTGCCGTGGTCATCGTCTCCGCCTCCCCGGAAAACTGGATCCGGACCTGGGCGGAACAGGTGCAGGCTACACTGATCGCAACCCGGCTGGCAGCGACCGAAGAACAGGTCCTCACCGGCAGGATCCTGGGAGCCAACTGTCACGGCCAGGAAAAAGTTAACCGGATACGGCAGGAATATGATCTGGCCGACTTCCGGGAGATCTATGCCTATGGGGACACCAGTGGGGACAGACCCATGCTGCAGCTGGGCACCGCCTCGTTTTTCAAACCTTTCCGCTAGAACAGGAACCTTTTTTTGCCAATAAAACAACTTAGTATGACCAACATGAAGGAACTCACGTCATCGGAGCCCATCAGCGACAAAAATGCGCCGAAAGTCCTGGTGGGTATTCTCGCATTGAGTATCCTGCTAAGGATCATCATAGCTTTTTTTACCTCTATGATCCATATGCACCGGGACTCCTACGAATATTACCGGCAGGCGGAGATCATCCTCATGGGACGTTATCTAAACTATTTCCCCAACGGATATCCCTTTATCGTTGCCTTTGTCAAACTCCTGGCCCCCGGCCCTCTTAGCTCCGCGACTATCTTATTATGGCTGAATATCATTATGTCCACCCTTACCGTCTGGTTCGTTTACGATATCGGCAAAAGAGTGTTTAACAGCGTATCCGTGGGACTGGTGGCCGCCTTTATCCTGGCCATCTTCCCTCCTCAGCTCAATTATGTACGCTGGATCATGTCCGAGATGCCCACCATTTTCTTCCTGCTGGGAGCCTATTATTTTTATTATAAAAAACAATACTGGTGGTGCGGTATCTTCTTTGGCATGGCCACCATCGTGCGAACCAATATCGGCCCCGTCTTTATTTTACTGGTGGCGCTGGAAGCTATTTTTGTGAGAAAGGAGACCAACTGGCTGAAGAGAGTCAATTATACCCTTCTGGCGGGGGCCTTTCTGCCCATCGTGCTGGAAGGTCTCTACTGCTATTGGAAGGTGGGCGTTTTCTCCATTGAAGGCAATGACCGGATCAACATCATGTATGCCGTCACAGCCTACGGCAATCATATCGATTTCCGTATCGGGGAAAAATATCCGGAGATCAACACCTCCGCCAAAGCAACGAAAATGTTCCTGGATCACATGAAAGCACAGCCGGTCGAATTCCTTAAGCAACGGGTGGCCAATTTCTGGGAACTATGGGGTTTTTATGCTTCTTCCGCAGATGGTTTCCGCGCCCCTGTTTCCAGGATCATGCTGGGAGCCTGTAATTTTTTCCTTTTCTTCTTCGGACTTTTTGGCTGGTGGAAAAACTGGACGAATTACAACAGATCGATGTTGATCCTGCCCTTTCTTATCGCTACCGCCATTCCCACCCTGCTGGTCGCCATCCCCCGGTACGTATACCCTGCACATCCCTTTATGATCCTCTATGGTTCATGGACCTTGGTGTACCTGTATAAAAAAATTAAAAGAGAGCCTCTATTCTAGAAGCTCTCTCTTTTTGTTGTCCATCGTCCTATAATCTGTTATTGTTTTATAAACTTCGACAACATTCTCTTTCTGTCGCCGATGACGACCTGTATAACATACATGCCTGCCGGTAACCGTCCTACGCTGAGGGTCTTATCCAGGTAGGTATCCTGTTTGGCTGTCTGTTCTTCCTGTACCATCCTTCCATTCAGGTCATAGATGCCTATGCGCACATTACCGTTCGTGTCGCTGACGATCCGGACATTCAGCGTTCCGTTCGTAACCGTGGGATATACCAGGAGCTGCTCTCTCGTGACGACCTGGCTACCGAGGCTATCTTCTGTTAGCTGAGCCGCGCGGGGGATGGTGCTGCCGCTGACGACATTGGTCAGCGCACACGAATTACAGGGAGAAGTAGTCGGATGTGCAATACAGTAAGGGGAGGGCACCATGGTGGTCTGGGTTATCGCCAGCGGTGTGACGATAGTAGCCGTCGGCACATCCCATGAATTGGGATAGGTAGCCGCTACATCGGAACAACCGACGATGCCATTGCCTACCACGCCCCCTTTATTCCTGCCCCATGAATACAGCGTGCCATCAGCCGTCTCTGCATACGTATAGAATACAAAAGGCTGGGTAGCAAATACCGCCACAAAGTCAGTGCGGTTGGTGATCTGCACGGGGTTGAACTGCAGCAGCTCTGCCGGATAGAAATCCCAGGCATAAGGAGCTGTTGTCTTCGAGAAGTCAAGCTCTTTGCCATTGCCGATACCGCCCTGCGCATTGTCTCCCCATCCCCACAAGGTGCCATTGGATAAAATGACGTGCGTACACACCATGTCCGTAACGATGCTCTTGATAGGATACGGCAGGTTGAGCTTGGCATTGAGGGCCGTTGGTACATAGAGCGGGATATTATTGGTGGTGGAGCCATTGCCCATATAGTAACCATAATAGCCCCATCCATATAAAGTTCCATCGGATTTCAGCGCATAGTTGAAAGTTCCGCCGCCGGCGACTTGCGTGATCCCCGTAAGGCCAGCCAGCTGCTGCAGGGTCAGGTAGTTAGTACCGGAGACGGTGAAGCCCAGGTTGGGCGAGCTGGAACCATACCCTCCGCAGGACCATACGGTGCCATCGGTACAGAGGACAATGGGGTGATCGCCGGCTACTACCTGCGCTACTTTCCTGCCGCCTGGCACCGGCACCTGGATGGGCCGGGTCTGGGCCGAACTGCCGGTCGTGCCATTGCCCGCCATGCCGCCCAGGGTCTGTCCCCATACCCAGAGGGTACCGTCGGACTTGATGGCATACCATCCGCTGCTGACATTGCCGGCGAAATAGGCAGCTAAAGCCGTGACACCGGTGAAGGTATTACCGGAGGCATCCGTAGTGACCTGTACAGGGGTCAGCTGCCCATCCGTCGAGGTGGTGCCATTTCCGGACTGTCCCTGGTCATTATCGCCCCAGGTCCAGACATTACCATTATTATCCACCGCAGCGCCGCCATGTAACCCCGCCGCCGCCGTCTTGAAGGTCAGCGTGGAAGGCACTGCGACGGCCAGTGTCGCACCGGGCGTACCGGTAGCGTTGACGCCCTGGGTCCTGAGGTTGGTGCCGACACTAAACAGTTTTTTGTTCTGATCGATGAAGAAACATTGGTATTCTCCCGGTGCGACGAATATTTTTGCTGTAGAGGATGTGGGAGATGTTGTTGTCGCTGTTGCCGCATTGACCGTTACATTCGTGTTGGCCGTATAGACGCCGCCGCCATTATCCGTCACGGTCATCTTGAATGCGTAGGATCCGGCTACCATTCCCGTGGCCGTCGTGCTCCAGGAGGTCGGCGTGCCGAGTTTCGCCGTATTCGGGCCGCTGACCTGCGACCAGGTGACGGAGTGAATGCTGTATCCTCCCACCTTCGCAGCGGCCGTGCCGCTCAGCGTTACCCCACTGGTGGGCAACGTAATGGTCTGGGCCCCGATGATGGTAAGAAGGGGCGCTATCAGGGATGTCAGCGACTTCACCGTCACATTGGTGGTAGCCGTATAGACGCCGCCGCCATTATCCGTAACGGTCATCTTGAACACATAGGATCCGGCTACCAGTCCTGTAGCCGTCGTGCTCCAGGAGGTCGGCGTACCGAATTTCGCCGTATTCGGACCGCTGACCTGCGACCAGGTGACGGAATGAATGCTGTATCCTCCCACCTTCGCGGTGGCCGTGCCGCTGATCGTCACTGCGTTAATGGGCAACGTAATGGTCTGGGCTCCGATGATCGTAAGGAGGGGCGCTATCGCCGCCGCTTTCACCGTCACAGTCTGTTTGGCGGTAGAGGTATTGCCTGCATTATCTGCAACAGCCACCTGGAATGTATAGGTACCGGCAATGAGTCCTGTAACTGCCGTGTTCCAGGAGGTAGGACTGGTAATACCTGCCGTGTTGGGCCCGCTGACCTGCGACCATTTCACCGAATGGATCGTGGTGCCGGTACCGGCCGTTGCCGAGCTGGTAAGGGTTGCCGAGTTGGTGGGAAGGGTGATGCTAACAGCACCGCCGATCGTAATGGTAGGCGGTGGTATGGATGGCGAGGACGGCGGTGTCGTGGCACTGCTGGACGCCATTGCCGTATCCCCTTGTCTCAGCATCCATTGAAAAATATTGGTGCCCGTGGACGGGTTGACATAATAGTCGCCCATCGTGCTGGCCGGATTCGTAGAAGCTACGATATTGACGTTCTTGATGGGAGCAACATCCTGCCAGTTGGTCACGGAAGGATCATACATCGAATTCCAGCAACAATGTCCGCCGCCGCCGATATTCTCATACGAGAAATAAGCGGAGTTGGCTTTGGCTGCATTCATGGCTTGTGAGATCTGCCAGATATTCCGCGAGTCCTGCGTGCCTTCTAGTCCGAAGAAGCGGCCTCCATATTTGGAAGCCCAGGTTCCGAATACGGCAGGATAAGGCTGGTTGTATCCGGAGAAATTATCCCCGGGACCTACGCCTTCCAGGTTCACCCAGCTTTTTATCTCACTCATCGAAGTCTCATCCCCGGAGGAAGCTGCATAGCTGATCAGTTCTCCCCACTCGTAGGATCCCTGGCTCAGACCCGCCACATGGACGGAGCCTTTCTTGATAGGTAGTGTATTTAATAAGGTCTCCACCACCGCTTTCAAATGCCAGGGGCGCATATTGGCGCCCGGTTGCTGCACGGTAATAATGATGGGATAATGGGTTCCGTTGCCCAGCTTCACACCTCCATCCCATCCATTCAGCAGCCAATAGTGCGGCCCATACAGCGTTAGCATGGAAGGATCGGTGCCCACTTCTCCGGAACCGGGCATGGAAAAAATAACCGGGCGAAGAGAGGCGTCGGTTTTCTGACGGGTGATCCTCACATTCCAGGTGAAGGGCCCTTCGCCATTTGCTTTTTCAGTAATAGTAGTGTCGTACGTGACAGGATTGTTGGCCTCACTCTGGCCGAAGGAAGTTAAGATGAAAGTAACAGACAGCGCATAAGTCATCAGAGTAGACATAAGCAGCATCTTACGATTTGTAAAATTTCTCATAAGCCTTAACATTATTGGATTTTAAACTTTTAGAAAATACCGGATTTATATTTTTTAAAATAGAGATTACTCTCAGAAAATGATTCTGAAAAAATGGCTTTTAATATTCAATGATAAGGTGAGTGGCAGACTATCGCCGGTGTAGGAAGGGGTAAGAAAAATTCTTGGTATAATTCACAAGAACTATACCAAGATGCAATCGATCACGGTTATATTTTCGGTTATTTTTTGTAAAGACCGCAGGCGGTTAAAACTTGCTCCATGAAGTGTACTATTAACGCTTTATTTTAATATGTAGTGATAACATTTAATTAACGAGCGACCCGACCTGTTACGGTTATCCGCACTTTTGCACTGTCGGTGGCCCATCCATTATCTGTCGTCTTCAGTGTAAACACGTAGCTTCCGGGGGTGAGGCCCGTTATGGAAGTCGTGACACTAGCGGGACTTGTAATCTTTGCACCGGCGGGACCGGAGGTCTTCGACCATTTATAATATACGATCTTACCATCGGAGTCACGGGAGGCCGAGCCATCAAGGGTCACGGAATTGGCCGGCAACGTTATTTGCCGGGCAGCACCTGCATCTGCAAGAGGAGATTTATTTTCAGGTATCTTATATTCATTACAAGGACTGCCTTCGGGATGAAGTAAACAATGAGGAGAAGTTGACAGGACACTAGTCCTCAACGCAAAAGGATCTACAGCCGTGACGGCGGGCACGTCCCAGGAAGTCGGGTATACGGACATGATCTGCGAACTGGCTCCCACTACACCATTCCCCAGGACACCGCCTTTATTTCTTCCCCAGGAATATAGTTGTCCGGTGGCCGTTTCCGCATAGGTATAAAATATGTAGGCGCTGCCTCCGAATACATGGGTGAAGTTATGTACCATCGGTGCGAGGTGTACGGGTTTTTGCACCAGTAACTGAGCCGGGCCGAAGTCCCATGCATAGGGAGGGATATGCGTGGAATAATCCAGCTCCTCTCCATTGCCTACACAGCCCGTCGCGTTGTCCCCCCAACCCCACAAGGTACTATCAGACAGGATAACATGCGTGGACACACTATTCGTAGTCACCGCAACAACCGGACGCGGCAGCTTCAGGTCATTGCTAAGATCCCTGGGTAGGGCTACCGGCGTATTACCGGCATATCCTTCGGTACCGATGCCCATATAGGAGCCGGCATAACCCCAGCCATATAATTTGCCATTGACCCCTAAGGCGTAGCTGACATAACTTGCCCCGGCAATATCCTTTGCGGGTTGCGGGAGTTGTACCCGTCCCGGGGTCCTGAAATCAACGCCGGAAGTACCCAACAGGAATTTGCGGTTGTCTCCGCCCCAGGTCCAGACGCTGCCGTCGGATGCCAGGGCCAGCACGATCTCGGCGGCTACAATTTTTACGATCTTTTTGTGATCGGGTAGGTTGATCTGTACAGGCCTCGGATTGGGCTGACCATATAACCCGTTTCCCCGGAACCCGCCCCCGGTCTTTCCCCAGATCCAGACGGTCCCATCCGATTTGAGGGCCAGGCAGCCTTCTGCCGACTGATTGGCCCAGCACACTACCTGGGTCACCCGGGTAAAAGGATTGCCCAGGCTGTCTTTTGTTATTTTGTGCGGGTAATTATCTTCGGGGTTTTCCATACTGCCATTTCCTGCCTGCCCGTTCTCATTGGACCCCCAGGTCCATACCTCGCCATTATTATCTACCGCCACACTGTTGTGCAGACCGGAGGCGACAGCTTTTACCGTCAGCGGAGGAGGAATGGCTACCAGGATGGGCAGTCCCGGTTCACCGGAGTTGTCTCCCGTCGCAATAAGACGCAGGTTACTGCTGATGCCATATAATTTGCCGGTGGTGTTATTAAGGATAAAACATTGGTATTCCCCCATTCCCACCGTGTATTTGGGAACAGCGGCAGAAGAGGCGGGCACCCGGTCCTGGCTGTAACCGCCAAAAGCGAACCAGCATAGCAACAGGGTCTGTATAAAAAACCTAACCATAAAGAGTTCCCTTTTTGAGAGCGGTCACCGCATAATCGCATGCGCGGGCAGTGAGCGCCATGTACGTGAGCGATGGATTCTGACAGGCGGAAGAGGTCATACAGCTGCCGTCCGTTACAAAAACATTTTTTACATCATGCAGCTGATTCCATTCATTCAGGACGGAGGTCTTCGGGTCTTTCCCCATCCGGACCGTGCCCATCTCATGGACGCAATCTCCACCCACGGAATGATAGTCAAAAGGAGTGATATTGGAAAAACCCGCGATGGTCAGCATCTCTACGGCGGATTCCTTCATATCTTTTCGCATGGCCGCTTCATTGTCCTTAAACTGGAAATAGATCTTTGCCAGCGGCAGCCCCCAACTATCTTTTTTCCCCGGGTCCTGCTCTACCCGGTTCTCATAATAGGGCAGGGTCTCTCCCCAGGCACTCATCCACATGGCCCAGGGTCCGGGACGGGTAAGACGATCCTTGAAGTCCGTTCCGAAACCGGGGATCTGCTCGCCCGTCTCACTCCAGAGACGGCGAAAACCCACGCCCTGATAGCCAAATCCCCGGATATAATCTTTTCGGGCAGTGGCAGGGCTGATATTCCTGAACCGGGGGATATAGATGCCGTTGGGGCGCCGGCCAATATAATATTCCTGGTCAAAACCGGGGTAGTCAGCCTCCGCTCCTACCCGGAAATGATGGTCCATCAGGTTATGTCCTACCTGGCCGCTGGTATTTCCGAGGCCTTCGGGGAAAGCTGCCGACCGGGAGTTTAACAATATCATGGCGGAAGCTATCGTGGAGGCATTCAAAAAAATGATGGTTGCATAAAACTCAACCGTTTGGTGGGTTACCGTATCCAGTACACGAACCCCCGTAGCCCTTTTCCGCTCCGCATCATAAAGGATCTCCGTCACGATGGAGAAAGGTCTCAGCGTTAAATTACCCGTGGCCAGGGCTGCGGGAATGGTAGCGGCATTACTACTGAAGTAGCCCCCGAAAGGACAACCCCGGCTGCATAAATTCCGGTATTGACAAGGACCTCTTCCCTCCCAGCCCCTGGAGAGGTTGGCTGTCCGCCCTATCGTCACACAGCGGCCGGGGATCTTTTTGAAAACGGTCTCTTTAAAATGCCTTTCCAGGACATTCATCTCCATCGGGGGCAGGAATTCTCCGTCCGGCAGATGCGCCAGGCCTTCCGCCTGCCCGCTGATACCTGCAAAACGTTCGACATAGTCATACCAGGGTGCGATATCCTTATATCGTATCGGCCAGTCAACTCCGATACCGTCCTTTGCGTTGGCCTCGAAGTCCAGATCACTCAGCCGGTAACATTGCCGGCCCCAGGTAAGCGATCTTCCCCCTACCTGGTAGCCCCTTATCCAATGGAAGGGAGACGCCTGGGTATAGGGATGCTCTTTATCCTTTACAAAAAAATGCTTGTTGCCTTCGTCGTACTGCAGGCTTTGAATGGGATTATCCTCTTTATCCTTTTCGGCATTGTGCAGCCGATGCTCGAAATCCCAGGGATTCAGGGAGGCGGTAGGATAATCTTTAATATGCTCGACATTTCTGCCCCTCTCCAATAAAAGGGTCTTCAGGCCCTTCCCGCATAACTCTTTGGCGGCCCACCCGCCGCTGATACCGGACCCGATCACAATCGCGTCGTAGGTGTGCTGCTCAGTTGCCTTTGTGTTGAGATGAATGTCCTGACGGGGATCTCCCATGATTTCAACTAGGTTTGGGTTACATAAAGTTTTCCGCTGGTCATTGAGTCGCCCAGGACCGCTGCCCGGGCTGTAACGGTACATTACCGTCATACCTTCCCGGTATATAATCATAGCGCAATCCTTCCGTGGCTCCCCGCCTGGAGCTGCAATAGCCCAGAATGGTATATCTTTTCAGGATCGTAAAAAAGGAGTCGCCCGCCAGCCGATGCTGTACTTTACCCAGGGTCCCGGAATAAGGCCTGCCCTGTTGCTCGAAATGGGCTAAAATCGCTGTTCTTTCGGCTAATGATCGCTGTCCGAAAGAGCTACCCGCTTTTCCGGAAGTCCCCTCCTTTTCACCGGTCCGCTCCATCAGATCCATGAAGCCCCTGATAAAATTATTCTGGCTTTTCTTATCGGTACAATCCCGAACCATTTTCAGGATAAAACCCCCTACCGCGGCATCCCTGGCTCCGGGGCTATCCGTTGCCGGGATGATGGTATCCGCCAGGTCATCCAGCAGTCCCTGATGTTCTTCCAGGACCCGGAAATCAGGGTGTTTGTACAGCTGATATCCTTTTATGCCGCCGAAACCAAGGGCTCCTCCCACGGCAAGACCAAGACTCAGCCTAATGGCGCTTCTGCGTTTCATCTGTTCGGGTTTGGCCGTAAATTTACTACATTATAGCTGTTTTTTTTCTCAAATTGAGGGGAATCAGGACAAAGGATTTGTCTGTAACTTTCTTTAACCTATATTTACAACCCGTAAGCCGGACTAATATTCTGACCTTCTCCGGCCCAATTCACTATCCTTCTCAAAGACCAATCCTCATTATCCTTCGTAAAAGACGTCAATTCACGTTGTCCTTTTGATTTTTAACCGCAAAAAACAAGCGAATGAAAATGAAATTTACACTTCTAACGAGCTGTCTGTTTTTCTTATTGCTAAACTCCGGAACCGCCTTCGCGCAAGCCAATGGTGATTATCGGAGTGCCGCTACCGGGGACTGGAATACAGCAGCCACCTGGGAAACCTTTAACGCAGGAAGCTGGGGCGCAGCTGCCACGCCGCCGCCCGTTGGCACCGAGGCTATTGAGGTCCGCAGCCCTCATACGGTAACCGTGTCAACCGCTACTACGATCAATAACGTACTCGTGGACGCGGGCAGTACCCTCGATTTAAACGGCAACTTTTCCACTACATTGAATAGCCTTGGCCTGACTAATAACGGAACGGTTCTCATAGAGAATCATCAGACCTTATCCGGCGCCGGTACTTTTACTAATAATGGCGTTATCACGGTCACCGTCTCCTCTGTCATCGGCGTCACGGCCTTTAATAACGGAACGGTGAATTTTTCACAGATCTCCGGTGTGCAGACCAATACCCTGACCAATAACAACCTCATCAACTGGGTCGACGGCAATCTTTTCCTCCTGGGGGGCGCTACCGTCGTCAACAACGACTCGATTGCCATACAAGCTACCGGATCCGTCAGCATCTCGACCGATGCCACCGGTACGCTGACCAATGCCGCGGGCGGCATTATCTACCTGGTAGATCCCTCCCTCGTCCTCTCGGAGTCCAGCGCTATCGCCTTTACGAATAACGGAACGGTGAAGGGTGTCGGGACCGTGGCTTTTGCAGGTACGACAGCCGGCTCCAACGGTACGGTCTCTCCCGGTAATGGTAAAACCACTTCCGGTGTACTCACGACCACTCCGACCATTGCCATAACCGGAACCCCCACCTTTGAATTGACGATCAACCCCGGAGGAGGCACCCCCACCGCCGGCACTACGTATAGCCAGCTAGGTTTCACCACCACCACCAACATCTCCGGTGCAACGCTGACGGTAGTGGACAATGGACATGGGGACCCCACCACCACCGTATACACCCTGGTGACCAGCGCCGGCAATATTACCGGCACATTTGCGGCTGTCAATCTTCCGGCGACTTTAGGCAATCTCACCTATAATAGCAATAACGTCACCGTTGAACGGATTGTACTGCTCCCCCTCACCTGGGGCAGCTTCACCGTCACAGCCGACGGCGACCAGGCTCACCTGTCCTGGACCACCCTGCAGGAGAGCAATACCTCCCACTTCACCATCCAGCGTTCTACGGATGGGGTGAACTTTGCCCCCATCGGTACGGTAACCGCCAAAGGCAACAGCTCGTCCGTCTCCAGCTATTCGTTCACAGACGTCAATCCCAACCTGCAGGGATTTGACTACTACCGCCTGGCTGAGACCGACCTGGACGGAAAGAGCAATTTCTCCCTCGTCCGTGTCGTCAACTTCGGCAAAGGCAAAGCCGTTATCGTTCAGACAAGCCCCAATCCGGTCAGGGATATGCTGAACATCGTGGTACAGGAAGATAATATCACGATCCTGCTGAACGACATGAGCGGAAAGGTAGTAAAGACAATGCGCCTGGCACAGGGCTTCCATCAGACCAGCCTCAGCGATCTCCCGGGCGGTGTATATCAGCTCACCATCGTACAGGGTCAGAACAAGATCGACAGCCGTCAGATCCTCAAACTCTGATAATAAGATATCACTATAAAGAAGAAGAGGCCGTCTCAAAAATAAGGGAGACGGCCTCTTCTTTTATGATTTGGCGCTGGCGCCGCTGAGGATAAAAGAGAATTTATCCTTCTTCTTCAGGAACCAGCTTTCATAATACTTGTAGGAAAGATAAGCTACGACACAGGTAGCCGTCAGCCCGAATAAGGGATAGAGCACATCATAGATGAGATGCGACCCGGGATGTCTGATGAGCTTTTTAAAAAAGACCAGGGAGAACTGCAGGACAGCCGTATGGAACAGGTAAATACCATACGAGATCTTACCCAGCGTCTTCAACAACGGATATTCCAGGTGAAAGATAGAATTCTCCGCCACCGCTGCCAGCAGGATATATCCGAATAAAATAAAACAAATAAAATGGTCGATAAAAAGGATATAGAAAAAATTGGTGGGGTCGTAGACGGAGAGCAGGTAGATGACAAATAAGACCAGCATTACCACCTGCACCAACGGGTGGAATAATTTTGAAAACACCTTTTGATACTTCTCCCTGTTATAATAGAACCAGGCAATCAGCAGTCCGGCCCCGAAGAGATCCAGCTTATCAAAGATCAACAGGTAATTGGTGATGAGGTAGTCGTAGCCATGATGGGTATTATAGCTGGAAAACAGGAATTCTCCCACCCTTGCGCCCTGAAGATAGGGGATGAGGATACATAACACGATCCTTACCACGTTGGTCAGGATCAGCATTCCCAGCAGCAGCGCCCCCAGCCTTTTGCGGAACTGATTGATCAGCAGCGGCCAGATGAGATAAAACTGTTCTTCGATACATACGGACCAGCTGATCTCGAAGATGCCCCCGTTAGACCCGATAAAAGCCAGTTGCATGTTCACCGAAAAGATGAGGAGGAACAATAGGTTCAATAACAGGGTGGAAAGGTCCGGATGACCTCCCAGACCCAGCTTCGCCGCTATATACGGAGAAAGGAAAGTGATGATAAGGCCATAACCCAGATACAGGGGCCAGATCCTCAGGATCCTGCGCATGTAGAAATTCCGGTAGCTGATGGTGCCCGTGCCGTCCTTTTCAGCGAGTAACAGATAGCTGATCAGGAATCCGCTCAGCACAAAAAAGAGGTTTACGCCTATCCTTCCCAGGTATTCCGCACAGTTATTGACAACAGCATATCCCGGGGAGTAGTTCCTTTTAAGGTAAAAGGCATGATGAAGTAATACCAGGAATGCCGCAATGAATCGTATGCCATCAAGGTTCTTGAAATATATTTTCACCAGGTTGGGGGTTTTGTATGCAATATAAAACAATTCAAAGAAAAGGGGGGCTCCCGCCCCCCTTCTTTGGATGATGAATCAGCTCTTTATTATTGCTTTATCAGCTTACTGTTGATCTTGCTATTGTCCCCGAGAATGATCTGGACGATATACATTCCTCTCGCCAGCCTGCTGACATCCAGCGCTTCATCGAAATAGGCCTGGCCTTTTTCCATCTCAGCGGTCTGAACCAGCATGCCCAGCTCATTATAGATGTTGACGCGCATTTTACCGGTATTGTCGCTGGTAATACGCAGGCGCACCTGGCTCTGGGCCGGATTGGGATAGATCAGCAGCTGGTCCCCGGTGAAACGCAGGTCGTTCACCACCGTCACCGTTCTGGTCGCGGTGGCTGTTTTGCCCTGATCGTCTTTCACCGTCAGCTGGAACACGTATTTTCCCACCTGCAGGCCGTTAGCGAGGGTGATGGCCATGTCCGGAGAGGCCAGGGTGGCAGCGGAAGGCCCGCTCAATTCAACCCAGGTATAGCTGGTGATGGTGCCGCCCACATCGGTCGATCCGCTGCCATCCAGCGTGATCGAATTGGAGGGAAGGGCCATGACCGTATCGCTGCCGGCGGAAGCTACCAGGTTGGACGTTCCACCACCACCCGTATTATCCAGTACGGTCACCGTCACATCGTCCGTGGCGCTGGCGCCCTGATTATCCGTTACTTTCAGCTCGAACACATAGGTCCCTGCCGCCAGGCCGATGACACTGGGCTTGGCCGTATTCGAATTGGTAATGGCGACCGATACGCTGGGTCCGGATATCTTGTACCAGCTATAGGTCGAGATGCTACCATCGGGATCGTAGGATTTCGAGCCATCCAAAACAAGGTTATTGATCGGCAGGGTAATGCTGACGTCTGTACCGGCATTCGCGACAGGCGGCTGATTGGCGCCCACCACCGTTACCGACATGACGTCCGTGGCCGTATTGCCCTGGCTATTGGTCACTAACAGTTGGAATTGATAGATGCCCTGTACCAGGCCGGTCACGGTCGTCTTGGCCGCAGACGGACTGGTGATGGTATAGGTCGCCGGACCGGAGATCTTCGTCCACGCATAGGTCAGCGTACCACCGCCAGGATTATAGGAGGCGCTGCCATCTACGGTAGCCGAATTGGCCGGTAAAGTAATAGAGACATTAACGCCGGCATTGGCGACAGGGATTACCACCGGGGCCGGGTTCACCGTAACGAGAACACTGGCCGTGGCCGAATTACCCTGGCTGTTGGTCACCAGCAGGCTGAACTTATAGACCCCCTGCACGAGGCCGGTCACGGTCGTCTTGGCCGCAGACGGGCTGGTGATCGTATAGGTCGCCGGACCCGAGGTCATCGACCAGGCATAGGTCAACGCACTGCCACCGGGATCGGAAGAGGCGCTGCCATCCAGGCTGACGGAGTTGACCGGTAAGGTTATCGCGATGGCGGTCCCGGCATTGGCGACAGGCGGCAAGGTAGCGGCACTGTTCACCGTCACATTCACCACATCGGTGGCCGTCTTGCCCTGGCTGTTGGTCACCAATAGCTGGAACTGGTAGGCGCCCTGCACCAGACCGGTTATCGTCGTGGTAGCCGCCGTCGGGCTGGTGATCGTATAGGTCGCAGGGCCGGCAATCTTCGTCCAGGCATAGGTCAGCGTGCCGCCGCCCGGATTGGAGGAGGCACTGCCATCCACCGTAGCCGTGCTGACCGGTAAGGTTATCGCAACGTCCGCACCCGCATTGGCGACAGGAGTGACGACAGGAGCAGCATTCACCGTCACGGTGACATTCGCTGTAGAGGAATATCCCTGAGGATTCGTCACCGTCAGCTGGAACACGTAGGTGCCCTGCACCAGGCCGGTGATGGTCGTCTTCGCCGCGGACGGGCTGGTGATCGTATAGGTCGAAGGACCGGAAAGCCAGGCCCAGGCGTAAGTCAGGGTACCGCCGCCGGGATTGGTAGAGGCGCTGCCATCTACCGTGGCCGTGCTAACCGGTAAAGTTATCGTAACAGTAGCCCCTGCATTGGCAACCGGCACTATACCCGCCGAACATTCGTTACAGGGCGAGGTGGTGGCATGAGAAAGACACCAGGGAGAAGGCACTACCGTAGTCTTGGTGATGGCAAGGGGGTTGACGGGCGTAGCCAGGGGCACGTCCCAGGAATTGGGATAGGTGGCGGTTACATCCGAATTACAGGATACAACCCCATTCCCCAACACACCTCCTTTATTTCTTCCCCAGGAATACAACTGCCCATCAGCCGTCTCCGCATAGGTGAACATCACAAAAGGCTGGGTAGCGAATACCGCCACAAAGTCATTACGGGTCGTGATCTGCACGGGAGTCTGCTGCAACAGGCCCGCCGGGTAGAAGTCCCAGGCATAGGGAGCCGTCGTCTTGGTGTAGTCAAGCTCCTGCCCGTTGCCGATACCGCCCTGGGCGTTATCCCCCCATCCCCACAAGGTACCGTCCGTCAGGATAGCGTGCGTACACACCATGTCGGTGACGATGGTCTTTACGGGATGCGGCAGGTTGAGCCGGGTGGTCAGGTCGGTGGGGGTGTTCAGCGGAGTATTGACGCCGCCGGTGCCGCCCATATAATAACCATAGTATCCCCAGCCATATAAGGTTCCATCCGACTTTAATGCATAGTTGAAAAGCCCGCCGCCCGCGATCTGCGTGATACCGGAAAGGCCGGACAGCTGCTGCAGGCTCTGGTAGTTGGTGCCGGAGACCGTGAAGCCCAGGTTCGGCGAACTGGAGCCGTAGCCCCCGCAAGCCCATACGGTACCATCCGTACACAGCAGGTTGAGGTGATCGCCGCCTACTACCTGCAGTGCTTTACGGCCGCCGGGTATCGGCACCTGCACGGGACGGGTCATGTTGGTAGCTCCCGCCGTACCGTCCCCCGCCATTCCACCCAGGGTCTGTCCCCAAACCCAGAGGGTACCGTCAGACTTGATGGCATACCAGCCATTGCTGACATTGCCGGCAAAATAGGCGCTGAGGGCCGTAACCCCCGTGAAAGCATTTCCGGCGTTGTCCTTGTCCACCTGCACAGGGGCCATTACTTCCGTGGCCGTCACCGTGCCATTCCCTACCTGCCCCTGGCTATTATCGCCCCAGGACCAGACATTGCCGTTGTTATCTATCGCGGCGCCGCCATGCAGGCCTGCGGCCGCTGTTTTAAACGTAAGATTGGAAGCTACCGCCAGCGGGATGGTAGTACCCGGCACACCGAGCTGGTTAACGCCCAGGGTCCGGAGGTTGGTACCAACCCCATACAGGTGTTTGTTCTCATCAATAAAAAATACCTGGTATTCGCCCGGCGCCACGATGACCTTCGGAGAGCCCGTTGTGGTAGGCGGTGGCGTGGTCACCAGCGGATTGACAGTTACTGTCACCTGGGAAGAAGCCGAATTCGAGTTGTTATCAGTGGCGGTGAGCGTAAACGTATACGTTCCCTGAACCAGTCCCGTCACCAGCGTTGCCAGCGAACCCACCGATACGATGACAGGGGTATTGGGTCCGGTGCAGGTCCATTGGGTGCTGCTGATGGTAGCTCCGCCATTGCCGCTTGCCGTACCCGATAAGTTCACCGTGGTGATAGGCAGGGTAATGGCTAAGGGGCTGCCGGCATTCACAGTAGGCAGTGCGATGGCCAGCACCGTGATGGTTACCGTGGAGGTGTTGGTCTGACCGGCATCGTCCTTGGCCGTCAACGTAAAGACATAGGTTCCGGCCGTCGTCAGACCGGTGACGGTGGTCGACAGGCTGGAGGCGTTCGTTATGGAATAGGTGGAAGGACCGCTGGTCTTTGTCCAGGTGGTAGAAGCAAGCGTGTGTCCCGAAGCTGCGGAAGCCGTACCGCTCAGCGTTACCGAATTGGCAGGCAACTGGATCGACTGGGTTCCCCCGGCACTGACCGTAGGCGCCGCAGCCGTCGGTCCGCCCGTTACCAGGGTCGTATCGCCCTGACGCAACATCCATTGAAATATATTCGTACCTGTGGTCGGGTCTACAAAATAGGTCCCCATCGTACTGGCAGGGTTTGTAGACGCCACGACGTTAGGGTTGGTGATCGGAGCTACGTTTTGCCAGTTGGTCACGGAAGGATCATACATCGAGTTCCAGCAACAGTGTGCTCCCCCGCCGATATTCTCGTAAGAGAAATAGGCGGATCCGGCTTTGGCCCCATTCATGGCCTGCGAGATCTGCCAGACATTCCGGGAGTCCGTAGTGCCTTCCAGGCCAAAGAACTTACCTCCGTATTTGGAGGCCCAGGTGGCATAAGCCGTAGGATAAGGCGGATCGAACCCCAGGAAATTATCGCCGGGGCCTACTCCTTCCAGGTCCACCCAGCTCTTTATCTCGCTCATAGCCGTCTCGTCCCCCGCAGAAGCTGCAAAACCGATCAGTTCCCCCCATTCATAGGAGCCCTGGCTTAACCCGGCTACATGCACGGAGTTCTTTTTGATCGGGAAGGTGGCGAGTAAAATGTCGATGACAGCCTTTAGATGCCAGGGACGCATATTGTTGGCCGGCTGTTCGATCGTGATGAGGATCGGGTAATGTACGCCGTTACCCAGCTTGACACTTCCGTCCCAGCCATTGGCCAGCCAGTAGTGAGGCCCGAATTTAACCAGGTTGGCGGGGTCTGTCCCTACTTCACCGGCTCCGGGCATACTAAAAATTACAGGACGGGGAGAATTGTCGTTTTGCTGCCTTGTCACGCGGACAAGCCAGGTGAACGGTCCTTCACCGTTAGCTTTTTCAGAAATAGTTGTGTCGTAAGTAATGGGATTGTTCGGCTCACTCTGCCCGAACGATTGGAAGAAGAAGGCGATCAGCAAAAAGCAGACCGTACATCCTCTGATCAGCAGCTTGTGTAAAGTTGTAGTTTTCATTGGTTTTTCAGGGTATCGGATTATAAAATAGAACTACGGATATGGATATTGAACACTTTAAATATTACTACAAAATTAAATATAGGCATATTGACTTTTATAAGGTCACCTTCATTCAATTGGATTTAGCTTACTTGTAAACCCCTAAAGAGAATCAATAACTATACCAAAGACCCCTAAAAATAGCCCTGTTGGCAAAAAGTGTAGATATTTTTACTCAACCAAAAACTCATGCCAGCGTGGCTTCCGCCCTGTTCCGGCTGATAATCAGGTCAATAATGCCGGGGCTGTCCGAAATAGTCTGTCCCCCCAAAAGAAAGATAAATTTTTAAGTGTTTTTACGTACAATAAAATAGGGTTACCGGGAGTTTAGGCTATCTTGCTGTCCTACTTATGCTTTTTTTAAGTCTATTATTTTTCGGAAGTATTTTTATCATTTTTTACAGCTATATAGGATACGGCATCCTCGTGGCTTTTCTCGTCAGGATCCGGCGTGTTTTCAAGGGCCGGCGACAAGCCCCGGTCCCGGCATCACCTTCCGACCTTCCCCGCGTGACACTAATTATCAGTGCCTACAACGAAGAAAATTTCATCGAAGAAAAAATAAAAAACTCTCTGGCCCTGGAATATCCGGAAAATATGCTGGAGCTGATCTTTATTACCGACGGGTCGACAGACTCCACTCCCACCCTGGTCGCCCGGTATGAGAAGATCCGACACTATCACCAACCCGAAAGAAAAGGGAAAGTAGCCGCCATGCACCGGGCCATGACCTTCGTTAATACGCCCATCGTTGTTTTTTCTGATGCCAATACCCTGCTCAACAAGGACAGCATCTGCAACATAGCCCGTCATTACCTGGCTGCTGATACCGGCGGAGTAGCCGGCGAAAAAAAGATCATGACCGCCGCCGATACAAAAATTGCCGGTGTGGGAGAAGGGCTTTACTGGAAATATGAGTCCCTGCTGAAGCGGCTGGACTCTGAACTGTATACCGTCGTAGGCGCCGCGGGGGAGCTGTTCTCCATCCGCACCGAACTGTACGAGCCCGTAGGGGATAACATCCTGCTGGATGATTTTATCATCTCCCTGAAAGTCTGTATGAAAGGCTACCGGGTGCAATATGAACCGGATGCCTATGCGATGGAAACTCCTTCTTCGTCCCTGAAGGAAGAGCGGAAAAGAAAGGTCCGCATCAGCGCCGGGGCCTTCCAGTCCATGGTTATCCTCAAAGGGCTCTTACATGTGTTTAAATATCCCGTTCTCTCCTTTCAATACATCTCTCACCGGGTGCTGCGGTGGACCTTATGCCCCCTGCTGCTACCCGTTCTCTTCATCGTCAATATCCTGCTTTGCGTACAGACAGGTTCCCTTTTTTACGGGCTCTTCATGGCCGGGCAGGTCTTCTTCTACCTGGCGGCAGTGGCGGGCTGGCAACTGGCCAACAGGAATATCAAATCCAAACTTCTCTACGTCCCCTATTATTTTCTTTTCCTGAATATCTCCCTCTACCAGGGTTTTGCACGCTACCGCAAAGGACAGCAATCCGTCCTCTGGGATAAGGCTGTCCGGGAAAGATATGTGGCGGATCGGCCTTAGATCCCAGGTCTTACTTCCCGGATGGCCCTGCAGATGGCCAGTACACTATTCTCCCAGGTATGACTGCGCGCAAATAAGATCCTTTTATGAGCCCGGACAGGATCTTTATCCTGCAGGGCTTTGCCGATCAGCTCTATATACTCTTCCACCCCCTTACCCATATAAACGTGGTCCCTGAACAGTTCCATCGTATCGGTAGCGGTAGCCACCGTCGGTTTACCCATGGCCAGATATTCATCGATCTTCCGGGGGTAATTACCCACCGTCATGTCATTGATGCTCTGGGGATTGATAGCGACGTCAAAATGGGCGAGATAGGAAGGAAGCTGGCTTTCTTTTTTGAGTCCTAAAAAATGGACATTCGCAAGGCCATGGAGGGACGACTGTTGGAAGCCTTCATCTTCCTTCCCTACAAAGACCCAACTCCACTCCCCTTTCTTTTTACACAGCTCTTCCAGTAGTGGTACATCGAGCCGGTAGCTCAGCAGGGCGCCGATAAAGCCAATGATGGGTCCTTTGATAGCCGCTATATCCTCCGGCACTCCCCTGATCCCGGCCGGATCGAAAACAGAGAGATCGCATCCCTGGCCAACATCGAAGGAGTGAGGGTTGTATTGCCGGGCAACCTTCGCCAGGTAGGCGGAATTGGCGCAGACCAGCGTGCTCTTCTTCATCAGCCTGGGCTCCAGGACACGGCCGTGCCGGTAAAAATAGGGGACCGCCATTAAATTGTCCCGACTGTAATAAATGCTGACCGAAGGGGTCAGCAGCTCCTCCAGGTAATAACTCCGGAACATGTCGCTGTCGTTGAAAAGAATAATGTCTTTAAAAGACAGCTCCCGGATAGCCTTCCGGATATCAGCGGCAAAAATCCGGTTATTCCGTTTGTTCAGTACGTTGAAAAGGCCCTGCCCACGGAGCCAGTTGATAGAGGAAATAATATTCTTTGGATAGAGATTCCACATATTCTCCCCTATGGGCAGGAGATTCTTTCCGCTGCTGCGGATCTCCAGTCGTTTGGCCACAGCCGGCTCCTTCCGCTGCCGGAGAAAGGTGATCTGATCCAGCGGGGCGTTGACATACAAGACCCGGTTGTATTTCGCCAGTTCGAGGGCAATGTTCTTGCAATTGCTGCCGATCTTTATGTCCCAGGGTTGGAGACCGACGACCACGATGTCTTTATTCCGGATCATTTCTCCTCCACTCATTTCCGTGCGTTGATCTGGGTAAGGGCATCTTCGATATTCATCCCGATCAGGGCCTCCAGCCTGGCTTCGGACGTTCTTAGCGCATCGTTGAGGTTGGCCTGTTTAGCCAGTTCGTCCGTGTAGGTCTTCGTGGACGTATAAAAGGCCTCAAGGGTTATTTCACCATTGGAGAATTTCTGTTCGTTCTTGCGATGAATGATGCTCCAGTCATTTACCAGTTCCTGGTGCTGGGCCAGAAGCTCCTTATTCATGGTATAGTCATGATAATTGATCAGCACTTCCCGGCGGATGTTCTGTTTCTCCACATTGATCTGCTCCACGGCGAACTGGTATTTGTAATAATCCGCCTTGGCCTGTTTGGGGCTGTTGATGAACAGACCGATGGGGAGGATGATACCGAAGTTATACTTGGGGTATTGAGTGCTTTGTTTCAACGGGTCGTTCGGGTTATTCTGCTGGAACGAATATTCATTGATGTTGCCCTGGAGCACGATATTGTTCATCCAGGTCGTTTTGGAGACATGATAGAGGTATTTGTATTGCTGAGCAAAATTCTCGGCACTCTTCACGGAGGGGTTATTCAAGGCAAGAGCAACCAGGGCCTCGGCCACGCTGTCCACCTTCGGATTATAGGTCGTAGTCTGGTATTTCGTCGCCTGGCTATAACCACCCAAACATAGGAGAAGGCTTAAAAGGGAAACCGTAAAATTTTTCATGCACTTGGTGTTTTCTTTATTATTCATGAATAACCTTGATTGAGATGCATCTGCCTGAGTCGTATGATGACGGCATTCAGCCCCAGGAATATGAAGCCATTGGGGATCTGCCCGATGGCGACCTGCGCATACTGGGCAAATACAAAGCCGAAAATAAACAGGACGGACGACAACAGCAACACTTTCACATGTTTGTCCGGAGTGCCGTAGTAGGTCACCACTCCTTGCTGCAAAATGATGAAATAGGTCAGGCACTGGATGATGAGTCCCACCCACCCGTATTCCAGGACAATGGCCAGCAGGCCGCTGTCCGTGGGAAATCCCGCCAGGGGATGCCCGGCGTTATAATCCATAAAGGCCACGCCGGTAGTCCCGACGCCGCCCCCGATGGGATGGGCATAAATATAAGGCTGGATGCCGTGCCGGTTGATATCCCGCACCTGCAGCGACTCCTCCGATTTCAGATCGAAGGTGCTCTTTAGCCTTCTCAGCGTGCCGTTGCCATAACTGGGGCCGAAGATCACCGCCAGCAGCAGCACGGTAAAAAAGGAGAAGAAGATCAGCGTCTTTCTTTCAGTGATGGTCATTAAGACATACAGTGCTATCTCGATGGTCAGCATAAGGGTGGCCGTCCTTGTCCCGGAATAGGTCATCGCTAACACGCAAAAGACCAATGAGAGTAGAATGAACCACTTGCGGCGGGAAGTGGTCTTCATCTTCTGATAGAAGACCAAAAATAAGATGGAGGCGCCCGCCATCAGCAGCCCGAAGTCCGTACAGCTTGCCAGAAAAGAGGATTTACGATAATTACCACCGCCGTCCAGGGCAGCCAGTTTCTCCCGCAGGGGATCGGAGAGGATATAATTCATCTCGAACCTGGGCATGCCCACCCACTCCTCATAGCAGGCATATAAGGCCGAGATAAAGAACAAAAAGATACAGGCTTTGAAGAACCGGTTGATGGCCTTGATATCCGTAAAAAGCTGGATGGCGCAGTACAGGAAGAGGACGAGGGTGACCGTCCTTCTCAGAAATAGAAAGTACAGCGCGGAAGATCCCCCGTTCGGGTTGAAGTATTCCAGGAAATAATAGAGGAGGAATACCAGGTACATGAACATAATGGGACTCTGGCAGTTCTTCCAGAGTGACTCCCTTCTGATCCCTTTATTGATCGACAGACCTACGAAGGTGAGCCAGACCATCAGATCGATACCCGTCACCATGGGTAGCTCCGTATTGAGCAACCGCATGATCATAAAGACAAAGAAAGAGCTGAAGATGGAAACATAAAATCCGAATTCGGGATAGACCACCATGAATACGGCTACCCCCAACCCGATCACCCCCATGATCAGCATCACCCCGGCTATGAATCCCAGCTTGGCAACGAGGAAGGTAGCGCCCGTTGTCAATATCAGCAGGGATATCAGCAGGAAAGGGGACTTGAGAGGGTTCTCTTTACTTTTTATTATTTTGGCTGTATACCTCATTATTTCAAAAAAATGTAATCTTCACCGCCAGGGCAGTGATGATAGCCCCGATGAACAACAGCACCACAAACGCGTGGACGTCATCCCCGCTATAACGGTTGTCCTTCTTATTTTCGGATAGCTGGCTCATCTATCTGGTTTCTTTCAGTTTTAAAAGCGACTTCCCGTGAAAAAAGAGTTCCTTGTACAGGGAAAAAGTATTGCGGAATATATTCAGCACTTCCACTCCGAATCTTTTATATAAAATGGTCTGCGTAATAACGAAAATAATAAAATAAGTGGTAGCCGTTCCGATGGCTGCCCCTATGATTCCAAAAAAATGTACCCCCAGTAAGTTAGCGAGAATATCGATGCACAAGGCCAGGAACATTACCCTGAAATTGGTGTCAGGGTGGCCGGTGGCATCCATGATGGTTCCGAACTGCTTCAAAAAAGGCAGGGTAAAGCCAAAAAAGGCCGTGATCCGCAGCACGGGGGCCGCCATCATAAATTTCCCGCCCGCCAGGAAATGCAGGATCAGGGAAGGCAGCAGGATCAGCACCAGCAGGGCCGGTATGGAAAAGACCAGGATGGCTCCTACAGTCCGCTCATACATATGTTTGATGGCCCCCCGGTCCGAGCTGTTGTACTGGGCCGCCTTGGGAAAAAGGACATCTCCCAGCACCTGGGAAGGCATATCCACCAGGTTGCCGATCCGCAGACAGGCATTGTAATAGGCGGAGACGGCTGTACCAAACATATTGGAGGTAATAAAATTATCCGTACTCCGAAAAAGCAGGGAGCTGACGTTATTGCCAAAGACGTATCTCCCAAAACGCCAGAGTTTGCCGATCCAGGGTTTATACCCGGTGAGGTCCCATCGGAAGTAGGGGCGGGAAAAGAGGGCGCCTGTCAAACCTCCTGCTATCACGGAGACCAGGTAAAAGAGGGACAGGGTGCCGGGCGTAATCTTATAGTTGGCCAGGGCGCAGGCGCCTATGGCTGCCAGCAGCAGTCCCTGGCGGATGACATACATATAACATACCCCCCGGAAGTCCATTTTGGCGTTGAGCAACATTTCGCATTGAGAGAAGAGTACGGTCATCAGCAGGGTGATCGCATACCACTGGAGCATGTTGCCCAGTTCAGGTGCATTCAGCCATTGAGATACGGAGTAGGCGGCCAGCAGGAATATCAAAGCAAGGGCTATGCTGATAGAAAGACTGAGTATCCAGGCGCCGGTTTGCAGGTTGCCGTGTTCTTCTTCCGGGGTCTGGTGCATGAACCGGATGAAGGCATTCTTTATCAGGGCCGTCCTGGCTGTTTCCGTAATGGAAGAGATGGTGAGGAACAACCCCCAGACACCGAACCCCTCAGGCCCCAGCACCCGGGTGAGCAGCATAAAGGACACGATGCCCATGCCCAGGACGGAGAATTTCTGAATAGCAGTATACTTTCCTGAATGTATCCAATATGAATACTTTTTAAAAATACTCATACGGCGGATTTACTTTTTAAAGAGAATAATTTCCCGAAACCCCATCGCTGCAACATCGTGTACAGGATCACCGGGATCAGCACGCCGCCGATCCAGCAGGAGATGATCAGTACCCAGGGATTCAGGTTCAGGCCTGAATGAGCGAACAGGGTCCGGATAATAGCCGCCACCGGCACATGCAGAATGTAGATGTACAGGGAGTATTTTCCCAGCCAGGAGAGCCAGTCATGCCCTTTCTGCTCGATCCGGTGGGCGATGATGTATACAAAGTAACAGGCCACCAGGTTGATGAGGAACAACAGGGGAAAGAAGCTGTTTTGTTCTTCCCGGTGTACGAACCAGAACCATTGCCCCGCCAGGAATAGGGGGAATAACCACAAGAGGTTGCTGAATTTTAACAGGGCATCGCTCTTTTGCCTGTTCAGCAACAGGGGAGACAATAAGGTTCCCACATAAAAATAAGGATAGAAGTAAAAAGCATCCGATACCAGGCTGTTCCCCTGTAAAAAGGCCATAAAGGTGGCCGCATGCAGGGCAGCCGCCAGCACCCCGTGTAACCAGGGGTTTTTCACCAGTCTGCTGAAAAGCAGGTAAAGGGCGCTGGTATTGAATAAAGCGAACAGGTACCATAAATGATCGATGGCCCGGGGCTGGATAAGGATATCGAGGAAGTCGGTCCAACCCCTTTTTGAATTCGCGAACCGGGAGAATACCATCTCCAGGGCAACCATGATCACCCCCCAGACCAGGTAGGGATACAGCACCGTGGCCGCCCGGTCTTTCAATACTTCTGTACGCGATCGTTTACGCAGACTTCCCGCCACAAAGATGCCCGATAAAATAAAGAACACCGGCATCCGGAAATTATAAAATACTTCCTGGACATTGTACATGGTGTCCGTAATGGCAACGCCTGACCGACGGAGACCGATCACCACGTGCCGGTAAACGACCAGCATGATGGCGATACCCCGTGCATGATCCACCCAGGTTATGCGGGAAGTCTTTGCTTTCACCGCTTCACCCGCCGCAACAGTCCCCTCCTTCAATGTATTTTTTAACGGAACGATCATTTCGGACGGCATTACAATTCAAGATTAAATTCATCCACCTTGTTCAGGATGGCGCCGAGGAATTTCGCCTTATTGTCCTGGAGGAATTTAATGGAATCCTTGTCGATGGCAGCCAGGGTCTTATCGGCGGAGAATACCGCAATGATGCCATCCACATAATTCTCCAGCTCCTTGGTATCCGTATATTCATTCAGGGGAGCGCCTTCCAGCAGAATATAGTCATATTCTTCCTTCAGTTGTCCCAGGTGGTTGAGCAGGTGATTCTTGGGAAGGATCTCCGAAGGAGTATAGTCGCCCCCCTGGCAGCCTACGATATCGACCCTTGCTACCGAAGTGGGCGTGACCAGTTTCCTGAACTCTCCTTTGTTGAAGGCTTGCCCGTTCAGGTCGTATTTCTCCAGGACGGGAGAGGCATTGATATTTTTCGTAAGGTCGTTATTACAAAAATTGGTGTCGATGATGAGGACTCTCTTCTTACCCAGGCTTAAGATATAGGCCAGGGCCTGTACCAGGGCTGTTTTCCCTTGTTGCGGATCCGTACTGGTAAAAAGGAAGATCTTTTTATTGCTGGCCTCTAATTCATACCGCAGTTTCCGCAACAGCTCCAGGAAGGTGCTGCTTCTATGCTCCTCTTCCTCATCGTATTTGGCTATTTTATTCAGGACATTCTCCTGCCCCTTGAGGTTGATACGGTTGACGGAGCCCAGCAGGCGCATGCCGGTAAGCCGTTGGAACTGGGAAGGGGTCCGTATGGATTGATCGAAAAATTCAATGAAAATAATAACGAGGGCTGCGATAAAGAAAGTCCCCATACCCGCCAGGATAATGATCAGCATCCTTTTTGAAGATTCGGGGCGAAGGGCGGGTTCCGCCATCAGGGTTTGTCTGAAGTCAGGCTGGCTCTGCTGTGCGTTGATCGCTACATTCAGCTGATCTTTCGCGGACGTATATTCTGCGGAGGCCAGCTGGATGTCCTTGTCGAACTGGTCCAGGTTAGCACCCTTCGAAGCCATGCCCGTCAGGCCGCTGCGGAGCTGGGCCAGCTTGGCTTCGATGCTGGCTATTTTATTGTTAGAGGCTTCCACCTGGGCAGCCGCATCTATCCTTTTCTGTGTAAGGTCATTGAGGCTGGTAACGGCCTGACCGCCGCCTCCACCGCCGGAGGCCGGTACATCCGAGGCGTCCGAGATATTCAGCCGGGACATGCTTTGCGAAAGATTGTCCAGGCGTTTCTTCATGTCCGGGTCATTGCTGCCTTTCTGAATGTATTCATTGTTGAGGTCGTTATATTGTTTGCGCAGCCGGATAAATTCACTGTTGGCCGTTGTCGTACCCGTTACAGGTTTGCTCCCTCCTACGCCCGGATCTTCGACGACGGAGAGGCCCTTGCTTTTGGCTGTCCGGATAAGGTCATCCAGTTGTTTGAGCCGGTAGGTCTCATTCCTCAGTAACCCGTTCTCCTCGATCAGCTGACTTTCAAAAACGCTGATCTGGGCCAGCTTACTGGATCCTTCCAGGTTGACATCCACCAGCTTGTTGGCTGCCATGAACTGTTCCTTGGCATTTTGCTTTTGATCGAGGATGGCCTTTTTCTGTTTCACCAGGGTATCCAGCGCCGTGACGCTGGCATCTGTATGCTGTCGCTCTGTCTGGCTGTAAAACCGCCGGAACTCATCACAGAGTGTATTGACCACAAAAGCCGACAAGCCGGCATTGGCCGATTTATATTCGATGTTGATATAGTCTGTTTTTTGAAAGCGGTCTACTTTCAGCTGGGAAGAAATAGCATCGATATTATACCCATACAGGTTTAAAAGGTCCATGATCTGCCGGTCCGACTCCACGGTAGGAGATAAGACGCTGATGGAATCCAGGTGAGCCGACAGGCGAAGAATGGTGCTCTGCTTATCTGCCTTACTGGCCTCCAGCTGTTGCTTGGGCTTTAAGGTGGTAAAAGGCTGGGGAGATTGCAGATCGTGCAGCAGCAGGTGATAGCTGACCAGGCTGACTACGTTCGGGGAGGCGATCTGTTCAATGACATTTCCAAATTTGAACTCACTTTGGATATAGTTCACCGCCCCGTTGGGTTGATCACTGATAGTAAACCGCGTAGAAAGCTGGGCAGTGGATTTATAGGACTTTTGGATGTTTCGCGTAAAAATAAAAGCGGTCAGGAGCGAGACAACAACACAAATCAGTATAATCCATTTACGACGCATCAACGCCCTAAACAAATACGAGAATTCCATTATGTTTCTTTTTGTTCTGTATTCCTTTGGTAATAACAGGACCGGTAAAATAGTTTCTACCGGTCCTGCTTTAACTTATTTATTTGCGTTTCCTACATTTTCATCTTCACCAATTTGAAGGACTTCACTTTTTCATCCAATCCGTAAACCTGTATAAAGTAGACTCCGCGAGTTAAGTTGCTCAGGTTCAATGTTTTTTGCCATGTTCCGGCTGGCACGTTACTAAATTCCTGCTTCTGCACGATCTTGCCGGCGGCATCGGTAATTACGAGTGTAAACTTACCAACATTTTGCTGAAAATCAAACTTAACGGTCACATTATCCACGAATGGGTTCGGATAAGCCGCCAGACTGTTATTCAGATTCGCATCAGTGGCGGAATCCTGTAGATCCTGCGCATTCACTGCAGTGGCGCCCAACGTATTAGCTCCATCTACCGTTATCACAGCCCGGTTACCCGTACGGCTGGCTATCACGCCGGCCGTTCCGGCAGAATCCGCGGCGATGACATCCGGGTTTATCATACCCTGGATGGTGAGGCTGGTCCACATGGCGTACGGGGTTGAATTATCCGTCCAGAATGAGATCAGCACACTGCCGGTAGAATCTGGTTTCACTCCATTGATGAAGACCATATTCGAAGTATTGTTAAAGGCATTCAGCGAAACCACCTGGTTACCGATGGAGTAGACACCGACGACGGGGGCGTTGCTGAAAACCGTACCCGCATAGAACCCGAAGTTGAAGATACCGGTACGGCTAAGGCCATCGATCCGGATCCGCGCGGTATCAGCCTGCGAATTGTAATAGAACGTCTTCATCACCGCATCCGGCACTACTCCGCTGTTATTCCCGGTAGTAACTCCCAACTGGTCATTAAAGCTGGTGAAATTCGTCACCACGTTGAAATTAATGCCCGTCGGCTGGGAATTCATGTCTATCATGTTCGGAAAGACAAAATCATCCGGCATCAGTGTATTCAGGGAATTCCAGGGCGCCGTTTGCGAACCTGCATACTGGGAATTCAGACTCAGGTTTACCGTGTATTGAACGGTGGAACCGCCTGCAATATTGCTGAAGGCCGAGAACTGTCCTCCTGCCACCGATTCCCTCACTTCATAGAAGTAGGTGGAATTAGCCGGCAGCCCGACATCTGTGTAGCTGGTGACCGCAGCGCCTACCGTTGCCCGCAGGGTGAACGTACCGCCCGGGCTGGTGCTGCGCCAGATCTCATATCCCGTCTTGGCGTCGGGAGAACCTGTCCAGTTCAGCTGGATCGAGCTGGCGCTGAGACCATAACCGGCCAGGTTGCTGGGCGGGATCAGGGCAGCGACAGAGGCCGGTGCGTCATAAGACAATATCTGCAGGTCATTGATCAGACAGTAAGCCGACCCCACGGGTTTGCTCACCGTCACCGTGATATTTCCGCTGGCATCCGGGGACAGGCCCGAGATGGAAACCGTGTTGCTGATGTTATTGGCCACATTCAGGGTGACTGTCTGGGAACCTACTGCATAGTTGGTGATCATATTGCCATAGGTGGCCTGATCATTGGCAGTCCAGGGATAACCCGCAAAGAAGACCAGGGAGTATTTCTTGCTGCTGCTCAAACCCGTTACCCGGAAGGTATAGGGATTGAAGGTCGCTCCGAAGTAGAAGTTCTTCAATACATTGTCCGGGTAGATACCGCTGTTGTTGCCCGTATTCATGCCCGTGGCATATGCTCCATCCCATGAACTTACCAGGGAGATGCCGTTCGTGGTGGTAACACCGTTGACATCCTTGAAGTTGCTTACACTCACGCCCGCATTGGCCTGGGCGACATTCATGCCATTCCAGCCAGCGACGGTAACGGGGTAATTGTTGGTATTGAAGGTAACCTGGACCGTATTCATGTTGCGGCCGTTGACGGCGATGCTGAAGGTGTCGCTGGTGGCGCCCCCGAAGGCATCCGTAGCCGTTAGTATGAGGCCGTTATAGTTGCCTATCTGGGTGCTGTTGGGTTTCAGCGTGAGAGCCGCCGTACCGTTGTGATTGTCGGCGAGGGTAACGAAGGTCGGCAGACCGGTAGCCGTAAAGGTGATGGCAGAACCCGGAGCACTGCTGCTGGCGGAAGCCGGCACCACAATGGTGGTGTCATTCACGAGGGTCTGGTTGGCAATGGGCGACAGCGTTACCGTGGTCACGGCCGTATTGCTGGTGGTAACGGAGATCTCGTTGCTATAGTTGGAATTTCCACCTTCGTTGAATGCCCTGACCTTGTAGTAGTACAGGCTGTTGTTGGTCAGGTTGCTGTCCAGGTAAGAGGTCGTTACCGGCAATGTAGCGGCCAGGACATAGTTGGTGTTCGAAGCCGGCGAACGCCATACTTCAAACCCGGTGGCATTGGCGGCATTGTTGGTCCAGCTGAGGCCGGCATGGGTCGGTCCCTGCGAACTACCTGACAGACCGGACGGGTCGGCAGGCAGGGCAGGCAACGCCTGCGTGGTCGCGCTGGCTGTAGCGCTGAAGGCGCTGGAGCCGGATTGATTGATGGCCTGTATCTTATAGAAATAGGCCGTGCTGGGACTCAACGAAGAATCCCCATAAGTGACCCTTCCCGGCTTCACGGTGGCGATGGCCACATACGTGCCGTTGGAGCTGGTAGACCGGAAGATCTGGAAGCCCGTCTCTGTCGTACTGTTATCCTGCCAGCCAAGGTTGATCTTCTTGGCGGAGACAGCCGTGGCTACGAGCAGCGAAGGAGCAGCCGGTGTCGTTCCTGTGATGGAGACATTCTGCACAAAGGCGCTGTTGGGGATCGCCACATACTGACTGGATCCGGGAATTCTCCACCTCACGCTGACACTGGCCGTATTGGTGGAAGAGCCTTTGAAATACACCAGGGCAAAGGCATGCGTACCGGCCGTCAGCGTCAGATTGGCGCTGGTCACCGTCCGGCTGTTGTGCGCACCGTCATTGCTGACGGTAGCTGCAGCGCCCACCGCATAAGGAATATCAATATATAGTTTGCTGCCGTCCACGGAAATGGTCTGGAAAGAATAAGTGCCCGTGGTCGGTACGCTAATAAAGCCGGTATAGGTAATGCCATACAGCCTGGGGATGGGCACAGGGCTGAGGGTGACATTGGGTACATTCCCCGTCGAGACAGGCGTGAGGGAATTGAAGTCCGGGAGCGTTGTCCAGGTGCCAGTGAAATATTCATAGGTCAGACCATTGAACCCGATGGCGACCGCCAGCTGGTTGCTGAAAGTTGATACGTTACCGGCAAAGTCTTTCGCTTTCACCGCGAACGTATAGGTCTGGCCGTTCACCAGGTTGGGCACCAGGAAGGTAGTGAGATTACCTATTGAATAGGTCTTGTTTCCGTTGACATAAATATCATAGCCGGTGACACCCACGTCATCTGAGGACGCATCCCAGATCAGTTGCACGGAAGTAATGCCCTTGGTGCCGGTCCGCAAATTGCCGGGGGCTCCGGGAGGGGTGAAATCGGACTGGGTCTGTGCACTGGAAGGCCCGGCGACGGCAGAAGCCGCCGTGGCATTAATGGCGCGCACCAGGTAGAAATAGGTGGTCTTGGGCGTTAGGTTGTTGATGACAAAAGAATCGACATTGGCATTCGAGAATCCGATCAGCTTGAAAGGACCGCCCGCTGCGGGACCCTGGTAGATCTCGAATTGTGTTTCCGGATTGGGCTGGCTGGGGGCTTCGCTCCAGGTCAGCTTGATCTGGGTCTTTGAAGTGGCCGTCGCCAGCAGGCTGACAGGCGCAGCCGGCGGGTTGGGACCATTGGAGCTCACCACCGTAAAAGGTGCAGAGAAACTGCTGGAGCAGCCAAACTGTTCCGTCACCTTTATCTGATATTGTCCCGGCGTAGCGCCGTTGAGAATATTCGTTGTGCTGGACAGCGTCGTCGTTGGCGGCGGATCTATTCGCTGCCATACATAGCTGGTATAACCAGTGGGTACCGCGAGCGAGACGGAGGTGCTGCCATCCGGAGCCGGTACGACATTGCTGGCCAGGCCATTCACCTGGATGTTGGGAGAGACGGTAGGCGCTTTAATGCTGATCACTACCGGGATAGGAGAAAAGACTGTCCAGGTGGACCCGATGAGGATACGGCAGTCATACGTACCTACCGTCGTCACGGCTAAGGTATTGGAGGTGGCATTGGGAATAACAACACCATCCTTTCTCCACTGGTAACCATTAAAACCCGCTGTCACCCCCAGGGTGGCGCTGATATTATCCCCCGGACAGAATTGGCTTCTTCCGGTCAGCGGCCAGGGATTGGCTTTATGAGCTCTCAGCATGAAAGGAAAATAATCGGGCTGCTTCCAGGTGGAATCCCAGGTATTGTGTCCCAGCGTTGGATAGACATAGTATTTCAGGTTGCCGCCGGCATTGTTATAAGCATTTACCAGCTGGATAGTCGTGGAAGGATCGGGAGATCTGTCCAGTCCTCCCTGGAACAGCCAGATGGGGGTATATTTCAGGATGTTGACATAATTGATGTCCGAGATGTTGGCAGCACTCATCGGCAAAACCCCTGCCGCAAGCAGGGGGTGCGTCTCTGCAAACTGCCAGACGGCATCGCCGCCGGCGGACAAGCCGTTTACATCGATGCGGCTGATGTCCACCCGCTGCTCAGGCACCAGGTAATTGGTGATGATCGTTGCTATCGCATCGATCTGCTGCTGATTCCAGCCACCGGATGTATTGGCGCTCTGCGGATACAGTAAAAACCCATTGTAGGTTCCGTTGTTCACAGCCTTCTGATGGACATCTCCGCCATGAGCGAACTGGAACTCATTATCATAAATTGTTCCGGCCTCTCCTACTCCATGGAAGAAAAGATAGAGAGGGTATGTGGTCCCTGCAGGGTCCGTGGCAAAGGTCTTAGGCCATTTCAGGCGGAACTGAACACCATTGTAATAGTAAGCTTTGAAGTCATCCGTGTTGTAGCTGACACGTTTGGTCTTTACCCATTTCGCCATAGTGTTGAGAGGCGGACGGGCCGGAGGGTTAGCTGAATTGTAAATGACAATGGGGTCATTGGGATTCAATACGCCCGTCTGTCCAAGCGTATCCAGGCCCATGAAGGCCAAACAGAAAACAAGGACTGTGGTTAGAATTTGGGTAAATCGTGTTTTCATACTCTTAGGCTTGTAATGTATAGATGATGATTAGCAAATTGCTTGGCAATAGGGTGGGACATCCAATAGTTTTTGATATAGGAGACTGGCCTAATAGGATTCAACTATTATGGGAGGAAATGGACTGGTTGTGGCGTAAGCGACCACTTGAGAGAAAATTGGAAATTAAGACGATCAGTGGAAATTCAGTGGATAAAGGGTCGAGGGCGTACCTGCGAAAGATTGGTGATTATGTGCAGTACTAGAGGCTAAATTCAGGTTACCCGCAAAATACATTCAATTTTAATCCCATGCAAGTTTTTTGTCAAGTATTTGTTAAGGGTGAGAAATTTACCCAGAAGCATGTAGCCTGTTCGTGGTATATCAAAAGGAAAGGGCCGGTAAACTTACCGGCCCTTTAGGCAGCTTATTATAAGAGGTTGCTGTTATTTCACTTTCAGCAGTTTGATAGCTGGTACTTTTTCGCCCGGTAATCCCTGGAGCTGAATAAAGTAGATTCCACCCTTCAGGTTAGCCAGGTTGATGGTCTGTTGCCACTGGCCGGCCAGGGCATTGCTAAACTCCTGTTTCTGAACGACTTTCCCGGCATCGTCCGTGATGACGAGGGTGAATTTGCCGGTATTCTTTGAAAAGCTGTATTTCACCGTCACATTATCCACGAAGGGGTTCGGGTAAGCTCCAAAGCTGGTATTCAGGTGGGAGTTGCTGGCTGTATCCAGGCTACCAGCGAGGCTGGCATCCAGTAGATTACCCCCGTCCGCCGTCACCACACCCCGGTTGAGGAGGCTGCTGGCGATGACTCCGGCTGTTCCGGCAGAGTCGGCGGCAACTACATCCGGCGAAGGCATACCCTGGATGGTGAGGCTGCTCCACATCGCATAAGGAGTCGTGGCATCCGTATAGAAACTGATCAGTACGCTGCCGTTGGAATCCGGCTTGATGCCATTGATGAAGACCATATTGCTGGTATTGTTGAAAGCATTCAGCGAAACGATCTGGTTGCCGATCTGGTAAACGCCAACCGTCGGGGCATTGCTGAAGATGGTTCCTGCATAGAAGCCGAAGTTGAAGACACCGGTGCGGCTGAGGCCGTCGATGCGTATCCGGGTCGTATCTCCCTGGGAATTGTAGTAGAAGGTCTTCATGACCGTATCCGGCACCACGCCACTATTATTCCCGGTAGTGACTCCCAGCTGATCGTTAAAGCTGGTGAAAGGGGTTACCAGGTTGAAATTGATACCCGTGGGCTGGAAATTCATGTCCGTCATATTCGACAAGGTGAATCCAGGCGTGATGAGGGTATTCATATCATTCCAGGGTGCTGCTTGTGAGGCGGCATACTGGGAGTTCATGCTGACGTTAACCGTATACTGTACGGTGGATCCGCCGGCAATATTGCTGAAGGCAGAGAATTGACCCCCTGTCGCCGCTTCCCTCACTTCATAGAACCAGGTGGAGTTGGCGGGTAAAGCAGCATCTGTATAGGCTGTCACCCCGGTTCCTACCGTTGTCAGCAGGTTGAACGTACCACTGGGGTTATTGCTACGCCAGATCTGGTAGCCGGAATTGGCATCGGGTGAAGAGGTCCAGCTCAACTGGATCGAGTTACCGCTAAGTCCGTTGGCCACCAGGTTGGAGGGAGGTATCAGGGCCGCCACAGAAGCAGGTGCGTCATAAGACAAGATCTGCATGTCATTGAGCAGGCAGTAAGCCGTACCCAGGGGTTTGCTCACCGTCACCGTGATATTGCCGCTGGCATCCGGAGACAGACCTGCCAGTTGGACGGTATTGCTGATGTTATTGGCTGCATTCAGGCTCACCGTCTGTGAACCGACGGCATAGTTGGTGATCATGTTGCCATAGGTGGCCTGATCGCCCGACGTCCAGGGATAACCGGCAAAGAATACCAATGCATATTTCTTGCTGCTGCTCAGCCCCGTCACTTTGAAGGTATAGGGATTGAACGTAGATCCGAAGTAGAAATTCTGCAGCACGTTGTCAGGATAGATACCTGCATCCGCGCCCGTGTTCATACCGGTGGCATAAGCTCCATCCCATGAGCTCACCAGGGTGATGCCATCCGTGGTGGCATTGCCGTTGACATCATTGAAGTTGCTAACGCTGACGCCGGCATTCGCGGCGGCATTCATGCCATTCCAGTTGGGCGCGGTGATGGGGGAACTGCCTGTATTGAAGGTGACATTTACCGTTGTCATATTCCGGCCGCTGACAGCCACGCTGAAGGTGTCGCTGGTGGCGCCTCCATAGCTGTCCGTAGCGGTGAGGATAATGCCATTATAGTTACCGATCTGTGCGCTGTTGGGTTTGAAGGTGAGGGCAGCCGTGCCGTCGTGATTATCCGTCAGGCTGGCAAAAGCCGGGAGCCCGGTGACCGTATAGGTGATAGCGGAGCCGGCATTGCTGCTGCTGGCGCTGGCAGGCACCACCAGGGTAGAGTCATTTACCGTCGTCTGGTTGGCGATAGCAGATAAGGTCACTGTGGTTACGGCCGTATTGCTGGTGGTCAGCGTTATCTCATTGCTGAAGTTGGAATTTCCACCTTCGTTGATCGCCCTGACCTTGTAGTAGTACAGGGTATTGTTGGCAAGGTTGCTATCCACATAGGAAGTCGTCACAGGCAGTGTTGCCGCTAACTCATAGTTGGCGTTGGTAGCGGGCGAGCGCCATACTTCGACGCCTGTTGCATTGGCAGCGTTGTTGGTCCAATTCAGTCCGGCATGGGTGGGACCCTGCGGCACACCTGTCAGACCGGAAGGATCGGCAGGCAGGGCAGGTAATGCCTGGGTCGTGGCATTGGCCGGGTTGATAACCAGTGCGCTGGCGGGAATAGCTCTCTTGCTGATACCGGGACCTGCATAAGAGACGGTCAGCGACCGGCTGCTGGTCAGTTGGAAGTAGTTCACCTGTATCGGGTGATAACCGGCTGTCAGCGTACGAACACCGGACTTCTCCTGTGAAGTATGCGAACCATCATTATTGACCAGCAGGGTCCCGTCCAGGATGAGGTTGCTGCCGTCGTCGCTACTGGTATAGAAAGTGTAGCTGCCGGCCGTGGTAATATTTATATACCCGTTGAACTGCAGGGCGAAATTCGTCGTCGTCGTGGTCACCGCAGTCATGAAGTTGGTGGTGTCGCCTGTGGCCGCAAGGGTGGCCGTGGCTATGCCAGCCAGGGTAGTAGCCGTATAGGGCTTGTATACATTATAGATCAGCGGGTTGGCTGCGTCGAGATCAAAGCCGGAAGAGCCCGATTGATTGATCGACTGTATTCTGTAATAGTACGTGGTAGAAGGACTGAGCGAGGAATCGCCATAGGTGGTCTTGTTGGGCTTCACCGTGGCTACCACTGCAAAAGGACCTGTCACGCTGGTGGAACGGAAGATCTGGAAACCCGTCTCATTGGTGCCGTTGTCCTGCCAGCTGAGATTGATCTTTTTAGCGGAGGCAGCCACTGCTGTCAGCTTTGAAGGAGCGGCGGGCACCGTCCCCGAAACAGACACATTCTGGATGAAGGCGCTATTGGGAATAGTCACGTATGAATTGGAGCCGGGGATCTTCCATTTTACGCCCAGGCTGCCCGTCGTGGTGGAAGAGCTTTTGAAGTAAGTCAGCGTGAAGGTATGCACTCCTGCCGTCAGCGTTTTGTTGGAGCTGGTGACCGTCTTGCTGCTATGGGCGCCGTCATTGTTGACAAGGGCTGTAGCGCCTGCCGAATAAGGCACGTCGATGTACAACTTACTTCCATCCACGGAAGTGGTCTGGAAACTATAGGTACCCGTGGTTGGTACGGTGATAAAGCCAGTGAAGGTAAAGCCGTAATTAATATTGCTCTGTGCGTTGCTCAACGTGACATTGGGTATATTTCCCGTCGCCAGTGGTGTGAGTGAATTGAAATCCGGCAGCGTGGTCCATATGCCCTCGAAATATTCGTAGTTCAGACCGCTGAATCCGACAGCTACCGCAAGCTGGTTGCTGAAGACAGAGATATTGCCTGCAAAATCCTTTGCTTTTACGGTGAAGGTGTAGGTCTGACCATTCACGAGGTTGTTCACCTGGAAGGTGTCTACATTTCCTACAGAGTAGGCTTTATTGCCATTGACATAGATATCATAGCCCGTGACGGCTACGTCATCCGTAGCGGCGTCCCAGATCAATTGTACGGAGGTGAGGCCTTTTGCGCCGGTCCGCAGGTTTGCGGCAGCGCCGGGAGCCGTGATATCCGATTGGGTCTGTGCGCTGGAGGGGCCTGCCGAAGCTGAACCGGCCGTAGCATTGATAGCCCTTACCAGGTAGAAATAGGTTGTCTTGGGTGTCAGGTTACCCACTGCGAAGGAATCGACGTTGGCCGGCGAGGTCCCGATCAGTTTGAAAGGCCCGGCGGCAGATGCTCCCTGGTATATTTCAAATTGTGTTTCGGGATTGGGCTGGCTGGGGACTTCGCTCCAGGTGAGCTTGAGCTGCGTTTTGGAAACAGGCGTCACCAGCAGATTGATGGGCGCAGCAGGCGCGTTGGGGCCACTGGCGCTGACCACCGTGAAGGGGCTGGAGAAGCTGCTGGAACAACCGAACTGCTCGGTTACTTTTACCGCGTATTGTCCTGGCGTAGCGCCGTCGAGTATATTCGTTGTGCTGGAGAGAATGGCGGGATTCCCTGCGGGAGAGTCCACTCTTTCCCAGACATAGCTGGTATAGCCGGTGGGCACCATTAAAGAAACGGAAGTACTTCCATCGGGGGCAGGTACGACGTTGCTCGCCAGTCCATTGACCTGGATGTTGGGAGATACCGTAGGCGCCTTGATGCTGATCACTACGGGAGTAGGGGACCATACGGACCAGGTAGAGCCGCGTAGGATACGGCAGCTATAGGTCCCGATAGCCGTTGCTTGTATCGTGTTGGAAGTGGCGCCTTGAATAACGGTGCCGTCTTTTTGCCATTGGTAGCCATCGAAACCGGCTGTCACGCCCAGGGTAGCATTGATATTATCGGAAGGACAGAACTGCGTCCTTCCTGTCAATGCCCAGGGATTGGCCTTATGCCCTCTCAGCATGAAAGGGAAATAATCCGTCTGTTTCCAGGTGTCATCCCAGGTATTATGCCCGTCATTGGGGAAAATCGTATACTTCAGATCGCCGCCAACATTTGTATAGGCATTGACCAGCTGTATCGTCGTAGAGGGATCGGGCGCCCTATCCAGTCCTCCCTGGAATAGCCAGATGGGATTAAATTTTAAGGTGTTGGCATAGGGTATATCGGAAATATTAGCAGCACTCATCGGCACCACCGCACATGCAATGGTGGGATGCGTCTCGGCAAACTGCCAGGTGGCATCGCCACCGCCGGAAAGCCCGTTTACAGAGACGCGGTTAATATCCACTTTCTGTTCGGGCACCAGGTAATTGGTGATGATGTCTGCGATGGCGTCAAGCTGTTGCTGGTTCCATCCGCCGGATGAATTGGCACTCTGCGGATACAGCAAAAACCCATTGAAGGTTCCGTTGTTCACCGCCTTCTGATGGACGTCTCCGCCATGGGCAAGCTGAAATTCATTGTCTGTCCATGTACCGGCCTCTCCTACTCCATGGAAGAATAAGTAAAGGGGATACGTGGTGCCGGCGGGGTCGGTAGCGAAAGTCTTGGGCCACTTAAGCCGGAACTGCACATTGTTGTAGATGTAACATTTGAAGTCATTGGTATTATAACTCATACGAGTTGTCTTAACCCATTTCTTCATGGTGTTCGCCGGGGGCATCGTAGGAGGGTTGGCCGAATTGTAAAGGACGATCGGGTCATTGGGATCCAATACGCCTGTTTGCCCCATGACAGTCTGCCCGCAAAATGCGGCCACGACGATCAGCAATACGTGTAGTAATAGTCGGGTAAATCGTGTTTTCATGATTTTAGGGGTTCTATGAAAAATATATAGAGAAACTGCATTGATTACCACAGTGCATAGGATGGACTACTCAAAAAAAGTTTTAAGATAGGAAACCGTCAAAAATTGGATTAAATAAATTCGGGATGAATGGAATAAGGTGGCGTAAGCAACGCAAGGGAAAAATTGGAAATTAAGGAGATCGATGGAAATTCGAGGGATAGTTGGGGTATGGTCAATTCGACCGCAATTTACAGCCAATTTTCAGGCTATGCAAGCATTTTGACAACTATTTTGTTAACATATTAAAGAAAAAAGGAGTGCTCCTGTCGGGGCACTCCTTTTTTGGGAATATTACCTGCTATTTCATTTTCACCAGTTTGACGGGTTGTGCTTTCTCCTCTGGTAATCCGACCAGTTGGATAAAGTAGACACCCCGTGTCAGGTTACCGAGGTTCAAAGTCTGCTGCCACTGACCGGCATATCCATTATTGAACTCCTGTTTCTGAACGATGCGTCCCGCATCATCCGTGATGGCCAGCGTGAACTTACCAACGTTGTGTTTGAAAGCCATCTTCACCGTAACATTGTCCACGAACGGATTCGGATAAGCTACCAGGCCGGTAGGGAGGTTCAGACTGGTGGCGGCATCCCCTGTGACCGTGCTGGCATTTCCTTGATTTTCGGCTGTTACCGTTACCGTGCCGGCATTTCTAACGCTGCTGGCGATCACTCCGGCCGTTCCGGCGGAGTCGGCAGCGATGACATCCGGGGAAGGCATGCCCTGGATGGTAAGGCTGGTCCACATGGCGTAGGCCGTCGTGGCATCCGTATAGAATGTGATCAGGACACTGCCATTGGAATCCGGTTTCACCCCATTGATGAAGACCATGTTCGTGGTATTGTTGTAGGCATTCAGCGAGACGACCTGGTTGCCGATCTGGTAGATACCAACGGTCGGGGCATTGCTGAAGGAAGTCCCTGCATAGAACCCGAAGTTGAAGATACCGGTCCGGGACAGTCCATCGATGCGGATCCTGGCCGTGTCACCCTGAGAGTTGTAGTAGAAAGTCTTCATCACTGTGTCCGGTACTACTCCTGTGTTGTGACCCGTGGTAAGACCCAACTGATCATTAAAGCTGGTGAAGGGAGTCACTACATTGAAATTAATACCCGTTGACTGACCATTCATGTTCATCATATTCGACAGCGTAAAGCCACTGGAGATGAGGGTATTCAGGTCATTCCACGGAGCGCGCTGTGCACCGGTGGCCTGGGAGTTGAGGCTCAGGTTGACCGTATACTGTACGGTGGACCCGCCGGCGATGTTGCTGAAGTTGGAATAGTTACCGCCACTGACAGCTTCACGCACCTCATAGAACCAGGTGGAGTTAGCCGGCAACGCAGCATCCGTATAGGTGGTAACGGCACTGCCGACAGTAGCCAACAGGCTGAAGGTGCCTCCGGGGTTGTTGCCACGCCAGATCTCATATCCGGTCTTGGTATCCGGAGATCCGGTCCAGGTAAGTTTGATGGAGCTGGTGCTGAGACCATTGGCCACCAGGTTGCTGGGGGGGATCAGGGCGGAGACAGAAGCCGGCGCATCATAGGCCAGGATCTGCAGGTCGCTGATCAGGCAATAAGCCGTACCCAGGGGTTTGCTCACCGTCACCGTAATATTCCCGCTGGCATCCGGAGAGAGACCGGAGATCTGGACGGTATTGCTGATATTATTCGCCACATCCAGGCTCACCGTCTGCGAACCGACGGCATAATTGGAGATCATGTTGCCATAAGTAGCCCGGTCGCTGCTGGTCCAGGGATATCCCGCGAAAAATACCAGGGCATATTTCTTACTGCTGCTGAGGCCCGTCACCTTGAAAGAATAAGGGTTGAAAGTAGATCCGAAGTAGAAATTCTTCAGCACGTTGTCGGGGTAGATACCGCTGTTGTTTCCGGTATTCATGCCCGTGGCATACGCGCCATCCCAGCCGTTCACCAGGGAGATACCGTCCGTCGTGGTATTGCCATTGACATCTTTAAAGTTGCCTACGCTGACGCCTGCATTGGCCTGGGCGACATTCATGCCATTCCAGTTGGGCACCGTGATGGGGTAGTTGTTCGTATTGAAGGAGACTTGTACGGTAGTCATGTTGCGGCCATTGACAGCGAGGTTGAAGGTATCGCTGGTGGCGCCTCCATAACTGTCAGTAGCCGTCAGGATGATGCCTTTATAGTTACCGATCTGCGCGCTGTTGGGATGGAAGCTTAGGGCTGCTGTACCGTCATGGTTATCGGTCAGGCTCCCGAAAGCCGGCAGGCCGGTGGTCGTATACGTGATGGCGGAGCCGGCACTACTGCTGCTGGCCGTCGCCGGGATCACCAGGGTGGTGTCATTCACCATCGACTGGCCGGCAATCGCTGACAAGGTCACCGTCGTCACCGCCGCATTGCTGGTCGTGAGGGAGATCTCATTGCTGTAGTTGGAATTCCCACCCTCATTAAAGGCCCTGACCTTATAATAATACAGGGTATTGTTGGTCAGGTTGCTGTCCACATAAGCCGTATCCACGGGCAGCGATGCTGCCAGTACATAGTTGGCATTGGTAGCAGGCGAGCGCCATACTTCAAAGCCAGTCGCATTCGTGGCGTTGTTCGTCCAGCTGAGGCTGATATGCGTGGGTCCCTGCGACACGCCTGACAGACCGGAAGGATCGGCAGGGATGGCAGGCAGCACCTGGGTAGTAGCGCTGACAGGAGGTATCGTCAGTGCAATGTCGGGGATGGTGGTCTTGGTTATGCCAGGTCCTGCATAAGAGACCGTCAGCACCTGTCCCCCGCCCTGCTGGAAGAAGTTCACCTGGATGGGGTGAAGCCCTGCCGTCAGCGTGCGGGTTCCGCTGGTCTCCACCGTACCATGCAGGCCGTCGTTATTGACCAGCAAGGTGCCGTCCAGGTAGAGGTTGCTGCCGTCGTCGCTGCTGGTATAGAAGGTATAGCTGCCCGCCGTCGGGATATTGACAAATCCGTTGAACTGAAGGGCAAAATTGGACGTAGCCGTGGTGACACCCAACGTGAAATTCGTACTGCTGCCGGTGCTCGCCGGAGTAGTCGTGGCGATGGCGGCCAGAGTGCCAGACGTATAGGGGCTATAGAAATTGTAACCCAGCGAACTGCTATCCTGTAAATTGAATTTGGAAGAGCCATATTGGTTGATGGCCTGTATCTTATAATAATAGGTCGTGTTGGGGCTCAGTGAAGAGTCGCCATAGCTGGTGCGGTTAGGCTTCACCGTGGCGATGGTCACAAAAGGCCCCGCCGCGCTGGTAGAACGGAAGAGCTGGAAGCCCGTCTCGTTCGTGCTGTTATCCTGCCAGGTCAGATTGATCTTTTTGGCGGATGCGGCCGTGGCCGTCAGTGAAGAGGGGGCCGCAGGCGCTGAACCGGCAGCCGTAAACCCTTGCGTAAAGGCGCTGTTGGGGATGGCTACAAAATTACCACCCGTCTGGGGGGTCTTCCAGTTCACGCCCATGACGGCGCCACCACCTTGCTGGAAGAAGGTCGCCACAAAGGTGTGTACGCCGGCCGTCAACGTCATATCCGCGCTGGTCACGGTATTCGTGCCATGCAGGCCATCATTGTTCACCGTAGCGGTAGCGGCCGCGCTGTAGGGCACATCGATGTATAACTTGCTGCCGTCATCGGAGGAGGTCTGGAAGGTATAGGTGCCCGTCACCGGAATATTGATATATCCTGTCCAGGTGAAAGCATAGTTCACCGTACTCAGGGCATTGCTCAGCGTGACATTGGGCACATTACCCGTAACCACCGGTGTGAGGGTATTGAAATCGGGAAGTGTATTCCAGATGCCGGAATAATAATTATAGGTCAGCCCGTTGAAAGCTGCCGTAGCTGCCACCTGGTTGCTGAAGGGAGAGATATTCCCCGCGAAATCTTTCGCTTTTACGGTAAAGGTGTAAGTCTGACCGTTCACCAGGTTGTATACATTAAAGGTGTCGACATTACCTATGGTATAGGTCTTGTTCCCATTCACATAAATATCATAAGCGGTAACCCCCACATCATCCGAGGCCCCATCCCAGATCAGCTGCACGGAAGACTGGCTGATGACACCGGTCCGCAGATTGACAGGGGCGCCGGGCGCCGTGAAATCCGACTGGGTCTGCGCGCTGGCGGGACCCGCCTTCGCCGAAGCGGCCGTCGTATTGATGGCCCGTACCACGTAGAAATAAGTGGTCTTCGGGGTGAGTCCGCCCACGACAAATGAATCTACATTCGCCGGTGAGTAGCCGATAAATTTGAAAGGACCGTTGGTGCTGGCTCCCTGGTAGACCTCAAATTGTGTCTCCGGGTTTGGCTGGCTGGGGGCTTCGTTCCAGGTCAGCTTGATCTGGGTCTTGGAAATAGCCGTCGCCAGCAGGTTCAGCGGGGCAGCCGGCGGATTGGGACCAGCGGCGGAGATGACCGTAAAGGGACTGGAGAAGCTGCTGGAGCAACCGAACTGCTCGGTTACTTTCACGGCATATTGCCCCGGCGTAGCGCCATTGAGGATGTTGGTCGTGCTGGAAAGAATGGCCGGGTTACCCGCGGGAGAGTCCACCCTTTCCCATACATAGCTGGTATAACCGGTGGGCACCATTAAAGAGACAGAGTTGCTGCCATCCAAAGCGGGGATGACATCGCTGACCAAACCATTCACCTGGATGTTGGGGGACACGGTTGGCGCTTTGATGCTGATCACCACGGGTATGGGAGACCATACCGACCAGGTAGAGCCGCGCAGGATGCGACAGCTATAAGTACCGACGGCCGTTATGGCTAAGGTGTTGGAAGTGGCGCTGGGTATGGTAACGCCGTCCTTCTGCCATTGATAGCCGTCAAAACCTGCCGTCACTCCTAAGGTCGCACTGATATTGTCCGTGGGACAGAACTGTGTCCTGCCCGTCAGCGCCCAGGGATTGGCTTTGTGATCCCGCAGCATGAAAGGGAAATAATCCGCTTCCCTCCAGGTATCATCCCAGGTATCATGTCCATCATTGGGATAAACCGTATACTTCAGGTTGCCACCGGCATTATTATAGGCGTTGACGATCTGGATGGTCGTGGAAGGATCCGGCGATCTGTCCAGCCCTCCCTGGAACAGCCAGATAGGAGTATATTTCAGGGAATTGACATATTGAATATCGGAGATGTTGGCAGCACTCATTGGTATTACCCCGGCTGCGAGGGTCGGGTGTGTCTCGGCAAACTGCCAGGTGGCGTCACCGCCGCCGGAGAGACCGTTGACGGAGATGCGGTTGATATCCACCCGCTGTTCGGGCACCAGGTAGTTGGTGATGATCTGCGCGATGGCGTCGATCTGCTGTTGATTCCAGCCACCGGAAGCATTGGCGCTCTGCGGATACAATAAAAAGCCATCATAAGATCCGTTGTTAACGGCATTCTGATGGACATCGCCTCCATGGGCAAATTGAAATTCGTTATCGGTCCACGTTCCGGCTTCTCCTACTCCATGAAAGAAGAGGTAGAGGGGATAGGTGGTGCCGGCAGGGTCCGTAGCAAAGGTCTTAGGCCATTTCAACCGGAACTGAACGCCACTGAAGATATAACATTTGAAGTCGTCGGTGTTGTAGCTGACACGGTTGGTCTTGACCCATTTTGTCATCGTACCGGCAGGAGGCATGGTCGGAGGTGCGGCGGGGTTGTAGAGGACAATCGGGTCGTTGGGGTTCAACACGCCTGTTTGCCCCATAACTGTCTGCCCGCAGGTGGCGGCCATGATGACCAGCAATACGTTTAGAAATAATTGGGTAAATCTTTTTTTCATGATTTAAGGGGGTCTAAAAAATATATAAAGAATATAACATTGATGACTACCTGGGCATAGGATGGATTACCCACACAGTTTTAAGATAGGAACTTGGCGAAAGGCCCTGCAAATAAATCGGAAGGATGAAATGGACTATAAAAAAAAGCTAGTGATTGCACCAGAATTGGAACTGGAAATTCAGGGGATAATAGGAGAAAACGATCAGCTAGGAGTTAGGGTTTAATACCAGGTGGCAGAATAGGAGGTTTACGAAAACTATCTGCAAATAAATAGCAATTCCATCTATTTAACAAGTTTTTTAAAAGCAATCACAAATTATTAACCAAACCGGTGGAGTCTGACCGACGACATTACCCAAACACCATCACCAAAGGCGGTTATACATACTTTTTAAGTTTCCACATCGGCACTTCCACCTTTTTATGCAGGAAATAAACGACGGGAACCGTGATGACAAAGGCAATGCCCACGCAGATCAGCTTGGCTATATTATCATTACCAGTATGCGTCTGGAAATAAGGGAAGAAGTTCTCGCTTACCAGTACGTGTATGGGATGATGAAAAATATAAATACAATATGACATGATGCCCAGCTGTTTGAAAAGAGGTTGGTTCAATAATTTCTTCAATCCGGTCAGCTCATTTTTGCACATGGTCATCACGATGATGCCGGCGAAGAAAAGATCTACCAGCGTATAGTTGATGCTGTAATTAACAGAATACTCCATGTGCATGGTCCGGGCATAGAGGAAGACGGCTATAGACAGGGCGCCGGCAATGATGGTTAGCGGATAGGAATACTTTTCCAGGATGGATCGGTTGGTACGGGCCAGGACGGCGATAATGGCGCCCAGCACGATGCCCTCCATCCTGCCAAGAGTCGCCACATAGGGGAAGGGGTTGACAAATCCGAAAGACATGCCCACATTCCGGAAAACAAGGCTGAAAAAGAAGAGGAAAATACAAAAACGGACCAGTCCTTTCGGGGAGAACAGCCATACGACCAGGGGCCATACGATGTAGAACTGTTCTTCGATGGCCAGGGACCAGAAATGACGAAGGGCCTTACCGGGAGGCCATCCCTGCACAGAGAACAGCCAGTTCTCCATATAGGTCCAGAACCATACCTGGTGGTGGCGATAATAGGACAGCTCCATCCAGCCGGCAGGGATCAGGAAGAAAAGGATGATGAGGGCGATATAATATAAGGGGAATACCCGCAGGACCCTGCGGAGAATAAAGTTCTTGTAATAATGTGGTTTGGTCTTGGAATCCAGCAGGATGCCCGTGATGAGAAAGCCGCTCATGACGAAAAACATTTCCATGAATACCCAGGAACCGATGAAATAAACGGGGAAGTAGTGGGCCAGGACGACGAAACAGATCCCCAGACCGCGCCAGCCATCGAATTCTTTTACGTAGGTGCCGGGGACGTAGTCCAGTTGAAGGGGTTTATCCCAGGCAGTTAAGGGTCTGTTGAGTCCAAATAATTTCATTACT
>DATJJD010000126.1:0-24149 GCA_035492545.1 Puia sp.
ATCCTCCCCCCGGCACTCTACTATTAAAGGAAATTCTTTAGTATGTCGAAAACCTATGCCGGAGTCGAAGATCTGTTGTGTGATGAGTCATTCCTTTCCTGGTATTTTAAGACGGATCCCCGCGCTGTCCGGCAGTGGGAACAGTGGATCGCCGCAAGCCCCGACCGCCTTGCCCGGGTAGAGCAGGCCGTCAAATTCCTGCAGTCGCTGCAGCTGGAAGAGCCGTTGCTAAAAACCGAACAGATCACCCAGGCGGAAAGCCAACTTCTGGAAAAAATCCGCCAGGCGGAAAACCGGTTTGTACCGTCACCCGGCCTGCACACCGCATCCGGCCTGCACACCGCACCCGGCGAAACAGGAGCCGAAGGTCCCGTCGAAACACCAATGGTCCACAGCATGCCCCAACGACGCTGGTGGATGGCAGCCGCCTCCATTATCGTCCTGGCGGCAGGTATATACGGCAGCTATCGCTGGCTGACCCCCCGCCCGGAACTACACACGGCCTATGGAGAAGTAAAGGAGAATAAACTACCCGACGGCACGGAAGTCGTGGTCAACGCAGACAGCAAGATCATCTACTCGGCCGGCTGGAAAGACGGAAAAGACCGGGAAGTATGGCTTAACGGCGAAGCGTTCTTCCATGTCAGCAAAACACCCCTGAAGAGCCGCTTTATCGTTCACACGGGCCACTTCGATATCATCGTCACCGGCACCCAGTTCAACGTGGTCAACAGAGAGGATAAAGCCAACATCATGCTAAAAGAAGGTAGTGTCATCCTCCGCACCCATGAAGGCAGGGAACTGAAAATGGTACCAGGGGATTTCGTGGAATACAATGCCGACCGGCTGGAGAAGAAACTAGTAAAAAATGACAGCGTCCTGGCCTGGAAAGAACACAAGCTGATCTTCGATAACACACCCGTGAGTGAATTGGTAAAGATCATTCACGAACATTATGGCGTAACCGTACAATTATCAGGTGGCAGCATAGGAGAGAAGACCATCTCGGGCATCTTACCCAACGACAACCTGGAAGTGCTGCTGCAGGCCCTGGAAGCAACCGCGGACTTTGAAGTAGTAAGGGAGGGAAATACGATTCTGATCAGACAACATTCGTAAAAAAAGATATTAAGGACCATTTCAAAACTAGAGCAACAGGATCATTCAAAACTAAACGTTCACTAAACAAGCTGCAAAAAAATGAGAAAATCATGCATTGGCCGCCGCATGTTCGGCGGCCTCATGGGAGTGCTTTGTCTTGTTTCTGCCCGTTCCCAAAGTACCTATGCGTACACGGGCAGAAACATTCAGACCCAACAAAAGAGCCTGGATAACAAGTACGGAACAGACCCCACCCCTCAGAAACAAACCTTATTCACCGTCCTGAAAGAACTAAACAAAACAAGAGGAGTCTACTTCCTTTTTTCTGAACAAACCCTCGGTGATAAACTGGTCAACCCCCTCGAAGCTAATGACGCCAGTATCGAAAAGACCCTCGACCAACTCCTGAAAAATACCGGACTGAAATTTAAAAAGATCAACGACAAGACCTTTGTCATCCTCTCGGGAAAAAATACCTCCGACAATAATCTCAACACCGCCAACCTGGTACCCGCCTTTACCACTGATGAAGCACAAGATGGAAAAGCGAAAATAATGGCCGACCCTATCGCCGGGAAGGTCACCGGCAGTGACGGCAAACCGATCTCCGGCGTCAGCGTTACCATCAAAGGCTCCAGGAGAGGGGTCTCCACAGACCTTGGCGGCGTTTTTGCCATCGAAGCAAAAAAAGGCGATGTCCTCGTTTTTTCCTCGGTTGGCTTTCAGACAAAAGAAGTAAGGGTAGGGGATGAGACAACTCTCAGCGTCACCCTGACACCCGGCAACCAGCAATTGACGGAAGTGGTAGTCACCGCCCTGGGCATTAAAAAAGAAAGAAAATCCCTGGGATACTCCGTCACCGAGTTAAAAGGAGAGGAACTGACCAAGGCCCGGGAAGTGAATGTACTCAATTCCCTGGAAGGCAAAGTGGCCGGCTTGAATGTCAGCGGCGTATCCGGCGGCCCCGGCGCCTCTTCCAATGTCATCATCCGCGGCGTCAGCAGCCTTGGACAGACCAATCAGCCCTTGTACGTGATCAACGGCGTGCCCATCGAAAATCAGCCCAGCGGCACCACCAACAACGGTACCGGCAATATGGGATCCCAATACGACAACGCCCCCGACCTGGGAGATGCCATGGGCAATATCAACCCGGACGATATCGAGACCATCTCCGTATTAAAAGGCGCCGCTGCCTCCGCACTGTATGGCTACCGCGCCAAAGGCGGTGTGATCCTGATAACGACCAAGAGCGCCAAAAGCAACAGCATCGAAGTCAACTCCAATGCCGTGGCCGAGACCATTATCAACCCCACCCATTGGCAATATGTATACGGACAGGGCGCCAATAATGTCAAATCCCCCGATCAGCTGACGGCATTCCAGTCAGGGCAGAACAGCTACGGCGCTAAGCTCGACGGTACCAATGTCATCCAGTTCGATGGCGTGGCACGTCCCTATGTTGCGCAAAAAAAGAACCTGGAAAACTTCTACCGCACCGGTTCAACGTTTACCAATACCGTTGCTTTCAACAAAACCTTTGAAGGAGGCGCTATCCGCTTCTCCGCCAATGACGTGACCAATCAATCCATCGTCCCCAATTCAGGGCTGAACAGAGAGTCCTTCAACCTGGCCGGCAACTACAACTTTACCAAACACCTGGCCATCGACGTACGGATGAATTATATCCTGGAACAGGCCAAGAACAGGCCCTTCTTATCAGACGGCCCCGGGAATGCCAACTTTAACGTGATGTTCCTGCCTACCAGTGTTGACGTCAACACCTTAAAGAAGGCTTCCAACCCCGATGGCACCGAATATGCCTATACCAATAATGTCTACGCTACCAATCCCTGGTTCGCCGCGGAGAAATTCATCAACAACACGAGTCGCGACCGTCTCATCTCCTCCGCCAACCTGCGTTATACCTTTGATAACGGGCTCTTTTTACAGGGACGCGTTGGACGGGATTCTTACAACGATCATTACACCGCCGTTGTTCCCAACGGAACAGCCTACCGCGCCTATGGCTCCATTACCGAACAGTTCACCAGCTTTGCCGATCTCAATATCGACGGTCTGGTGGGGAAAACTTTCAAGGTCAATGAAGACTTCAGCATAACCCCCAATGTGGGCGCCAGCTACCGGAGAACGACCTCCAATATGTATACGAATAGCGGAGACCATTTTGCAGTCCCCTTTGTTTACAATATCTTAAATGCTACCCAGAATAAAACGGTCAGTTATTTTCCCAGCGACCAGGAAGTACAATCCATCTATGGCACCGCGGAACTGGCTTATAAAGGGCTTCTTTATCTGAATGGCTCTCTTCGGAATGACTGGTTCTCCACCCTCGCCACCCCCGGTAAGAGTAACAAACTGGACGTGCTGTACCCCTCCGTCAGCGGCTCCTTTATATTCTCGGATATGGTGAAGACCCCCTGGCTCAACTTCGGTAAGCTAAGGGCCGGTTATGCGGTTGTGGGACAGGCTACCACTCCTTACCAGACCCAGCTGAGCTATACCTTTAACTCAGCTACCCTGAACGGCCTGCCCCTGGGCTCCATCTCGAACACCAGCGTTCCCAACAGCGCCCTGCTGGCTTCCAAAGCCAAAGAGTTCGAAGTGGGAACAGAGTTGAAGTTCCTCCGGAACCGGCTTAGTGTGGACCTGACCTATTATAACAAGAAATCTTCCAACGAGATCCTGCCCGCCCCGGCTTCTATTTCCTCCGGGTACGTAGGCGCGGTCCTCAACATCGGCGAATTGCAGAATAAAGGCTTCGAAGCCCTGATCTCCGCCGCCATCGTAAAAGACAGAGACTTTGGCTGGACCTCTACCGTCAATGGCTCTATCAACAGCAACAAAGTGATTGCCCTGGCTGCCGGAGCTTCCTCCCTGGCGGTAGGTACTTCCCGCACCGGCAATGGTTTTACCCAGGACGTGGTCGGGCTCGCTGCCGACCAGGTAATGGCCTTCGACTACAAACGGGATGCAACCAGCAAGACCATCATAGTGGACCCGAATACCAATATCCCGGTACAGGGCGACCTGAAACCCTATGGCTCCGCCTATGCGAAATGGATCGGGGGATGGACCAACGAATTTACCTATAAGAGACTGGGCATCGCTTTCCTGATAGATGGCAAATTCGGCGGCAAAGTATTCTCCGCAACCGATTTTTACGGATACCTTTTCGGCTTGCATAAAGCAACCTTGGTCAACCGCGAAGGCAACTTCGGCACCACCGCCAATCCTATCAACGCGGCTACCTATTACAGCACCCTGGCCTCGAATGTATCCAGCCTGTTCGTCCAGGACGCCAGCTTTATTAAATTCCGTCAGATCAGCATCAGCTACTCGCTGCCGGCAAAAGTCTTTAACAACGTGATCCAGGGTATGACCATCAGCCTGGTTGGCCGCAACCTCTTCTACCTGATGAAGAAGACGGACAACATCGACCCCGAAGCTGCCTTCACGGCCAACGCGCAGGGGTTGGAATTAGGAGGAGTTCCCCCTTCCAAAACCTATGGCCTTAACCTGAATTTTAAATTTTAAATGCTAATGCTATTTACCATGAATAATTCATTGATAAAATTGACAGGGCTTCTTTGCCTGGTGGGCCTGCTGGGCACAGGGTGTACCAAGAGCTTCGACAAGATCAATACCAACCCCGCCTCCTATAACCAGACCAACTTCGACCCCAATTTCATGCTGACATCCGCGGAACTGGGTTACACCGGCAGCACGGACTTCGCCTATGATACCTGGAGGGCCAATCTGATCTATTGTTCCACCATGATGCAGGGTTTGTCCAGCGTGGTCAGCTACTGGGCAGGAGATAAATACCTTCTCAACTCGGATTATACCGCCGCCTACTGGGGCTTTAGCAGCGACGCCGCTTATCCGGAACAGATCAAACCCATCGTCGATGTCGTGCAATCCACCATCGGCAAAGACAAGTACAAGAATCTTCACCAGATAGCCCGTATCCTCCGGGCCCTGATGCTGGAGAGGATCACGGACCTGTATGGGGACGTGCCTTACTTCAATGCAGGCATGGGCTATTACAACGGGGACTTCTTTCCCAAATACGACTCCCAGGATTCGATCTATGCCGACCTGCTCAAAGAGGTGGACGAAGCGACCACCGCCCTCGATCCCGCCGGTGATCAACCTTCCGGCGATGTGATCTACAAAGGCAATATAGCCAGCTGGCAGAAGTTCGGCAATACCCTTTTACTGCGCATCGCCATGCGGCTGGTAAAAGCAGATGCCGCCACCGCCAAGACCTATGCGCAAAAAGTCGTCGGGAAGACCTTCACCGCCAATGCGGACAACGCCTTTGTCTTAGGCGACGCCACCGGCGGCCGGGCTACCCAGAACCGGAATAGCCAGATCCTTTTAGGAGATGGCGGACAAGAGAACTTCTACTGCAGATGGTCAAAGACCTTTATCGACATGCTGAAATCTGCCGGCGACCCCCGTCTGGGAAAAGTAGCGGTGACCAACCTCTATGTCAATGACGGAACGAAGGTCCAGAACCCCGGTGCCAATGCAGACCCCTCGGTTCAGAAAGGAATGCCCAACGGGAAAGACCTCAGCGGTATCCCCGGCCAAACCATCGGAACAGACCCCAGCTTTACCACCTTCACGGATTATTCCTCACCGGCGCCTGCCTTGATCAAAAGAGATGGCCCGACTTTCATCCTCACCTATGCGGAATCGGAGTTGCTGCTGGCAGAAGCCGTTCAACGAGGGTTCATCACCGGCGACCCTGCCCAACATTATCATGATGGCGTAAAGGCTGCGATCACTTATCTGAGCCAATACGATCCGGCTGCTACGATCAGCGATGCCACGGCAGAGACCTTTGTGACAGCCAATCCTTACAATGCCGCCAACGGACTACAGCAGATCAATACCCAATACTGGCTGCATGTGACAACCATGCTGGATTTTTATGAATCCTGGAGCAACTGGAGAAGAAGCGGTTTCCCCGTCCTGACACCGGTTGTTTATCCGAATAATGCCACGAACGGAACGATCCCTCACCGGTTCCCCTATCCCCTGGCAGAGGCCAACACGAATCCGGTGAATTATAAGGCAGCGCATGATGCCGTGCCGGGCGGAGACCTCCTCACTTCACATGTATGGTGGGACAAATGATGAGTGGGCTTAAATAATGATTTACAAGTCAAGCATAAGAAGGTTGTAATTCTTAGCATTAAAAAAGGGCGGGATGTCTATCCTGCCCTTTCTTTATATCGTATCCTCTTCCCTAACTTATCTTCAACGTCACCGCATATTCGCCGATCGGTTTATTTTGCAACCCGGCCGGTATGGATATGATCAGCTTCTTCCCTTCCTGTCTCGCCTTCAGCTTCTCTTTAAAACCCAACAGGCTGATCTTGCTCTTGGGGTTGAACTTAACCCCATCTATCGTCACTTCCGCCGGCAGCACTACGTCTTTTGCCTCGCTTAAATAAAAAGCATAAATGGCGGCGCCATCCTTCGATTGAGTGAGATAGACATTCCCCGAAGAATAGGGACGTACCGGTTTGCTGTTATAAATGCCCTCTCCATTCACCTTCAGCCAGGCGCCCATCTCTTTGAGACGGCTATAGGCCGTATCATCCCAGTCGCCTTCCGGTGAAGGGCCGACATTCAACAGGAAATTACCTCCCCGTGAAACGATCTTTACCAGCAGATGGACCAGCTCCGTAGCGGACTTGTAATGGTCATGGGGAACATAACTCCAGGAATTGCCCATCGTCATACAGGTCTCCCAGGGATCCTCCATGGGGTGAGCAGGAACCTGTTGCTCGGGAGTCGTATAGTTCTCATACTCCCCATCCACACTCCGGTCCACCACGATGAGACCGGGCTGATGGCTGCGGGCCATGGCCGCAATCTTTGGCATGTCGACATCCTGGTCGTAAGGAATGTTTCGTTGCCAGTCTATGGAAGCGTTGACCGTAGAAAGGGGACGCACCCAGCCTCCATCCAGCCAGAGCAGGTCCATCTTCCCATAACCGGTCATCAGCTCTTCGATCTGGTTGTAGGTATAATCCTTAAAGGCTTTCCAGCGTTCGGGATATTTCGTAGGGTCATAATTTACATTCCGGTCCTTGGGAGGAAAATAAGGCCACCAGTATTTATCCGTATGCCAGTCCGGCTTCGAGAAGTAGGCGCCGATCATAAAACCATCCTTCCGGAAGGCGTCAAAAACTTCCTTGGCGACATTACTCCGCGGATTGGAAGCAAAAGGCGACTGCGAAGACGTGATCTTATAGTCCGTTTGTTTGGTGTCGAACATACAGAACCCGTCATGATGTTTGGTGGTAAAGACCACATATTTCATCCCCGCTTCCTTTGCGGCGGCCGCCCATTTGGCGGGATCGAACTGTACGGGGTTGAAAGTGGTCTGAAGATGTTCGTATGCTTTCAGGTAGTCATTATAGCTGGCGCTGTAGGGACCCCGGCGTTGCGTCCAGCCTTCGTCTTCCGGGCAGATGCTCCAGCTCTCCACAATACCCCACTGGCTGTAAGTGCCCCAGTGCATCATGAGACCGAACTTGCTGTCCTGCCACTGAGACAGTTTTTCCCGCACCAGTGTATCAGAGGGAGGCATGTAGTTACGATAGTAATTGGCTTTCCAGAGGGCATAGCGAATGTATTGGGTCTGGAGACGCTGCTGGAAATTATCAAAGTTGCGCTGTCCTTTCGGGCTCCACAGCACTTCACTGAGGGCGCTGAGCCGGGGGAAGAGCATATATTCCACCTTCCGGGGATTCGCCATGTATTCCGACCAGACATTGGCCTGGGCGCCGCGGACATGTTTGGCCTGTTCAGCCGTCAGTTCGGAAGGCACGGGCTCATAACTATAGACGGTCTTGAGAGGAAGATAACCTCCGATAGTCAGCGAGTCGTCATTCTGTAGTTGGGAGTGGTCGAAATAGACGTAGCTGCCCGGTGTCATGACCACATCATGATTCTGTTTGGCGGCATCGATGCCTCCTTTTTCTCCCCGCCAGCTCATCACCGTGGCATTGGGCGCCAGTCCTCCTTCCAGGATCTCGTCCCAGCCGATGATCTGCCGGCCCTTGCTATTGATATATTTCTCGATCCGCTGTACAAAATAGCTTTGCAGCCCATTCTCATCCTTCAGCCCATTTTCTTTGATCCGCTTCTGGCATTTGGGACAGGCTTTCCAACTGTCCTTGGGACATTCGTCCCCGCCGATATGAATGTATTTGGAAGGGAAGAGGGCTATCACCTCATCCAGCACATCCTCTAAGAATTGGAAGGTAGTGTCGTTGCCCGCGCAAAAAACATCCTTGTGTACACCCCAGTTTTGTTTTACCTGGTAAGGTCCGCCCGTGCAGCCAAGATAGGGATAAGCCGTGAGGGCCGCCGAAGAATGGCCTGGCAATTCAATTTCGGGAAGGATGGTGATGTACCGGTCCGCCGCATATTTCACCACCTCTTTGATCTGTTCCTGGGTATAATAGCCGCAATGGGGAGTGCTGTCATTCCCGGTGCCGGGATGATGGCCGATGATGGTGCCGCTGCGACAGGAACCTACCTCCGTCAACCGGGGATATTTTTTGATCTCGATCCGCCAACCCTGGTCTTCGGTAAGATGCCAGTGGAAATAGTTCATCTTATGAAGGGCGATATAATCGATGTATTTCTTGATAAAGTCGACGGGAAAGAAGTGACGGCCTACATCCAGGTGCAAACCCCGGTAGCCGAACCGGGGGTAGTCCTCGATATTTACGGCGGGGATGGACAACCCTCCGGCAGCACGCACCGCCGGTCCGGAAGCCAGCACGGTATAAGGGCTCACGGGCAGCAGTTGAATGAGGGTCTGGATACCATAGAAGGTCCCCGAATGGGTGGCCCCGTTGATAACAATAGACCCCGGACTTACTTTCAGCGTATACCGGCCCTCTTCCGCGGCAGGTATGTCTTCGGGAGATCCTCCCTTTGCCCGGGTTTCCCCGGAAGAAGAGAGCTGGATATAGTTGCTGGCAGGCTGCTGCCCGGATTGCACAACACGCAGGTGTACTCCATACACCTGCTCCAGGTAGCTATTAAAGAAGCCGGTAGAAGAGGCCTCCGAAGCATCGGCGACCAGGACCGTGTTCCGGTCAATTAAGAAATGGCCATCCGTCCAGGTGGTGCTCACCGGTTGAGGAATGATGGCTGGCTGCTGCGCATGTAAATAACTCCCTGCGCATAGAAAGGCAAGGAAGAGGAGGGACCGTAGGTGTATTCTCATTTTACGAAAATAGCAAACTACATCCAATCCTCGTCAAAGCGATGGAAATCCTGTTTGATTTCTATGTAAATTTTTCGGAAAGTATTCATACGTTCTTCCAACCCTTCGATAACGGACTCCCAGTTCTCTTCCTTGGCAGAAGCGCGAAGATCCTGGAAAATATGTTCCACCTTGGGTCGTGAATCGGGGAGGTCATGCCGGAGTTTGTCGATCACTTCTTTCTGGCAGATGAAAAGGTTTTGAAAATGTTCTACCTGGGCAAGCAGGTCTTTGGGCAATTTTTTACTGGTGAGGTTTTCCAGGTGGCGCTCAAAATGGCGGATCTCTTCTTTGATGGAGGAAAGCTCTTTTTTCCAAGATTGCAATTCCTCCCTGAACTGTTCGATGGAGATGGTTGATTCCATGAGATGGCTTTTAGGTGAGAAAATGACGATACCCTTGCTTAAATTTAAGCATTACCTGCAAAAAGAAAAAAAAAGTCTCTGACTCGCCGGCCAGCGGCCCCGGGGCCGCTATTGCCCCACAATTGGAAAAGTAATCCCCGACACATGCCCGCCATCATGGTAGATCCTGATCGTAGCCTTCTGAAAATCCTCCGCCTTACAAGTGGGAATATTAACAAACTTCTGCGGATTCCTGTCCACCAGGGGAAACCAACTGCTCTGTATCTGCACCATAATACGATGCCCCTTCCTAAACGTATGGGCGATCTCATTCATGTCAAACATGATCTCCGTTGCCTTCCCGGGGACCAGCGGCTCCGGCTTCTCATAGCTGTTGCGGAACTTACAACGGAAAACATCGGCCCGCACCAGGCGCTGGTAACCCGCCGGCAGCGAAGCCGCAGCGCCCTCCTCTTTTTCAGGCAATACGTCGATCACCTTTACCACTAAGTCCGCGTCCGTACCCGATGCAGACATAAAAATATCGGCTTTGAGTCTTCCGGTGACCCTAAGGTCCTGGGGCAGGACCCCTGTCTGATAGACCAGCACGTCCGGTCGTTGGGCGGCAAATCGCTGATCAGCGACCACATACTGATTGTCTCTCCCCCCGCGTACACCATCAATATAAGGCACGGGATGGGCCGGATCACTGACATATTCATCAAAGGCTGGGCTGGTCGCCACTGATTTCCCTTCTGTGGATAGCCTTCCGCCCGCCTTTAAATAGAATTTCATCGGCCGGGCTTCCGCCGCAGGCCAGGTATTATACTGTTTCCATTTATTCGTCCCCGTCTCAAAGACGCTGGCCTCCGGCAGTTCCGGACCAGCAGAATCTTTCAGGTAGTGGTTAAAGAAGGAAGTCTCCATAACATGATAATATTCATTGACATTCTGCTGAAAATCCAGGATACCCATCCGGGTCCATCCACCACCCGCCCAGGCCCCATGCGTCCAGGGGCCCATGATGATATGGTTGTCATTATGGGGCGTCTGCCGCTCTATAGCTTCATAGGTCCGCAACGCGCCAAACATATCTTCCGCATCGAACCAACCTCCCACCACCAGCACGGCCGGCCGGATGTTCCTCAGGTGCGTCCTGATATTCCTCGCCTTCCAATAAGCGTCATAAGTGGAATGCCCCAGGTATTCATTCCATATCTTCCCTTTATTGTTAAAATACAGGCTGTCATTGGAATTTTTTAGCGGCCCCAGGTCCAGAAAGAATTGATAAGCGTCCTGGATATTCACCGGGAAAATATTACCTCCATAATCTTTTACAGGCGCCGGGCGCTTGACGTCAAAAAAATTATCAAAGTCAAAATTATCCAGCAGGAAAAAAGCCCCGTTATGGTTGACGTCATCGCCAATGAACTCATCGGTAACAGGCGCCTGCGGGGATACGGCCTTAAGGGCAGGATGAGCATCCGGCAGCGAGGCAGTGGCATAGAAACCAGGATAGGAAATACCCCAGATCCCCACCCGGCCATTGTTATTCCGGATATTCTTCAACAGCCAGTCAATCGTGTCCCAGGTGTCCGAGCTCTCATCCGTCTCCTGTTTGGATTTTTTCCCCTCCTTGTGCGGCGTCATTTCTTCAAAACTCCCCTCACTCATATACCGCCCCCGTACATCCTGGTAGACAAAAATATACTTGCCCTGCGAGAGGGCTGGATTCGGGCCCAGCGATCCCTTATAGGCGCTGTCCCCATAGGGGCCTGCAGAATAAGGAGTCCTCTCCATCAGGAAAGGATAAGGTTGGCTTTCATCCTTTGGAATGTAAATGGCCGTATACAGTTTTTTCCCATCCCGCATGGGGATATAGGCTTCCTGTTTGCGGTAGTTGTCTTTTACAAAATTGGCCTGTGTCAGGCCCAGCAGGGGCATGCAGACTGCCAGGATAAGGGTTATAGGTCGCATAAAAACTATTTTAAGACCGGTAAGATCAGCCGGGACGGATGTTCGCTATCGTGATAGACATGGATGGTCTCCTTGACAAAATCACGGTCATCACAGGTATAGATGTCTACGAATTTCTGCGGATTGCGGTCTGCCAGGGGGAACCAGCTGCTTTGTACCTGCACCATGATCCGGTGCCCTTTTTTAAAGGTATGCGCGACATCCGGAACGGCAAAACGGACGGTCTCTACCTTTCCGGGTTTAAAAGGAGTCGGCTTTTCAAAGCTCTCGCGGAATCGCCCTCTCATGATCTCCCCATGTACCAGCATCTGATAGCCCCCCATCGGATAGGTCTTCGGGATCTCCCGGCTACGGGCCGCCTCGGCAGGTTCGTTGTCATATGTAAATTCATCCGGGAAGACATCGATCAGCTTTACGACAAAGTCTGCATCCGTACTGCTGAGGCTGACCTTCAGATCGGCGATCACCGGCCCACCCAACGTAACATCGTCTTGTAAGACCGGCGTCTGGAAGGTCAGCACGTCGGTACGCCGCGAGGCAAATCGCTGGTCATCCGTCATATACTCCCGCGTCCTGTTAAAATGAACATCTTCAGTATAGGGGACGGGGTGAGCCGGATCGCTGATGTACTCGCTGAAAGTGTTTTTCCCCGCAGGCAACTCGCGGGATAGACCGCCTTGCGGCTGCAGGTAGAAAGATACATCCTCTTTGTCCGCCGCCGGCCATTGGGAGAAGGTTCTCCATTTGTTCTCACCGCTGAAAAAGATAGTGGCGGCAGCCAGGTTGGGTGCGGCGCCCTTGCCCTTCAGGTAATAGTTGAAGAAAGGGATCTCGATATTATTCTGGTACCAGAAAGAAGTATTGCTGCCGAACTGTACATTCCCCAGGTGGGTGCCGTCATTGGAAGCCCACTCCCCATGATACCAGGGCCCCATGACGAGATGGCTGTTGGTAGAAGGACTCTGGCTCCGGATAGCTTTATACAGATTCCAGGCGCCAAAGCAGTCTTCCGCGTCAAACAAACCGCCGACCACGAGAATAGCCGGTTGAATATTGTACATCGCCACCCGGGCATTGCGGGACTTCCACCATTCATCGAGATTGGGGTGTTGATACAGGTCTTTCAAAAAGGCAATACTATCTCCTGTCAGGTTCAGGATGTTTTTCAGCGCACCCGTCTGCAGGTACCATTGATAACTGTCTTTGGAATGGAAATCATAAGGGGAAGGTCCTACCGTGGTAGGCTGCGGCCTTGGCTTGCCGAAAGAGGAATAAAAAGCCCATCCGTCCATCTGGAAGAAGACTCCGTTGTGGTGAAAGTCGTCCCCCATGAACCAGTCGGTGACAGGAGCCTGGGGGCTTACCACCTTCAGGGCCGGATGACCGCTGGCGGCCGCCATCGTCGAGTAAAAACCCGGATAGGAAATACCGAACACACCCACCTTGCCATTGTTATAGGGAAGATGCTGCACCATCCAGTCGATGGCGTCATAAGTGTCGCTGGCTTCATCCACCTCTGTATTGCCTTTCTTATCTTTTATAAAGGGGCGCACATCCACGAATTGTCCCTCGCTCATCCAGCGTCCGCGGACATCCTGCGTGACGACAATATAGCCTTCCCTTAAATAATAGCGGATATATCTGCTCGTGAAATTTTTCCATTTGCCGTCTCCATATGGGGCGCAGGAATAGGGCGTGCGGGTCAGCAGGATAGGGTGCTGCCCGGTGGTATCTTTCGGAACATAACAGGAAGTGAATAGCTTTACTCCATCCCGCATAGGTATCATCCGTTCGATTTTATAGTAGTTATCCCGGATCCAGGCGCTGTCCTGGTCGGTACCCTGGCTATAGGTGATCACAAAGCCAAGGGAAAAAAGAAAGGAAAAAAGAAGTTTTCTCATTTTATCTGTTAATTTTAGTTTTCTATACCAATTCTATAAACCAATTTAGGTAAACTACCTTAATACCGGAGTGTTTATTTTATGAGTGATGAGGAACAATTAGTAAAGGTATTTTATACGTGTTTTCAGCAGCGGGACTGGAAGGGTATGTTGGATTGTTATCATAAAGACATCTTCTTTTACGATCCTGTCTTTCTCAACTTAGAAGGCCCCGAGGTCCACGCGATGTGGGAAATGCTGCTGCGAAATGCTAAAGACCTGGAGCTTAACTTTAGCAATATCCGAATGGAGCCGGCCTCCCCGGAACCTGCGACCGGATCAGCCGCCGCATCCCAGCCTGCTGGCTCCGGACCCGCATCACCGACAGAAACCTATGGCTCCTGTAACTGGGTAGCCACCTATACCTTTTCACAGACAGGCCGGCAGATCGTGAATAAAGGGAAAGCCCTGTTCACCTTCAGCGAGGGAAAGATCGCCGAACACCAGGATGACTGGAGTTTTTGGAAATGGATCCGCCAGGCGCTGGGCCTCCCCGGGATCCTGTTGGGATGGACTCCCATGCTGCAAAATAAGATCCGGCGCCAGGCCCGGAAAAATCTGGAGAAATTCATGACCCGCCCGGCTTCTTCATCAGTATAAAAATGTTCACAGATATGTTCAACCGTCGTAAGTTTTTGCAATCCTCTGTATTCAGTTCTGTAAGTGTATTCCTGGGCAAAAAAGCCATCGCCGGGGAGACAGGATCCATCGATGAGCGGATGCCGGCTTCCCCATCCCTTCCCACGCCTGTAACAGGCTCTCCCATCGTGATCTCCACCTGGGACACCGGCCTGGCTGCCAACAAAGGGGCCTGGGAGGTATTAAGTCGCAATGGCCGGGCCCTGGATGCCGTGGAGGCAGGGGTAAAAGTGACCGAATCCTCCATCAACTGCTGCGTAGGACTGGGCGCTAACCCCGATCGGGACGGCATCGTTACCCTCGACGCCTGCATCATGGATGATCAGGGCAATTGCGGCAGCGTAGGGGCCCTGGAACGGATCAAACATCCCATATCGGTGGCACGGAGAGTGATGGAAAAGACTCCCCATGTCATGCTGGTAGGCAGCGGCGCCCAACAATTCGCCGTAGCGGAAGGATTCCCGTTAGAGCCGCAAGAGCTTTCAGACGATGCCAAAAAAAGCTACCAGGAATGGCTGAAGAAGTCGGAGTACAAACCTGTCATCAACATTGAAAATACGAAAAGCCATTCGCAGATCAGCCCATCCTCCCCACAAGGGATTCCTGATCATTCCGGCGACCCCGCATCAGGCCTTGCGTTAGCCGGCCCCGGCCCCTTCGCCCCGGCCCGGTTCGACAACGGCGACTGGAATCATGACACCATCGGCATGGTGGCCATGGACGCCCAGGGCAACCTCAGTGGCAGCTGCACGACCAGCGGCATGGGCTTTAAAATGCGGGGTAGACTGGGAGACTCTCCCATCATCGGGGCCGGGCTCTTTGTCGACAACGAGGTCGGCGCCGTCACGGCGACAGGACAGGGCGAAGATGTTATCCGTATATGCGGGTCCCACACCGTGGTAGAGCTGATGCGCCAGGGGCTCTCCCCGGAGCAGGCCTGTAAAGCAGCGGTGGAAAGGATCATCCGGATAAAAGGGGACAAAGCAAAAGAGATACAAGTGGCCTTTATCGCCCTGAACAAAAAAGGAGAGACAGGCTCTTATGCCATTCAAAAGGGGTTCAGCTATGCCCTTAAAAGTAATAAGGAAGAGAAAATGTATGTTGCCAAGAGCTATTACTAATTAATTTTCAACTATGACCTACCAACTCGAAATATGCAGCTTCAACCTGGCTTCAGCACTCATTGCCCAACAGGCAGGGGCCCAGCGGGTAGAGCTCTGCGCCAGTCCCGAAGAAGGGGGCACTACCCCCAGCCAGGGCGTTATCCGGGCGGCGCGGGAACAATTACACATCGATCTGTATCCTATTATCAGGCCCCGGGGAGGTGATTTTCTTTACACCGAAGAAGAGTTTCAGGTCATGCTGAAAGAGATAGCCTTCTGCAAAGAGGTTGGGTGTAATGGGGTCGTCATCGGCCTGCTGAATACAGATGGCACCATCGATAAGAAAAGAGCTTCCCGGTTAGTGGAAGCAGCCTGGCCCCTGGGAGTCACTTTTCACCGGGCTTTTGACTGGGCCATCAATCCCTTCGAGGCTATGGAGGATATCATCAGCATCGGATGTGAGCGCATTCTTACTTCCGGCCAGCGGCTAACGGCCCTGGAAGGCGTGGACATGCTCAATGAGCTGGTGAGACAGGCTGACGACCGGATCCTCATCATGCCGGGGTCAGGAGTGCGATCCTCCAATATCACCAGCCTGGTGGAAAAGACGGATGCCCCGGAATATCATACCTCCGCCCGTATCCGGGTGGCCAGCACCATGGAATATGTCAACACGGCCATGCACGAAGAGCAGACGGTCACCATGGCGGACGGGGAAGAGATAGAAAAGATAGTGGCAAGTCTCCGGCTACTGGCCGGTTCTTAACTTTTCCGCCCTCCGGAGGAGGGCGGAAAAGAAGTTATACGACCTTGGTAATCTTCAGCATATTGGTGGGCAGGTGCTTCTCGATGGGAAGACTGCCGGTATTCACCACGATGTCTCCCTCCTTCAGGAAACCTCTTTCCTTCAGGATGGCATGCTGATCCTGGATGATATCATCCACGCTATCTTCTTCGGCATACCAGAAAGCCCTTACACCCCAGCTGAGGCTAAGCTGATTGATCAGGCTTTTTTCCTTGGAGAAAATATATAAAGGTGCTTTCGGACGATAGCTTGACAAGACAAAGGCCGTATAACCGCCTTGTGTCATCCCGATCAGGGCGCCCGCATTCACATCCTGGGCCAGCTTACAGGCATTATAACAAAGGGCGTCGCTGAGGAAGGAAGGAGAGTGGGGCTGGGGGATCAGGTCTTCTTCCCGGTTGTAAGGATATTCGGTCCTCTCCACTTCCAGAATGATCTTCCGCATCGTCTCGACAACGAGGGCGGGGTGCTGACCGGTGGCTGTCTCGGCGCTTAGCATCACGGCATCCGTCCCTTCCAGCACGGCATTGGCCACGTCGGTGATCTCACTGCGGTTGGGCTTCACCCGGTCGATCATACTTTCCATCATCTGGGTGGCTACGATCACCGGTTTGCCGCGGTGGATACATTTACGGATGATCTCCCGCTGTGCCATGGGCACTTTCTCTACCGGCAATTCCACTCCCAGGTCTCCCCGGGCGACCATCACTCCATCGGATTGATTGACGATGTTACGCAGGTCTTCCAGGGCGGAAGGCATTTCTATCTTGGCAATGACCTTGGTCGTACTTTTCTTCTCTGCGAGGCGGCGTTTGAGGTCTACGATATCCTCCGCCTGGCGGACAAAGGAGAGGGCTACCCAATCCAGTTGTTGTTCGATGATAAAAGCCAGGTCGATAATATCTTTTTCGGTCATGGCCGGCAGGGATATCTTGGTGTCGGGGAGGTTAACCCCTTTTTTCGGTAACAGCGTCCCGCCATATGTGACGGCTACTTTCACATCGCCGTCGGGAGAGATGCTGACAACGACCACTTCCAGCTTACCGTCGTCGATCAGGATCTTATTTCCTACCTGGACGTCGTGGTGCAGGTTGGGATAAGAGACATAGATCTTGTCTTTAGTTCCGATGACTTTCTCCTTCGAGGTGAAGGTGAGGATGTCGCCCGGTACAATGGCCAGCCCTCCATCCTTGATATCACCGACCCGCAGCTTCGGACCCTGCAGGTCCCCCAAAATAGAAATATTATAGGGCTCTTCTACATTGATCTTCCGGATATGTTCGATGATCTTTGCCTTACCCTCATGGTCACCATGGGAGAAGTTCAAACGGAATACATTGACGCCGGCTTTTACCAGCTCCAGTAATTTTTCATAGGTATCACAAGCAGGGCCTACAGTTGCAACGATCTTCGTTCTGTGAAATGTATGCTGAATACCTGCCTGCTTATCCATGTTCTGGTACAGGTATTTCGATAAATTTTTTGACATTGAACAGTGGGTTTGTTTTTTAAGAAGCTAATATTTTTACGATCTTCAGCCATTCGTCGCTGATCTTTTGTTTGGCTTTTACAGCTTTTTCGAGGGGCGTATAATGCATTTTGTTGTTGACGATTCCTACCATGACATTTTGACGGCCTTCTATCAGGCATTCTACGGCCGAATAACCCATACGGCTGGCAATGACCCGGTCGATACAGCTGGGGGCGCCTCCCCGTTGGATATGCCCCAGTACACAGACCCGGGTATCGGCCATCGGCAGACGATCTTTTATCACTTTGGCCACTTCACTGGCGCCGCCGAAGTTATCCCCCTCTGCTACAACGATGAGGTTGACCAGTTTCTTGCGTCGCTCTTTCTCCAGCAGAGAGCTAACCACCTCTTCAATATCGGTCTTACGTTCGGGGATCAGTACTTTCTCCGCTCCGGTGGCGATGCCGCTGTGCAGGGCGATATAACCCGCATCCCGTCCCATCACTTCGATGATGAACAGACGGTCATGCGCATCGGCAGTATCCCGGATCTTATCTATTGCTTCCACCGCCGTATTGACGGCTGTATCGAATCCAATGGTAAAATCCGTTCCGGCAATGTCCTTGTCGATCGTACCGGGTAAACCGATACAAGGGATGTCAAACTCTTCGCTCAGCTTGTGGGCACCCCGGAACGAGCCATCTCCACCTATAATGACCAGGCCATTGATACCCAGCTTCTTCAGGTTGGCATAGGCCTTTTTCCGGCCTTCGTGCTCGAAAAACTCTTTACAACGGGCAGTCTTGAGGATCGTACCTCCTCTTTGTATAATATTGGCTACGCTTCTCGAATGCATGGGGACAATATCATTCTCGATCATTCCGCTATATCCCCGCATGATCCCGAATACCTCCAGTCCATAATAAATACCGGTACGAACAACGGCACGGATGGCTGCATTCATCCCCGGTGCGTCGCCGCCGGAAGTGAGCACGCCAATTTTAGTGACTTTGTTTTCCATCTAAAATACTGTTCTAATGGTTTGATTTTTAAAAAAGCTTTAACCAATGGCAAGAATTATTGAAAAATTTCTACCTTACGTTTTTAAAGAAGTCCCAAAAATAAGGATTTGATTTGATTCAGCAACAACTAACGAGAAGGATGTCATTTTATTAATCAAACAGCGGAATTTTTAAATATTTCGAATATGGAGTTTGGCAAAGTGCCCCGGGTAGAAGAAGTGGATTTCACACTACCGCCGGATGACGGGATGACCCGTGAACTACTGAAAAGCTTAGTGAAGGGAAAGGATGAACCGCTCCGGATACACGTAGGCTGCACGCAATGGGGCAATAAGGAATGGATCGGTAAAATATACCCCAAAGGGACAAAAGACAAGGATTTCCTGGCGGCGTATGTGAAGCAATTTAATTGCATCGAGCTGAATACGCTGTTCTACAATCTGCAGCCCAGGTCTGTCATCGAAAGATGGGCCTCCGTGGCCGGAGAAGGGTTTCGGTTCTGCCCGAAATTCTCGAATACCATCAGTCATACCAGGCAATTAAAAAATGTGCAGCAGGAAACCGGCCTTTTTATAGACCATGTACAAAGCTTTGGCCCTACATTGGGCTATTCTTTCCTGCAATTGTCGGACGGCTTTGGCCCCGACAGGGCGGACGTATTGTTGGATTATGTCCGGCAACTTCCCCGCGACTTCCGGAGTTGTGTGGAATTGCGTCATGAAAACTGGTATAGCGGGGCGACATCGGCTGCCGCCAGGGCGGGGGAAAAGATGACCGGAAAGGGCGTTCATCAGTCCGCCGGGGGCAACCTGAACCATCCTCATCGGGCCTCCGCATCGCAAACTGTCTGGGACACCTTCCGGGAGTTGGGGGTCGGCACGGTCATCACCGACACGGCCGGCAGAAGGGACTGCCTGCACATGAAAATGACAGCACCCGTTGCCTTTATCCGTTTTGTGGCCAACAACCTGCACCCCACGGACTTCCCCCGCATAGACGCCTGGGCGGACAGGCTAAAGACATGGATCGATGGAGGTTTGAGAGAGATCTACTTCTTCATGCACAGCTCTCATGAACTATACGCACCGGACCTGGTCCGTTATGCCGTAGAACAGTTCAATAAGACCTTTGACGCCGGTCTGAAGCCGCCTAAACTGTTGAATGAAGATCAACCAAAGAATCTGACATTGTTCTAATGCACCTTCTTCCCATAATTCCTCTCCCCGGCCCGGATGCCGATGGGCAGATCATTCTCCCTGGGAGGGATAGGACAGTTATAACCTGATGTATAAGCACAATAGGGATTATAAGCCTTATTGAAATCCAAAACCAACGTGCCGTCCCGGACATCCTTGATATAACACTCCAGGTAACGACCTGCCCCATAACTCTCCTCCCCGCTGGTCTTATCACTGAAGGGAATAAAAAGATAATCCCTTTCTTCCGCACTTTGCAGCAGGTCCTGGGATTGATATACGAAAAGATGAAGGGTCGTATCATGAATGGAGAAAGTCAGCTTACCGTATTTCCGGTGCATTTTCGAGCGGGTGCCGGAGGTGGCCATAGGAAACCACTCACTATTCGTCAGTCTTTCGAAGCTACATTTGACCCGGTAAGAGGCATCGATGGGGAAGAACTGAAGAAATGCCTGGTCTTCTTTCGTTTTTACCACTCCGTGGGTCTCGATATAATCTTTCCGGAAGGCTTGCATCGAATCCAGGTAAGCATTATTTTTTTGCGCCTGGCCTGCGATAACGGAAAATAAGAGCAGCGTCGCGACAAACAGTTGTTTCATATTATAATTATATAAGGGGTTTTGTTTCCAGGTGCACCTCCGCCAGCATACACCGGGCGCTGCCGCCGCCATTGGTTTCGATGGTGGTAAGAGGGGCGTGAAGGATCCGGTTGAAGGACTGCAGTCTTTCAACCTGGTCCGGGGTCAGGGATTCAAAAGCCTGGCTGGACATAACCAGCAGTTTCTCCCCCTTCGCATTTTCCACCTGCAGCATATTGCCGGCAAAATGATTCATCTGGTCCAGGGTGATCCCGATGATCTCCTTTCCGGATCCCTTAATAATGGCTGTCAACTCTTCTCTTTCCGTCGCCACCGGCAGGGAGTCCAGACAAACGACCACATACCGGTCGGCCACACACATCATCACATTGGTATGGTAGATGGCGCCTCCATTCCCATCCACGGCGGTAAAGACCACCGGTCGGTATCCCATTTTTTCACTAAAATCCTGCAATACTTTTGCGTCGGTCCGGGGAGAAAGACAGGCATAAGCGATCTTATTATCCCTGTCCAGCACCATGCTGCCCGTGCCTTCCAGGAACAGCCCCTCTTTTTCATAAGCGCTGAAATCCAGGGTGGCGTCAAAAACAAATTTCCGGCCCAACTCTTCCAATACACCCGGCTTCCGTTCCAGACGGCGATTGACGGCATACATCGGATAGAGACATACGACACCATCCTGGTGAAAGGACACCCAGTTATTGGGGAAAATGGAGTCGGGGGTGTAAGGCTCAGGGGTGTCATTGATGACGGTAACATCTACCTGGTTGTCACGAAGGACCTTTACCAGTCCTTCAAATTCCGACAGGGCTTTCGCCTGGGTCCGCTCATCGGTAGCCGCCGACTGAAAAGCATTGTTGACGGCCGTTTCCGCATTGAAGCTGAAATTCACCGGGCGTATCATCAGTAAATGGGAAGTGGTCTGCATAGTTTTTTTTAAGTATTCGGTACCGGCCTCGTTTCTCCTGTCAGGCTTATTCAAGATCATCCCGGTGCAGGGGCATGCTCATACAATGAAAGCCGCCTCTCGCCCTGGAAAGCTCCGCCGAAGGCATCAGGATGAGGGTATTCTCCAGTTCATCCGCATCAATTTCCCCCTTCTCCATCCCCGTAATCAACTCCTGGGCATGGATGACGGCAAAGCCATTCTGAACAAAGGCTTCCACAGTCTTGTCATTCCGGTCATACCCAAGGATCACCCCTTCTTTCAGGGCCAGCAGGTTACAGGAGTCCGTCCATTGTTCCCGGGCATCGAAAGGGAATTCATTATTCCCGGAATAAATGAACCTCACTTTATCCGTACATTCCAGATCGTTCTTGCTGATATCGGTCAGCAAGTCCTCCAGGTTATCGAAATATTCCGGGTTGCCGGGATCTTTTCTCCGGAACTGGATGATCTTCAGCTTGTCTTCTTTTTTATTGTTCTCCAGGATTCGCTGAACGGCATCCTCGTCCTCATGTTTGATGGCTTTCCGGGAGAAGATGCCCAGCAGGATCCATACATTGCGCTTCACCTGGGTAAAGATGGTATCGATATGCATATAATCCCGCTTCTTAGGGATCCGGATGATGGTGATCTTTTTGACGACATTCTTTTCGAACAATACTTTTATAGCCTGATGAGCGGCTTCCAGGGAGGTACGCTCACTAACGCCGATCAACAGATGGTCTTTACTGACGACCATCACATCTCCTCCTTCCAGGGTTACTTTCTTATCATCTCCTTCCCGGGGCAAAAGAAAATGATGATGGGTGTCCGATAATTCGATGATCGTATCCTGGTATTCCGAAAAGAGCGGGTGATTAAAGAAAATATACTTGGCCAGCAACGCCTCGCGGGTACGGGCTTTTTTAGCAGGCTTATTTAATAATACATAATTATTGATGACGATGCCGATATCCCGGGTAAAAATAAAGTTGGGAATGGGGGCGAACAGCATTTGCTCATCATTCATAGTACCACTGATAAACGTCTTGGCCAGCTGCACAGGCGATAGCTTCTGCAGCTCCTTCTGGGTCTCATACGAACAGGCTTCCAGGGCGCAGACGGAAGCCACCAGCTTTAACTGGATCTCATGGTCCGCCAGGATATCGGCCAGCAGCCACTGCAACTCCACTACCTTGTCCGAACGGAAGAACTGCTCATCCCCCGGTTTGTAAAAAGCCCGTTTGTTTTTTTCATCATCGACCTCTGTCAGCCTTCCTTTGATCTTCTCCGGGTCCAGGAAATATAAGAGGATCTTGGTATAGAAATCGTATTCTTTCCGGCGGATGGTGTCCAGGTGTACGATGTCCTCGAACAACCAGTCCTGGGCTTTGGAAGGGACTACCTTGCCCAATCCGCTGTCGGGGCTGTGCACCAGGAGACGCCGTAGCCTGCCGATCTCTGAGGAGACGGATACCTGAACTTTATTGGAATGATGCCTTGCCATAAGTAAAATTACTTTTTCGAAATACTGGTAAAAAGGATCTTTTGTCTAAATAAAACTGTCTAAAGGGAACTGCTTAGGGACATCGTCGACCTATGAATGAAACGCTAATCGGGAATGTAGTAATTGACCGGAAGCAGTAATTCTGCAAACCGGCGCCCGGGCTCAAAGAAAGGGTTGTTATCGAAAATTTTTGTCATATTACCAGCCATAAAGATACGTAATTGCCATATAATGTCCTTCCGGACGGCTTATCGGGAAAATATTGAGAATTTTCTGGCTTTTTTTAACCCGGTGATCGAATTGCAAGCAGTTTTTGTAGGTTTGGGAAAAATACGGAATGCAAAAAATTACGGAAGATACGATCGATGATATCAATGATCGGATTCAGCATATGGACGAAGACCAGATCGGAAAAGAATGGGACAAGTTCGCCAAGGAACAGCCGGCCCTGGTGGGATATGTGCTGGGAGAGAGCAGAGAATTACAGGAACCGGACGCCCGGGAGGATGTAGCCTATATCCTCACCATCATCCTGCTCAGCTTCCGGAAATTACAACCATCCATCTCTGTCGTTACCGAGACAGAATTCGAAAAAGCGTTTAATGCCGAATTCGAGGAAATGGAAGAGGTCTTCCATGACGGTTTTGATGAGACCGACGCCATGACCATCATGGACTCTTTCTGCCAGCCCGACCTCCTGCAGTTCGCCGCCGCCGTTATCTACAGCGAAGGAGACGACGAGGAAGACAGCAATTTCACCGAAGAAGAGGCCGGACTCTTTATCGTGATCTTCAAGACCGTGATCGGATTGCTCGACAGCAAAGCGAACAACAACTTATCAGGAAATAATTAGGTAATAAATAAAGCCCCAGACGACAATAAAAAACAGCGCCATCAGGGCATCTCCCTGGATTTGCCGCCAGGGTTTCCTCTTTCGGATCAGTTGATAGCTTACCCATCCGCCAAGGGCCACCCCCAGAATACCGATCCGGAAAAAAAATATCCACATAAGAAAGGGTTTGTCCTAAAGTTAGCATTTAGCAGACCGTTGCCCAAAAAAACTACCAACTGTTAGTTTACTAAACAACTTTCTCCTATTTTTGGGGCCTTAAAACCATTTACCGTATGCATTTCCAGCTGTCCGAAGAGCATCTGATGATCCAGAAAGCCGCCAGGGATTTCGCCCGGAACGAG
>DATJJD010000127.1:0-37572 GCA_035492545.1 Puia sp.
TTCCAGGCCGGGCCTGCCAATTGCTTTGGAAAGAATGGATTGAAGTAGCGACGCGGTACCTGATAATAGGGACATAGACACAGAGTTGTGAGCAACGATTTGATTTTCCTGCCTTTCTGTCTTGTCTGGTGATTTCTAAAAGATTACAGATCCGGCCCGTTCAACAGTTCTCTTTCCACTTCCTCCATCTGTACGATATCATAGGCCTCGCTTTCAGTAGGAGTGACGTTCATTAACTCCAGCAGGCTGTTGTTCTCAAGGGCTTTCTCCACGTCCGGAGTGAGCTCGCAGATGACAAAGGAGAGACCGGCATCGTAGAAGGCCTGCTGAACCCTGACCAGGCATTCGGCAGCAACATCTTCGACGGTTTGGACGTCTTTTAGGATGAATACCACGTTTTTAGGGTCTTTTTCGAGGAGCGGGAGTAAACATTTCTCTAAATCCGCTGTCATATTAGCAGCAAGAACGGATTCTTCGATCGTAATGGCATGAATTTTTTCTCTGGTATTAATTTTGACTTGCATATACACTTAAAGATTATTAACGGCCGTTAATAAAGTAGCGGAATTAGAAGTCAAAAATATTCGTTATTATTGTATAAAGCTCAATAACTTAAAAATGGATAATAATTTTTCAGCCCAGGTAAAGGAGATCATATCTTTCAGTAGGGAGGAAGCTTTGAGACTGGGGAACGATTTTATCGGTACGGAGCACTTATTGCTGGGTTTGATTCGTGAGGGTGATAATACAGCTGTCCGCATTTTGAAGAGTTTCAATGTGGACCTGTATGAATTACGGAAGGAGGTTGAAATGGCAGTGAAGGACAAGACCGGTAAAAATATCGCTAATATCAATAGTCTTCCCCTGACCAAACAGGCGGAGAAAGTGATACGTGTGACAGTTCTCGAAGCAAAAGCTCTGAAAAGTCCCACCGTAGAGACTGAACACCTTATGCTCTCTATTCTCAAGAACAAAGAAAATATTGCTACTCAAATCTTAAATCAATTTGACGTGGATTACGATCTGTTCAGAAACGAATTAGGAGTGGTCAAAAGTAATGACATCCGCAGTGAATATGCGGAAGAGAACGACGACGACTTCGACGAAGAAAAAAAGTATTCCCAGCAGAAAGCCCGTGCTGCCGGCAACGCTAAAAGTAAGACGCCCGTGCTGGATAATTTCGGCAGGGATATTACCCGGCTGGCGGAAATGGGGGCGCTGGATCCTATCGTAGGAAGAGAAGAGGAGATCGAGAGAGTCTCTCAGATCCTCTCCCGTCGTAAGAAGAATAACCCCATCCTCATCGGGGAACCCGGAGTGGGTAAGACAGCCATCGTAGAAGGCCTGGCCCTGCGCATCGTGCAGCGGAAAGTGTCCCGGGTGCTGTTTGACAAACGGGTGATCTCCCTCGATCTGGCCGCCCTGGTAGCAGGGACCAAATACCGTGGTCAGTTCGAAGAAAGGATGAAGGCCATCATGAACGAACTGGAAAAGAACCGGGATGTGATCCTCTTTATCGATGAGATCCATACCATCGTCGGAGCAGGAGGCGCCAGCGGGTCCCTCGATGCCTCCAATATATTCAAACCAGCCCTGGCAAGAGGCGAGCTGCAGTGCATCGGCGCCTCGACCCTGGATGAGTACAGGATGTATATTGAAAAGGACGGCGCCTTAGACCGTCGTTTCCAGAAGGTCCTGGTGGAACCACCCAGTGTGGACGAGACCATCCAGATCCTCAACAACATCAAATCCAAGTACGAGGACTACCATAACGTCACCTATTCCGAAGATGCCATCGACGCCTGTGTGAAGCTGAGCGACCGGTATATGACCGACCGTCTCCTGCCGGACAAGGCCATCGACGTGCTGGACGAAGTAGGCGCCCGGGTACACCTGAAGAATATCAACGTCCCCCAGAATATCGTCGAGCTGGAAAAGAAGATCGAGGACGTGAAGAACGAAAAGAATAAAGTGGTGAAGAGCCAGAAGTTTGAAGAGGCTGCTTCCCTCCGCGATACGGAGAAACGTCTCCAGGAGGAACTGGAAAAAGCAAAGGCTGAATGGGAAGAAGAAAGCAAACACAAACGTTATCCCATCGACGAAGAGAATATTGCCGAAGTGGTGAGCATGATGACCGGTATCCCCGTAAAAAGGATGGTACAGGCCGAAAGCGAGAAACTGCGCAATATGTCGGTAGACATGGCGGATATGGTTGTCGGACAGAGTGAGGCGATCCAGAAGGTGGTGAAAGCCATCCAGCGTAATCGCGTCGGTCTGAAGGATCCTAAAAAGCCTATCGGAACCTTCATCTTCCTTGGACCCACGGGAGTCGGTAAGACCGAGCTGGCCCGGTCACTGGCCAGGTATATGTTCGATTCCGAAGATTCCCTGATCCGCATCGACATGAGTGAATACATGGAGAAATTCACGGTGAGCCGGCTGATCGGAGCGCCTCCCGGATACGTCGGATACGAAGAAGGCGGACAACTGACGGAAAGGGTCCGTCGTAAACCCTACTCGGTGATCCTGCTGGATGAAATCGAAAAAGCGCACCCCGATATTTACAACATCCTTTTACAGGTATTGGATGATGGTCAGCTGACAGATGGATTGGGACGGAAAGTGAATTTCAAGAATACCCTGATCATCATGACCTCCAACATCGGTGTACGTCAGCTGAAAGATTTTGGAGATGGAGTCGGATTCGCCACTGCCGCCCGCACACAAAGCGCGGATGAGAACAACAAAGCAGTGATCGAAAAGGCCCTCAAAAGGACCTTTAGCCCCGAATTCCTCAACCGGATCGACGATGTCGTCATCTTCAATTCGCTGAATAAGGAGCATATCTTCCAGATCATCGATATCCTGATGAAGGGAGTGCTGAAACGTCTCAACACGCTCGGGTTCACCCTTGAGCTGACGGAAGAGGCCAAGAGCTTCCTGGCAGATAAAGGGTATGACGCACAATTTGGCGCACGTCCCCTGCACAGGGCCATCCAGAAATACCTGGAAGATCCCCTGGCCGAAGAGATCCTCAGCATGAGCATCAAGAATGGAGATGTGCTGATCGCTGACCTGGATAAGGAGAATTCCAAGATCCGGTTCACCCTGAAGGAAAAGCAGAAAGAGAAATCAGAAGCATAGTCGGGCGTACGAGTCGTTCGAAGCAGCAATGAATAAACAGTGAACGCGTCCTGATAAATGATAATATAAAAAGAGTCCGTTGTCGATTGACGACGGACTCTTTTTTTTGTAAATTTAGCCCGTGGAACATCATAAAAGGATCATTATCACCATCGATGGCTGGTCGTCCTGCGGTAAAAGCACCCTGGCGAAACAGCTGGCAAGGGAGCTGAACTACGTATATATCGACAGCGGAGCCATGTACCGCGCCATCACCCTCTATTTTCTCCGCAATCATATAGACTGGACCAAACATGCGACGGTGGAAAAAGCGCTGAAAAAAATCACCCTCGACTTCGAAACCAATCATAAAACCGGGCACACGGATATGCGCCTCAACGGAGAGAATGTTGAATACGTGATCCGCGACCTGGTCATCGCCGAAAAAGTCAGCGAGGTGGCGGCTGTTAAAGAGGTGAGGAAGTTTGCGGTGGCGCAGCAACAGGCCATGGGAAAGAATAAGGGCATTGTCATGGACGGGAGGGATATCGGCACCACGGTTTTTCCCAAAGCCGAGCTGAAGATCTTTATGACGGCGGATGAGTCGGTACGGGTACAGCGCCGATTCAAAGAGCTGTATCAAAAAAATCCCAACATCACCCTGGAAGAAGTAAAAAACAACCTGGAGATGCGGGACTATATCGACTCGCACCGGGAAGTGAGCCCCCTTCGACAGGCGGAAGATGCTATCGTGTTAGATAATTCTCACCTGACCATAAAACAGCAGCTGGAAATCGCAAAGAAATGGGTCGCGGAAAGAGTGAGTTAAAGGCTGTCCGGCAGCAATTGCGGATTCCAGGCAATCTCCCATAAATGGCCATCGGGATCCTGAAAATAACCGGAATACCCACCCCAGAACGCCTTTTGAGCAGTTTTTGTTATCGTAGCGCCGGCTTTCCGGGCAGACTCCATGATGGAATCTACTTCTTCCTTTTTTCTGACGGTATACCCGATGGAAAATTCAGTGGGCGCCGGCGGAGCTTGGACAATTTTTGCATCCCAGGCAAGGTCCTTCCTGTTATAAAGGGCCAGTTTCATGCCATGGGCCAGGTCGAAGAATACTACTTCTCCATGTTGGAATTCTTTCCCCACGATGCCTTCCGAGGGAAGACCCAGGCCGTCGTGATAAAAAGTAAAGGACCGTTGCAGGTCATCGACGCCAAGCGTCAGGATGGTAAATCTTGATTCCATTTTTTTTATTGATCGGGTGGTATCATCTCTCCTGCTGCCGGTAACAAACAGAGCCAGCAAGGGAATGACAAATAGTACGCGCATGCATTTTTATGTAAAGCTAGGGCGGGATCAAACCGGGCGTTTGGATAAATGCGGCAATCTTCAAATACCGGAAGGGGACGAGCCGGTATATTTTTTTATTTCGTTGGATAAATGTGCATGGTCGTAATAACCATATTCGAGAGCGATGCGCAGCAGGGTTTCCTGGTCGGACCTGTTCCGGATCTTTTCCAAAGCGGAACGGTAGCGGACAAAATTGATGAATTCCTTGGGGCTGACCCCTAAATGAAGATTGAAAAGACGTTCCAGCCGGCGGATGCTTACAAAATTATACCGGGCAAGCTCACTAACCGTTATGCTGCCATTCATACGCGAGATCCACTCCAGGTATGGAAAGACCGGTTGCGAAGGATTGGAAAGCCGTTCAGCGAAAAAGCGGTTCAGCAGTAACGGAAGATCCCGTGTTCCTTCCCCGATGAAGGGGACGAGTTTTTTATCGAATTGGACGGTCTTATCCGCGATGTCTTTTAGAAAAGACGGGACATAGAAGAAAGAGAAACCGCCGGGCTTGAAACGGATGCCGACAAGCCGGGTGTCTGGTGGTCTTATGACCTGCTTGTACCGTGTCATCGTCCCTACCAGATAGACCTGGTCCTGAAGCAGAGGGACGGTATCTGTGATGAAAGCCGGTCCCGGATTCAGGATAATGTCTACGCAGCCATCGGGCAGAATCTTATCCGGAACGGCGATGGTATTATTTCCCGTTACTGTCCAGAATGCATCGATGTAAGGTGAAAGGACAGGATGGGGAGAATATTGCTGGTAGAAGACCTGGCCCATAAACAAAAAAAAGGGCCTGCATCGCAGGCCCCTGATTATTAGCGTAAGAACAGTAATTCACGATATTTTGTCAATACCCACTCATTGTCATCTACCAGCAACTCCAGTTTGTCCACGCTGTAGCGGATCGCGTCAAAGAAGGGTTCTTTAACCTGGCTGTTGTAAGCGATGGCCTTGGTACGGGTGTCGGTAATCGCATTGGCAATCTTGCGGGCTTCGATCATCTTCTCTACCAGGGCGCTGACCTTGGAGATATGTTCGGAGATCTTTTCCAGGATTGACTTCTGGTTGGCATAGGCGCTATCTTTCAAACCTAATTCCTTCAGACCCTTGATATTTTCGATCAGCGTATTCTGATATTTGATAGCAGCCGGCAGGATGTGGCTGGTGGCCAGCTCACCCATGACGCGGGCTTCGATCTGTACGCGCTTGATGTATTTTTCCAACTCGATCTCATGACGGGCTTCCAGTTCGATGTGGGTATAGACGCCATTGCTTTCGTAGAGATGCTTGGCTTTGTCGGTAACCACGGCATCCAATGCCAGCGGGGTAGTCCGGACGTTGGGCAGACCGCGTCTTTCGGCTTCATGGTGCCATTCTTCGCTGTAGCCGTCCCCTTCGAACAATACTTTTTCGCTGCCGACCACATATTCGCGGATCACGTGCATGATGGCGATCTCTTTTTTATCACCTTTTTCGATCAGGGCATCAACGTCTTTCTTGAATTTCTTCAGCGTCTCTGCCAGAATGGTATTAACGGCGATCATCGCATTGGCGCAGTTGGCGTTGGAACCGACGGCACGGAACTCGAATTTATTTCCGGTAAAGGCAAAAGGAGAAGTACGGTTACGATCCGTATTATCCAGCAGCAGTTCAGGAATGCTGCGGTGAAGGTCCAGCTTCAGGATCGCCTCGTCCTGTTCATCAAATTTATCACCCACTCTTTCTTTTACGTCAGCCAGCACTTTGCTGAGGTATTCGCCGATGAAGACAGAGATGATAGCAGGAGGAGCTTCATTGGCACCCAGACGGAAGTCATTACCGGCAGAGGCGATAGCTGCTCTCAGCACATCAGAGTAATCATAAACGGCCTTGATGGTGTTGACAAAGAAGGTAAGGAACATCAGGTTGGTCTTCGGTGTCTTACCAGGAGCCAGGAGGTTGACGCCGGTGTCGGTCGCCATGCTCCAGTTATTATGTTTACCGCTACCGTTGATGCCGGCGAAAGGTTTTTCGTGGAGCAATACCCGCAGTTTGTGGCGACGGGCAACGCGGTCCATAACGTCCATGAGCAGGATGTTGTGGTCAACGGCTACGCTGACTTCTTCGAAGATCGGGGCGCATTCGAACTGAGCAGGGGCCACCTCATTATGCCGGGTGCGAAGAGGAATCCCTAATTTGTACGCTTCCTGTTCGTAGTCGCGCATAAAAGCATAGATCCTTTCGGGGATGCTGCCGAAGTAATGGTCCTCCAGCTGTTGTCCTTTGGCGGGAGAATGACCGAATACGGTTCTTCCGCTCAGTACCAGGTCGGGACGGGCGTTGAACAAACCCTCGTCTACTACGAAGTATTCCTGTTCCCAGCCCAGGGTAGCCGTAACTTTGCTGACATTCTTGTCAAAATAATGACAAACTTCCACGGCTGCCTTGTCAAGGGCCGCCAGGGCTTTCAGCAAAGGAGCTTTATAGTCCAGCGATTCGCCGGTGTAGGAAACGAAAATAGTGGGGATGCACAGGGTCTTACCGGCTCCGATCTCCATGACAAAGGCAGGAGAGGAGGGGTCCCAGGCGGTATAACCTCTTGCTTCGAAAGTGGCTCTCAATCCGCCGCTGGGGAAAGAAGAGGCATCGGGCTCCTGCTGGATCAGGGCAGCACCGTCAAATTCTTCAATGGCCGTACCATCACTCTTTATCGTGAAAAATGAATCATGTTTTTCCGCTGTTGTGCCGGTAAGAGGCTGAAACCAGTGGGTGAAATGGGTAACTCCTTTCTCTTCAGACCACTGACGCATACCAGCAGCAATCTGGTTGGCCATAGCACGATCAATTTTCTTCCCACCCTTGATAGAGGCTACTAAGCTTTTATAGGCTTCATCACTTAAAAACTCACGGGCTGTTTTTATGGTAAAAACGTTCTCACCGAAGATAGCGGTGATCTTGGTAGAGCCGGGGAGCTTGCTTTCGGGGGAGGTGGATAAATTGTCGATGGCTTTAAATCTTAATGATGACATGCTGTAAAGTTTTCACGAAACTAAAGGATTGCGACATATAAAACAATTTTTTGGGTTCATCGGCCCAAAAATGGAAATGCATCAATATAAAAAGCGTGAAAAAATATGTTTTGGATATTTAGGAGTCCTTTTTTGCCGTTTTTTTCATCTATGCTAAATATTTTTAATCTAATATATATTATAAATATATTAATGTTTTACCATGCGAGAAGGCTGATGGAGGATGTTTGGATGAAATACGCGTGTTTAAAAAAATTATTCACATTTTATTCAAGGAATGAAGGGAAAGGGTGGAATTTGTTCAAGATTTTTTGAAATTCCTTTTCAGCCAGCTATTCAGGGAAGAAGACAGGCCTGTTTGCCGGAGAATATGAAGAAATGGGGCCAGCAGAAAGGGAAGGAAGAGGCTTCTGTACCGGACGATACTCCCCACAAAGGGGATAATATAGCCGATCAGCAGCATTCCCAAAATGGAAAACAGGAGGCAGGAAATGCCGAAGGCGGTCAGGGGCACGGGTCGGCCGGCGGGCAGGGATTGGGACAGGGTGGGGCCGGAATGGAGGGGACTGGAGGGCCTTGATCGGGAAAAGACCATTCGGAAAAAGGCTACTATTATGATAAGCCAGATCAGCCCTAATTCCATGGCAAAAGCCCCATAGATGGCCTGTCCACCCGAGCCGGGCAGGGGCTGGAAGAAGCCATTGAGGAGGGCCCGGGGAAGGACCCGGCCGAAGCTGGCCCAGGTGGAATCCAACCCGGGAAGATAGATCCGGGAATTGCCGGTGAGCGCCTGAAATTCCTGCTGGCGCGCGCTGAGATGTTGTAACAGGGAGGAAGAAAGGTGGGGGATGAAGAGTACGAGTAATAAGGCGGCGGCCCCTGCCGGTAAGAGGAATTTGGTGTAACGGGGAGTTTTTTCCGATATTATCCAAAACAAGGTAGCCGGCAGCAGGCCGATCAGGATGGCGGGTCGGAAAAAGACAGCCAGGGCAAAGAGGAAAAGGCAAAGCAGGACCCGGCGGATGGAAACCCCACGACCAGCAAGCAGCCGGTTCAGGGTAAAAAAGAAAAACCCCAGGATCGTATAGAGAATTCCTTCCGTATGAATACAGGCTGTCCAAAACAAGGTAGAGGGCAAGAGTATTACACATCCCGCGGTGAGCGCATCGTCCGGGAACCGGCTGGCAAAAACCCGGAATAACGCAATGGCTCCTGCGAAGGTCAAAAAGGAGAATAGCAGGGTATTTATATAAAGATTGTCGAATGAGAGGAAGTTGAGGAGTACATGCATCCATTCGATCAGGTTGTGTGGCAGGTAGGCCCATGCCGAATTATCGGCCCAAAAGGTGTGGAAGTCCGTGAATAATTCCCGGCGGGTGGTAAAGCTATCGTTGAAGAAGAGCCAGATATCCCCATGGTTAGGATAATACCGGTAGGCGATGACATTGTGGAGACAACCGGCTGCCACCCGCAGGCCAAAAAGTACCAGCAGGGCGGCGGGTTTGATCCCGCTGTTCCTGAAAAAAGGGATCCTCGTCAGGGCATAACCGCCAACAATGCCATAAAAGATAAACAAGAGGATGTGCATGATGAAATATGCTAGGATTGACGGCTGAGCCGGTTTATTTTATCCAGGTAGATCCCGGTGATGATCTCTTTGGTGAAATGCTGCAGGATCCTCTTCCTTCCCTCGATGCCCATTTGTCTTTTTTCCTCCGGGGACAGCCTGTAATATTTTTCCATTTTCTCCGCGAGGTCGGCGCCATCCTTTTTTCTGCACAGGTAACCGTTGACCCCATCCCGGATAACTTCCCGGCAGCCTGCGGTGTCGGTAGCGATGAGGGCTTTGCACATGCTGGCCCCTTCCAGCAGACTCAGGGGCATGCCTTCCCGGTAAGAGGGGAGTACGATGCAGTCTGCCTGTTCGATATAACCCGCGACATGATCCGTATGACCAAGATAAGTGATATTATATTGACGGGTCCATTCTTCTATCTGCCGGGGGGAGATGGCGACGGGATTGCCTTCGTCAAAGAAACCCAGGAGCTGAAGCTGTACGGCCAATCCCTTTTGGGTCAGCAGTTCCGCCGCCTGGATAAATTCATAAATGCCTTTGTGCCGGATGATGCGGGCTATCAGCAGAAAAGTGACGGATTCTTTCCCGGTTGTATAGGGGGAGGGGGCGTAGAGATCGGTGTCCACTCCTTCTCCCGGCAATAAAAAGGCTGTCTCCGGGCGGACGAGTTTCTCCTGCAAAAAGAAGTCCTGGTCGTCGCTGTTGAGGAACCAGGTCTCGGCGTTTTTTTGGAGGACGCGGCGGTAAACTGTTTTGACGGAGGCCTGGAGGAGAGGGCTGCCGGCAAAGGCGTACCCCAGTCCGGTGATGACGCTGACGGAGGGGCATTGTACCCGGGCGGCGGCGAGGGTTCCGTAGATATTGGCTTTTATGGTGTAATGAAAAATGAGGTCGGGCCGGATCCTGCGGTAATGCCCCCGCAATTCCCGGAAAAGCTGCCAATCGTGGAGGGGGGAGAGGCTTTTACCCCGGAATTTTGTCAGTTCGGTGTAGGTAAGTCCGGGCAATTCCTCAAATAAAACAGTATGCTGGTCCCGGGGCGCCAGGACGTGAATAGCGAAACCCTGTTGGATCAATTGTTTAATAAGGTAAAGTCTGAATTTGTAGATACTCCAGCTGGTGTTGGCTACAAAAGCTATACTTTTTTTTGAGGGCATAGGTCAGCAAACCTACCAAAAATAAATTTAGATAAGATACATACTTTATGTAACATTAAAAATTGAATGGTACCTTTGCGTTTCTTAAAAAGACGCCATCGGCCGCCTGGCCGGGGGATAAAATTATATCATGGAAATTACTGTAAAGACAGCCGAACAACTCCGTCTCACCGCAGAAGAATTTGAATCTATAAAGGAAAAACTCGGCCGCACTCCCAATTTTACAGAATTATGTGCTTTCAGCGCCATGTGGAGCGAGCACTGCAGTTATAAAAACTCGATCAAATGGCTGAAGACCCTTCCCCGGGAAGGTAAAAAGATGCTGGTCAAGGCCGGCGAGGAGAATGCCGGTTTGATGGATATCGGGGATGGCTTTGGCGTCGTCTTTAAGATCGAGTCGCACAACCATCCTTCCGCCATCGAACCTTTCCAGGGAGCCGCTACAGGGGTAGGGGGTATCCACCGGGATATCTTTACCATGGGGGCCAGGCCGATAGCTTCGTTAAACTCCCTTCGGTTTGGGGATCTGAAGGAAGCCAAAACCCAGCATTTGCTCTCCGGGGTGGTGCATGGGATCGGGCATTACGGGAACTGTTTTGGCGTGCCTACTGTTGGAGGAGAAATCTATTTTGAAGACTGTTATCATACAAACCCCCTGGTGAATGCGATGAGCGTGGGTATCCTGAAAAATGGGGAGACCATCTCCGCTACCGCCAAGGGCAAGGGTAACCCTGTCATCTTTGTCGGCAGCGCCACGGGTAAGGATGGGATCGGGGGAGCCAGTTTCGCGTCGGCTAATATCACGGAAGAGAGCACGGAAGAATTGCCCGCCGTACAGGTGGGGGATCCCTTCCAGGAGAAAAAGTTACTGGAAGCCTGTCTGGAAGTCATTAAGACGGGAGCCGTGGTAGGAATGCAGGATATGGGCGCCGCGGGGATCATCTGTTCTACGGCCGAGATGAGCGCCAAGGGAGAAGTAGGCATGCGGATCGACCTGGACAAAGTGCCTGCCCGTCAAAAAAATATGAAAGCCTGGGAGCTGCTGCTCAGCGAAAGTCAGGAGCGTATGCTGATGGTTGTTGAAAAAGGAAGGGAAGCGGAAGTGGTGAGCATCTTTGAAAAATGGGATCTGCCCGCTGCCGAGATCGGTCAGGTAACGGACGACGGGCTGCTGCACTTCTATATGAACGGGGAGCTGGAAGCGGAGATCCCTGCTTATGAGTTAGTCCTGGGCGGCGGCGCCCCCCAGTATGACCGGCCTTATAGCGAGCCTGCCTACCTGAAGGAGATAAAGGCCTTCCAGCCGGAAAAAGTGGAAGTGCCTGGTGATCTGCGGGAAGTAGCGGAGAAACTGATCGCCATTCCGAACATCGCTTCGAAAAGATGGGTGTCTGTACAATATGACAGCACGGTGGGTGCCGCGAATACCTCCACGAACCAGCCCAGCGATGCCGCTGTTGTGCTGGCAAAGGGAACCGAGCGCAGCGAAGGTTCCGAACGAGGCCTGAACAACGTTCAGGGCCGAAGTTCTCAAAAAGCGCTGGCCGTAACGACGGACTGTAATAGCCGGTATGTATATGCCGATCCCTATAAGGGCGCTATGATCGCCGTGGCGGAAGCGGCCCGGAATATCGTTTGCAGTGGGGGGCAGCCGCTGGGCGTCACCAACTGTCTCAATTTCGGCAACCCCTTCAACCCGGAAGTTTATTATCAGTTCGTACATGCCATCAAAGGAATGGGAGATGCCTGCCGGGCTTTCGATACGCCCGTGACCGGGGGCAACGTGAGCTTCTACAACCAGAATCCCGACGGGGCTGTCTATCCCACGCCCACCATCGGCATGGTAGGATTGCTGGACAGTGTGAAGGATAAGATGACCCTGCATTTTAAGGAAGAAGGGGATGTCCTCTTTTTGCTGGGTAAAAGCAATAATGATATCAATTCCTCCGAATACCTGCATAAGATACAAAAGGTGGCTTTCAGCCCGGCCCCACATTTTGAGCTGGAAGAAGAGCTGGCCCTGCAGAAGAAGCTGGCGGAGCTGATCACCAAAAAACTGGTCCGTTCGGCCCATGATGTCAGCGAAGGCGGTCTGTTTATCACGCTGGCGGAATCTGCCTTCCCCGGTGACCTGGGATTTGACGTGGTGGCTTCGGATTTTCATCTCCGCAAAGACGCTTACTGGTTCGGTGAGTCGCAGAGCCGGGTGGTCGTGAGCGTGGCTCCCGCTAAAGTCGCTGAGTTTAAAAAGGCGCTGGCGGGTCATCCCTTTGAAGAGCTGGGTTTTGTTACCGGAGGCTCTTTCGAAGTGGACGGTATGGACTGGGGCCAGGTAGGTGAGTGGAAAGAGAAATACGATACGAGCCTGGAAAATTATATGAATAACCTGGTTGAGCTGGGATAATAATCTTATCTTATATGAAAGAGTATATCGTCATCACAGGAGCGGCCGGGTTTATCGGCAGCTGTCTTACAGGTTATCTCAACCAGCATGGATACCGCGACCTTATCCTGGTAGATGATTTTGGACGAGCCGATAAGACTCCCAACCTGGAAGGAAAAGAATTCGCGTATAAGGTGGAACGGGAAGATTTTTTTGAATGGCTGGAGCAACACCAGCCCGTTCTCCATCATGTCTTTCACATCGGGGCCCGTACGGATACCACCGAATTCAACTATGCCATTCACGAACATCTGAATGTGGAATATTCCAAAAAGATCTGGGCTTATTGTACGGCTCATCATATCCCCCTGGTCTATGCGTCTTCGGCCGCCACGTATGGGGCGGGGGAACAGGGGTATGAAGACCGGCATGACCTGATCCCTTTGTTAAAACCATTGAATCCGTATGGTGTTTCCAAAAACGAGTTTGATAAATGGGTGCTGCAGCAGAAGGATCATCCGCCTTTTTGGGCAGGGTTGAAGTTCTTCAATGTATACGGCCCTAATGAAACACATAAGGCCCGGATGGCAAGTGTAATTTTTCATTCTTTCCATCAGATCAGGAAAGACGGGGAGGTAAAGCTATTCAAGTCTCATCGTCCTGACTATAAGGATGGGCAGCAACTGCGTGATTTTGTCTATGTGAAGGACCTGCTCAAAATATGTTATTGGCTGATGGAGAAGCAACCGGCTTCGGCTATCTATAACCTGGGCACGGGGAAGGCAAGGTCATTCGAGGATCTGGTGAAGGCTACTTATGCCGGGCTGGACCTGCCGTCCCGGATCCGTTATATCGACATGCCGGAAGATATCCGGGACAAGTATCAGTATTTTACGGAAGCCGATATGCGAAAGCTGCGTGCGGCTGGGTATACCGAGGAGTTCTACACCCTGGAAAAAGGGGTGGATGACTATGTACGGAATTACCTGGCGAAGGGGCGATATTATTAGAGCAGAAGCGGCCGGCCGGAACAGGATACCTATAATTTTTTTTATGAATAAGAAGATTGCCATCATCGGGGGAGGGAATTTAGGGACGGCTATCGCCGAGGGATTGATACAAAGCGGGTTTGTGCAGCCCAAACAGATCCTTATCACCAAAAGAAATATTCAGACCCTGCATGGATTGGAGCGAAAAGGGGTGCTGGTCAGTGATAAAAATGAGGAAGCGGTGCGTTATGCCGACTTAGTGATCCTGGCGGTAAAGCCTTTTCAGGTGAATGATATTCTGGGATCCCTGCGGGAAGAGTTCCGGGAAGACAGACATGTACTGGTATCTGTTGTGACGGGGATCAGCATCGAACATATCGCCTCGTGCCTGAATAAAAAGATCCCCATCGTAAGGGCGATGCCTAATACGGCCATTGCCATCCAGGAGAGTATGACCTGCATTGCAGCCCGGAATGTGAATGAAGAGCAGCTGCAATATATCCAGGATATTTTTGGTCAGTTGGGTAAGGCGGTGCGGATCGATGAGAAGCTGATGGATGCCGCTACGGTGCTGGGCGCCTGCGGGACGGCTTTTGCCATGCGTTATATCCGGGCCAATATACAGGGGGGGATCGAGATAGGATTCGATGCGGCCACGGCCAATCTCATCGCTGCACAAACGGTGAAAGGCGCTGCGGAGCTGCTCTTGAAGAGAGGGTCCCATCCGGAGCAGGAGATCGATAAGGTGACGACGCCCAAGGGCTGTACCATCGCCGGGCTGAATGAAATGGAGCATCAGGGGTTCAGTTCTTCCCTGATCAAGGGGCTGGTGGCCAGCTATGAGAAGATTGCCAAGGATTAGGGCGCGCCCGGGGGAGGGGGAAGTTCCCGGTATTTGGGTAGAATGGAGGAGTGCAAGATGAATATTACGTATCTATTTTTATTGTATATATAAATGATTGTTAGTGGGTTATAAAAACGCCTGCCCTGAAAAATCCGCAAATAAGATGCTTGGGAACCCAAGGATTTTTACGATTGTGAGGAAAATAAAATGGAGTTATCTTGCGTTTAAGTTCAAGATTTTGACCTCTAAGCAGGCTTATTTATAATATCCTAAAGAAAAATAGTAAATCCAATTACACCATGAAAAAAGGAAAGTCCTCGACCGTATTCATTTTAGCTTTGGAAATTGCAGCAATTGCCGTTTTGCACGCGGTAAAGATCAGTCAGAACGAAAAAAATATGACGAACAAGGAGATCAGCAGGAATATTACTACTCACCAGCCTGATGTTAAAGCCAGATCTGTCTATTCCCTGGCTGTGTTTAAATAAACAATTAAAATATTGTAATAGCAATGAGCAAGGCGGCCCAACACTAGTTGGGCCGCCTTGTTGGATATTTATCCACAGGTATTTTTTCGGGTTGATAATTTGGTGTAGCTTTGCATGACCTCTTGGAATTTCTTTCCGTTGGTTTTCAGCAGGTCAAATAGAGACAGGTATCCAGATGAGTGAATCAATTGAACAAATTGTCGCAGGTGACTACTTTATTTAAGTAGTCATGGATTGACCTTTATCAGCAGTTGGATCAATGATGCTAAATTATTGCTTTTTGCCTGTCGCCCAATAACAAACTAATGCATTTAATAATAACTTAATTAACCATTTTATGGCGAAGTATATATTTGTTACAGGTGGTGTAACTTCTTCATTGGGCAAAGGAATTATAGCGGCTTCGCTGGCAAAGTTATTACAGGCGAGAGGGCTAAGGGTAACCATTCAGAAACTGGATCCATATATTAATGTAGACCCAGGTACGCTGAATCCTTATGAGCATGGAGAATGTTATGTAACGGAGGATGGCGCCGAGACGGACCTGGACCTGGGACACTACGAACGATTCCTGAACATTTTTACTTCGCAGGCTAACAATGTCACTACCGGCAGGATCTATCAGACGGTGATCAATAAAGAGCGTGAAGGCGCCTATCTGGGCAAGACTGTCCAGGTGATTCCCCACATCACGGATGAGATCAAGAGAAGGATGCTGTTGCTGGGACAGGGGAATAAATACGACATCATCATCACAGAACTGGGAGGTACGGTAGGCGATATCGAGTCCCTGCCTTTTATCGAAGCCGTGCGTCAACTGCAATGGGAGATGCCGGAAGACTGCCTGGTCGTTCATCTGACGCTGATCCCTTACCTGAAAGCGGCTAAAGAGCTAAAGACAAAGCCCACACAGCATAGTGTCAAGTTATTGAGTTCTGAAGGCGTTCACCCGGATGTGATCGTCTGTCGTACGGAAGAGCCTTTGTCCCCGGATATCCGCAAAAAGATTGCCCTGTTCTGTAATGTAAAACAGGAGGCGGTGATCGAGGCGGCCGATGCTTCCACGATCTATGAGGTACCCCTCACGATGATGCGGGAGAAGTTGGACCTGATCTGTCTCAAGAAGCTTAACATCACTCATTATCACGAGCCGGAACTGGGCAAATGGAAAGAATTCCTGGATAAGTTAAAATACCCCAAGAGTAAGGTGACCATTGGCCTTATCGGAAAATATATTGAGCTGCAGGATGCTTATAAGTCCATTCTGGAGTCCTTTGTGCATGCCGGCGCCGTGAATGAATGTAAGGTACAGGTGGTAAATGTGCATAGCGAGTTTATTACGGAGGAGAATGTGGCGGAGAAGTTGGGCAACCTGGACGGTCTGCTGGTAGCCCCGGGTTTTGGCCATCGGGGCGTGGAAGGAAAGATCATCGCGGTAAAATATGCCAGGGAGAACAAGCTGCCATTCTTTGGCATTTGCTTAGGGATGCAGATGGCTGTCATTGAATTCGCCCGCAATGTGCTGGGATTTAAGGACGCCCATTCCACGGAGATGAATCCCAATACCCCCATACCGGTGATCGACCTGATGGAAGAACAGAAAAAAGTAACGGCCAAGGGCGGTACGATGCGGCTGGGAGCCTATCCCTGTGCGCTGAAAGAGGGATCGCTGGCCCGCCATATCTACGGAGGCAAAGAAGAGATCAGCGAAAGGCATCGTCATCGCTGGGAGTTCAATAATACCTATCTGAGCCAGTTCGAGCAGGCGGGGATGATTCCCAGCGGCACTAACCCCGAGAGCGGGCTGGTGGAGATCATTGAGTTGCCCGCCCATCCTTTTTTTATAGGGGTGCAATACCATCCGGAGCTGAAGAGCACCGTAGAGAGCCCCCAACCCGTATTCGTCCATTTTATCCAGGCTGCCAAAGAATTTACGGAAGCTAAGAATGCGGTGAAAAACCCACTTCTTCAAAGCGAGATGATATAATTAGCTAATATTTAGTTGGAATTTTGGCCGGTAGCGGGTTTTTGAGCCGGTCTCCCCATGGTATGTACCGATGGCTTCGCCATCTGGCGGGGCTAATGATGGGCCTTCGGCCGGGTCTTTAAGGATATGCCCTTCGGGCTATCCTTAAAGACCTTATATTTGCACTTCCTCCAAAAAAAACATTATAATGGGAATGGATCGTAATACAGTTATTGGGTTTGTGTTACTGGGAATTTTACTGTTTGCTTATTTATTTATCAGCACCAAGAATAGCCAGGAGTTACAGCGGCAGAGAAAGCTGGCTGAAGATAGCATTGCGAATGTAAAAGCCCGCCAGATGGCGGCAGAGAAGTTAAAGGATACCGTCCAAAAAAGCGCCCCGACGGCCGCCGGCCCCCTCGATACCGTGGGATTTCAGGCAGCATTTAGCGGAACCGAACATCTGCTAACCGTTGAAAATGAGCTGATGAAGGTCGTTTTCAGCAATAAAGGCGGCCAGCCGGTAGCGGTGGAATTGAAGCAATTCAAGGCTTATGACAGCACTCCCGTGAAACTGGTCGAACCTAATTCCGACAGCCGGATCTCTTATACGATCAATACGAACCCCAATCAGCCAGCCGATATCGCCAACCTGTTCTTCCGGGAAGGCCAGGTGGTCAAAAATTCCGATGGCAGTCAGACTATCACGTTCCGTCTGCCTACCCAGGAAGGAGAGTCCCTGGTCCACCAATATACGATTCACCCGAATGAATATATGGTGGACTGGAATGTGCTGATCAACAATCCGGAAAAACTATTCAGCCAGAACAATTTCAACCTGGTGTGGCGGGATCATATCGAGAGGATCCAGAAGAATATCTCAGGGGAAAGACGTCTGACCAGTGTATGTTATTACGAGAACAACGACTTCGATTATATGATCTCCAAGACGGAGAAAACGTTCGAGAAGCCGGTACAGTGGGTATCGATCTCCCGGCAGTTCTTTAATACCACTCTCATCGCGAAGAATAGTTTCAATTCCGGAACGGTGCATATGGTGAAGGAAACATCCGACAGTTCCAATACGGTAGCCCGGACCGAGGTTGTCTTACAGGCAAAGGTACCTGCAACTGCTGATGTCACGATGCCCTTCCAGCTTTATTACGGGCCCAATGACTTTTCCATCCTGGAAAAGCAGGCGCCCGGTATGAGCCGGATCATCGACCTGGGCCGGGGTATCTATTCGTTTGTCCGCCCCGTGAACGTATATGTGATCATGCCCGTATTCAGTTTCTTCAAAAAGTATATAACAAGCTACGGGATTGCTATTCTGTTGCTGACCCTGTTCATCCGTCTGTTCACTTCGCCGCTGGTGTATAGCAGCTATCTGAGCGGCGCGAAGATGAAGGCCCTGCGCCCCGAGATCGAGGCGATGAAGAAACGGGTAGGCAATGATCAGCAGCAGGTAGGCATGGAGCAAATGAAACTTTTCCGCGAGGCGGGGGTGAATCCCCTGGGAGGCTGTATCCCGGCATTGCTGCAGATCCCTATTTTCTTTGCCTTGTATAGTTTTTTCAACTCCAATATTGCCTTGCGGGGTGTAAGCTTCCTATGGTCGCATGATCTGTCTTCCTACGACAGTGTGGTCAACTTCGGGTTTTCTATTCCCGGTTATGGCGATCATATCAGCCTTTTTGCTTTGACTGCGGTGGTGACCAGCTTCCTGATCTCTTTATACGGAATGAGCATGACCCCTGACCAGAGCAACCCCGCCATGAAGTATATGCCCTATATCATGCCGGTGATGCTGCTGTTGTTCTTCAATAGCCTCTCATCGGCGCTGACCTGGTACTATACGGTTTCCAACGTCATCACGCTGCTGCTGCAGTTTGTCATCCAGAACTATATCATCGATCACGACAAGATATTGGCGAAGCTGCAGGAGAACAGGACTAAGCCGAAGACCAAGTCCAAATGGCAGGAGCGACTGGAACAGATGCAGGAAGCCCAGAAAAAAGCCCAGCAGGCTAAAAAATAAAAGACTTTATCAGATAAGAAAGACCTCTTAGTATTAAGAATATTGAGAGGTCTTTCTTATTTTACATACTAGTTCCTAGAAATATGAAAAACTTATCATACATGCTGGCACTGGTGGGTGCTCTCCACCTGCTAACCGTACTTTCTGCCAATGCGCAAAAAAAGGTCTCTGAACTGAGCCTCATTTACGACTATTCTGCCGGGGCGGCGGGTCCGGGGGGCCAGGGCGGCTCCAATGAGTTTGCCGTCCATGCTGTCTATATAAAGGGCAATAAGAGCAGGTCTGAGATGACCAGCCCTTTGTTTTCCTCAACCATCCTTTTCGATGCCAATACGGGTTTTGCCGTCATTCTAAAGGAGGTCAGTGGCCAGAAGCTGCTGATAAGGTTAAACCCCGAGAACTGGACAGAGCGGTCGCGGGCCTATGATGGTCTTGTTTTCAAAAACACTACGGAAACCAAAGAGATTGCCGGCTATAAATGTATAAAAGCAGTGGGGCAGACGAAATCCGGCATTACCTTGACGGTATTTTACACCAAGGAGCTTATTCCCGAGAACAAGGACTATGATCCGGCTTTTAAGACCCTGGAAGGTTTGCCCCTGGAGTATGAGTTGACCAATGGGGACATCAAAATCAGATACCGGATCAATAAGATCAATCTGAACCCGGTCCCGGCCTCCAAGTTCGATATTCCCAAGACGGGTTATCGGGAGATGAATTATGAGGAAAGTAAGAAGCTGAATATCGGGGGATAAAATCAGCGATGCATTTTAATACGCAAATCCAATAGCTGGAGATTGGTCTTATGACTTCCATCCATTACAAGAGGAGTATTCACCTTGTATGTATAGGGAATGATGAAGATACTGTTCCCTTTCTGGTAGGTGACTAAGCTATTGATAGAAAGATAATTCTTTGTTTTTTCCTGTCCCAGTAAGAAGCTGCCTGTATAATTCGCCCCTGTTTTGAGGGTGAAAGTCCCCGTCGTGCGAATGGGGGTGAACTCCGTCTTTAAAGGGATTTTACTGTTTGATTTTTTATCTCCGCCGCCGCCTTTACTGGCAAAAGCGAGTCCAACCACCGCCACCATCAGCGAGCTGATGACCATCTGGCGCATCCATTTTCTCATCGGTATGGTAATTGGTCTATGCATTCTGGTACAAATATAGTGAATAAAATTGGGTATTTTTTAACCGTTCGTCACAAATTTTAATAAACCTTTAACGATCTGATAGCTAAAAAGTTACACTTTTTGAAAAAAATGCTCGTCCCTATTATTTTCTCATTCACCGGTTCTATTGGAATATACGGGTAGATGGCTGCCCGGGTTGCCGGCGAGTAGGAATTTTTTGCCGGGAAGGGGTATAACGGTGGTCAGGGAGAGTCGTGAGCGTGTTGCTAACGGCCAGGAGTTGAGGGAGGACTTCGGGGGCTTTCAAAAAATTTGTGGGGAAACTAATATGCCGTAACTTACAATAACCTTAAACACATGCAAGAAAATCCATACCACCAGGATAGGGAAGAAATGAAGGAGTTGCTGAAGCAGTATCAGGATCTTAGGAGTGGACGTCGTCATTCTTTCCTGGAAGAGGAGGCGTTTGAGAGAATTATCGATTATTTTGACGACACGGAAGATATCCCTCAGGCTATAGAGGCGGTGGAGCTGGGCATCGAGCAATATCCCTATTCCTCCGCGCTGCTGATCAAAAAGGCAGACCTGATGATCGCCACCCGGCGATATTACGAAGCCCTGACCATTCTGGAACAGGCGGAGCTCCTCGACGGAGCGGACATCAACTTATACATTTTAAAGACGGACGCTTACCTGGCCCTGGACCAACAGGAAAAGGCGGTGGCGCTGCTGGAGAACGCGTTGATCCATTTTGAAGGGGAGGAGCGTATCGAGCTACTGTTCGAATTGGCGGATGTCTATGACGACTATGAGGAGTTCGATAAAATTTTCGATTGCCTGAAGTTGATCCTGGAGCAGGATCCGGGCAATGAGGAAGCATTATACAAGATCTGTTTCTGGACGGACTTTACCGGTAGGAATGAAGAGAGTATCCGGCTTCACCAGCAAATCATCGACGACAATCCCTACAGCGAGCTGGCCTGGTTCAATCTGGCGGCGGCTTACCAGGGGCTGAAACTGTATGAAAAAGCGGTGGATGCCTATAAATACGCCCTGGTCATCGACGAGAAATTCGATTATGCCTACCGGAATATGGGGGATGCCTATATCCGTCTGCGAAAATTCCGGGATGCCATCGAATCGCTGGAGAAGGTGCTGGAACTGTCGAGGCCGGAAGATGTCATCTATGAGGCGATAGGGCATTGTTATGATAAACTTAACAATTACGCACAGGCCCGCTTCTACTACCGGAAGGCCTCCCATCTCAACCCGGATGACAGCAAACTCTATTACAAGCTTGCCTGTACCTATATCAACGAAGATCAGTGGACGCAGGCCGTGAAACAACTGGAAGCCGCCATGCGCATACATACGATGCAGCCTGAGTACAATCTGGCTATGGGGGAATGTAAGATGCAGCTGGGCGAGTTCAAGGAAGCCATCCAGTTCTTTTCGAATGTGGTCAGGATGCGCCCCCGCAATATATCCAGCTGGGAGGCGCTGATCCGGTGCCTCTACAATGCGGAATTTTTTGAGGAAGCCCTTGAGCAGGTAGAAGCTGCTATCCGTATCACGGGTGGAAAGCCTTTGTTCATTTTCTACCTGAGCGCAATTTATTTCGCCCTGGGAAAATCCAAGGAGGGCCTGATGCAGCTGGAAAAAGCGATGATGAAGGCCCCCAAACTTTTAAAAAAATTGTTGGAATTAAATCCGGTGATCCTGCAATACCAGCCGGTTGTAGATATCATTGCCCGCTATAAAAAGAACAAGTCTATCTAAGGTAAGGTCCCATCCATTGTTTAATTGCATTATAATATTGTGCAATATTGTCCGGTAACAGTTAGTATTTGATTGTTTCCTATTTTTGCGCCTGCAATATAAGGAGCGAATGGTCAGGGGAAGACAGACAGCATTATTAACCAAGAAACAAACCACAGGATGAATTTTAAACTTTCGCAGATCCCGGAAAGAATGTTAAAGCCCCGGCAGCATGGCATTACGATGGTTATGGACAAAGGATTGAGCATGGAGGAGGCAAAGAGCTTTATGAGTGTTAGCCATCCCCATGTGGACATTGTGAAGCTAGGGTTCGGTACAGCCTTCGTTACGCCCAACCTGCGGGAGAAGATCGAGATCTATAAGTCTTATGATCTGCCCGTCTACTTCGGAGGCACTCTTTTTGAAGCTTTTCTGATACGTAACCAGTTCGAGGATTATATTTCCATCTGTAAAGACTACGGTATTACCCACATGGAAGTCAGTGACGGGTCTATTACGATCCCCCATGCAGAGAAATGCGGATATATTGAAAAGCTGACCAAACACGGGGTCGTATTGAGTGAGGTAGGCAGCAAGGACGCAGAGCATATCATTCCCCCTTATAAATGGATCGAGCTGATGCGGGCAGAGTTGAGCGCCGGGGCTTCGTATGTAATAGCCGAAGCCCGTGAAGCGGGTAATGTAGGGATCTATCGGGGTAGCGGTGAGGTACGGGAGGGATTGGTGCAGGAGATCCTCACCCAGATACCCGCTGAAAAGATACTCTGGGAAGCTCCGCAGAAAGCGCAGCAACTTTATTTTATCGAATTGATCGGTTGCAATGTCAACCTCGGCAACATAGCTCCTACAGAAGTCATCGCCATGGAAGCCATGCGTATTGGCCTGCGGGGGGATACCTTCCATTTGTTCCTGGATAAAGAGGCCTCCAAATGAGGAAGTTTGGCCTTATCGGCTATCCGCTGACCCACTCTTTTTCACAGCGATATTTCACAGAGAAATTCGAGAGGGAGGGGATCAGGGATGCTGTATATTCCGTATTCCCTATTCCGCATATTGAAGAGTTGGAGGCTTTGCTGGCCGACCCTGAGCTGAGGGGGCTGAATGTAACGATACCGTATAAGGAGCAGGTCCTTCCTTTCCTGAACGGTAGGAATGAGGTCGTCCGCGCTATTCATGCCTGCAATTGTATCAAGATCGAAGAAGGCAAGCGGATAGGCTATAATACGGACGTCGTCGGCTTCCGGGATTCGCTGATCAAAAAACTGTTGCCCCATCACCGGGAAGGGGCGCTGATCCTGGGGACGGGAGGAGCCGCCAAGGCCGTGGAGTATGTGATACAAGAGCTGGGGATCCCGTACCGGTTCGTAACCCGTCGTCCCCGACCTTCCACTTCGGATATCCCGTATGAGCAGGTTGACGCAGCTGTATTACGCTCGCATACCCTGGTCATCAATACTACTCCTCTGGGCATGTATCCCAAAATTACCGACGCCCCACCTCTTCCTTATGAGGCGATGGGTTCCCGGCATTATTTATTCGACCTGGTCTACAATCCGGAGAAAACCCTGTTCCTGCAGAAAGGAGAGGAGCGGGGAGCTATTATAGAGAATGGTTATGAGATGCTGCTCCTGCAGGCGGAAGAGAGCTGGAGGATATGGAACGGCCGGGAAGCCATTTAGGACAACAGTACGGTGCACACTTCTTTTGGCATCGACACCACTTTTTTAGCGGAGTAATTGTAGCAGATCATACCGGTCCTGGCGAGGACGACGGGGATCCATTTCTCACCCACATCAGATGCCAATGGCATCTGGGCCGAAGGCCCATCATTAGCCGTTTGCTGGAAAGGGCCACTTTTCTGAATGCCCTTTCCGGCAATTCGTTTTTCTAATTTATAGTAGAGATCGAACCCGATGCGGGAGAATTCACTGGCGGCAACAGAGGCCCTTAGTTCTTCGCCGTAGAAGAGCTCGTTCTTGAATTCGATGGTAGTATCCGCCATGATGAGCCCCACTCCGGCCATGTCCAGCTCTGTATATCCATGGTGACGAAGGAACTGTACCCTGGCTTCGTGGATCAGGGAAAGGACGCTGTCATTGCCGACATGTCCTCCATAGTTGAGATCGGTGATGCGGATGGGGATCGTCGTCGTGTAGTAGAAATTTTCGGGTAGTGTTAACTTCATCTTTGGCATATGCAATGGTTTTAGGTCTATTTGTTCCGGAGGAATTCTACCAGTTTGTCCGCGGCCTTCCGGCGATGACTATACCGGTTCTTTTCCTCCAGGGTCATTTCTGCAAAACTCCGTTCTTCTCCATCCGGTGCGAAGACGGGATCGTAGCCAAAGCCTTTGCTACCGGCGGGGGTGGTAAGAATTCTCCCTTCGCAGATCCCTTCGAACAGGTGTTCCTGTCCGTCCAGGATCAGGGAGATCACGGTGCGGAAGCGTGCCTTTCGGTCGGGAGATCCTTCCAGTTTGAAAAGCAGCTTTTCTACATTTTTTTCAAAGGCCCGGTCTTCTCCGGCATAACGGGCGCTTTTTACCCCGGGCTCGCCATTCAGGGCGTCTACTTCCAGGCCGGTATCTTCGCTGAAGCAGCTTTCGCCGGTGAGCCGGTGGATGGTGGCTGACTTCTCCGACGCGTTGGCTTCGAGGGTGTCGTGTGGTTCGGGGATATCGATGTCGATACCTGCCTGTTGCAGGGAGATCACTTCCAGGTCACTGCCGATAGCAGATTGGATCTCCTCCACTTTATGCTGATTGTTGGTGGCGAAAATCAGCCGGCGTTTGCGGGAGGGTCTTAAGCCGGACAGGACGTCTTCGATAAAAGCCGATTTCGCCTTGGTATAAGCTTCTCTGTCCAACTCGTACTGCCGGGATAAGGAGGTTTTGAGCGCTGCATATCGGGCGGAAAGTCCGGGGTTTCGGATCAACTCGTCCCGGAGGAGAAGCTGATCCTCCCACCTTTTGCTGTGAGCCAGCAGGATGTGGAGATGGGCTATACGCCGGTCATTTTTTACTTTGACAAAAAAGCGGCGTTCGGGATGTTGATCGAGTTCGGGGGGAACATAATGCCAGCTATAGGGAGCCAGCGCCCCCGCGATGTCCGCTATCCTTTCAAAATCGGGAACCTGCCCCATCAGGTCCAGGATAGGTTTGGCCGGAAGGCCCGGTACGGAGGTGCTGCCGATATGTTGAATCTCCGGGATGCCAAAAGGGGCCAGGATAGCCGCCAATTCTTTTTTTTCCCTCGCTCCCGCCTCGGCCCAGCTGGTTTCGGGCTCCACTACTCTTACCGGTTCGGTGGCCCATTGCGGCCATGTATGTTGATCGGGACTCATATTTCAAAGAGGGTTTTCAGGCACATCCATAATTTGCTTTTCAGCAATTTGCTTTCATCGCCCGGTTTCACCAGTTCTTCCAGGGAAGGAGCGCAGAGGTAGGTACAGGCATCATAGGCTTGTATTTTGAAAGGAGGAAAGTTCATGGGAAGCCGGATGTCCGTGGGCTCCATGCCAAACAGGAGGATCACCGCGGGCTGAAGCTGTTGTTTGAGTGCGGTGCTATTGACGGGGTGGTTGGCCTGATTGACGATGGCTACATCACCTACATTCATTTTACAGGCTTCCAGCATCCGGGTGAGGAAGTTGAGCTGGTCATCCGGGAGGAAAGCGACGCCGGGCGCATGCACGAGGATGGTGATCTTACGCCGGTTGTTACCCAGGACTTTATAGCCCTGGACGGGTGAGACGGAATCGTTGGATCCGGAAGCAGGTGCAGCGGCTGGGCCAACCGGAGAGCCGGAGGGGGCGGGTCGGGCAGCGGCTGGTTGCGGGACAGGCGGGGGGGCTGCCGGAGACCTCGTCAGGACTGGCGGAGTTTCCGTAGCCAGCAGATTATCCCGGTATAGTTCGGTGATGAGAAGAGATCCCAGTTCGATATTATTGAGGCTCATAAAAGTTGAAGTTATTGACAGCCAGCATTGTCTATTATGAAATACTAACAATTGTTAGTAATTTTTTGTTAGCACAAAGATTGTTTGTTTCTTTGTCGTAACAAAATTAATACGACATGATCGCTGCTATGGATATCCAAGTTACGAAAACGGGCAAGAGTAAAATCGGGGAAATCGATTTTAATAATCTGCCTTTTGGTAAATATTTTACGGATCACATGCTGGAGGTAGATTATATCAACGGGGAATGGAAAAATGTGTCGATCAGGCCTTATCAGCCTTTGTCTCTTTCTCCCGCACTAGCCGCCATCCACTATGGCCAGGCTATTTTCGAGGGTATCAAAGCCTATAAGGACCGGGAAGGGAATCCCTATATTTTCCGTCCCCTGGATAATTTCAAGCGATTCAATTTGAGTGCCGAGCGGATGCGGATGCCGGTGGTACCGGAAGAGATCTTCATAGAAGGGATGCGTCGTCTGGTGGCCCTGGACAAGGACTGGATCCCCATGAAAAATGATTATTCCCTTTATATCCGGCCTTTTATGTTCGCTACGGATGAGGTAATCGGGGTAAAACCTTCCGATACGTATAAATTTATGATCCTGCTGAGCCCTACGGGCCCCTATTATTCGGCGCCTATGCGGATCTATGTGGAGGAGCATTATACCCGCGCTGCGCCCGGTGGGATCGGTTTTGCCAAGGCTGCGGGCAACTATGGGAGCAGTATGCTGGCTACCGCCATCGCCAAAGAGAAAGGCTATGACCAGGTCTTATGGACGGATGCCTTTGAGCATAAGTATGTCCAGGAGATCGGTACGATGAACGTATTTTTTATCATTGGCAATAAGGCCATTACCCCGGACCTGGAGGCAGGAACTATTTTGGAAGGGGTCACCCGGGACAGCGCCATCGAGGTCCTGAAAGAGCTGGGTTATGCGGTTGAAGAGCGGCCGGTCAGCATCGATGAGGTCATCAGCGCCCATAAGGCCGGCGAACTGAAGGAGCTGTTCGGGACCGGTACGGCTGCCACCGTTTCCATGATCCAGGAGCTTCGTTATAAGGACTATGTCATGAAATTCGATACGGACACCTGGAAGGCCGTTCCTGCCGTTAAAAAGTTGCTGACGGATATCCGGGAAGGCAGAAAAGAGGATACCCGGGGGTGGATGTTCAGAATCTAGCACAATTATTTGTTTATTTAGTTAACGTAAGTTACCTTTGCCGTCCCAAAATAAAATAGGTCAGAATGCCTACTATACAACAATTAGTTAGAAAAGGAAGAGAGATTATTCGCGCAAAAAGCAAGTCCAGGGCTTTGGATGCTTGTCCGCAACGTCGTGGTGTTTGTACACGTGTGTACACGACCACTCCCAAAAAGCCGAACTCCGCTTTGCGCAAAGTTGCTAAAGTGCGTTTGACCAATAAGGTAGAGGTGATCGCCTATATCCCGGGTGAAGGGCATAATCTCCAGGAGCACTCTATCGTGCTGATCCGTGGAGGTCGTGTGAAGGATTTACCGGGTGTGCGTTATCACATCGTCCGGGGCAGCCTGGATACGGCTGGTGTAAAGGATCGTAAGAAGAGCCGTTCCAAGTATGGTACCAAGAAAGAAAAAGCCGGCGCTAAACCCGCAGCAGCTAAAGGAAAAAAATAATTAACATAGTAATTCCATCAAAAAATGAGGAAAACGCAAGCCAAAAAATTGCCACTGGCGCCTGACGCAAAGTACAATGACAAATTGGTTACCCGCTTTGTAAACAACATCATGTGGCAAGGCAAAAAGAACACGGCTTATAATATTTTTTATGATGCCATGGATAGAGTAGCCAAGCTGACTAACGAGGATGGATACGAAATCTGGAAGAGAGCCCTCTCCAATATCACTCCTGCCGTTGAGGTTCGCAGCCGTCGTATCGGTGGCGCCACTTTCCAGATCCCTTCCGAGGTGCGTCCGGACAGAAAGATCTCTTTGAGCATGAAATGGCTTATCCGTTACAGCCGGGAGAGAAATGGTCGCAGCATGGCTGAAAAGCTGGCTGGTGAGATCGTTGCTGCCAGCAAAGGGGAAGGCGGCGCTTTCAAGAAGAAGGAAGATACCCACCGTATGGCTGAAGCCAATAAGGCTTTTGCTCACTTCAAAGTATAATTATCTTATTATTATATGTAAAAAACCCTGCGGTACCCGCAGGGTTTTTTGCTTGTAAATAGCAAAATTTAGTTACCTTTGCGCACCGAATTTAAAAGGAGGATAGTGGCCGATGGAACCTTTACTTTAACGCAGGAAACGATGCCGGGGGGATACCGGAGGACGGAAATGGAGATTGTGAGATCATAACCGGCAGAAAGTGAGGCTATTAAAACAACTAAACGATTTAACTTCTTAATACATAACAATGGCAGACTTAAGATTTCAAAGAAACTTTGGTATTGCGGCTCACATCGATGCCGGGAAAACTACCACCACGGAACGCATTTTGCGCTATACAGGCATGATCCACAAAATAGGAGAGGTGCATGATGGTGCAGCTACCACTGACTGGATGGAGCAGGAAAAAGAAAGAGGTATTACCATTACCTCCGCTGCTGTGAGCTGCCAATGGAATTTCCCTACCAATAAAGGGAAAGTGGATGCAGATACTAAAAAATATTATTTCAATATTATCGATACCCCGGGACACGTGGATTTTACCGTGGAGGTAGAACGTAGCATGCGTGTACTGGATGGTCTGATTGCCCTGTTCTCCGCCGTTGACGGTGTAGAGCCTCAGTCTGAGACTGTGTGGCGCCAGGCTAACCGCTACAAGGTTCCCCGTATCGGCTTCGTCAACAAGATGGACCGTTCCGGCGCTGACTTCTTAATGGTGGTCAACCAGGTTAGAGAGATGCTGGGAGCGAAAGCCGTTCCCTTACAGCTGCCCATCGGTGCGGAAGATGACTTCAAAGGTGTCGTGGACCTGATCAAGATGAAGGGCATTATCTGGCATATGGAAACGGAAGGTATGACCTTCGACGAGATTCCCGTGCCAGCTGATATGCTGGAAGAAGCTCAGGAGTGGAGAGCTAAACTGGTGGAAGCCGTAGCCGAGTACGATGACACCCTGATGGAGAAATTCTTCGACGACCCGAATAGCATCACGGAAGATGAAATGCATGAGGCTATCCGCAAGGCTACTGTGGACCTGAGCATTGTCCCCATGATGTGTGGTTCTTCTTTCAAAAATAAGGGCGTACAGACTGCCCTGGATGCCGTTTGCCGTTACCTGCCTTCTCCCCTCGACATCGAGGATACGGTAGGTACCGATCCTAACACGGGTGAGCAAATTACCCGTAAGGCAAATGCAAAAGAGCCTTTTGCCGCCCTGGCTTTTAAGATCATGACTGACCCGTTCGTAGGCCGTCTGGCTTTCTTCCGGTGTTATAGTGGTCACCTGGACGCGGGTTCTTATGTCCTGAATGTAAGAAGCGGCCGGAAAGAGCGTATCAGCCGTATCATGAAGATGTTTGCCAACAAGCAGAACCCCATCGACTTTATCGAGGCAGGGGACATTGGCGCCGCAGTAGGATTTAAGGAAATCAAGACCGGAGATACGCTGTGTGATGAAGATCATCCCATCACGCTGGAAAACATGTTCATCCCTGAGCCTGTGATCGCTATCGCCGTTGAGCCTAAGACACAGGCCGACGTAGATAAGATGGGTATGGCTATTTCCAAACTGGTGGAAGAAGATCCCACCCTGCGGGTGAATACAGATGAAGATACCGGTCAAACCATCCTGCGTGGTATGGGTGAGCTGCACCTGGAAATCATCATCGACCGTATGCGTCGTGAGTTCAAAGTTGAAGTAAACCAGGGTGCTCCCCAGGTTGCCTATAAAGAAGCGTTCAATACAACGGTGGAACATCGTGAGGTGTTGAAGAAACAGACGGGTGGCCGTGGTAAGTTCGCTGACATCCAGTTTGCCATCGGACCCGCTGATGAAGAATGGCTGAAAGAGAACGAAGGAAAACATTTCCAGTTCGTGAATGATATCTTCGGTGGTTCTATCCCCAAAGAATTTATCCCCGCTATCCAGAAAGGTTTTGAAACTTCCATGACTACGGGTGTACTGGCCGGTTATCCGCTGACCAGCATGAAGGTGCGTGTGTTTGATGGTAGCTACCATGATGTGGACTCCGATGCCATGAGCTTTGAATTGTGCGCCAAATCCGGATACCGTGAAGCCGGCCGTAAAGCGAAGCCCATCTTACTGGAACCCATCATGAAAGTTGAGGTGCTGACCCCTGACCAGTACATGGGGGATGTAACCGGTGACCTTAACCGTCGTCGTGGTATCCTGGAAGGTATGGACAGTCGTGCCAACCTGCAGGTTATTAAAGCCAAGGTGCCTTTGAGTGAAATGTTCGGGTATGTGACCCAATTGCGTTCTATGAGCTCCGGCCGCGCCACTTCCACCATGGAGTTCTCTCACTATTCTCCTGCGCCTAACAACGTTGCGGAAGCCGTGATCGCAAAGGTACAAGGCAGAAAAGTGAATGCTTAGATTGTAATTTTTTCTTATATAAAAAATCCTGCTCCGCAAGAGCGGGATTTTTTTTTGCAGGGTGAAAACACCCTTGCATAGATAAGAGTTGGTATCTATATTTACCGCGTTAAAAAATAATGCAAACCCCTTCTAAACTCGTCTTTATGAAGAAATCCTCTCTTCTTGTGCTGTTGCTGTTTCCTGTAGTTTTTGGTTTTTCTCAAACTTTTACACATGGTGTCGGGGTGGCTGTTTTTGTCACCACGGCAAAGGGCGGTAATGCTGCTGTTGCCGAGGGCTTCACTTACTCCCCCCGGTATAATTTCCTCGAAAATGAGGATTTTTCCCTGTCTGTGGGTATTCCGTTGAGCGTCGGTATTTCGGGCAGCTATAGCAGTAACTACAATTCCTATAGCGGCAGTACTACGGAAAATACCCTTGGCTTTATGGCCAATGTTCCCCTGATCGTCAATTTTAATTTCGGCGCCGGTTCCTCTCCGGACAATGAAAGCCGTTTCGGGTTTTATGTCGGTGGTGGCGCCGGGTACCACTATGGTAAATACAATGTGGATTCTACTGATTCTTACGGGTATGACTATACCTACCAGGCCACCATCAACGGGATCGGGCCTGCCGGTAATGTGGGTATTCGTTTTGGCGTAGGCAGGGGAACCCATAACGTAGAGGTAAGGGCTACCTATATGAAGGAGCTGGACAAGAGCAAGGCCAGTATCTTTGGAATTGGCGGTCTGTTCAATTTCTAGGAAGTATAATAAAAACTGTTTATAGAAGCCGTCTATAAAGGACGGCTTTTTTGTGTCTGGAGACTTCTATTATTTATTGACCGGTTATTGCAGGGGTATTGACCGATAATTAGCCGTGTTGAGCGGACTATACGATTGGTCTATGGGAGGCATAAGGTGATGAGCGGGTGAATGGGGGAGGAGATGATCGCTACATTTAAGGCAAGGTAAAAGCTGTTAAAATTTTTCAGTGCATTAAACGTTTTTCATGCTTTAATATCCAATTGTTAAACTTAAAAATCAACGTATGAAAAAGATCGTAAGTAAATTGGCGATTGTAGCAGTTCTGGTGATAGCCGGTACTGTAAGCTATTCTTCGGCCTCTGCTCAGATCTATGTTAAGGTAAGACCCGTATTTGCCCCCCCGCCCAGACCTGTAGCTCCCAGCAGGACGCATGTCTGGATCGGTGAAGAATGGGAGAGCCGTGGCGGTACTTATGTCTCTGTAGGTGGTCACTGGGCTGCCCCTCCCCATCCCGGATGGGTTTATGTTCCTGGTCGTTGGGCACATGAGCGCAGGGGTGAATATTGGGTTCCCGGCCGTTGGAGAAGGCGCTAGACGAAGACTTATTTTAAGTTAATATGCCCGGCATCTGTGTGCCGGGCTTTTTTATAAGTGGGCGGTAGCGGACTTAAATGGTAAAGAATGATAATTTTAATGTTCTAATTTTCGACCCTAAAAAATTGGTAACTCATGTTGATGACAGCAAGGTGTTATTTTTATCAGGCAGTGGTTATGCTGCTCTTATTGGTTAGTACGATGGCGCAGGCTCAACCAGGCGCAGCGGATCTGAAGTGGACAAAGGAAGGTAACGGTTATTATGCGGTGAAATCCGGGGAGATCGTCCGGATCGATCTACCCGACAGCAAGGAGACGGTGCTGGTTCCCAGGGAACAGCTCATACCCCCAGGCCAGGGTAAACCTCTGACCATCCGGAACTTCGGCTTTACAGAAGATGGCAGGAAACTGCTGATCTATACCAATAGCCAGCGGGTCTGGCGGTATGACACCCGGGGAGATTACTGGGTATTGGACCTGTCCACGCAAGCGCTGAAGCAAGTGGGCAGGGACCGGCCTGTCGCTTCCCTGATGTTTGCCAAATTCTCTCCTGACGGAAGTAAGGTCGCTTATACGAGCGAACGCAATGTCTATGTGGAAGACCTGTCTTCGGGACAGTCTACCTGTCTCACCTCTACCAATGGCACCCGAAAGCTGATCAACGGTACCTTCGACTGGGTGTATGAGGAAGAATTGGATTGCAGGGACGGCTTCCGGTGGAGCCCGGATGGGCGCCATATCGCCTACTGGCAGATCGATGCCAACCAGGTTAAGGATTATCTCATGTTGAATACCACGGATTCCATCTATCCATTTGTAGTACCCGTAGAATATCCAAAGGTGGGAGAAGCGCCTTCGCCCTATAAGATCGGTGTGGTGGACGTGACCAGCGCTAAGACCCAGTGGATGGATATTCCGGGAGATCCCCGGCAGACCTATCTGCCCCGGATGGAGTGGGCGGCTAATGCTGAACAGTTGATCCTGCAGCAGCTGGACCGTAAGCAGAACGACAGTAAGATCTTTCTCTGCGACGTGGCTACCGGACGGTCGACGCAGCTTTATGAAGAAAGGGATAGCGCCTATATCGAATGTAAGGGCGCCTGGCAGGAGGGGATCGTGGCCGGCTGGGATTGGCTCAATGGGGGAAAGGAGTTTTGCTGGGTGTCGGAGAAGGACGGCTGGCGTCATCTTTACCGGATTAGCCGGGATGGGAAGAAAGAAACGCTGATCACCAGGGGTAACTATGATATTATCACCATCAGCCAGATCGACGAGAAGAACAACTATGTCTATTTTATGGCCTCTCCGGAGAATGCCACCCAGAAATATCTTTACCGGACCCGACTGGACGGGAAGGGTAAATTGGAGCGGGTCAGTCCTGCTGATGAGCCCGGTTCGCATGAATACGATGTCGCCCCCAATGCCCGGTATGCTCTGCATAATTTTAGCAATGCCAATACGGATGAGATCCAGGAATGGATAAGCCTTCCCGGTCATCTCCCCCTGGGCACAGGAGTGAATATCGCCGCCAAGGTACAGGAGGGCGCGGCCAAAAAGAATGTGGAGTTCTTTTCGGTAAGGACCCGGGATGGGGTGGATATGGATGGCTGGATGGTCAAACCGCTGAACTTCGACTCCACGAAAAAGTATCCGGTCGTCTTCTATGTATATGGGGAGCCGGCTGCTCAAACGGTAACGGATCAGTATGGGTCGGGGTTGAATTTCCTCTATGCGGGTGATATGCGGGCTGATGGGTATATCTATATCAGCGTCGAGAACCGGGGGACCCCGGCGCCCAAGGGCCGGCAATGGAGGAAGTCGATCTACCGGAATATCGGGCGGCTGAATATCCGGGACCAGGCGATGGCGGCCGGGGAGATCCTGAAATGGCCTTTTGTCGATAGCAGCCGGATAGCGGTATGGGGATGGAGCGGGGGGGGCTCCAGTACCCTGAACCTGCTGTTCCAGTACCCTGAGATCTATAAGACAGGGATTGCCATTGCGGCGGTGGACAACCAGCTTTGTTATGATAACATCTACCAGGAGCGGTATATGGGGCTACCTCAGGAGAACAGGGAAGATTTTGTGAATGGCTCCCCTATAACTTATGCTAAAAACTTGAAAGGCAATCTTTTATATATTCACGGAACCGGTGATGACAATGTGCATTACCAGAATGCGGAGATGCTGTTGAATACGCTGATCAAGTACAATAAGGTATTCCAGTTCATGCCCTACCCTAACCGGTCTCATGGGATCTTTGAGGGAGAGGGGACCCGGCGGCACCTCAGCACCCTGTATACGGACTATCTGAAGAAAAATTGCCCGGGCGGGGGGCGCTGAGGAAATTGCGCAAATAATTGCACATTTTCTTTGTAGATATATAGCTAATACATACCTTTGCATCCCCGTTCGAAAAATGGGATTTGGCTTATGTCTCAACGAATCAGAATCAAATTACAGTCATACGATCACAATCTGGTAGATAAATCTGCCGAAAAGATCGTTAAAACCGTCCGCAGTACAGGTGCCGTAGTAACAGGTCCAATTCCTTTACCTACGCGTAAGAAAATCTTTACCGTTCTGCGTTCGCCGCACGTTAACAAGAAGGCCCGTGAGCAGTTCCAACTGCATACGCACAAGCGCCTGTTGGACATCTATACTTCCTCTTCCAGGACGGTGGATGCTCTTTCCAAGCTGGACCTGCCTTCCGGTGTGGATGTTGAGATCAAAGCCTGACGGATCGATGCGTCGCATTTTGGTATGCGTCGCCACGTTAAAACAGATCACTAAGTTCTTTACATACGCTTCATCTACAAACTTTCGGGTTGAACCCCGGGATAAAGTAGCGCTGAAGTGCCTCCTGTCCGTAACCGGTGCGTAGCCCGGTTGTGAATGAGGAAAAAAAAGTTAGAAATGCTCTTGGCTCGAAAGAGTGAGAGTAATACATATGAACAAGCCGTTCAGGGTTTGTTTACTGCCGGTACTTCTGTCTTTCCGGACCTGCGCAAGGCGGGCGAATAAAGACGCAAAGAAAAGGTCGGCTGCAAACGGTGGATTGAAGATTATAGATCGATGCTATATTACCAATGTAGTATGTCTATAGCCTGTCCTCATACCCGATGGCATAAATTTTTAAATGAAATGAAAGGCATTATTGGTAAAAAAATCGGGATGACCAGCATCTTCAGTCCTGACGGCAAGCAAACAGCTTGTACGATCATTGAAGCGGGTCCTTGTGTGGTAACGCAGGTTAAGACAAAGGACACCGATGGTTACACTTCCCTCCAGTTAGCGTTCGGCGAAAAGAAAGAAAAGCACACTACAGCCGCAGAAAAAAATCACTTCGCCAAGTCCAGCACTTCTCCCAAACAGTTTGTAAAAGAATTTCGCAATTATTCCATAGAAAAGAATCTCGGTGATTCCATTACCGTCGACATTTTTTCCGAGGGTGAAAAAGTCGAAGTTGTAGGTACTACGAAAGGTAAAGGTTTCCAGGGTGTCGTCAAACGTCATGGATTTCATGGTGTGGGTGAACAGTCCCATGGCCAGCATGATCGTCAGCGTGCTCCGGGTTCGTTGGGTAACTCCTCCGATGCCAGCCGTGTAATGAAGGGTGTCCGGATGGCCGGCCGTATGGGCGGTGACCGTGTAAAGGTGAAGAGCCTGAAAGTCGTAAAGATCTTCGCTGAAAAGAATTACATCCTGGTGAGCGGATCGGTTCCCGGCCATAACGGGTCTATTGTTTATATTCAGAAGTAACATAGCGGACCGCCAGTCCGCCGGCCGAAGGCCCATCATTAGACGTGCAACGGGGATGGGTTAAATTCGGAGAAAAAACAGACCCGGTGCACAGAAATCGACTTAATCGAACTACAATGCAAACAGACGTTTTAAATATACAAGGAAAGAAGACCGGCAGAACGGTGGAATTACCGGAAGAAATCTTCGGGATCGAACCTAATGACCATGTTATCTATCTTGCCGTGAAGCAATACCTGGCCGCTCAGCGCCAGGGTACGCACAAGGTGAAGACCCGTATGGAAGTACAGGGATCCAGCAAGAAACTGCATCGTCAGAAGGGTACTGGTGGCAGCCGTAAAGGTAACCTGCGTAACCCTTTGTATAAAGGTGGTGGTACTATCTTCGGGCCTAAACCCCGCGACTATGATTTCAAACTGAACCGCAAGGTAAAGGACCTCGCCAAGATGTCTGCCCTGGCGCATAAAGCCAAAGGCAACTCCATCGTAGTGGTGGAAGACATCAAACTGGACGCTCCCAAAACCAAACAGTTCACTGAAACGCTGAAGAGTCTGAATGTCGCCGGTAAGAAAGTACTGTTCGTAATGCCGGATAACAGCGACAACCTGTACCTGAGCTTACGGAATGTACCGACGGTAGAAGGTGTTTTACTGGCTGATGTCAATACATACGATATTGTAAATGCCGATGTATTGTTGCTGTCTGAATCTGCAGCTAAGGTGTTTGCAGAAGATGTGACGGAAGAAGTAGCCTAATTAAAAAAATTCAAATTGAACTAAGATGAAACTTTCTGAAGTTTTAGTAAAACCCATACTGACCGAAAAAGCAAACGCCCAGCAGGAAAAACTGAGGAGATATGCTTTCAGGGTCAACCGTAAAGCGAATAAGCTGGAGATCAAGAAAGCCGTGGAAGATTTTTACGGAGTAACTGTGGTGGATGTCAACACTTCTGTTGTACCTGGTAAAAACAAGACCCGCTTCACCAAAGCCGGTTATGTTCAGGGCCGTAAGCCTGCCTTTAAAAAGGCACTGGTAACGGTAGCGGAAGGTGAAACCATCGATCTGTACGCCAGCATCTAAGCTGTGACCGACGGAAGGCGACCCGGAAAGGGGCCAAAAGAAATGATAAAGAATGGCGCGTCAAACGCCGCAAAGGATTGACAAATTTTTAAAAAGAATAAACGAACAATGGCACTTAAGAAATACAAACCGATTACCGCAGGGACACGCTGGAGAATTGGGAACGCGTATGCGGAAATTACAGAAGATACCCCGGAAAAGAGCTTGCTGGAAAAGGTGAAATCTACCGCCGGCAGAAACGTTCAGGGTAGAAGAGCTATGCGTTACAGGGGTGGCGGGCACAAGAAAATGTACCGTGTCATCGACTTCAAAAGAAATAAGAAGGATGTTCCCGGAACGGTAGCTTCTATCGAATATGATCCGTACCGTACGGCTTTCATCGCGCTGCTGAATTATGTAGATGGTGAAAAGCGTTATATCCTGGCTCCCCAGGGCCTGCAGGTTGGAACTTCGGTATTGGCCGGAGACGCCGTAGCGCCTGAGTTGGGGAATGCCCTTCAGCTGAAGAACATGCCCCTGGGTACTAACGTACACAATATTGAAATGCAGCCTGGTCAGGGTGGCAAGCTGGTGCGCAGCGCCGGTACTTCCGCTCAGCTGACCAACAAGGAAGAAAAATATGCCGTGTTGAAGATGCCTTCCGGTGAACTGCGGAAAGTGCTGATCAACTGTTATGCTACGGTAGGTGTGGTATCCAACAGCGACCACAGCCTTCAGAGCATGGGTAAGGCCGGCCGGAATGTCTGGAAGGGTATCCGTCCGAGAAACCGTGGTGTTGCGATGAACCCTGTAGATCACCCGATGGGTGGTGGTGAAGGTAAGGCTTCCGGTGGTCAGCCTCGTTCCAGGAACGGACAGTACAGCCGCGGTCTGAAAACACGTCAGAAAGGAAAGGGTAGTGATAAACTCATCATCCAGAGAAAGAACGGTAAAAAATTAGCGAAATAATTTAAATAATAGTTATGGGTCGTTCAATTAAAAAAGGTCCTTATGTAGACGCGAATCTGGAAGAGAAGATCCTGTCTATCAACGAGGGTTCAGCCAAGAAAG
>DATJJD010000128.1:0-2920 GCA_035492545.1 Puia sp.
GCAGGGAGAATCCCTACAGCATCACCTTCGAGCAGGACCCCGGCGATCCGACAAAGACACGGGCGCAACAGGTTGCCCTCTTCCGCTGGGTGCCTTCTATTACGTACAACTTTAAATTCTAACCGACATGCAACGCACAACCACCATAGCCTCTCTGGCAACCGCAGCAATCTTATTTTACTCCTGTCAGAAGACGGTCACCCTGGACCTGAACACGGCCCCGGCACAGATCGTCATCCAGGGAGAGATCACCAACACCTCCGGGCCCTATACCGTTACGATCAATCAGTCGACCGCCTTTTATGCTGACAATACGTTTCCTCCTATCTCAGGGGCCGCTGTAAAGATCAGCGATGGCCAGGGCCTGACCGACAGCCTGACGGAAACTTCTCCGGGTGTATATTCCACCCACACCCTGCAGGGGACTCCGGGTAATACCTATACCTTATCCGTATTCGCGCAGAATCAGCAGTACACGGCAGCTTCTACCATGCCGGCGCCTGTTGCATTGGATTCCATCACCTGGCAGAAGGGCTCTTTCCAGAAGGCGATCTACGCCATCCCTAATTTCCAGGATCCTGCCGGAGTAAAGAATTTTTATCAGTTTATGGAATATCTGAACGGGCAACAAGTGACAAACGGTATCTTCGTATTCGATGACCGTCTTTCAGACGGAAGGTATATTACCCGTAGCTTACGGAACGACAGCTCCCGGCTGGTTACCGGCGCCCAGCTCCAGGTTAAAATGTACACCATCGATGAGAACGTATATAATTATTTCAACCAGTTGGAGCAGTCACTGGGCTTTAATACCTCGGCTTCTCCTGCAAACCCTGCCACCAATATCAGCAATGGGGCTTACGGCTATTTCAGTGCTCATACCGTACAGTCGAAGACGGTAACGGTGCCATCTTTTTAGTGTATGACAAGATCCCGTAGGTTATATTCGGTTCTCCTTCACGTCTGCATCTGGTCGGCGCTGGTTTTATGCGTCCTGTTACTGATACCCCGCCATCCTATGCCCCGGGAGACGCCTCTCAGCAGTTTACAGCTGGGATGGACAATCCTGCCCTTTATCGGTATTTTTTACCTTCATGCTTATTGGCTGATCCCCAACTATCTGTTCCGGAAAAAAAGAGTCACCTATGTCCTGTACGTATTGATAGCAATTGTGGCAGCCGCCTTATTGTCCACGCTAAGTCTATACATGGGAAGCTCTTCTCCCAGGCCTTATCCCATCGCTGCCCTCCGAAGAATATTCCCGGCAGTCTTTTTTATGGTAGCCAGCGCCAGCCTGGCTGCTTTCCAGCAGAACTTCCGGTTGGAGAAAGACCGGAAAGAGAAAGAGACCGAACATCTGCGGACCGAGCTCTCCTTCCTGCGGGCCCAGGTCAACCCCCATTTCATGCTCAATGTCCTCAACAGCATGGCCCTGCTGGCCCGTAAGAAATCCGATCTCCTGGAGCCGGTCCTGCTGGAACTGGCAGGGTTGATGAATTATATGTTATACGAGGCCAACAATGAAAAGATAAGACTGGAAGAAGAAATAGAATACCTCCGGTCCTATATCGACCTGCAAATGCTCCGTTTTGGCGATGATGTTACGGTACAATTCAATACTCCTCAGCTGATCCATGACCGGTATATCGAACCCATGCTGCTGATCCCCCTGGTGGAGAACGCCTTCAAACATGGCATCGGGCTCATCGACAGCCCCCTGATCATTATTGATATCCAGGTGCAGCAGGAGAACAGGCTTTCTGTTACGGTGAAAAACAAATACAATCATTTTATCCAGCAGGACGAGCGGCCTTCTCCAGGCATAGGCCTGGCCAATCTGAAAAAAAGACTGGAACTCATCTATCCGGAAAACTTCCAGCTGATGACCGCCAAGAATTATCAGGTCAACCCCGCGGTATCGGAAAATTGGTTTGAAATAACCTTAAATATCCCATTGGCATGATCAGATGTATAGCAGTTGACGATGAAACGCCGGCCCTGGATATCCTGGAGGATAATATCAGTAAGATCCCTTTTTTACAGCTGGTTAAAAAGTGTAAGAATGCCTATGTCGCCCTGGAAGTTTTGCAGGAGGAACAAATAGACCTTATCTTTCTGGACATCGAAATGCCGGGCCTCGGCGGCCTCAACTTTCTGAAAGGCCTTTCCAACAGGCCCATGGTCATCTTTATAACCGCATACCGGAAATATGCGTTGGAAGGATTTGACCTGGATGTGCTCGACTACCTGGTCAAGCCCGTTCCCTTCAACCGGTTTTTAAAGGCAGCCCATAAAGCCCTGGAATACCAGGGACTCAAACAAAAGGAAAATGCCGCCCCTGAGCATTTTCCGGACTATCTCTTCGTCCATAGCGAATACCAGCTGACCAAGGTCTTTATTCATGAGATAACCTATATCGAAGGACTGGGGAACTATATAAAAATATACCTGGTAGGCAAAGATAAACCCATCCTGTCCAAGTCCAGCATGAAGGCCATTGAGGAAAAGCTGCCGGCGGGTAAATTCGCCCGGGTGCATAAATCCTTTATCGTCATGATCGATAAGATCACCTCCATCCGGAATGAAAGTCTCAGGATAAAAGAAACGGAGATCCCTGTCAGCCGGTCCTACCGGGAGAGCTTCTTTAAAGCCATCAATGAAAAGAATATCCGGAGGGAATGATTTACTTTCCTGTCCCTATTTTGCCATTACCTGCCCGTTTTGATCACTTTTTGCTGGATTTCCTGGTCGGTGGCGCGCAGACGGAGGATATAAAGGCCATTTGACAAACCGCCCAGCTGTTGTATCGACAAGGTATTCATTCCTCTTTGCCCATTGATCAATAGCATGCGGACTTGCCTGCCTGCCCCATCCAATAGCTCCAAACGCAGCTGCTGCGCCTGGCCGACTGACACTTTTA
>DATJJD010000129.1:0-3901 GCA_035492545.1 Puia sp.
AAGGCATCCACCAGCGTACCGCCGCCGGCGCCCCCACTGGTATTGACATTCGCCAGCTGCTGCTGACTATAGGCCAGCTGAGTGTTGAGCCCTATGTGTATTTTGCTGCTCAGCTTATTGTCGATGTTGAAACGGACAATACCCCTCTTGTAGCCGGAATTGATTATAATCCCCTGCTGGGTAAAATAGTTTAAGCTGAGATAATACCGGGTATTGTCATTCCCCCCTCCAAAGCCGATCGAATAATTGGATATCGGAGCCGTACGAAAGATCGCCCGCTGCCAATCCGTTCCTTTGCCCAGACTGTCGATAGCTCCCTGGGTAAAGGGCAGGGGAGTGGTGGGCGCATTGGCGGCCGTCACCTGGTTGAGGTAGGTGGCAAACTGTTTCGCATCCATCATGTCGAATATCTTACCGACATGCTGCACTCCCGTATACATATCGAAGTTAACGGTGTTCGGCCCCGGAGTACCTTTTTTAGTGGTGATCATAACCACCCCATTGGCGCCCCGGCTCCCATAGATAGCGGTGGCACTGGCATCTTTTAAAACTTCTATGGAGGAGATATCGTTGGGATTTATAGTAATGTCGGCTCCGGCATAGCCGTCTATAACGTATAACGGATCGCTGCTGGAAGAAATAGAGTTGGTGCCCCGTACACGCACCGTAAAGGAAGATCCGGGCTGGGAATTGGTCTGCGTGACCTGCACGCCGCTCGCCAACCCCTCCAGCATCTGGCTGGTGCCGAATATGGGCGTCTCCTCCGTATTGGACAGTTGAACGGAACTGACAGAACCGGTCAGGTCTTTCTTTCGCTGGGTACCATATCCCACCACCACGACCTCGTTAAGACCTTTGGTGGTCTCTTTCAACGTGACTGAAACGAAGTCGGCCCCTTCATCCACCATTACCTCTTTTGTCTCAAACCCGACAGCCGAGACCTGCAGCATCACTCGTCCATTCGGCACCGGCAGCGTGAATGTGCCGTCTTCGGTGGCAGCCACGGTAGACACTTTGGCGGGAGTTCCCGGCGCCCTCTTTTTCAAAATGGAGACGGTAGCGCCTGGTACCGGAGTATTGTCCCCCGATACTACCTTCCCTTTAAGGGGTCTGTTCTGAGCGGATAGATGAATGGTTACGAGAAGGAGGGCCAACAGTGCGGACACTGATTTTCTCATGAGCATAATGGCAAGTTTTATTTTAGTGGGTGTAATTACGAGTGTCAAATTGATGAAAATTGTAATCATATCGGGTATCCCTCCCCCTTTTTATTTACGGAAACGGTTGCGGGATTGCCCCCCTATCGCTTCGACAACGTTTTCGTAAAAATACCGGCACGGAGTAGAAAGTTTGTGTAATTTTCCTCCGCAACCCATTTTGCCTGCCAATGAATACGGTCAACCTCAAACAATTAGCCAAAGAGCTCAACCTCTCTGCTTCCACCGTCTCGCGCGCCTTGCGCGACAGCTGGGAGATCAGCACCCCCACTAAGCAAAGAGTGTTCGACCTGGCTAAAAAGATGAATTTTCAACCCAACCCATATGCGAGCAGCCTGCGCAAACATCGCAGCCGCACCATCGCCGTCGTGATCCCGGAAGTGGCCAATAACTTCTTTGCACTCGCCATAAAAGGCATCGAAACTATCGCCCGCGAAAAAGGATATCATGTGCTGATCTATCTGACCAACGAAGATGTAAAGGAAGAAGTAGCCGTAGCCTCTAACTTACAGAGCGGACGGGTGGATGGAGTGATCTTGTCCCTTTCCGGAGAGACAAAGGATACCCGGCATATTCAGGAATTGCAGCAGAGAAATATTCCGCTTGTATTTTTCGATCGTGTATGCGAAGGCATCGGGGCGCCAAAAGTAATGACCAATGACTATGAGAGCGGGTTCATTGCAACCGAACATCTCATCAAAGCCGGTTGCCGCAGGATAGCGCATCTGACGGTTTCCATGAGCCTTTCTATTTCGCACAAACGTATGCAGGGATATACCGATGGCCTGCTCCGCTACGACCAGCAGAGTGACCAGGAACTGGTGATCCATTGCAGCAATGACGAAGAGGAGAACTACCGGTTGATCCGCGCCCTTCTCAGCTCGGACAAGCGTCCTGACGGCATCTTCGCGTCGGTGGAGAAACTGGCGGTACAGGTCTATCACGTATGCCGTGACCTGGGACTGGAGATTCCCGGCGACGTGAAAGTGATAAGCTTTTCCAACCTGGTAACAGCCTCGCTGCTCAATCCTTCTTTAACTACCATTGCCCAGCCAGCCTATGAGATGGGAAAGGAAGCCGCCACCATTTTATTCCGCCGGCTGGAGAAGAAATATATTGTCATGCCCGATGATCAGGTCATTCTGCCTGCAAAGCTGGAACCACGTAACTCGACTCGCTCAGCTCAAATATAGAAGCCATCAGCTCATAGGAACGCAGCCTGTCCTCAAAACGATCTGTAAAAGTAGAGATCACCAGCTCGTGAATTCCGAACTCATCGGCAAGCCGGCTGAACTGCTCGCGGATCTGTTCCGGCGTGCCTACCGCCATCCGTTGCCGGTTGTACAGGACCCGCTGCCATTCCGCGGGAGTATAATCATAGTTTTTGGCAGCCTCGTAAGTGGGGATCTCATCATACCGGCCTTTTTCAAAGCTCAGCAGCCGGTAGTCCATGATCGCCTGCACCTCCTCCACTTTCCCGGGATCTTCCGAACAGAAGGCGAAAATGCCCACGTTGGCCATCGGAGCGGCCAGCTGGGCCGAAGCACGGAATTTCTCCTTATACGCCCGGATGGCTGCGGCCCCGCCCATAGGGTTTATGAATTGTGCAAAGGATAATGCCATCCCAAAATGAGCGGCCAGATAAGCGCTTTCCCCGCTGGAGGTCAGCATCCAAAGTTCAGGCCGGGTGTCGATATGGGGAATGGCCCTTACTTTCCCCTGCATCGTGCCAGGTGTGCTGACATCGGAAAGGAAGGCATCCAGGTCTGAGATCTGTCGTATATAGTCCTGGGGGTCAAAGGTGTTGGAAGGGTTAAGTAGCTGGGCGGTAAGCCGGTCCCCACCGGGGGCACGCCCCAGGCCCAGATCGATACGACCGGGATACAGGGCTTCCAGCAGTCGGAAGTTTTCCGCCACTTTCAGGGTACTATGGTTCGGCAGCATAATACCTCCCGACCCCAGGCGTATTTGATGGGTTTCCGCCGCCAGCCGGGCGATCAGGATTTCAGGAGAGGCCCCAGCCAGGGTCCGGGTATTGTGATGTTCCGAAAGCCAGTACCGCCGGTAGCCGAGCTTGTCCGCCAACCGGGCCAATTGTATCGTTTCCTGCAAGGCCTGGCGCGCATCGGCCCCCTTACGGATAGGGGTCTGGTCCAGGACGCTTAACTGAAGTTTCATTTCCATAGAACCATAAATAACACGGACGGGATAGAAAAGTTTACGGCTACCCGGCCATCGGAGGCCGTACCCCTTCTTCCTTTTATTGATTCAGATTTAGCCCCCAGCCAACGACCTGGTTGTAACGATCCGTAGGCACCGCTGAACGGACTGCCAGATTATCTGCTACAGGCGAGTCTGCATATTCCAGGTTCCATACCTTGGCTTCCCGGTAGGCGTGATAAGTCCAGGACCATCCATAACCTTCGAAAATATTCATGCAGTCGCGAAGATAGGTGGCCGCTCCGCCTGCATAGCGTGCAGCGCTGAATTCGCCCACATGTATACGGGCGCTGAAATTTGTTTGAAAGTTACGCACAGGGCTCAGCACGGTTGTCATCTGAGCCGGGTTCCAGGATACACCGGCGATCGTACCAGGATAGGTATAAGAGGTTTGATATTTTCCACCCGGGATCAGTTGTTGGGTGTATTCATGCGGCTGGTACATATGCACCTCGTAGATTACA
>DATJJD010000130.1:0-6910 GCA_035492545.1 Puia sp.
CCGAAATTCCCTAACGCGCCCTTGCGGATCGTATCGAGTAACAGCTGCTGGTAAAAAATATTCAGGTTGCGGGAAGCAAAATGGCCGTGCCAGAATAAGGCCATCTTCTCCCGTAATTGCGCATCGCTGTTCACCATTTCATGGAGCCAGGCCAGGTTCAGGCTTTTGATGTCCTGCTGCGACTGTTTGCGGAATTGCCGTTTCTCGTCAGCTGACAAATCCTTTCGTTGCACAGCTGACAAATCCTTTCGCTGCATCGCCCCGGCCTCTCCTACCCCCATGGCCAGGCCCTTCAGGGCATTATCCGCCACATCCAGGTAGGCCACGGGCCTCTCAGCCGCCTTCCACAGGGCTTCCGTAAATGACTTTTGGGTATGTCCCGTCAGGGAATCCAGGTCTTCCGCCATGGGGCCGAAGCCCGCCCGCCAGAACAGGTGTTGATTCTTACGTTGATTGGTAAGGCCCATGTTTGCCATTTGGCGGTTGGACCCCAAAGCCGGTTGAAGGTTTAACGGCGCCGCCGAATTAAGAACCCAGCAATACCTTGATGCCCACGGCGAAGCCATAGCCATTGCTAAGACTGGTCGATATGCCAAAACTATTTGACTTAGAGTTTGCCAGTACATTGTTATTGACTCCCGTAGTCTGGCTGTCTTTCGAATGGGAATAGTTGACGTCCACCAGGTTGGCGAAACCCGTCTCCAACTGCACCCGTTTAGTGATGGCGTAGGCAATACCGGGGTAGAAGCTCAGATCGAAGGAATAACCTTTTACATTGTTATAGGGGTACGGATCTCCTTCATACTGAGTTTTTTGCGTGTTGTAACTTCCGCCGAACCGGGTCTGCATAAAGATGGCAAAACCACCACCCAGCGGTTTGTACTTACGAAGGAAAACACCTGCTCCGTATGTACAGGATTTGCTCGTATAACTGCCTGTGCCGGTTCCCTGCGTGTTTTTCGAACCTGTAAAGGCCAGGTCGAAACCGACCAGGAGATTATCTTTTATTGCTTTGCCGATGGAAGGGGATATGTTGTAATTAGTCTGTTTATTCGGAGGAGTGGGATAATTATTGTCCGGAGTGGCCTTTTGCGAATAAAGACTCAACGTGCCTCCCAACAGGATATCGCCTTTTTTGATCTGGGCCTGGCTGACGTAAGTGATAGCGAAAAAGAAAAGGAGCAGGTAAAAATGTTTTTTCATAAAAAAAATTTAAGGTAATTGTTGAGAACAAATATTTGAAATAAAAAATCAACTCTCCTAGCAGCACGGGTTGCTTTCACAAAGATTTATCATAATGAAACGCCAACAGCCTACTCCCGGTGATCTGGGACCGCTGTTTTAATACTCTTTTAATTTCTTAATGCAGATTTAATCTGTTCATGCAGCGTATTGCTAGATCTCTGCAGCGCCGAAATAGGAATGTAAAACTTTGGGTAATGCAATAGCATCCTCCCGCTGATGATTTTCCAGCAGGCAGGCGACGATGCGGGGAAGGGCAAGAGAGCTGCCATTCAGCGAGTGCAGCAGCTGTGTCTTACCGGTTGTATCCTTAAAGCGGATCTTCATACGATTGGTCTGGAAGGCTTCGAAATTGCTGACCGAACTTACTTCCAGCCATTTCTCCTGTGCGGCACTGTATACCTCGAAATCATAGGTCATCGCAGAAGTAAATCCCATATCGCCGCCGCATAACCGAAGGATTCGGTAGGGAAGGTCGAGGGAACCCAGTAGTTTCTCCACATGCAACACCATTTCCTCCAATACCTCATAACTTTTTTCCGGGTGCACCAGCTGGACTACTTCTACTTTATCGAACTGATGCAGGCGGTTGAGTCCCCGGACATCTTTCCCATAACTGCCCGCCTCTCTCCGGAAGCAAGGCGTATAAGCCGTCATCCGGACGGGAAGCTGGGTTTCCTTCAGGATCTCGTCCCGGTAGATATTGGTCACCGGTACTTCCGCCGTCGGGATCAGGTATAGGTTGTCCTCTCCTACATAATACATCTGTCCTTCTTTATCCGGCAGCTGCCCCGTACCCCGGGCGGATGCTTCGTTCACCATAATGGGAGGCTGGTATTCCGTGTACCCGGCAGCTGTATTATAGTCGAGGAAATACTGGATCAGGGCCCTTTGCAGTTTGGCGCCCTTTCCTATGTAGACGGGAAAACCGCTGCCCGTAATCTTATTCCCCAGTTCGAAATCGATGAGGTTGTACTTTTTAGCCAGGTCCCAGTGAGCCTGGGCTCCCGCAGGCAGCACGGGTTTTTTTCCTCCTTCCCGGATGGTGACATTGTCTTCGGGTGTCCTACCGGGAGGTACGGCCGCCGCCGGGAGGTTGGGAAGGCGTATCAGGGTGGTATTCAATTGTTCTTCCACGGTAGCCAGTTGTTCCGCTATGGGATTCAGGGAGGCCTTCAGGGTGGCCACTTCCTGCTTCTTCTCTTCAGCCTCCTGTTTCTGGCCCTTGGCCATCAACTGGCCGATCTCTTTGGAATGGGCATTTATTTTGGATTGGGTCGTTTCGGATTCCTGCTGTAATCTCTTACGCTGATCGTCCAGCCCTACGATGGTGTCTACCAGGTCTGTCTCCTTAAAATTCCGAACGGCCAGTCTTTCCTTCACAAACTCCACATGTTGACGGATAAATGCCACTTGTAACATCTTGCTGATTTTCGGCAAAGGTATTTTGAATTGCGGCAAAAAATGGTCTAAAAAATAATTTTTTGTCGCAGTTCTGCTAATGTCGGCAGTCTTCGGCTAAAAGCCTCGCCTGCTAACCGGACTCCGCCCGGTTTTGAATGTAAATGTGTAATTTCACTACAAAACTGCTATATGATAGACGCTACCATGATCACCACCAGCACCACACTGGATGGATACCATATCTCCCGCAGCCTGGGTGTCGTAAGGGGTATTACCGTTCGTTCCCGCAGCCTGTTGGGAAATTTAGCCGGGGGATTACAGACTCTGTTGGGAGGCCAGATCTCCATTTATGTAGAGCTTTGCGAGAAGACAAGGGAAGAAGCCTTTCAATATATGATGCAGCATGCCGCCGAGCGGGGAGCCAATGCCATCATCAATATGCGTTATGATGCCAATGAAGTCATGAATGGTGTGACGGAGGTACTCGCGTACGGGACCGCCGTAGTAGTAGAAAAGATCTAAGTGTGCGGTGCCACCGGTACCGGCGTGAACCCAAATTCAATTCATTATCTTTGCGTGATGCAACAAGCACAAGATGATCTGCAGACCCGTTGGTGGCAGCTGGAAGCAAGCCTGGTAGAAAGATTTGGGAAGAAGCCCGATATGGAGACTATTTTATTCCTCATCGGGGTTCAGGAATTTGGGGATATCCGGAAGAAATTCTCCAAGGAGCAGAAGCAGGATCTCATGCATATTGCCGTTTGCACCCTATTCCGGCAGAGCGGGTATTATGAGCTGGAGGCGGTGGATGAAGACGGCTGGCCGCATTTTCGTCAGCTCAAAGCCCTGCCCGTCATGAGTCTCCGCGACCAGGAAAACTTCATGAAAGACCATATTCTACTATATTTCGATCGGGAGGGAGAGCTGCCATGGAATAAAGCGGAGGAATGAAAACGGCTAACTAATAACTATACTGACTTAATGAATGTCAATGCTATGCTGAAAGGACTGCTGGCTGGTAGTATCCTGGCTCTTATTTTTTCCTGTAATCCCCGGCTGGCCAATGGTTTGAGAAAAAAAGACCTCCACAAGGACGTGGAAATGACCACCAGCAAGGGGGTCATCCTGCTCCGGTTGTCGGACTCCACTCCTTTACACCGTGACAATTTCCTGCTTCTCGTGAAAAAAAGCTATTACGACAGTGTGTTATTCCATCGTGTCATTCAACGCTTTATGGTCCAGGCAGGCGATCCGGACAGCCGGCTGGGCCACCCCGGAAAGCCCCTGAGCCAGGGAGGGGAAGGAGGGCCCGGTTATACGGTGCCGGCGGAATTCCGTGCTACTCTTTTCCATAAGAGAGGGGCGCTGGCTGCCGCCCGGACGAATGACGACGTGAATCCCCTGAAAGCCAGCAGCGGGAGCCAGTTCTATATTGTACAGGGCCGTCTGTTCACCGACCCCGGGCTGGATTCCGTGGAGACGTTGCGGCTAAAGGGCAGAAAAATACCGGCGGCACAACGGGAGGTTTACAAACAACTCGGGGGGGCGCCCCATCTCGATCAGAACTATACCGTATTCGGAGAAGTGATAAAAGGCATGGACGTCGTGGATTCCATTGCCGCCTCTCCCACCAGCGGAAGGCCTCTTGACCGGCCTTTGAAGGATATCCGCATCCTGAAAATGAAGCTGGTAAACCGTCGCAAATAATTACACCCGGCCATGTCTTAACTGGACTTTTGTCCAGTTAGCAGACGAGGTTTTGCCGAAGTCTGCCGACATTAGCGGTATTGCGGCAGAAAATTATATTTCAACAATTTTTTGCCGCAATACAATATTCGGTCTCTTTTTGTAATCTTTGCACCATAAAAAAAATAGATACCATGAACTTCCCTGAAAATTTACGTTACACGAAAGATCATGAATGGATAAGACTGGAAAAAGGTAATGAGGCTGTCATCGGCATCACGGAGTTTGCCCAGCAGGAATTGGGGGACATTGTGTATGTGGAAATCGAAACAGTGGGAAAAGCCCTGGCTGCGGAAACGGTATTTGGGACGGTGGAGGCGGTAAAAACGGTTTCCGACCTGTATTTACCGGTAGCCGGCACCATCACGGAAGTAAACCCCGATCTGGCTTCTTCCCCGGAATTAGTAAATACAGATCCTTATGGCAAGGGCTGGATGATCAAAGTTACCCTGGAAAATCCCGCTGACCTGGATAAGCTGATGGACGCGGCAGCTTACGGGAACATTGTACACTGATCATTTTTTCTTTACTTTAGTGTAACCATTTACGAAACCTTTGGGAATACCTATTACTTATACTGAGCAGGAATTGGTGTTGGCCCTGAAAGAACGGGATAATCAGGCATTCAATTTCCTATACGACAATTATGCAGGGGCCCTGTATAGTATTATTAAACAGATAATTACGGATAACGGAGAGCTGGCCAGCGATGTCTTACAAGAAGTTTTTATCAATATCTGGCGAAAGATTGAGACTTATGACCAGACAAAAGGGCGGCTTTTTACCTGGATGCTCAACATTGCCAGGAATGCCTCTATTGACACCCTGCGTTCCAAAAGTTATCAGAATTCTCAAAAAAACCAGGAATTGCCGGATAACGTATATAAAAGTGTAGCCAACCAAACCATCCTGATGAATGTCGATAATATCGGCTTGAAAAAGGTATTGGAGAAGTTGAAAGCGGAGCACCGGGTATTGGTGGAACTGGCTTACTTTAAAGGCTTTACGCACGAGGAGATCTCCGAAATGATGGGCATCCCTCTTGGTACGGTAAAGACCCGGATCAGGAATGCGTTATTACAATTAAGAGAATATCTACAATAAAGTGAACCTACAAGAATACATATCAAGTGGCATTATTGAAAGTTATGTAATGGGCCTGGCCAGCGAGTCAGAAAGGGCTGAATTTGACCAACTATGTACTCAGTATCCCGAATTAGTAGCAGCACGCCGGGATTTTGAGGAAAAACTGGAGAAATACGCGTCCGAGAACGCTGAAATTCCTCCATCAACGGTTAAGGTGAAAGTTTTGGAAGCGATAGGGAATTCCCCTTCCCGCAAGACCTCTTCTCCAAATTCACCAAAAATAATCAACATGGAAAATTCAAGTAGTTCTGCACGTGGGTCCGGAGGATTGCGCTTTATAGCCGCAGCTTCCGTTATACTTTTGGTAGTCCTGGCCTGGTTCGCCTACCAGTCCTATACTCAGAATGCCGATCTGAAGAATAAGAATGCGGCCCTGGAGGCGAAATTCAATTCTACGGACAGTATCTTAAAACAGATCATTGAAGAGCAAAAGATTGTCAAGGACCCTAACGTAACGGTGGTCAATATGGTAGGGACACAAACAGCGCCCAAGTCTTCCGCCAATATTTATTGGGACTCCACTTCTTCGAATGTATTCCTGGTGGTGAAGAATATGCCAAAGCTGCCCTCTGACCAGCAGTACCAGCTTTGGGCCCTGATCGATAATAAACCCAAGGACCTGGGTGTTTTTGACGCCACCGATGAGAAGGTAATTTTGAAGATGAAGAATACGCAGAAGGCACAGGCTTTTGCCATCACGATCGAACAAAAAGGCGGCAGTCCTTCTCCCACGCTTCAAAAAATGCAGTCTCTTGGGAAAACTACCCAAACCCAATAAGTCGTTGCGGGCATCGTGGAAGGCCCGTCCCTGACCACTCGGGAAAAAAATCTACAGATAAGTAAAAAAAGTCCCATTTTTAGGGACTTTTTTTATTTTAGACCCTTTGTAATACTATGATGATTTTTTTGAGAAAATACTTCGGCAATGTCTATTCTCCTGTCGTCTGGACCTTAATCATTGGAATCCTGCTGGCCATGCCGGGTTCGATGTTACCTAATGAAACCCATTTCGCTATTCCACAGTTTGATAAGATTGTTCATATCAGCCTGTTCGGAGGTTTTGTCTTTCTCTGGAACTTATACCTGAGTGTCAGGCCCATCCCGCGTGTCCGACTGCTGCGTCTGTTCTTTCTTGTTTTTATTCTGGCCGAGGCATACGGGATCGGAATGGAATACGTGCAGAAATATTTTATCCCGCTGCGGGATTTCGATGAGGCGGATATCATAGCCGACATAATAGGGGCGGGCCTTGCTTATGGCCTCAGTAATATCTTATTATTGAAGGACTAACGGGATAAAATAACAGAGAGGTCTATAAAAAAATAAACCCCTGTAGAAACAGGGGTCGTAACCAAAACTAACTGCTTATGAG
>DATJJD010000131.1:0-28914 GCA_035492545.1 Puia sp.
GTACAGATCTGGAGCACCATCGGCCGGGAATTCACCCTGGCTACCAACCAGGTCGATTTTGCACAGGGCAAACGCTTTAAGCTGGAATTCACCAATAAGGACAACCATGCGGAGACCCCGCTGATCATCCACCGGGCCCCCCTGGGCACCCACGAACGGTTCATCGGCTTCCTCCTGGAACACTATGCCGGGAAGTTCCCCCTATGGCTGGCCCCCCTGCAGGTAAAGATCCTGCCGATCAGCGATAAGTTCCTCGATTATGCACAAAACCTTTTAGTTTCCCTGAAAAAAGCGGATATTCGTGCTGAAGTCGACGACCGTAACGAGAAGATCGGCAAAAAGATCCGCGACACAGAATTGGCAAAAGTTCCCTATATGCTGGTCATCGGAGAAAAAGAGATGAACGAAAAAAAAGTAGCCGTCCGCAGACAGGGAAAAGGCGATCTGGGAGTAAAGTCGATCGACGAATTCATCGAAGGCGCAAAATTGGAAATTAGCTCCCGGGCATCAGAATAAATGCACTTAGGAAGCTTAATTTTCGATTTCAAATTTGTTGAAGAATAAGTAACTTTATAAACCCCTTCTAAAGGGAAGGGGCTAAACTTAAAAATTGTAAATGGCATTTCCACCGAGACAACCGAGAGGTAATTTTAATCCACGATTCAGAAAAGAACAACAACAAGAACACCGTACGAACAATATGATCAGGGTACCCCAGGTACGACTGGTCGGAGACAATATAGAGGTAGGGGTCTATCCGATCCAGGAGGCGCTGAAAATGGCGCAGGAACAGCAGCTCGACCTGGTTGAGATCTCTCCGAATGCTGATCCCCCCGTATGTAAGATCATCGACTATAATAAATTCCTTTACGAGAAGAAGAAGAAGGAAAAGGAGATGAAGGCCAAGAGTAAAGCCTCCGAAGTAAAAGAGATCCGCTTTACTCCCAATACCGATGACCATGACTTCGACTTCAAGGCCAAACACGCCGAGAAATTCCTGAAGGATGGCAACAAAGTAAAGGCCTATGTACAGTTCAAAGGCCGGGCAATCCAGTTCAAGGAAAGAGGCGAATTGCTGCTCCTGAAATTTGCCGAGCGCCTCAACGACGCCGGCGTACTGGAAGGCATGCCCAAGATGGAAGGTAAAAGGATGCTGGCCATCTGGGCCCCCAAGCCACAGAAGAAAAAAGAAAAGTCAGCGTAAGAAAAAAGAGACATCTGCACCACGCATAAGGAACGGCCGCAACAGCGGCCGTTTTCAATTTATCACCACCTTCCCACTCTCCATTTGTTTGCCATCTTTCAGGATCCTATAAAAATATACGCCATGTGCCAGACCACCTGCCGGCAACTGTTGCAAACCACCAGGCCATTTCTTCTCAACCAGTTTTTGCCCCAGCACATTATAAAGCTGAAAGAGAAAGGGCGCCAGATCCGCTGACAAGACATTCAAAAAGCTAGACCCATTGAGGGGATTGGGATAGAGGATATGATCCTTCCCGGCCAGATACAACACCCGCTCCACCTCGCTGTAAACTACCTGCCCGTCCACCAGTTCGATCTTTGCCCGATACGCATTCACACCCGGCAACAGGGCCTCATCCGGGACGGAATAGTGCAGCGCATCCGCCGGCTCGATGAGTCTCAGGGTCTGAAACCCGCTGGCCGCCTGCTTTTCAAAGCTTATACGCTGAACCTGGTATAAAGTACCCAGTTCGAGATTCAACAAGGCTTCCCGGCCGGACTGGGGGTCTGCAGTAAAGCTTTTCAGATAACAACCTACTCCCTGTTCCGTATAACCGATGGTATAACTTTTGACCCCGGCTTCCCCAAAAGGCAGTAAAGGCGCTACCGCATAATACAAAGAGGAGTGCGTCGCTTTGGCGAATAGCAGTACGGTATCACCGGTGACTGTCAACGGCTCCAACGCCTGTGCTCCCAGGTCAAGCACCTGGTAGGAAGATACCCCCTTCCCCGCATTCCAATAGAGGAAGACAGAATCAGGACAGTTGAACCCAACGGAGAGGGATAGAGGCCGGGATATAGAGAAGGTATCGGAATAGTAGCGTTGCCCTCCAATGGTTGCCCGCAGCAGCCCCGTAGCCATCGTGTCCGGCGCCTTCCAGTAATAATTTCTTCGGGACAAATCGACTGCGCCATCGATGCCCGTCCATTGATGGCCTCCATCCAGGCTATATTCCACCAGGGCAGGGCTATGGAAAGAGGTCTGCCAGCGCAGCAGGTTGGCAGCGCCCGGGCTGATGTTATCGTCCCCGGTAGGGTAGGCCCATTTAAAAGAAGAAAGGCTGTCCCATTGATAAGCGATGGAGTAGGACTGCGGACCCTCGGGAACCTGGGTTCCCCTGACACGAAGGATATAATCACCCGCCGGAGGACTTTCTAAAGTGACCTGCTCTGCATTATTCAGGCTATCCCGTTTACGTTGGGGAAGGGTCAGCAGGGAGTCGGCGGAAGGGACGCTGTTCAGCACCCAGGGTAGCCAGGTGGCGCCGGTGGCGGGGTTGTACAGCTCCAGGTCCAGGTCATTCACCAGGGCCGTATAGGCGTTCGGTCCGGCCGCCACATCGTTCCAGACCAGCGTGATCTTCAGGTTCAAGGCTCCGGCCGGAACGGACAGGGGATAGGTTTGCACTTCACCAGCTTGCAGGGACCCGGTAAAATAGTTGCGCTCTTCCAGGATCTTCAGGGCCCGATAGGCATTGACACTGCCATACCCCGATGCATAGTCGATGCCGGGTGCGCCCACATCATCGGCACTGTTCAAGAGTATCGCCTTCACCAGGTCGGAAGAAGGCAGCTGCCCGTTATGCCCTTCCTTATAAGCCTGTTGCAACAGCAGGCCGATACCCGATACGATCGCCGCTGCTCCCGAACTGCCATCCTGCCCGAAGGCCACCAGCTCGGGTTTGAGCCGCCCGTCATAGGCCGGCCCCTTGGAACTCAGCGGGGACACGGCCCCAAAGGAATCGATAGAGCCTACCGTAAGGATATTTTTCGCCATCTTGTAATTGCCCGTCAGATCGGCCAGCCCGCGGAGACCGCTATAGGCTCCCGAGGTCGCAGCCTGGTCCCCCGAGTTACCCGCAGAAAATATATGTAATAATGAAGGATTGTTATGGGCGCTGACATCATGGGCCACCGCTTCAGCGCCATAATAATTTTCAATATTGCTGCCATAGGAATGATTCTGTACGGAGATCCCATATTGGCGGTACACGGCATCGGGGTCCGGCAGCAGGCTGCTGAAACTGAAAGAAGACAACGTGCTGCGGTAAGCCGCCCCCTGCCCGGAGTAATAAGAGTTGCCGCCGCCGCCGATGATGGTGGCCATGATGGTGGCATGAGAAGAGAGAAGGGTGGAGCTTAACGGGGTGTTCAGGACCCTTGAGCGAAAGTCGATGTCTGCCGTGTCAAACCGGTCCTCCCGCACCGAGACATTCATTCCTTTACCGGTAATGGAAGGGAATGTGCGGTGCGCCAGGTTAATGGCATTGACAGTAAGGTCCATGTCATTCAGCACCTGCTCCTCCCGGGCCGGCGTCTCGCTGAGGTCGGCAAACATCACCCCGGGGTCGGCGAGGATCTGTTCCATAAAAATCGCCCGGCTGCATTGCAGCTTCAGGAGAGGTCCATATTCGTCAAGTATTCGAACAGCCACATGCAATACCCGCAGGCTTGTCTTAAAAGCAGCCGGATCCGTCACGGCCACGGTCAACGTGATCAATCCGCTGCTCCCACGGGTCTTCATCAACGAAGGAGACAGTTTCCAGTTATCATTCGCCGGCAACATCCACTCGCTCCGGTTTGCAACCAACCCGCTATCGGCGGCAGATACGATATAGTTCGAAGGTGACAACTGCCGCAGCACCCGTACGCCCGTCAAAGCCACACCTGGCTTCACCTTTACAAGGTAAGCCGTTCGGGACCCCTGGGCTTTATCCGCCCGGTGATAGAGCTTGACAAAATCCTGTGTTTGTCCATCCGAAAAGGTCATTACCCCTAGCATGCTCATGAAAAAGGCTCGCAGGATCAGGTTCATCCGATTAATATAACGTATTTTTTCTATTAAAAGAATAAATAGGTGTATCTATCTACGTTAGTATAAGTTAAGCGGGGAGGGGAGAATGATTTTCCTTTTTTGACACGACATTCCACAAGGCTTTTCTTATTTTCAATAGGGCGCCGGAAATGTTCCGGCGTTTTTGGCCGGGCGGGGCCCGGTCCTTCGTTCTGGCTTTGATGTAGCGACCAACCTTATTTCCTAACTTACAAACACGCTACACATGAGAAAACTTCTTTTTTCCCTGGCTGGCTTCACAGCCCTGATCGTCTTTATTTTTTCCTGTCACAAACAATCCGCCGTCACCCAGACAACCGACAACACCCTTTCAACGGATGTCCTGGCAAAGATCAAAGCCCTGGGCTTTGGCACCAGCGGGGTCATCCGGCAGGATAACGGCTATCTCGTGGAAGGCGACATCGTGTTGACAGATGAGTTGCTCAACAGCGTACCCGACCAGAGCCTGCTGCGCATCGCCGATGACGAACAGTACCGGACCACCAACCTGGTGACGGGACTTCCCCGCACCATCACGATTAAGGTGGTCAACCTGGGCACCGCTTTTGTCAGCGGAGCGGACACGGCCATCGCCCGTTACAATGCCCGGAGCCTTCGGTTGCATTTCCAACGGATTACCTCTGGCACCGCGTCCATTACCATCAAAGGCTTCAACCAGGGACCCAGCGGCGGCTTTATCACCCTGGGGTCCTCCGGTTTCCCCAGCGGGGGCAACCCGTACAACTCCATTATGATGAACACCAATGCCCAGGCCTATGGCAGCAACCCCAACGTACTGTACGTGGGCTCGGTCATCCAGCATGAGATGGGACATTGCATCGGTTTCCGCCACACGGACTACATGAACAGGGCTTACAGCTGCGGCGGATCAGCCGTCAACGAAGGCGCCAGCACCGTCGGCGCCATCCTGATCCCCGGAACACCTTCCGGACCGGACGCCAATTCCTTTATGCTGGCCTGCTCCAACGGGGGCAATCGCACCTTCAACGCCAATGATATCATCGCTCTTAACTACCTATATCATTGATTTTGAATGGTCAATTACCCTGGCAGCCGTCGACGCCCCGCGTGACGGCTGTTTTTTTGCTCCCCTCCATAATTAATTTGCTTGCTTTACTCTTTATTCCCCCGGATTCCTTACCTTTGCGCTCCATTTTAACAGCCCAAACGGCTCCATAAGTGTTCCGCCGGTGCGGATCCGCCAGCAGGGTGTCATTCTAAAAGGATTAGAAATGCCAAAGGTAAAGACCAACTCAAGTGCCAAAAAGAGGTTCAAAATAACCGGCACCGGCAAGATCAGCTTCCAGAAAGCCTTCAAACGCCACATTCTTACCAAAAAGTCAAAGAAACGCAAGCGTCTCATGAATAAGAAAGGTACCGTCAGCGCGGCGAATACCGACTTTGTCAAACGCTTATTAAGACTTAAATAAGCCCTGCCGGTCAGCGCTTATTCGAAATTTCCACATTATTTAATTTTCAAATCAGTAAGATATGCCACGTTCAGTAAATGCCGTTGCTTCCCGGGCACGTAGAAAACGCATCTTAAAAGAAGCAAAAGGTTTCTATGGCAAACGTAAAAATGTATACACCGTCGCCAAGAACGTCTTGGAGAAAGGCCTTCAATACCGTTATGTAGGACGCAAATTGAAGAAAAGGGAATACCGCACCCTGTGGATCGCCCGTATCAACGCCGCCGTCAGGGCAGAAGGGCTGACCTATTCTGTCTTTATCCATAAATTAGCAGAGAAAGGAATTGGCCTTGACCGTAAGGTACTGGCTGACCTGGCCATGAACGAACCGGCTTCCTTCTCAGCATTGGTAGCAGCCGTTAAATAGATAACAATAGCATAACATTGCACTATACTGCCGGGCTCCCAGTAAGGGGCCCGGTTTTTTATTTTCGTAATTGTCTAAAAAACTACATTTTTGCATAGTTTTTTTTCATAATGGAGTGAACGCCCGATTCTTAATCCTTAATATTTTACACACTGGACCAGTCAATGAATAATACGTACACCGACCTGGTGAAGCAAACTTTCAACTTCCCCCAAGACGGTTTTGACGTCAAAGAAAATTCCCTTCAGTTTAACGGCCTCGATGTGAAAGCGTTGATCGCCAAGTACGGAACGCCCCTGAAGCTGACCTATCTCCCCAAGATCGGCATGCAGATCAACAAGGCTAAAAAGATGTTTGCCGCCGCCATCAAACGGCATCATTATGAAGGCAAGTACTATTATTGCTATTGTACCAAGAGCTCCCATTTCTCCTTCATCGTGGAAGAAGCCCTCAAGCACGACATCCACCTGGAGACCTCCTACGCCTACGACATCGAGATCATCAAGAAACTATACGCCCGCAAAAAGATCACAAAAGATACCTATATCATTTGCAACGGGTTCAAACAGAAGCCCTACACCAGCCGCATCGCCTCCCTGCTGAACACGGGGTTCAAAAATGTGATCCCCGTCCTGGACAACAAGGACGAACTGCAGCAGTATAAAAGGTCAGTAAAAGTTCCCTTTAAACTGGGCATCCGGGTAGCTGCGGAAGAAGAACCCAACTTCCCCTTCTATACCTCCCGCCTGGGCTTTCGTCCACGGGACGTCCTGGAATTCTATGTGGACAAGATCGAAGGGAATGAAGACCGCTTCCAGCTAAAGATGCTGCACATCTTCCTCAATAAAGGCATCAAGGACGATATCTATTATTGGAGTGAGCTGAATAAAGTAATCAACCTGTACTGCCAGCTGAAAAAGATCTGTCCCGAACTGGACTCGATCAACATTGGCGGCGGCTTCCCCATCAAACACTCCCTGGGCTTTGAATATGACTACCAGTTCATGATCAACGAAATTGTAGGCAATATCAAAAAAGCCTGCAAACGCAGCAATGTACCCATGCCGCATATCTTCACCGAATTCGGAAGTTATACGGTAGGGGAGAGCATGGCGCATATTTATAGTGTGATTGGACAGAAAATGCAGAACGATCGGGAGATCTGGTACATGATCGACTCTTCGTTTATTACGACTTTACCCGACACCTGGGGGATCGGCGAGCGGTTCCTCATGCTGCCCATCAATAAATGGGATGTGGAATACCAGCGGGTCGTCCTGGGCGGCATCACCTGCGATAGTCATGACTATTACGATTCGGAAGAGCACATCAATGAAGTCTTTCTGCCCAAGATCAACAACGGCGAGCCGCTGTATGTGGGCTTCTTCCATACAGGGGCCTACCAGGACCAGATCAGCGGGTACGGCGGGATCAAACACTGTCTCATCCCTTCACCGAAACATGTCATCGTGGGCCATGATAAGAATGGGAAACTCACCGACTGGATCTATGCGAAGGAACAGACGGCGCAGAGCATGCTGAAGATCCTGGGCTATAAATAGGCGGCCAACGTGCCAGCTTTCGTCCGGCCCGGCGTCGCACGAATCGATAACTATCGGCATATGAAATATGAAAAGGTTCTCCCGGCGCTAATTCTTTGCGCCGCCCTCGCCACCGGCGCCAGGGCCCAATCTTCTACCGAAGACTCGGTCAGGACAGCCGTCAACGCCCTGTTCACCGCTATGAAGAACTCCGATGCCGCGGGCATACGCGCTTCTTTTGCCGACAGCGCCCTGTTGCAAACGATTATTACCAACAAGGAGGGAAAGACCTTCGCCCGCAATGAGGCCATAGGAGATTTTGCGGAGTCGATCAGCAAACTGCCACAAGGAGCCGCCGACGAACAGATCCGGTTTGATGTTATAAAGATAGACGGCCCCCTGGCCATCGTATGGGCGCCGTATAAATTCTATTTCAAGGGAAAATTCAGCCACTGCGGGGTGGACTCATTTCAGCTGATCCGGACTGCCGGTGGTTGGAAGCTGCTGTATATCGTCGACACCCGGCGAAAAGACGCCTGCGAGTAGCTGCCGCCCGCCGGCCTATCTCTTTTTCAATCTATATTTCTTATTCACCTTCGGGTTCTCAAAATAAGCATTCAATTGCTCCTCCGTCATATTACTGGTCTCTTCCAGCGGCACCTCGATCAGCTGGACCTGCGTCTGCTTCAGCTCATTCTTTAAATTCGCGATCTTTTTGACGATCTCCTGGTCTTTCTCCCCAACAATGGAATTGTCCCGGATGATATACTCCAGTCGCCGGATGGACGATCGGACCAGTCCCGCCTGGTTCTGTTCAGCCGTAAGGGGAGGGGCCACCGTTTCTTTTACGGGTACCAGGGCTACCCCCACACTGGGCAGGATAGCGCCCGTGGTCTTCGCATCCTGGCTGGCGGCCGAGGAGAAGATGGTGCCACCCAGGGCCGTCGTAGCCGTAGTCATATCGAAGTCGGTGCGGGTATTCTTCGTCTTTCGCACCTTCTTATCCAGTACGAAGAAGGCATACTTCAGCCGGAGGATATAGGTACGTATATTTTTAACCGCCAGGTTGTACTCTTCCACCATATAAGGATAGTTCAACGCATCCTTCACATAGATCCTTATCGTAGCGGTATCCCGGTCAAAGATCTTGGTTGTGCCGACAAAATAGAGGATCAGCAGCTTTTGCTTGGCGGAATCCGACTCTTTTACAAAATCAAAAGGAGGAGACCAGGTAAAATCATCGTTACAGCCCCGCACATTCGAACTGGTCTTGATGGGTACATTCGAATAGAAATTGATGCTTTCGATAGGGTAGGTGCCCGTCTCACATTGTAACTTGAAGCTGATCGTATCCCCTTCATCCATATACAGGACATTACTGACCGTGGGCTTCACATGCGAGCGAATGATCTCAGTGGTAAAAAAGACAATGGTAAAAGAGGTATCCACCCTTTCCTTGGGGTCATTGAGATTCTGTACCCCGATATTCACCTTATATTGGAAATCGTACTTCAGCTTACCGGAAAGGAAGTAGGATTTCTCCGCTTTAAAAGTCAGTAGCCCGTTTTCCCGGATCTTCAAACCCAACGGAGCGTTCTTCATAAAAAAGAAATAACGGCTGGGATCCCGGTTGAGCTCCAGCTGATAGCTGAGCGTGGAATCTACATGCAGGGTAAAATAAGGATTGAGATTGCGGATCCTCAGCGTAGAGGTGTCTTCGCCCTTTTTGGCCGTGTCCGAAATGGGCATGGGGATATGAAAAACAGGATTTTGTGAGAAACCTATATTGGAAAAAGCCATGCTTATAACTACCAAAAGCCAAAACTTGATAACTTTCACGGGTTTAATCATATTCTTGGATAAAATAGGTTATTTAAGCCCGAAATTAAAACAATCACAACAGAAAGCGGGCAACAAAAATATAAAAAAGAATCTCCGTAAGACGAAGAACGTCAATCGGCAGCGCCCGCATGACCCCCTAAAAGCAAAAAAGCGGCCGGAAATTTCCGGCCGCTCACCAAAACCAAACCAAAACCAACTGCTATGAAACGTTCCGACTCCTTGCGCCTTAAAAAAGGCCGGAATCACCATTAATTATGAAAAAGTCTGCAATTTTCGTTGAATCAATGGTCAATTACTGAACATTGATCTGTTTGGTGCTTTCTTTTACCTGTTCCTTTTTAGGCAGGTACAGTTTCAACACTCCATTTTCGTACTTAGCCTGTATAGCTTCGCTGTTGATGCGATCATCCAGGTTAAAGCTGCGTTTGAAGCTCCGGAAAGAGAATTCTTTGCGAATAGTCTTGTAATCTTCCGTTTTTGTTTCTTCTTTTTTCTCAAAGCTGATGGTCAACTGACCATTTTCAAGAGCCAGCTTGAAATCTTCCTTACTACGGCCCGGAGCACTAACTTCCAGGTGGTAAGCATCAGCAGTTTCATGGATATTCACCGGAGGAAAACTGGAATATCCTTCCCGTCCCCAGCTGGGCAGTTCATGAAAGAATTCATCTACAAAGCTGGAAAGACTCTTGGTGGCGCCGTTGTTAACTTTTACGAGTGTCATAGTAATGCTTATTTTTTTGTTTTTTAAAATTCGTTTGACGGGATAGGAAGATCAAAGCACGTACCAGTGGGCCAAAAAGCCATTTACCAGGAATTTTTGGCAATTTCCCGTCATTCAAGCGCTAATTTTAGTGACATAATTGCGGTCGGAGGCGAATTTCCCTGTCATTTGTTCCGATTGAGAAGAGCCAACAACCTATCGATCGATTTCAATATGTAATCAACTTTTTACCTAATTTTGTGTTTTATAAGTATTCCAATCTAAAATCATAATAAAAATGTATCCAGCAGAAATAGTATTACCGATGAAGGAGGAGCTGACCGACAATGGGTTTAACGAATTACTCACCTCCGGTGAAGTAGATGCCCAATTAAAGAAGACAGGGACTACCCTGGTAATGGTCAACTCCGTATGTGGCTGCTCCGCAGGTTCAGCCCGCCCCGGGGTGCTGATGGCCGTCGCCAACAGCGCTCAGAAACCGGATTATCTTACAACCGCCTTTGCGGGGTTTGATACAGAGGCCATTCAGACGATCAGACAACATCTGTTGCCTTATCCTCCTTCTTCCCCTGCTATCGCCTTATTTAAAGATGGACAATTGGTACACATGATCGAGCGCCACCAGATCGAAGGTCGCCCGGCACAGCTCATCGCTCAGAACCTCATCGCAGCTTTTAAGGAATATTGTTAGTAGAAGGTTGTAGAAGTATCTTGCTGGGTTTCCAGCTTTGCTCATAGTAATGCCCCTTCTGTTCGCAGAAGGGGTTTTTGTTTTTACAGCCTTTCCCCTGCCGCCCCAGGCATTCCATCCGCCCATTATCCGCCCATCATCCGTCGCTGTCATCCCCACCATTCGCCCCCCGTCATTCGCCCCCAATCTGGATAAAAAGTTTTGGCTGATTCCGCCTTGTGGAAAACTCCATCGGCTTTCAAAAATATCCACATCTGTTAATAAGCTATAGAACCTAGGAACGGCCTGTATTCCGTGGAAAAAATGTTCCCCGTGGAACATTTTTGTGGAACTTGAATCAACAGATTTTATTGCGTGTGAATATCTTTTTTATTTGGAAAGTTTCAAACGTCTGTTTTTTTCGATATAAACAGCCTCGTACACTTCCATAACCCCCTCAGTTTCTTTCTCTTCGGGGAGAATATTTTTTTTGCGCATTTTAATGTAGGTTTGTGCTCTTTGAAATCTTCGCTTTGCCAGACCTAACCGAAGATTATTTAGCACCTGAATCTTTTTAGTTATGTATCCCAATCTTTATTACGCTTTCAAGGATCTGTTCGGAGCGGGCGAGCGCTGGCAATTTCTACGGTTCGTAAACTCATTTGGTTTCTTTGTGGCCCTGGCCTTTGGCGCCGCCTTTATCGTCCTTTCCCGGGAACTGCTCCGCAAGGAAAAGGAAGGCCTGCTCTATGGAAAGGATGAGATCATCGTCGTCGGCAAACCCGCCGGCCCCGTCGAACTCTTCCTCAACTTTATCCTGGGCTTCTTATTGGGATTTAAGATCATCGGATTGTTTGTTTCCAATAGCACCCTCACCGCCAACCCGCAGGATTTTATCATGTCCTCACAGGGCAGCTGGCCGGCCGGTATACTCGTAGGCCTGCTCTTTTTAGGCCTGAAATGGTATGAAAAGAATAAACAAAAGCTACCCGCCCCGGAAGAACGGAAAATAAGGATCTGGCCCCATGACAGGGTAGGGGACATGACCATCTTCGCCGCCATCTTTGGCTTTGCCGGCGCTAAGGTCTTTAACAGCCTGGAAACCTGGGACGACTTTGTACGCAACCCCGTTGAATCCCTCTTCTCCTTCAGCGGGCTTACCTTTTACGGAGGACTGATCTGCGCCGCCCTGGCTATCTGGTATTATGCGAGAAAGAATGGCATCACCTTCTGGCACCTCAACGACGCCGCCGCCCCCGCCCTCATGCTGGCCTACGCCGTCGGCCGGATCGGCTGCCAGGTCTCCGGCGATGGAGATTGGGGCATCCTCAACAGCGCTTATTATACCACCCCCGATGGCAAACCCTCCCTCTCCAGCCCCCAGGTCTTTGCCAACGTCATTCAGCAAAACAAACAGGTATACCTGCCCCAGTTCGGCAGCCTGGACAATATCCCTCACCTCAGCGTAAAAGCGCCTTCCTTTCTGCCCGATTGGTTGTTCGCTTACCCATATCCTCATAATGTTATTGGAGAAGGGGCCCGGATCACCGGCTGCGATGGTCAGTACTGCAGCCAGCTACCCATCCCCGTCTTCCCGACCCCCTTCTACGAGACCATCGTCTGCCTGGGCCTCTTCTTTGTCCTCTGGTCCCTCCGCAAACGATTGAAGGTCCCCGGGGCCCTCTTCGCTGTCTACCTGATCCTCAATGGGATCGAACGCTTCTTTGTTGAAAAGATCCGGGTCAATACCAAATACAGCATCTTCGGATTCCACCCCACCCAGGCCGAGATCATCTCCTCCCTCCTGGTAATCACAGGCATTGTCCTGCTGGTGGCGCTCGACAAAAGGAAAAATAAGGCGGCGCCCGTCAGCGGCTAACCTTTCTTCCTCCAATAACTCCTTTTATCCTTCTTCCCTTTTTCGCTGTAACAACTCCCTACGAGGCAACGTCTCATGGTCGGAGAGCAGCCCCTCTAACCTCATCTTATGATCAAAAGCTTGTGGAATCAACGCCCGCCAGCATCTATATCCGGACCACGATTGCCTGACGTCACCAATTTGCGTTCCTATGTCAACAAAATTTCCCGGCGGCTCCATCGACCGATAATTTTGACCCATGAATCGCAGTACCTGACACCATAATCCCAAAACAGTATACCAGAGAAGTTCTTACCAATTATCAATGATAATGGCCTTCTACCACAAAACAATGATCTATGTAATGCAAAGTACCAATCTTTGTACTGTAATAAACAAACACTAGTACCAAACATACAAATTGCAACAATGAACAACATCAAAACCTTACTGACTGCATTCCTGGTAGCTAACCTTTCCCTGGCAGGTATGGCCCAGAATACATCCGGTAAGATCAGCGGACAGGTAGGAGACGAAAGCCAGAAGCCAATCGAATCTGCCACCATTTCTCTCCTCAACGCCAAAGACTCCTCTCAGGCTAAGTTGACGGTTACGGATAAAACGGGCCATTTTTCATTAGACAACATCCGGTCCGGTAAATACCTGGTTTCCGCCAGCACGGTAGGACACAGCACCACCTATTCAGCACCCTTCGAACTCTCCCCCGCCAGCTCAGCCATCGTGCTGCCCCCACTGGTCCTGCAGGCATCCTCCAACAACCTCCAGGCGGTAGCCGTCGTAGGGAAAAAGCCCTTGTTCGAACAAAAATCCGACCGCATGGTGGTCAACGTGGACGCATCACCCGCCAATGCCGGCTCCACCGCCCTGGAAGTCCTGGAAAGATCCCCCGGCATCACCCTGGATAAAGACGATAACATCAGCCTGAAGGGCAAACAGGGCGTCACCATCATGATCGACAACAAACCCACCTATCTCTCGGCATCCCAGCTGGCCAGCTACCTGAAAAGCCTGCCCGCTTCCGCCATCGACCAGATCGAGATCATGACCAACCCCTCCGCCAAATACGATGCCTCCGGCAACTCCGGCATCATCAACATAAAAACAAAGAAGAATAAGACCAAAGGTTTTAACGGCAGCGCCACCCTTACCCATACCCAGGGCGTCTACCCCAAACCCAGCGGCAGCCTCAACCTGAATTACCGCAACGGTAAGACCAACTTCTTCCTCAACGCAGGCTACTCCCATTGGGAAGGATACCAGGTATTGGACATCAACCGGAACTACCTGAACCCGGGACCCGACAAGGTCATCAACTCCATCTTCACCCAGCAGACCGACATGCACTTCACCAACCCGGAGCTGAACGTGAAATTCGGCATGGACTATTATGTCAGCAACAAGACGACGGTCGGCTTCGTGGTCAGCGGCTTCCGGAATAAGGAAGAAGACCGGTCTTCCAGTAATATTTTCCTGAAAGATCCCAACAACAACGTCGACTCCATCGTCCATTCCCCCAGCACCAACAACACTACCTGGAAGAATGGATCGGTCAACTTCAACTTCCGCCACCAGTACGACTCCTCCGGCCGCGAACTGACCATCGACCTGGACTATGTCAACTATTCCTCCGCCAGCGATCAGTATTTCGACAACATCACCTATTATCCGAATATGACCAAAAAGGGCGAGACCATCCTCACCGGCAACCTGCCCAGCGACATCAATATCTATACCGCCAAATCCGACTATACCCGGCCCCTCTCCCAAACCCTTAAACTCGAGGCAGGTGTAAAGTTCAGCTATGTCAACACCGACAACACGGCCAACTACTTCAACCTGATCAACAATACCCCCGAAGTGGACACCACCAAGACCAACCACTTCCTCTACCGGGAGAATGTCAACGCCGCCTATGCCAACCTGACCAAACAATACAAGAAATGGAGTATCCAGGCCGGCCTGCGCCTGGAGAATACAAATTACTCCGGCCATCAGCTGGGCAACAACGTATCCGTCATCAACAAAGACTCTACCTTCACCAGGAGTTATGTCAATCTCTTCCCAACCCTCTACATCAGCTACCAGGCCAATGCGAAGAACCAACTGACCCTGAACTACGGGCGGAGGATCGACCGGCCCGCTTACCAGGACCTGAACCCCTTCCTCTTCTTCCTGGACCAGTATACCTATCAGGCCGGTAACCCCTACCTCCAACCCCAGTATACCAACAACGTAGAGCTGTCTCACACCTATAACAGCTTCCTCACCACCACCCTGAACTATAGCTATACAAAGGACTTCTTCTCGGAAACCTTCGAACAATCCGGGAAGGCCACCATCGTAAGGAACGGGAATATCGGCAGCAGGCAGAATGCCGGTATAGCCATCAGCGCACAGATACCCATCGCCAAATGGTGGACCTCCGTCCTGTACACCAATGTCAACTACAATAAATTCAGCGGTTTGCTCTATGGAGAGAATATCAATGTAGAGGCAACGACCCTCTTATTGAACCTGAACAACCAATTCTCCTTCTCCCATGGCTGGTCCGGCGAACTTTCGGGCTTCTATCGGACCAAAGGCGTGGAAGGACAGATCCTTGTTCAACCCATGGGCCAGGCCAGCGCCGCCATCTCGAAAAAACTGCTGAAAGATCAGGCCAGCGTCAAACTGGGCGTCCGGGACCTGTTTTATACCATGCAGACCAAAGGTTCCATCGACTTCCAGCAGACCGAAGCGACTTTCAGGAACAGAAGGGATAGCCGCCAGGTCAGCCTCACCTTTACTTATCGCTTCGGCAAACCCATCAAAGGCAACTCGGGCAGGAGACATAACAGCGGGGCTTCCGACGAGGAGAACAGGGTAAAAACGGGTGGAAATGGCAATTAATTCCCTAGATTTGCCGCATAACTCAACATTATGCCATCCTTTGATATCGTCAGCAAAGTCGATCCACAGACCCTGGATAATGCGGTCAACGTGACAAAAAAAGAGATCACCAACCGTTTTGACTTCAAAGACTCTCCGGTGAAGATCGATTTGAACAAAAAAGACTCAAAGATCGACCTGGAAGCAGAAAGCGAGATGAAGATTAAACAAATCGTTGATGTACTGATCAGCCGATCGATGAAGCAGGGCCTCGACCCCCTGGCTTTCGACATCAGCAAAGAACCTTACCCCAGCGGAAAAGTGACGCGAATGGAAGTGCCGGTCCGTAACGGGCTCAAACAGGAAGATGCTAAAAAGGTCACCAAGCTCATTAAAGACTCCGGTCTGAAAGTACAGGCGCAGATCATGGATGACCTGGTCCGGGTGACAGCCAAGAAAATAGATGACCTTCAGGCGATTATCAAGCTCGCCGGAGAAGCCAACCTGGGCATCGCCCTGCAATATGTCAATATGCGGAGCTAGTCCCGGAAATATTTGGAAAGAAAAGGCATAAAGCCTAATTTTGCACTCTTAATTAATGGACCATCAGGTCTAAACAAAAACTGTACGGCCAAATCCGTGCAACCATAAACAGAGCAATTATGAAAAAAGGTCTCCACCCGACAAACTATCGGTTCGTTATTTTCAAGGATATGAGTAATGGATACTCCTTTCTTAGCCGCTCCTCTGCTCAATCCAGGGAAACAGCCAAGTGGGAAGATGGGAACGAATACCCCCTGATCAAATTGGAAATCTCCAATACCTCTCACCCGTTCTTTACCGGTAAGAATATCCTGGTAGATACGGCCGGAAGGATCGACAAGTTCAAGAAACGTTACGAAAAGAGAGCCCCCGTCGGCGGCGCCGATTCGTCCAAATAGCAATATTTGCCCAGACATTATCACGGTCCCTTCCATTGGAAGGGACTTTTTTTGTGCCAGCCCATCGGCCGCCTGGCCCGCAGCCCATTTTTTTCATTAGTTTTATCCCATGCACCCGGAAGTTATTTCATCCATAGACCCTCCGCCCAACCCGGACGGACTCTTCCCTTTCACCTGTACCCGCCCGGTCCTGGACATCCGTATCGGCATCCTCACCCTCCGGGAGAAATGGAACCTCCTTTTTCCCGAAGGCAAACCCCCGGGCCTCCCGGACGACCTTCTGCCCAACCTCGCCCTGGCCGGACAGATCCGCCGGGAAGGGGCCGCCACCGGTCTCCCCAGCCTGCCTATAGCCGGCGCCCTGCGCCTGACCCGCCCCTGGCACCTCTTCCAACATAACGACCAGGCCCTCCGGGACGACTTCGCCCTGCTAACCGACGGCAGGCAGTCCGCCCCCATCCCCGACACGGTACAAACCATCAACCCCACCTCCATCTTCATCGAAGAAGGGGCCCGGATCCACCACTCCATGCTCAACGCCGGCACCGGCCCCATCTATATCGGCCGCAACACGGAGATCATGGAAGGCTGCCTCATCCGGGGACCCTTTGCGCTCTGTGAAGGGGCCGTAGTAAAAATGGGCGCAAAGATCTATGGCGCTACCACCATCGGGCCCTGCAGCACAGCAGGAGGAGAGATAAAAAACTCCATTCTCTTCGGTTATTCCAACAAAGGCCATGACGGCTACCTGGGAGACTCCGTGATAGGGGAGTGGTGTAACCTGGGAGCCGGCACGTCCAACTCCAACCTGAAAAACAGCGCGGGAGATGTAATGGTATGGGACGCCTCCACGAGCCAATTCATCGGGGCCGGCCTCAAATGCGGCCTGCTGATGGGCGACTATTCCCGCGCCGCGATCAATACCTCTTTTAACACCGGCACCATCGTAGGTGTCTGCTGCAACGTCTTCGGAGAAGGACTGACACCAAAATATATCCCTCATTTCAGCTGGGGGCAGAAGGGTGACACGAAGTATGTCTTCGAAAAGGCGCTGCAGGACATCGCCAACTGGAAAAAGCTTAAAAATCAATCACTCACCGACGCTGAAATACGAACTTTGGAACATATTTTTGGCAAATAATAAAAATCAATACCTCAAAATGAGAAAACAAATCGCGGCCGCCAACTGGAAAATGAATCTGACCTATCAGCAGGGAGAAGAATTACTGGACACCATCCTGAAAGAAAATATCTCTTTAAAGGAAGACCAGCAGGTAGTCTTCGCCGTTCCCTTTCCCTACCTCATCATGGCCGGCGACAAATTGAAAGGTAAAAAGAACTATTTCGCCTCCGCACAGAACTGCTCCGATAAAAAATCAGGCGCATATACCGGTGAAGTATCCGTGGAGATGCTGCAATCCATCGGCATCCGCTACTGCGTACTGGGACACAGCGAAAGGAGAGAATATTTCTCAGAGTTCAACCAGGGCCTGGCCCATAAAACCCAACTCTGTCTCGAATACAACATCACCCCCATCTTCTGTTGCGGAGAGTCGCTCAGCATCCGCGAAGTAGGCGCCGAAGAAGGTTTCGTAGAGGCCCAGCTGAAAGAATCTCTCTTCCATTTCCCGGAAGAACAGATCCGCAAGATTGTCATCGCCTATGAACCCATCTGGGCTATTGGCACCGGCAAAACAGCCACCACCGAACAGGCCCAGGAAATGCATGCTCATATAAGATCCCTGCTGGCAGCCAAATACAGCAAAGACACAGCCGACTCCATACCCATTCTCTATGGCGGCAGCGTAAAAGCAGGCAATGCCCGGGAACTGTTCAGCTGCCCCGATGTAGATGGAGGATTGGTGGGCGGAGCCTCGCTCATCGCCGCTGATTTCATCAAAATTATAAGTTCTTTAAAGTAAATATTGTTTTTTATCTTTATAGGATGCTTAAAGCAATACAGATTGCGGTAAGGAAAGTAAGGAGGATACCCAGGTCTCAGCTAACCGAAAGAGTGATGCTGGGCTTGAAAAAATATATCACCGACTATCCTTACTCCATCAGCATTCAGACAGTCAGCGCCTGCAACCTGAAATGCAAACATTGTTTTATCAACGACTACCATTCGGAGATCCATGACGGTGTCATCAAGATCATGAAGTTCGACGAATTCGTGCTTTTTGCCGAACGGTTACGCCCCATGATCCAACATGCTTCCTTCTTTCACTTCTCCACCTTCGAAGCCATCCTGAACAAGAACCTGTTTAAGATGATGGACGTCATCCTGGACATCAACCCCCGGATGCAGTTCCCCTTCTTATCCAATACGATGGAGCTCAGCGAAGAAAAGATCGCACAACTGGAGAAATATCCCGTTTCCGAGATCAATATTTCCCTGGACGGCTGCACCAAAAAAACCGTAGAAGACTTTAAGACGGAAGTGGACTTTGACAAGATCATCACCACGATCCGACTGCTGCGCAACTCCACCTTAAAAGACCGCCTCGCTGTCACCTTTGTGGCTCACCGGAACAATATTCACGAGCTGCCCGACTATGTGGACTTCGTTCATCAGCTGGGCGTGCGGCAGATCTATGTGAGCAACATCCTCTCGTTCACCAGCAACCTCGCGCCTTTGGCCCTCTATACCCCCGAAGGCAACCCCCGGGCCCAGGAAATGTTCGACGAGGCGGTAAGAAGGGCCAGGCGACACCGGCTCTCCATCAGCATGCCCCGCCTGAAGCCCCGGCTCAGCGGCTGCCAATCCACGGAGACCTTTTTTGTAGACAGCAATGGCAACGTTGCCCCCTGCGACTTCCTGGCCGTCACCACCCCCTTCACGTTATGGGGCGAGACCATCCGCAACCCGCCGGTCATATTCGGCAACATCCTGAAAGACGATCCCCTGCAGATCTACCGCCATCCGGATTTTAAAAAGTTCCGGGAGGCACACCGCCTGGGAAAAGACCTCCCCGACCAATGCACCCATTGTATCGACGCCTATGGCCTGATGTGCAGCAACCGAACACATCATACGGTATAAAACTTTCACCCAGCCTATGCCCGATCCTTCCCCGCCCAACCCTGTTCTTCGGACATCGATGCCCGTTGGGAAGATTTTCTCCAGGAGCCTTTACTGGAAAATGCTCCAGTTTGCCACTTCCTTTCTCCTCAACATCCTGCTGACCCGCATTTTTCAATCCGTGATCTCCGCAGAATTCTATGCCCTCGTCTACCTTTGGTCCCTGGGCATCAGTTTCTTTACCCTGGGACTGGATATCAGCCTGAGCTATTATCTCTCCCGGAAACAGCTCTCAGCGGCCATGGCCCGCCGGATCATCTTTTTCATCGTATTGCTGGCGCTGCTGGTATGCCTTTCCCTGATCTGCCTCTTCTATCAGCCTTCCCGTTACCCGCACCTGGACCTCACCCGGCTCCTGCTCTACTCCGGTTTTAATATAGCCGGAGGGCTGCTGACCGCGCTGTCGGGCACGCTGTTTACCGCCTACGGACAAAACTACCTTCCCGGCAAAGCTGCCTTCTTCATCAACGTCATCCTGGCCTCCCTTTGCCTGGCCCTTCAATACCTCTATACCGACGCCGCCCTTGTAGAAAACCTGTTCGGAGTATACTTCCTCTTCTCTTTCCTCCAGGGTGTATTCCTCTTCTTCTTATCCATTCGTCTATATCCCGCCGGGAGTCACCGTCCCGCCGGCGCCCAACCTGCCCGGCTTGCCGACATCCTTCGTTTCTCCTCCTCCGCCTTTATCATCAATTTCATATTCTTCACCGGCGCAAGGCTCACGCTGTATCTCTTGCCCTACCGGGTGCCACCCGCCGCCCGGGGCAACTATATCCAGGCCTATAAGATCGTGGAATACATGGGCCTTGTCGTATCGGTGCTTTATTATCCCTTTATCGCCCTGGTGGCAGGGGAGGGCAAAGAAAAAATGAAGGACACGGTGCTCTTCCTGGTCCGTATCTCCAATACCCTGGTGCTTCTCTCCGGTATCTTCATCCTGGCGACCGGTTGGTGGCTGTTCCCCCTTATCTTCGGAAAGTCTTTCGACCCCATGTACGGCATCTTCATGGGCTTTCTGCCCGGCTTGTTTGCCGTCTGCTCCTCCACTTTTTTTACGGCTTATTTTTTCGGCAGCGGCCAGTTGAAAGTAAATTTTATCAGCGCCTGTATCCAGTTCGGAGGCACCTTGCTTTTCTTTTTTCTTTTTGTAAAAGACGGTCATGCCATAGGGGCAGCCTTTGCCTTCAGCCTGGCCGTCTGGCTATCGCTGGCGTATGAGTGCCGGGTGTTTGCTGCCTCGGTCTCTTTTTCCCCCGGGGATCTACTCCTGCTCCGGTCTGCTGACCGGATGCGCATCAGGGCCTTTCTTCGCGGGCAATAGCGTAAGATTGAGGATCAACAGCTCGAAGAAAAATACATCGATAAAAAAATAGGTGATACAGTGGAATACCAACGGAATAAAGAAGAGAAATTGATCCCACTTCCGGGTAAAAAATCCCACCACCATACAGCCCTGCAATAAGACCATGCTGACAAAACCCGCATAGGACAACCTGGGATGCGTGAGAAAGAAGGCATACACCGCCCGCAGCGCGCTACCGGGATGCTGCAACATAAAGGCGCTTTGATTGGTCTTGATAAATTCCACCCCCGCCGGGAAATAAGCAACATTCTGCCCGATAAAAGTCTTGATAAAAAAGGCGTCCACATAGATATACAAACAGAAATACCGCATCCCGTCCCAGGCTAATGTAAAGGAAGACTCCTCTTTGGCAAGAAATACATAAGGCAGGACCATGATCCCGATGACGGCATGATTATGATGATAGCTATAGCTGTTATAGGTGAGTCCGTATAAAGACCAGCAGAGGGCAGACAACACGACGATCCCCCGCCTTCCACCTCGGGTGGCCCAGCAATAAAGAGTAGAGGCCAGCAACACGCCATCAAAAAGAAAGGCCCCCGTCCTATGTTGCACAAAGACGTCCGGGAATCGGGTAAAATGATACAGCCAATACGTATAATCAAAATCCGACTGGGAAAGGACGGGCTGCTGCAACTGGTGTACCAGCGAATGGGTAAAATACCGGTAAAAAAAGATGACCAGCAGCGCCCCGAAGACCCATCGGGCGGCCCGGTCCCTGTCCAGGGACCAGGGGCGGGTCCAGCCTCCCCCGGTGACCCACCGGGCCGCCTCGTCCTTATGGAGTCTCAGCTTGTCTGTATTCATAAAGAAAATGAGTGGAATCCGCTACCGGTAAATTCCGGTCATCATAATGGATGTATTGTAACGAAAGCCCGATCTTTTTTATCTTACTGTCCACAGCCCCCTGTAAATACCGCAACAACCAGGGCAGATAGCGCGCATAGTCGGCCCCGGTATTATACGTACCCCTGCTTAAAGGGCTCAGAAATGGATGTTTGCTGACGACCAGGCGAATGGCATTCTCCTGGGGATCCTTATAACCGGCCAATACCCCCCGGTGATAAGCGGCCAGCGTGGAAAAGATCATCATCCTCCGGGGTTCGTCTATCGTATGGGGTAGGTCCAGCCTGACCGTGTCATTGACGGTGATCAGCCACAAACTGTCCTTCTCCGTCTGATGAGAACCACTATACATGGCAATCACCAGCGAAGGGGTGATCTCGCAGCTGCTCTTATGCCCGTAGAAGGCAGCTAAAATAAAAAGCAGACTGACAAAAAAAAGGAGCTTATGGTGGCGAAAGCATTTTACCAGGTACAGCCGGCGGAGGAGTCGCTGCATCGGACTCAGGTTTTTAGCTTATTGACCAGTTCCGCATATTCCTTCATGGCCGCTTCCTGGGTCTTCCCTCTCAGGGAGACCCAGGTCTCGTATTTGGCCTTGGCGACAAAATCAAAGGGGTTGGAGGGCGCCTCGTCGCTTGCGTCTCCATCGGTAGCCTGCTTATAGAGAGAATATAATTGTAATAAGGTATCGTTACTGGGGCGTTCTCTCAGGCTCTTGCTATCCGCTATCGCCTGCTCAAAAATCTCTTTAAGATCGGGGGCCATACCTGGAATTTATGTGAAAATAAGAAATTTCCCGGCATTTTGCGACCAGCTTTCCGCCCTTGCTGCTAATAGCTTATTTTTGCAGCGAATGAAAAATATCAGAAATTTTTGCATCATCGCGCACATTGACCACGGCAAGAGTACCCTCGCGGACCGATTATTGGAGATGACCCACACCATTTCAGCAAGGGATATGCAGGCCCAGGTCCTGGATGACATGGACCTGGAAAGGGAAAAAGGCATCACCATCAAGAGCCACGCCATCCAGATCAATTACCCCCATAATGGACAGGAATACATCCTCAACCTGATCGACACCCCCGGGCACGTCGACTTCAGCTATGAGGTCAGACGGGCCCTGGCCGCCTGCGAAGGGGCCCTGCTCCTCGTGGACGCCACCCAGGGCATCCAGGCCCAAACCATTTCCAACCTCTACCTGGCCATCGAAAATGACCTGGAGATCATCCCCGTCATCAATAAAGTGGATATGGACGGAGCCATGGTGGACGAGGTAAAAGACCAGATCGTGGAGCTCATTGGCTGCAAGCCGGAAGATATTCTCCTGGCCAGCGCTAAAACCGGTCTGGGCGTACAGGAGATCCTCGATGCCATCGTGGCCAGGATCCCCGCTCCCAAAGGCGACCCGGATGCCCCCTTGCAGGCGCTGATCTTTGACAGCGTGTTCAACTCCTTCCGCGGCATCATTGTCTATTATCGTATCCTCAACGGCACCCTCAAAAAAGGGGACAAGGTAAAATTCATATCCACCGACCTCTCCTACGAAGCGGATGAGGTGGGTGTACTAAAGCTGACCCTCACCCCCAAAAGCGAAGTAAAAGCCGGGGACGTAGGGTATATCATCACCGGCATCAAAAACGCCAAAGAAGTAAAAGTAGGGGATACCCTCACCCTGACCAATAACCCCACCCAGGAGATGATCAAGGGCTTCCAGGAAGTAAAACCCATGGTATTCGCCGGCATCTTCCCCGTGGAGACGGACGACTTCGAAGAACTGAGGGACTGTATGGACAAACTGCAGCTCAACGACGCCTCCCTCACCTATGAACTGGAGACCTCCCAGGCACTGGGCTTTGGCTTCCGCTGCGGCTTCCTGGGTATGCTTCATATGGAGATCATCCAGGAACGACTGGAAAGGGAGTTCAACCAGACGGTCATTACCACCGTACCGAACGTAAGTTTTATCGCCCATACCAGCAAGGGAGAAGAGATCACCGTCAACAACCCCTCCGAAATGCCCGAACCAACCCGGATCGAACGGATCGAAGAACCCTATATACGGGCTCAGATCATCACCAAACCGGATTATATCGGCAATATCATGACCCTTTGCCTGGGTAAAAGAGGCAACCTGGTCAACCAGAGCTACCTGACCACTACCCGGGTAGAGCTGATCTTCGAAATGCCCCTCACCGAGATCGTCTTCGACTTCTATGACAAGCTGAAGAGCCAGACCCGCGGTTATGCGTCTTTTGACTATCATCCCATCGAAAGAAGAGATAGCGACATCGCAAAAATGGATATTCTCCTCAATGGCGATAAGGTGGACGCCCTCAGCGCCCTGATCCACCGGAGCCGGGCAGCGGACTTCGGTCGGAAATTGTGCGAGAAATTAAAAGAGCTGCTGCCCCGTCAGCAATTCCAGATAGCCATCCAGGCCGCTATCGGCGCAAAAGTCATCGCCCGCGAGACCATCAGCGCCCTGCGGAAAGACGTGACGGCCAAATGTTATGGAGGGGATATCAGCCGTAAACGCAAACTGCTGGAGAAACAAAAGGAAGGTAAGAAGCGCATGCGCCAGATCGGCAACGTGGAAGTACCGCAAGAGGCATTCCTGGCCGTGCTGAAGCTGGATGAATAACCCCATCCCACTGTCACCTGACTCGTATGAAAAAAAGTATTTTATTCCTGTTGATCCTGGCCGGCACCGGTATCGCCCTGTTGACCGCAATACCACCGGTTTTCGCCCAGGATACCCGTATCATCAAACTGAAAGGGGAGCGGCTTAGCGCCAGACCCCTGAATTATCACCTCATTGAAGTAAAGGACGACCGCAAAGATACCACCACCATCGGCTCCGTACGATCCGGCGTCTTTTCAAAGAAAGAGGTCTCGCTCAACCTGCCGGGAGGAGCCGCCAGGGCACTGGACGAATTTCTGAAATTATACCTGGTCCAGGACCCCAACACCTTTCCCATCGCCTTGCACATCTCCCAGCTGGAAGTGGCCGAACAGACAGGCGGCCTGAAAGCAGAATCCGAAGTACGGATGACCATCACTTTTTACGGAGGAGGCCAAAAAATAATAGAATACAAGGGCAGCAATACCATCCAGGCAGGAGTGGACGCCACCCGGTTTATCGAACAGCTGATCCGCAAAAGCCTCGACAACGTGTTACAGCAATTCGATGCCTGGTGTGGCAGCAATAAGGATCAGGTGCGGGCAACCCTCTCCGGCCCCTCCGTGAAAATAGACGCCGAAATAAAAGACGACGCGGGGGACACAGACCGCATCGCCTATTCCGGGTCCCGCCCCCTGTTACTGGAGGACTTCATCGGCAAACCGGACGACCTGAGCCGCGCAGCCGCCATCACCTACAGCGGGCTGGACGTAAAATACAAGACAGAATCGTTATTTGGCCAGACAAAGATCCTGGTGAGCATCACCCCCTTTTTCGACAAGACCCGTTCCTGGTGCAGACCCGCCAGTCGTAATAAAAAGACCCTGCTGCACGAACAGCAACACTTCAACATCACGGCCATCAAAGCCTGCGAACTGGCCCACGCTATAAAAAATTATTCCTTTACCCTGACAGGTTATATGAAAGAGCTGGAGCAGCTCTACCGGCAGAAAGAGAAAGAAATAACACAATGGCAGGAGCAGTACGATCAGGAAACGCATCATGGCCTGGTAACCGCCGTACAAGAGCAATGGGTCACCCGCATCCAGGATAGTGTCAGCCGTCAATCCTGCTATCACCGGTAAAAAAATCCTACATTAGTAATCTTAAACGATCCTTATGCGCACCCCCCTTCAAAAAGGAGAAAAGATATTACTGGTCACCTACAGCAGCTGGACCTCGCTGGTGGTCCCCTTCCTCATAGCACTGGCAGGCGTGGTAGGCTCTTACTTCATCGGCTTCCTGGACCATTACGGATGGATCGCCGCCGTGGTGGGCGTCCTTTTCTTTTTGATCAGGTATTATTCCTGGAAGGTCAACATCTGGGTGGTCACTAATTTCCGGGTCATCGATGAGACAGGGCTGTTAAGCCATTACGCCAAAGAAAGTCCCCTGGATAAGATCAACAACGTCTCGTATGACCAGACCATGGCCGGCCGGCTCTTTAATTACGGACATGTAGAGATTCAAACGGCTGCGGAAGTGGGAGCGACTGATTATTACAATGTCAATCACCCCAAGCGTTTGAAAGATACCATCACGGCAGCCCAGTCGGCCTACAAGGACCTTCAGTTCAACGCGCAGGCCCTGCAGATGGCCGCCGCTATCAACAGCACCCGTCCTGCCACTGCGGCCGGCACCAGCGCACCCGCCATTGCCGCCGAACTGGAAAAATTATTTGACCTGAAACAAAAAGGCGCGATAACAGAAGAGGAATACCTTCGCGCCAAGAATAGATTGCTGAACCATTGACTGTCGACCCGTCGACCTACTGATCCCCGCCCGTCTTCTTCACCGGCGTAGCCGGCTTCTTGGGCTTCTTCTCCACATTCTTCTGGGACTGCTCCATCAGCTTTTGCTCATTCACATTCCCGCTCTCATCCAGCATCTTCTCCTCCATGGGGAACCCTCCGTCCTTTAATTTATAGTCGAAGATCTTCTTCTCCACATGCACCCAATACCCATCTTTCCACTTGAAACCTTCAAAATCCCCATCGGGAATATAGCTGTCTTTTCTCAAGGGCTCATCCCCCTCGGGGACCAGGTGATCGAAGAGGACCATGTCCATATCGGGATCGTAGTTGAACCGCGTGGCCGCCTCTTTTTTATATTCTATATTAAACCGGTATTGATTGGGCTTTCGCACAGAGTCATCCTGGAAGGAGAAATAGGGCCCGCCGAACATCGGTTCGCCCTGCTGGCTGAAGGTCAGCACCTCCATCCATTTCTTGTTGCTGCTGGGGCTATAGTCATCGAAGCCCAGCAGGGTATAATAGTTCAAACCGTTAAAGCTCTTCTCGATGATGCGGTAATAAATGGCCCCGATCCAATTCCTCCGGCTCCTTACCGAGTCCAGGGGACGGGCAGTGAACATGGAGACATCGAATAAGGGGAACAGTTTCAAAGACCCATCAGGTTGATTCATCTGGATAGCGCCCTCCTGTAAAAAGAGATAATCGTCTTTTTTATACTGCCAGGTAAGGATCCGGAAACTGCTGTCCGGCGCATACAAACGAGATATCGTCACCAACGAGTCGAAAGGATAATAAAATGAGTTCTTCTGTTTCAGGGCCCTTACCAACGAGCGGATGAACTGACTGTCGGATCGCAGCCGCTCCCCGGGATTTTCAGCATTGATCAGTTGGTCGGCAAACCGCTTCAGGCTGTCCTCCCGTTTGCGCAGGTCTTTCTTCTCCGCCGGGCTAAAGACAGGCAAGCCCGGTTTCACCTGGGAAACACTCCGCTGGGCCACTGCCCGGCCCATCCCGCTGAGCATACAGAAGAGCAGGACCCATCCAATGATCCTTCGCGGTCGCCGGGTATTAACTTTATGAAAAGAATAGTACATATAAGGAGGCTAACGACAAATTAAGTGCAAAATTTCATGCCAATTGCAAAGCTTTTGCAAAATCGTACAGGGAATTGAACGCCAGGTCAATAGCAGGATGAGGCAAGGGCTGCTCCGGATTGGTCGTCCGCACGAACACCGTATACATGCCTGCATTCCTCCCGAACTCCATATCGCTGATATTATTCCCCACCATCACCGACCGGGCAAAGTCGATGGACGGATGATCCTTCCGGGCTTCGAAGGCCATACCCGGGTTCGGCTTTCGCCCGGGATGGTCATTTAACAACGAGTCGCAGTGATAGATGCCATCGATCCTGCCACCCGCCGCGACAATCTCTGCGACCATCTTCCCATGGATATCCTGCAGGTCCTCCGTCGTCATCAGCCCCTTGCCGACCCCCCGCTGATTGGTTACGACGACGATCCGTCCAAACCGGGCAGCCAGGATCCGCAGCGCCGCCTTCGTGTCGGCATAGAAGGCAAACTCTCCATAATGGAAGACATAACTCCCTTCTTTTTCGTGATTGATCACCCCATCCCTGTCCAGGAAAAGGCTCCAGTCTTTGTCTATCTGTTGTAAATTGAACATGTTTTTTTATTGTCGGCCTGTCCGTCGCTGCCAGCTTGCCCCCAATCGACTCGTGCTCAGGCGCCGCCTGCCCCAATCGGCCGGCCCACCCTCAGGCGCCGCGAGCCTCCGCCGGCTCCTTCCCCAATTCCAATATCGTCCCCACCAGCCTCGCCCACGAATATTTTGCCTTCTCTTCCCGCAGAGAAGGTAGAAAGGCTTCTTCCCCCATGTCGAAATAGCGCAGCATGGCATCCGCCAGGGGCCCGGGCTCCGGCTCCGCCACCAGCCCCACTTTTTCATGGGGCACCAACGCAGGCAGCCCCCCCACATTCGAGACGATCATGGGCTTCTCAAAATGATAGGCGAGGGGAGTGACCCCGCTTTGCGTGGCATTGCGATAAGGCTGTACGACGGCATCCGCCGCACAGAGATAATATTTTACTTCGCTGTCGGGGATAAAATCCGTCCGCTGGATCAACAGATCTGTTATACCCAACCGTTCGATCTGTTCCCGGTACGGCGCTGCATCCTCATAGTACTCTCCCGCAATCATCAATTTGATGCCGGCAGCCCGGATCCGGGGATCAGCCATCGCCTCCAGCAAAATGTCAAGCCCTTTATATTTTCGGATAAACCCAAAGAACAACAGGATCTTATCATTATCCCCGATCTTGACCGCTTCATCACCTGCAGCAGTCTTCCCGCCCGTCGCAGCCTTCCCCACCAACCTCCTCAAATACTCCCTGGCTTCCCTCATCGAAAGGGGCTCCCCAAAATTATCATACAACGGATGCGCCACCTGCCGGGCCGGCTTCATCTTCTCAAACCCCCGCAGATCCTGCATCACCTTCTCGCTCATCGTGATAAAGGCATCACAGCTCTTCAGGAAATAACGGGTAAACGGCACATCGCCAGGCCGCCGCTCATGGGGCAGCACATTGTCCGTAATGGCGATGATCCGGGTATGCCCATTGCGGCGGACCCTCCTCAGAATGGTGCCCAGCGCGGGTCCCATGACCGGCAGCCAGTAGCGCACCACGATCAGGTCCGGTTTTTTCCTGCGCAGTTCCTCCCCGACGCTAAACCAGTTAAAAGGGTTTACCGAGTTGATCCGGGAGAGG
>DATJJD010000132.1:0-46360 GCA_035492545.1 Puia sp.
ACCGACGGTGGCCATCTTGCCCATTTCCTTTGCCAGGCCCGAGGCCAGGCCACCGTTCTGCATGCCCACTTCTATCGCCATAGTCCGGCAGTCCCGTTCGTCCATTTTGAACAAACGGCCCGTCCAGTATCCCAGGGTATAACCGGATAAATTATGGATCAGTACGAACAGGACCAGGAGGGGGCCGATGGTCAGCAGGCTGTCCCTTCCGGCAGCGGTGATGATGACGATAATAAAGGCAATCCCGAACATAGACACCAGGGGCATGGCCTTGTCCAGCCATTTGGCCCTGCCGCTGACCAGCTTGTTGAACAGGATGCCCGCGCCGATGGGAATGATCACCATCTTTATAATATCCCACATCATGTTGAGGGCATTGATCTTCACAAAGGCCCCCGCCAGCCATTTCATTAAAAAAGGCGTTATAAACGGCGCCAGCATGGTGGAGACGGCGGTGATGGTAATGGACAGCGCCAGATTCGCCTTAGCCAGATAAGAGATGACATTGGAGGCCATGCCATTGGGGGAGCAGCCGATGAGGATAATACCCGCCGCGATCTCCGGAGGAAGACCGCTGAGCCTGGCCAGCGTGAAGCCTATCAGGGGCATGATGATAAAATGGCTCACTACCCCGATGAATACTCCCTTGGGAGTTTTGATCACACCGGCAAAATCTTTGAGTCCCATGGAAGTGCCCATCCCGAACATGATCAACTGGATCAGCGGTGTGATCAGCGTCGCCAGCTTGAATCCATTCCATTGCAAAAAATAGAATGGATAATACATCGCTGTCGTCACGGCGGCAAAGATCATGATCGTATAGGTAAAACCTTTCAGGTGGGCATAACCCCGGACGCCCATCGCCAGGGTAATAAAGAAGCCAATACAGAAGGGGCCGGCCTGACTAAGATGCCCCGTGAGCCCAAAAAGGACAACAGCCAGGAGACATACTAAGGATACGGCCAGCGCTATTTTGTAAACAGAGACTTTCTTCATAGATCAATAATTCCTTTCTTTCAGGTAATCATCCAGCTCTTTTTTAGTCATCGGCAGTTTCCCGGGATAATGGTTCAGCCAATCCAGGAAATCTTTTTTGATCTCATCCGTCCATTGGCTGTCGATCTGGCCTGCCAAATACTTTTTCTCTTTTAGCCGCTGGTGACCAAACTCATCTCTTAATTCCGTCACCTCGGAGGTGATGACCAACTCTTCCGCCAGGTGGGCGGGGATAAAGATCACCCCATATTTATTAGCCAGCACCACATCGCCCGGCAGTACAACGGCCCTTCCTACACGGATGGGCGCATTGATCGTCGTGAGCATCATCTGCTGGATATAAGAAGGATCGACTCCTTTCACCCACCCCTGGAAGCCTTTGATCTCGCTGAGCCCGGCTTCATCACGCACGGAACCATAGAAGATCACCCCTCTGTGCGACCGGGCATAAATGGAATTCCCCAGGTTGTCCCCGATAAGGGTGCCGTCGGCCATTTTCAGGTAACCATCGGCGACATAGACATCTCCGTCCACCAGGATGTCGATGGGCCAGGAGTTGGTGCCACCCTGCTGGTTGCGGCCTTCCGCCTTGCCCTGGTCCTTCACCGCCTTGATGAGGTCCGGCCTGGAAGGCATGTATTGCGCCGTCACGACCCGGCCCGTCATTACGCTGTCCGGGTTGATGACATGCCAATCCCCTTCAAACTGGTTCTGATAGCCTTTATTCCGCAGGACACCCCAGGCATCTTCCAGGGAGATGGCCTTCAGCCGCTCCAGGATGTTATCGGGCACTTTGGGCCTCCCATCCGGGAATCGTTCGCCTTTCCAATCGGCTGTCAAGGATTTAATATACTCCGGTGAGGACCCCACGCGCTGTGCCTGGAGGAAAAAGCCGGTGGCTAGCAATGCAATGATCAATAGTGCTTGTTTGTTCATAAACGGTTGGTGTATAAATTAGAAATTTTTACCTGCTGCCTTTGCTAACGGCCTCCATCAATCCCCGCATATATCCCAGCGCATACAACGTCCCGATGATGCTGTAACCCGGATGTTCGTTGCTGTCCCCTGCCATCGTAGGCACGTGATCGGGCCGGATGGGGCCCTTGAACCCGATGTCGTAATAGGCTTTCATGGCGGCATACATATCGATCTGCCCTTCGTCATGAAAGGTCTCTTCAAATTTATATTTGCCGCCCCGCACGTTCCGGAAATGTACGAAATGAATCAGGTTGCGCTGACCAAAGTAATGCACAACTTCAGGTATATCCGCTCCCATCAGCGAAAAATTTCCCTGGCACATTGTAATACCATTGTTGGGGCTGGGATAAAGGTCAACCATCTTTTTGAAATTATCGACCGTGGTCATGATACGGGAGATGCCTTTGATACTGTCCACCTGGGGATCATCGGGGTGCATAGCCAGCTTCACTCCTGCCTTCTCCGCCTCCGGCACAACAGCTTTCAGGAAATATTCCAGGTTTTTCCACAACGTCTCTTTGGAGACCTCTCCGTAGGGGGTAAGCGGCGCATTCTTTATAGCTTCATAGTCGAAGGCCGTGACCAGGGCGCCGCCACGGCCGGGCCGGTCATTTTGAGTCCGGTACCATCCGATCACGGGCATCCAGTTATAACAGATGGTATCCACACCCCCATACTGTTTGATATTTTTTACAAACGTGATGAAATTAGCGATCTCTTCATCCCTGCCTTCCAGACCCAGTTTGGTCTTTTCTCCCAGGGCGGGAGGACCTTCGATGACGGTGAGCTTCAAACCTGCTTTTTCCCAGGCTTCCCTGACGGCCGTAATAACCTTGGGCTCCCAAGGTTTGAGATTCCCCAGTCCCACCATGCCGGGGCTAATGCCCGCGACGGCGCCCAGTACGTCCATCTGCCTGGTGAGGGCTATCTTTTGCTCCTGCATGCCGGCAAAATAGGCTTCACTCATCTGCATACCTGCATCTTTCGCCAGGTGGATGGGATGGTTGTCGGATCTTTGGCCGGGCCGGTTGGAACGGGGAGCTGCAGTGGCAGCGCCCAGAGGGCCGATGGAGAGGCCGGCAGCTGCGGCGGCGCTTTTCTTCAGGAAGTCTCTGCGATTATCTTTCATATGGGATCTTTTCAATGGTCTCTAAAATTAGTCGGTTTTTATGGAAAATAACGAATACTTAATTATCTGGTCATAAGCTTTTATTAGCTTTATATACCACTAAACATTAAACCATCTATTTTATGTCCATCGTCAACACCCTCAAAGGGTTTACGGTTACCGCCTATCAGGGCGATGCTAAAACTCTTTTAGCATTCGATCTCTCTAAATCCAAAGCAGCCGGCCTGGCAGGATTTTCCATACAGGTGCAGCCCCATGGCAAACCTGCCTATTATCTTTTAAACAAGTTGCTGTTGCCTCCCGGTCCGAAACATGCCGTCCTGACGGGCGAGCCGGCAGATTCTACGGCCAACGCACCTATCCAGAAATATCGCTGGCTCCATGTGCCCGGGTCGTTTCACCAGGGAGAGAACGTATTCTATGGCGCTTATACGTATACGATCACTCCCCGCTACTTCAAAAAAGGGATTTTACAGCCACTCGATCCTTCGCTGAGCAATTCCATCGATATACAGGTAGGACCCTTCGTGAACGGACAACTGGAATTGGCCTTTACCCGGGGGTTTGTACAGTCCCAGGGTTTTGTCCATCATTTTGGGCCCAATGCCCCCTTCCAGCCCAAAGGCGATGCGAAAACCCTGCTGTTCGACACCACCCAGGTGGCCGGCGCCAATGCCGCGGGGCAGCAATATACTTTTCTGCAGGAGTACGACTGGTCAGGCTATACGGCCCGGGAGAGGATCTTCGGCGTGCTGAACGAGATTGTGGCCGATGCCACGCTGTCCGTGGATGTCTTTGCCTATGACCTCAACGAGCCCGACATCATAAAGATATTCCTGAAGCTGGCGGGGGAAGGCAGGATCCGGCTTATCCTCGACAATGCCGACCTGCATCACTCCACGACAATACCCAAACCGGAGGACCAGGTGGAGACGCTGTTCAACCAGGCGGCTAAGGCGCCTGCCGCTATCCTCCGGGGGAATTTTGGGAGATATGCTCATGACAAAGTATTCGTGGTGTACAAGGATAAGGTAGCGCTGAAAGTACTGACGGGCTCTACCAATTTTTCCGTTACAGGGATGTATGTGAATGCCAACCATGTGTTGATCTTTAATGACACCTCTGTCGCGGACCTGTATGCGAAAGTATTCCAGGAAGCCTGGAATGATAAGGTCACGCAAAGTTTTTCCACCTCTTCTTTTGCCCAGGCGCCCTTTCCGCTGAACAAGAAGGGGCTGCCGAAAATGAGCATTACTTTTTCTCCCCATCCCCCGGCTATTGCAGCCTCCAACCTGCAGGCCATCGCAGACAGGGTGACGGCGGAGGCCAGCAGCGTGCTCTTTGCCGTTATGAGCGTCAGTACCGGCGGCGGTCCCGTCCTGCCTGCCCTGACAAATGTACACAGCAACCAGAAAGTCTTCAGCTATGGGATCTCCGACTCCCCCGGCGCCGGCATCAGCCTGTACAAACCCGGTAATAAGACGGGAGTATTGGTCACCGGGAAGCCGGGATCCGTCAATCTTCCCCCGCCTTTTGACCAGGAGGAGACGGTGGGCATCGGGCATGAGATCCATCATAAATTTATTGTCTGCGGGTTCAACAAACCGGATGCGGTGGTATGGTGCGGCTCTTCCAACCTGGCCCTGGGTGGGGAAGAGGAGAATGGAGATAATCTTATCCGGATCGATGACGCCGCAATAGCTACCGTATTTGCAATAGAGGCTGTCAGCCTGGTAGATCATTTCGACTTTCGGGATTCGCTGGCCAAAGGCAAGGCGGCAGCAGAGGCGGCGGCGGCTAAAGCCTCCAAAAGCAAGGCGAAAGTTTCCGCGAAGGGCCCGGCTGCCAAGGCGAATGCTGCCGGCAAACCTGCACCGGCGCCTACCCCTGGACTAAGTGACAACCCGCCCCAGCCGACCCTCTATCTGCATGCGGATGATAGTTGGGTGGGACGGTATTATGATTCGAAGGATCTGTATTGCAGCGATAGACTACTTTTTAGTAATAAGCAATGACACTGGGGACTGGACGCCTACGGCGTCTTGAGCGAAAGCCGAACGGGTGAACCGTTTGGCTTTCGGGTCTAATGATGGCCCTTCGGGCAGAACGCCCGTGGCGTTCTATAGTTCCTCGAACTGTCCCGTCTGCCGGTTCTTCCGTACATTATCCCAGGTGAAATAACGTCCGTTCATGGCAACATAGACGCCGGGAGGGAGGATCTGGGCAAAGGCAAGGGCGCTGCCCAGGTTGAAGAATCCGTCGGAGCTGCCGAACTTGTAGGGGATCATCGCGCCGGTGAGCACGATGGTCTTCCCTGGTACTTTCTCTGCCAGCACCCGGGCAGTGACGGACATGGTATCGGTGCCATGAGTAATGATGATCTTGTCGTCCCCGGCAGCCCGGCATTGATGCGCGATCAGCTCCCGGTCTTCATCGGTCATGTTGAGGCTGTCGATCATCATCAGTGTTCTCACGGTCACGTCCAGCGTGCTGCGGCTGCGTTGCAACATTTCGGGCAGGTGGGTCTCTTTAAAAAACAGCTCTCCGGTGAGCTCATTGTATTCTTTGTCGAAGGTGCCGCCGGTTACGAATATGCGGATAGTCATAATGAATGGAGGATATGATGAAGCAATAGTAGACCCTTTTTACTGCCGCAAATATACATATCTTTAAATTCCCTATTCCAAGATCAATCCACTTTGTTCAACGGCTTCTGCTGCTGGTAGTGGCTTTTTCTTTCCTCCTCTTCATCATCCATCTCCGGTCCTTTCATAACTTTATGCCAATCTATGCTCTTATTATAACGTTTCATAGCTACCTGCGGATCAAAGACGGAAGTGGAAGGGAAGACAAGATCATAAGGCCGGTAATCGGGGGTGGCCGTGAAAAAGTCCTGCAGCAGCGAGGCCGTGGCATCGTACTGGTTGACATAAGGCACGTCCAGGATCGTATAGATCGTCTTTAAGATGGAGCCGAAGTTGGCATGCGTATGGGAAGTATAGCCCCTTTTCACATAGGGGCCGGCCATCATCAGCACGCTTCTGTGGGCGTCGATGTGATCGACTCCTCCCTGGGGATCATCCTCCGTTATGATGACGAGCATGTTTTTCCAGTAAGGCGTGCGGGAAAGGAAATGTACGATGCGGCCGATGGCCAGATCATTATCCGCTACATAGGAATGACGGTAGGGGTAGCCATCGCGGGGCCTGGGATCCGCCGTATGGTCATTGGGCACCTGCATGGTAATTAAGGAAGGCATTTTTTTCTTCCCTTTCAGCCACATTTTTCTAAACTCTCCTTCGAACTGCTCCATCCGGAACTGGTCCGGGATATTGGTATTAAAGCCTGCATAATTATGACTGGTCCTTGGCCACAACGCCTTTTGCATAGGCACCATCACCGCATGCGCAGCCCCTGTAGCGGTATCCATCCACTCTTCACGCACATGTGCCGTCTCATTGGCCTCTCCAAAATTGTAGAAGCTGACGTGGTGGCGCTCCATGGCCTCCCAGAGACCACCTCTTTCAGCATAATCTTCCGGGTCCATGCTGCCGGTAGAGCCGGGGAACCGCCGCCCCGATGCCGGAGAGAACAGCTTCGCTGTTTTGTCGACGCTGGAATTGGTTTCTACCCACTCATTGGGAATGACCCCCATCATCCAGTGATGACCATGAATGGAGGCATCGCTGTCGCAGTAGTAATTATCGTCGAAAGCGAATTGCCGGGCCAGCTTCAGGTGGTTGGGCGACACATTTACATGAAGGAGGGTCTTGTCTTTTTGGATGATGTTGACATTCATGCCAAACCGGGCCAGGGAGGAATCTCCTATACCCGTAGTCAGCTGTCCGAACATTTCATCATAAGACCGGTTCTCCTTGGTGATGTACACGATGTATTTGATGGGGCTTTTGCGGATTCCCTGTATAGGGGGAAGGGGATTGCTGCCCGGGTCCGTCACTTCGGTCCGGAGGAAGGTGTTGTGAATGACCTGCTCCGTATAGGCTGCCAACTCCCCGGTATCGGGCATGTCGATCTTTTGAAAAGTGCCCAGCTGGATGTCGCCTATGTAGGTGCCTTGTATGGGGGATACGAAATGCTCGCCGCCATTGGGCCCGGCCCCGTAGCCCCGGCAGGTGATCACATACAGCTCTTTTTCATCTTTACTCAACTGCACCCGGGCAGGTCCCCAGCCGGTTGGGATCAGGCCCCGGGTGACCTTTTTTTCCAGGTCGATGACGGCAATGGCATTGAATCCCAGCAGCGCCGCATACAGGGTCTTCTCATCTTTGCTGAGGGCCAGCCCAAAAGGCAGCAGCCCGCGATAGCGATCGATCAGGCTGTCCACCCGGATAGGGATATGGTCGATGATCTTGTGCTGGCGGTAGTCGATCACGGATATATTGTCATTGGTGGCATTGCTGACATACGCGTACCGGCTGCCGACGGCCAGCGAGTTGGGGCTGGCCCCTCCCACTACTTCCGCGCCTTCCACCATCTGACCGATCTGGTGTCCCGGTTTGTACCGGTCCATCACTTTATTTGTGTGGAGATCGATGGCATATACGCTCATGGCTTCCGGGGCTAAAGGGTCTCCCACTCCCGGGATCTTCCTTCCATGCCAGGTATAACCTTCCCTGGATGCTGCGGTATTATTCCCGTAAGGATGAAAGGGAAGTAGAAGGCTATCGAAATTTTTCGGGGTAAGATCCGGCAAAAGGGGATAATCATACATGCCCACATTGGCCTCGAAGGCTGTCGTATGATCAGGACTGATAGCCAGCCCAAAAGGTTGTCTGCCGGTCTTTATCGAAGCGGTGATCTTTTGGGTGGCCAGGTCGATCCGCACCAGCCGGAAATTGCCCCGGTCCAGCACCAGCAATTCATTACCGGCCTCATTGTACAGCAGGTCGGAGGTGAAGCTGTCCTTATAGTCGACGGAGTCGAAAACGCCGTCGAGGGAGATCTGCCCGATGGTCTTCATTTCTTTGATGTCAAAAATGATGACGGAGCCATTATCGCCTCCACTGAGATAGATGGTCCGGTTGTCGGAAGCAAAGGCGACTCCCAAAAATGATCCCTTTGACAGGGGGGAGGGGATATGTCCGTCATAGCTGGGCACTCTTGTATGGTCGAGGGTAGTCCTGTCAATGACGGTGAAGACTCCGTTGTGTAAGGTGACGATGGTCCCGCCGTCCGGCGAAAGGGCCAAACCGAAGGGGTCATGGGTGATCTGGATGGTCTTCCCCGCGGGGGTGACCAAACGGCCACTGGGAAGTACGGTTTTGCCATGGAGATCGATATGGGTATACGCAGCCGTGGCAGGGACCGTGAGGACCGGGTATTTTTTCTGGGCTACTAAGTGAAATGTGAGTAGCAGGAGAGGAGACAGCAGGAAAATTCGATAGCGCATGGTACGAATTTCCTATTTTTAAACAGTATATTGTCAGGTTCACAATTTGATAATAATTCATTTGACGATGTTGCGATGTATCTTCCTAACCTCCTGGACCTTTCTTTTCTTCGGCGCCTCCGGATTTGCACAACAGCCCGATTCAGGGAAGCAATTGGCGCCCGGCAGGCAGTCCGGAAAGACCGCCTGGCCGGCCGGAGCCTTTGCTACCGGCAACTATCCCAACCTGTTTAAAGAGAACGGGCACGGGGAAAAACAGATCACCGACAAGATCGATGCAGCCTTCCGGCAGCTTTTTCATGGAGATACGGCTACCCAGGCGGTCTATTTCGAAGCGGGGGAGAATGAGAATGGCCCGCTGGCCTATGTCAGCGACGTGCCTCATCATGATATCCGTTCGGAAGGCATGTCCTATGGGATGATGATCGCCGTGCAACTGGGCAGGAAGCAGGAGTTCGACGCCATCTGGAATTATGCGATGACCTATATGTACCTGCGTTCGCCGGAACATCCTGCCGAAGGGTATTTTTCCTGGTCGCTGAAAAGGGATGGCACTCCCAATGAAGAGACCCCGGCTCCCGACGGCGAGGAATATTTTGTGATGGCCCTGTATTTTGCTTCCGGCAGGTGGGGTAATGGGAAAGGCATCTACCACTATCATGAATGGGCCGATAAGATCCTGACGACGATGCGCCACCATCCGCTGAAATCCGGGCCTACGAAATTCGGGCCCCGCACCATCGCCACGATGGTCAATGATACGGCTAAGATGATCCGCTTCGTCCCGGGGGTAGAACGGGGAAATTTTACGGACCCTTCTTATCATCTGCCCGCTTTTTATGAACTGTGGGCGCGATGGGGCCCGGAGTCCGAACGGGCCTTCTGGGCGGCGGCGGCCGACACCAGCCGGGCCTTCTTTCAGCGGGCTACGAATCCTCATACGGGTCTGGCTCCCGACTATGCCCATTTTGACGGCACTCCCGTTGTCAGCAACCGCAACCCCCACTCCTCCCATTTCTCTTTTGACTCCTGGCGTACGGCCAGTAACTGGTCGGTGGACTGGGCCTGGTGGAGGAAGGACACGGGGGAACAGGTATTAAGCGACCGGATCCAGGCATTCTTTGCGTCAAAGGGCATAGGATCTTATGGAGATCAGTTTACCCTGGATGGGCAGGAGCTGGAAGCCCGGCATGCCAGTGGCCTGGTGGCTACCACGGCGGTGGCGAGCCTGGCGGCTACCGCGCCCCGGCGACGCGAATTTGTGGAGGCCTTGTGGGAAGCCCCCATCCCCCACGAGCTGGTGGAGCGATATTATGATGGGCTGCTCTATCTGATGAGCCTCCTGCATTGCAGCGGCCGATACCGGATATGGCCGCCCCTGACCAACCCACCCATGATCCACGCGCCGGCACATTAATTTTTCATTATAAACTAATGCTCATGGACAGACGGAAATTTCTTCGCAACACCTCTTTAACAGGTTTATCAATTACTGCGCTGGCAGCTGCTGCCTGCCATTCTTCTGCTGGTGGGGACAGCAAACCTGCCCCTGCTGCCGATTCCACGGCGGCCGGCTCCGATACCAACGCCGCGACCGGGGCAACACCGGGCGCTAAATTCAATTGGAACGAAGCTACCATCGAGGGCTTGCAGCAAAAAATGCAAAAAGGGGAATTGACTGCCCGGTCCCTCACGGAGGCCTATCTGCAACGTATTGACGATATAGATAAGAAAGGGGCCGCCCTCCATGCCGTGATAGAAGTGAACCCCGACGCCCTCATGATCGCAGACGAACTGGACAAGGAGAGGAAGGCTGGAAAGATCCGGGGACCGCTGCATGGCATACCGGTACTGGTCAAGGATAATATCGATACGGGCGACAAGATGATGACTACGGCGGGCTCCCTGGCCCTGGTGGGACACAAGGCAGCGCAGGACGCCTTCATCATTAAGAAATTAAGGGAGGCGGGCGCCGTGTTGCTGGGAAAGACCAACCTCAGCGAATGGGCCAATTTCCGGTCAACCCGGTCCACCAGCGGCTGGAGCAGCCGGGGCGGCCAGACCAAATGCCCTTATATCCTCGACCGCAATCCTTCCGGCTCCAGCGCGGGCAGCGGCTCGGCCGTCGCCGCCAATCTTTGTACGGTAGCTATCGGCACGGAGACCGATGGCTCAGTGGTATCACCCTCTTCCGTGAATGGCCTTGTCGGCATCAAACCAACGGTGGGGCTGCTGAGCCGCAGCGGCATCATCCCTATCTCCGCCACCCAGGATACGGCGGGCCCGATGGCGCGGACGGTGAGAGATGCCGCCATCTTATTGGGTGCCCTTACCGGCGTCGATGAGAAAGACCCGGTCACCCAAAAAAGTGCCAGTCATTCCTTTACGGACTATAGCCGTTTCCTGGATCCGAATGGGTTAAAGGGCAAACGCATCGGTATTGAAAAAGCTTTCCTGAAGGGGCACGAAGGAGTGGTAGGGTTATATGAAGACGCTATCGGGGTATTGAAGAAACAGGGCGCTATCGTCGTGGAAGTGGAGCTGATGAAACATATTAATCCGCTGGGGAAAGACGAATTCCTCGTGCTGCAATACGAATTTAAGGATGGGCTTAACCGCTATCTGGCCGCTGCCGGAGCAGGCCCCAAATCGCTGGTCGACATCATCACGTTCAACAAGGCCCATGAGGCGAAGGCCATGCCCTTCTTCAAACAGGAGACCCTGTTGAGCAGCCAGGAGAAAGCCGGACTGGACAATAAGGAATATAAGGACGCAGTCAAAAAGACCACCGGCGCGCGTAAGATCATCGACGACCTGATCAGCCAATACAAACTGGATGCCATTTGCGCTACCACTAACGGTGTCGCCTGCTGTATCGACCTGATCAATGGGGATTATGATACCGGCTTCTCTTTTTCCTCACCGGCTGCCATGGCGGGATACCCTCATATCACGGTCCCGATGGGAATGGTGCAGGGACTGCCGATCGGCCTCTCATTTATAGCAGGGGCTTACCGGGAAGGGGAATTATTGAGCCTGGCTTATAGCTTTGAACAGGCAGGGCCCAAAAGGACGGCGCCGGAACTTGTCCAGCCCTGGGCCGGATAGGGCCAACGGGCTCAATGCTGCCGGCCCGCCGTCTGGCTTATTTAAATTTTTTCAGATAAGCGATGCTCTGCGGCACCTGCTCCATCACGGCATTGCTCTCATCTTCGATATAATAATGCCGGATGCCCGCGGCCCGGGCCGCTTTCAGTACGGCCGGCAGGTCGATCTGCCCCGTGCCCAGCACCACATCATTGTCGGAGGAGGTGCCGCCGGATAGGTCTCCCTTTACGCCTTTGCGCAGGTCTTTCAGGTGCAGGGCCTTATACCGGCTCCCGTACTTGCGTAAGAGCCCGGCAGGATCCTGCCCCGGGAAAAAAGCCCAGAGGATATCCATTTCAAAGCTGACATATTTCGGGTCTGTCTTCGTGACGATAAGATCGTATAACGTTCCGTCCCCGTAAGGCTGAAATTCAAAACCATGATTGTGGTAGATGAAACCCAGCCCATATTCTTCTTTTAGGATCTTGCCCACCCGGTTGAAATCATCGATGGCCTTCTGTGCTTCTTCCAGGGTAAATACTCCCGACCCGGTTCCTCCCGGCGCGGGATGAGGAATCCCTGCCACCCGTACATAACTTGCACCGAGCGTTTTGGCGTTTTGCGCTACTTCCGCTGTCTTGTTCACCAGGTCATCATAGCTTACTCCGAAGGAGGAACAGTAGATTCCTTTCTCATCGATCATTTTGCGGAGGTCGGCGGCTGTCTTGCCAAAGAGGTTGGAGAACTCGATGTCGGTGATGCCATTTCCTTTGATGATGTCCAGGGTGGAGGGAATATCTTTTTCAAAAGATTTCCGATACGTATAAGAGACGACCCCTGGATGGGAAGGCGATGACTCGTGATCTTTTTGCGCGAAGGCGCCCAGAGGCAGCAGCAATAAGGCAAATTGAAAAAGTTGGCTAAACATGGTCATAGTATTTTGAATCCCCGGGCATTGCCCGGGGTTGGAAGGTACAAAAGATCGTAGAAACTTCCCTTACTCCGTTCTCAAACTTTTAACGGGATCACTGGTCGCGGCCCGGATGGACTGATAGCTTACCGTGAGGAGGGTGATGAGCAAGGCCCCCAAGCCCGCCAGGGCAAAGATCCACCAGGAGATTTCCGCGCGGTAATGGTAATTCTGTAACCAGCTGTGCATGGCAAAATAAGCAATCGGTGTGGCGATGAGCAGGGAGAGGATCACCAACAAGACGAAGTCCCTGGACAACAGACGCCATAGTTGGAAGACGGAGGCGCCCAACACCTTTCTTACCCCGATCTCCTTGGTCCTTTGCTCCGCCATAAAGGAGGCCATGCCAAACAAGCCCAAACAGCTGATGAAGATGGCGAGACCGGCGAAGACAGCGGCCAGATGGCCGATTCGCTCTTCATAACCGAACTTTTCGGAGTAGGCGGCATCCACGAACTGATATTCAAAAGGCTGATCGGGGTTGATTTTTGTAAACAGGGCCTGGATCTTATTCATGGCTTCATGGGCGCTGCTATGGGGATTGATGCGGGCGATGACATAATCCTGGCCGCCTTTGGCCAGGTGATATAAAGAGGGTCTGACGGGCTCAAAGGGAGATTCGGCAATGACATCCCTGATCACCCCGATCACGGTATAGGGGATAGAGTCCCACCGAACGATTGCTCCCACGGGATGAGTCAACCCCATGTATTTTGCCGCCGACTCATTGATGACAAAGGCGAGGGAGTCGGTAGCCAGGTCTTTCGAAAAATCACGCCCATCCAGGAATTGCCAGCCTATTGTCTTTCCGTAATCCACAGATACATCCGTATTGGGGAATTCGACGGACAGCCCCGGGTCTTTGCCTTTCCAGTCGAAGCCGGCATTGGTGGAGTTGACACCGGTGGTCTCACTGGCGGACTCGGCCATAATACTGATGGCGCCTTCTTTCACCAGCTCATCCCGCACGACGGCAAAATGATTATGGATGGCTGGGGTACCCATGGGCATCGACACCAGCCCATCCCTGCTATAGCCTATCGGGCGGTCTTTGGCAAACCGGATCTGGCGGAATACCACGCCGGTGCCAATGATGAGGATCACGGAAACGGTGAATTGCAGTACGACCAGCACCTGCCTCGGCAGCGCCGCCAGGCGGCCAGCCTTGAAGACCCCCTTTAACACTTTGACCGGCTGAAAGGACGACAGATATAAGGCCGGATAACTGCCGGCAATGATGCCGGTCAGCAAGGTGAACCCGATCCCCAGAAGCCAGAACCAGGGGCTGCCCCAGAACAGGGTCATTTTTTTCCCGGCTACCTCGTTGAAGAGCGGCAGGCTCAGCTCCACCAGCAGCAGGGACAATAAAAAGGCTAGAAAGGCTACCAGTAAGGATTCGCAAAAGAACTGCCCGATCAGCTGTACCCGTAAGGAACCGACGGCTTTGCGGATACCTACTTCTTTGGCCCTTCGTTCGGAACGGGCCGTACTCAGGTTCATGAAGTTGATACAAGCCAGCAGCAGGACAAACAGACCAATGATCCCAAATAACCAGACATATTGTATCCGTCCCCCGGTATTAACGCCATTCTTAAAATCCGAAAACAAATGCCATTTATTCATCGGTTGCAGGAAAACCTCTGGCTTCCCCTTCAGTTCGCTCTTATTGACCTTGTCTAATTTTATATCTTTTATCTCCCGGGAGACCTTCTCCATGTCCGCATGGTCAGCCACCTGGACATAGGATAAAAAGCAGTTGCAGCGCCAGGTATCCTTCATTCCTTTGATCCAGTCCGAGTTATTAAAGAAGAGGTCCCAGGGGGCGATGAAAGACATGCCGGCAAAAGAGGAGTTCTCCGGAAGGTCTTCATAGACCCCCGTCACCTTTGCACTCAGCCGGTTGTCATTATCGATCTTCATAATCCGGTTCATAGGATCGGCATCTCCGAACCAGGCTTTTGCCTGAGAGGCGGACAATAAGATCGAAGCAGGATCCTTCAGCCCATCCCGGCTTCCCTTTAACATCTTCAGATCGAGCATGCTGGTAACCCCCGGCTCGATAAAGGTGCCATAGGCATTGAGTTTTTTGTCACCATAAGACAGTACGTGTTTGCTATTCCAGGTGGACATGAGCACCTGGCTGAAATCCCCGCCATACTCTTTCCGGAGGGCTTCCCCTATGGGATAGGGGATGGTCATGCCGGTGCCTTTCTCCCCGTTCATGGTCGCATGCTGCATCACCTGGGCAATCCGCTCGTAGTTGGAATTGTACTTGTCAAAAGACAGTTCGTCCCAGATCCAGCAGCCAATGAGGATGGCCACGGACATGCCTACCGCCAGACCTCCGATATTGATAATGGAGGAGACTTTGTTCTTTATAAGATTGCGCCAGGCGATTTTGAAATAATTTTTTATCATGGCAGTTGTTTTTATTCCGTTTTCAAACTCTTCGCCGGGTTAACCATTGCCGCCCGGATGGCCTGGAAGCTGACCGTGAACAAGGTGATCAGCAAAGCCCCCAGCCCCGCTGCCGCGAAGATCCACCAGGAAAGAGGGGAGTGATAGGCATAATGTTGCAACCAGCTGGTCATAAAATACCAGGACAGGGGGATGGCGATGCAGAGGGAGAGAAGGACCAGCTCTACGAAATCCGTGGACAACAGCCGCCACAGGCTCAGCAGGGAGGCGCCCAGCACTTTTCTCACCCCGATCTCCTTGGTACGTTGTTCCGCCATAAAAGAGGCCATTCCGAACAGCCCCAGGCAACTGATAAAAATTGCGAGCAGGGCGAATACCACCGCGATACGACCTATACGTTGTTCGTCCCCGAATTTTTTCGCATATTCCTGGTCGGCAAATTCATAATTAAAAGGTTGTTCGGGCGCATATTTTTTAAAAACCCCTTCTATTTTCTCCAGGGCTTCGCGGGTATTGACAGCAGGATTGATCTTTACGATCATACGCGTGCCCGGGTCTGTCGACAAATGAAATAAGGAAGGCCGGACGGGTTCATAGGGCGACTCTGCCAGCATATCTTTTATAACGCCGATGATCGTATAAGGATGGCCTTGCCAGAAGATCGTCTTGCCTGCGGGATCTTTCAATCCCATGAACCGGACGGCGGTCTCGTTGATGACAAAGGCGGTGGAATCTGTCTTGAAGGATCGGGAGAAATCCCTTCCGGCGATGAACTGCCAGCCGACGGTCTTGCCATATTCGTAGGAGACCCAGTCGAGAGGGAAGTCGAGGGAAAGTCCCGGGTCTTTACCTTCCCAGGCAAACCCGCCGGAAGTATTCCAGACGGCGGTGAGGGGACTCCAGGATTCCGCCATTTCCTTTACGGCCCCGGTTGCCTTCAGGTCCTCCCGGACAACATCATAGTGATCATGGATATCGTACGTATTCATCGGGACCATGATCAGCCCGTCACGGTCATATCCGATGGGGCGGTCCTGCGCAAACCGGATCTGCCGGAAGACGACGATGGTGCCGATGATGAGAATAATGGAAACGGTGAATTGCAATACCACCAATACTTTTCGTGGCGTGGCCGCCGCCCGGCCTGCCCGGAAAGTCCCTTTCAACACTTTCACCGGACGGAAAGAAGATAAATAGAGGGCTGGATAACTGCCTGCGATGAGGCCGGTGATCAAGCTGAAACTCAGACAGCTTAACCAGAATAAGGGGCTTCCCCATAGAATGGCTATTTTCTTTCCGGCCAGTTCGTTGAAGAAGGGTAGCAGCAGCTGTACAAGGACCAGGGCGACTGCCAGCGCCAGCAGCGCCATCAGGATAGATTCGTAAAAGAACTGGCCGATCAGTTGTACCCGCCGGGAGCCGATGGTCTTGCGGATGCCCACTTCTTTGGCCCGCCGTTCGCTTCGGGCCGTGCTGAGATTCATAAAATTGATACAGGCCAGCAACAGGACAAATAAGCCGCTGATGCCAAACAACCAGACATATTGGATGGCCCCGCCGACATTGACTCCATTTTTAAATTCGGAATACAGATGCCAGTGCGATAAGGGGTGGAGGAATAATTGAGGGTGTGATGCACGGTCGTTGGCAGCAAGGTGCTGCAGTGTGACGTCTTTGATCTTCGCCGACACCTTCTCCATGGAGGTATGCCCGGCCGTCTGTACAAAGACCTGGAAACCGTTGGCCCTCCAGTTGTTCTTATCCAATCCCCCGTCCTGGACACGGAGTGACCAGGGCAGCAAAAAAGTAATGGTTTTAAAAGAAGAGCTATAAGGTATATCCTGGTACACCCCTGCCACGGTAAGGTTGGTATGGTTATCCATTTTGAGAGTCTTGTTCATCGGGTCCGCATTGCCGAAGCAAGCTTTGGCCAGGGATGCTGATAACAGGACGGAATGTGGGTCGTTCAGGGCGTCACCGCTGCCGGCCAGCATTTTCAGCGATAATATTTTTGTGATGGCCGGCTCGAAATAGCGGCCTACCGGGCTCAGTCGTTTATCTCCCACTGCGAAGATATGGGTCTGATCAAAGCTGGACATGGCTACCTCTTTGAAGTCGCCGCCGAAAGTATTACGGAGTTCGGCTCCCAGGGGGAAGGGGACATTGGTTCCTGTGAGGATACTGCCATTGTCGGAATTGTTTTGCCAGACGGTGGCGATATGGTCATAGTTTTCGAAGTTCCTGTCGAAGGCCCATTCATCGGCGATCCAGAGGCCGATCAGCATGGCGATGGCCATGCCGGCAGACAAGCCTGCAATGTTGATAAAAGAATGGGCTTTGTTTTTTACAAGATTCCTGTAGGCGATCCGGAAGTAATTTGTAAGCATAGTTAGGTTTCTTCCCGATGGGACATCCTAAAATATGCCGGATTTTACAAAATTGATAATCAGTGCATTACAATATCCCTCTCCTATTGACTGTTCGCTTTTGATACTCCGTCCGTTCGCTATTGGCGTTCATAGCAGAATCCCGGCTAAATCCGCTGTCAGCAAGGGTTTTGCTGTTTTTTTAACAGGTTTGGGATAATAGGAAGGGCCCTAACTTGTCTGGCAGGCATGAAATTCCCATGGTAATTTTACAGTAACAATTAAAGATTACAACTATGAAATCTATCTTAAAAAACCTCTTTTTCGACAAAGAGTTAGTGGTTCAGATCAAAGAAAGAAATTTGAGCCCGGAAGTATTATATGTCCAGCTGATGAGTGGAAAGATCACCCTGCAGGAATACATGGCGTCCAACCAATAACGCCAAGGGCGTTATGCCCGCCAGGGCCATCATCAGACCCGGAACTGAGGACTGTAGGGCCGAAGGGCCGCTCCCTAATAACTTCTATCAGTAGTATACCTCACCAACTCTTCCAGTGCTGCCCGGACATCCGAAGGAGGGAACTCAAATAATAGCTTCAGGGCTTCGTCCCGGTAGTACAGCATCTTCTCTTCCGCGTAGCGAATGCCGCCGGCTTTGATGACTTCCGCAACGACAAATTGCACTTTTTCCTTATCGGCATGATGGTGTTTGACGATGTCCAATAGTTTTTTCTTCAGTGGGGGTGGGCAGGTATTCAAGGTATAAATGAGGGGGAGGGTGATTTTCTTCTCCTTGATATCATTCCCTGTCGGCTTGCCGATGTCGGTATTGCCATAATCCAGCAGATCGTCCTTTATTTGAAAAGCGATGCCGACCGTCTCACCGAACTGATAGAGTTTGCGGATGGACCCCTGATCTTCAAAAGTGGAGGCGGCTCCCGCTGCGCAGCAGGCTGCCAGCAGCGTGGCCGTTTTGCCTTTTATAATGTCATAATAAACGTCCTCTTGCTGGTTGAGCTTATGGGATTTCTCCATCTGCAGCAGTTCCCCTTCGATGACTTTCCCGATGGCGTCCGAATAAATTTTCAGGATAATGTGGTCCCCTTGCGATAATAACAGTAAAATACTTTTGGTAAAAAGATTATCTCCTGCAAAGACGGCGGTCCGGTTCTTCCATAAGGCATTGATGGACCAGGCGCCTCTTCTTTCCAGCGACTCATCTACCAGGTCGTCGTGTATCAGGGTGGAGGTATGCAATATTTCCACAAACAAGGCTGCCCGGTAACTGCTGTCATTGATGGGGCCTCCCAGGCGTGCGCATAACAATACGAACATGGGCCGCATTTGTTTGCCTTTGCGAGAGATGATGTAATTCATGATCCCGTTTAAAAGGGGAACATGACTCCTGACGGCTTCTTTGAAATGGTCTTCGAAAAGATTTAGCTCTTCACCAATAACTTTCCTGGTCAATTGCATGCCCAAAGATACCATTTACAGCACGATCTTCTTTCCTTCGGCGGCGGACTTAGTGGCCGCGGCCAGAATACGCACCACGATGAGGTTGTTCTCCAGGGAGGAGCAATCCCCTGCCGGGTCCGTCTTTCCACTCAGGACGTCTGCCAGGTAAGGAAGATTGTCCTGGTAAGCGGCCGGTTTAACGGTGATGCTGTCATAAGATCTTTTGGTCCTTTCCTCCAGGTTCTTGTCATTGAGGGCATGCAGGTAACCGGACACGCCGAATACTTCCCAGTCCTTGATGCTAAAAGGCCAGTTCCAGGAGGCCTCGATAATGCCCGTCGCGTCGGCATATTCCAGCAGGATGGTGGCATCGTCTTCCACTTTGGGATAAATAGCTGGTTTGATATGATGGGTGATGGCAGTAACGGAGATAGGAGCCTTCCCTTTCATCAGCCAGGTCATCAGGTTGGCGCCGTAACAGCCGAAATCCCGCAGCGCCCCGCCCCCATTTTTCACCGGGTCGGTCAACCAGTTGAGGAAATCCGGGCTGCAGCCGATCTCTTTGGGGCCCTGGTGTCCATCGTGTACGATCATTTTCCTCACGTCCCCGATAGCGTGCTGCGTATTGACCAGTTCGTTGATCTGTTGATTGGTATTATACCAGGTGGTCTCATAATTGGTGAGGACGTGGATATGGTATTGCCTGGCTAAGGCGGCTATCCTGTCGGCATCCTTTACCGTGGTGGCCAGGGGTTTTTCCACCATGACGGAGATACCCCTGGGGGCGCAGATCTCTACTACTCCCAGGTGTTCGGAGATGGCGTTATAGGCCAGTACGGCATCCGGCCGGGTATGTTCCAGCAGCGCCGGGAGACTCTTGAAGAAAAGGGAGTCCGGTAGCTGGTAGGTCTTTTTATAACGTGCCACCAGTTGCTCATCCGCCTCTGCAATGCCGGCTATGATGACTTCCCCCTTCTTGAATTGGTGCATGATATTGTGTACGTGGTCATGTGTCAGCCCTGCTACACCCACCCGCAGGATCTTTTGCGCCGGGCAGGTAAATGCCGTCAGCAGCAGGCCGGATAACAGTACGAGGCCGGCGGCGCGGAATGCGGAAGTTGGCTTGGCGCTGCCAGCAGCGCGACGATTGGCGGAAAAGACATTCATAACGAGGCGATTGGTTTTGAATGTTTAAATGTAAGGTGAATTGGGAATATGGCGGCCCCTTTGTGTTTTATTAGTGGGGGATAGGGTCTTGCGGTTCCCCTTCCTTCGACTTGCGCTGCAGCCGCATGGAATTCGTCTTTTTGTAAGCAGCCCCGAAAGGGGCGATGATGTAGGTCTTAAAAAGATAGATGAGAATGACCTTCTGATTCAGCTGCGGGGCGATAAGATGGGCGATACGGGCATGGGCCTGGGGAAGGTCGCTCCAATGAAGGCTGGCTTTATTATGGTGGGCCGTATGATAGCCATTGTTGAACATCATGAAATTGGTAAACCGGCTGACAAAATTCCGGGAATGGTCGAATTTTGACTCTTCATCCGCATGAACATGTTGGATATAATTAAAGATCATGACCGTGAATAAGGCTATCTGCTGGGGAATGACGACATACAGCAGGGATTTCCGCCAGTCCAGCCATAAGGTGATCCCGATGAAAAGTCCCAGCGTTACATATTGCAGGATGGCCAGGTAGAACTTATTCCTTTTATTGGCATACAGGTGCCGGAGATGGCCCATGACCGGGCTTTGCTGAAAATAACTGCTGATGGAAGGGTAGGAGAGCAGCGTAAACAGATTGTTCCGTTCGCTGTAGCGGTAGGTGATCGTATAATCCCCCTCACGGTTATTGAATTTATGGTGATTTTTATTGTGCGTCGGTGTCCAGGCGAAAGCGGGAAATCCATACAACAGCGTGATCCAGTTGTCCATGACGTGGTTGAGCAGGGAAGACTTCCACATGGGAACATGGTTGTGGTTATGGGCAATCACCGCGACGGTAATGGCAAAGTATAAGGATAGAATATATACCGGCCAGTAAAAGCCGGTATTCCATTGTACAAAAAAAATAGCGGTAGTAAGTGCGAGGTACAGCAATGTCTTTAGGTCTGCGACGTGTTTGAGCATAGACGTAAAAGGTAGGTTAGAAAGCTGGGATTCCCGTTTTTTTGGACATAATATCACTAATTCTTAACGTTTAGCGGAGAAAGACCTGATCTTATTGATAGAGAATTATTGCGCTATAGGCCGGGAGGTGAATATTCCCGGAATAAGTTCCGGCATCCGATCCGGCCTGGTGAGGAAATGGGGCCTGGGGAAGTAGGCCGGCTCTCCACCTGCCGTCAGGCAGGGGCAACACTTTTTCAGTATTGCCACCGTTGAAAGCAATGCGGATCTTCTTCCAGGAATCCCCGAGAGCCGCCCCATTGATAGTGTAAATGATGGTGCCGGCAGGTGCCTGTTCATCAAACCGGATATTCTCTGCGATCTGTTTGCCTGTTGTCATCCGGAAAGCAGCGTGTTGCCTCCGGAGACGAATCAGCCTTTCTACATACTGTACAACGGAGGAATTCTTTCTTTTCAGGTCCCAGTTAAGGGCATTGATGCTGTCGGGGGCATTATAGGAGTTCTCCACTCCCTTTTTGGAGCGGAGGAATTCTGATCCGGCGTGCAGAAAGGGAATGCCCTGGGACGTAAGCACGATTGTCAGGGCGAGCAGCTGCATTTTCTCCCGTTGTTCCCCTGCTGCATCGGGACAGGATAATGCCCATTTGTCCCAAAGTGTATTGTTATCGTGGCATTCGCAATACGTGATCACTTCTCCCGGATCGTTGGCATATGGAGTTTTTGAATAGTTGACTTTGGAATAATCGATTTGAGGGTGAGGGCAGGCTGCAACGATGCCGAATTTCACGGATTCTTCCATGCCTGCCTTGCCACTGGCAAAACCTTTGTCATGTACATCAAAAACACTGCCTTTTATACCATCCCGCATTTCATCGCCGAACACGGCGATGCCACGTAGCTGCCCGACATTCTTTTTAATAGCCCGCAACGAATCCGGCAAGGGGGAATCGCCAGCCGTCCAGCCTTCCCCATAGAGGAGGATAGAGGGGTTTATTTTATGAAGGGTATCTGCTATCCGGTTCATCGTCCCGATATCATGCACTCCCATCAGGTCGAAACGGAAACCATCGATATGATATTCCCGGGCCCAATACGCAACGCTTTCCAGGATGAATTTGCGCATCATGGGCATTTCGCTGGCTGTCTCGTTCCCGCAGGCCGTGGCGTTGGAAAAGCTCCCGTCCTTATTATGACGGTAATAGTAACCGGGTACGAGTTGATTAAAATTGGATCGGCCGGTGAGGGCCGTATGATTATATACAACATCCATGATCACCCGTAGTCCATGGTGATGAAAGGAGGCAATAAGGCGTTTGAGTTCTTTTATCCGGGCGGTTCCGTCATAGGGGTTGTCGCTATACGAACCTTCCGGCGCATTATAATTGAGGGGATCATAACCCCAGTTGTATTGCAGGCTGTCGGGCTTACTCTCATCCACGGAATTATAGTCGAAGAAGGGTAGCAGGTGGATATGAGTGACACCCAGCTCCTTCAAATGCCCCAGCCCGGTGGACAGCCCGTCTATATTTACCGTGCCTTCTTCCCGCAGCCCGGAAAATTTTCCCTTGTGGCGGATACCGGAATGGGAGTGGATGCTGGCGTCGCGGATATGTAATTCATAGATAATGGCATCCGTCGGCCGGTTGTTCTTTGAGAACCGGGGGCTTTTATCCTCTGCCCACCCCGGTGGATCCGTATCTTTCAGGTCCACCACCTGGGCCTTCTTTCCATTAATTCCCACTGCCCTGGCATAGGGATCGGGGACCTCCTCACTCCAGGCTCCGCCGATCTTTACGCGGAAAGTATAAAAGGTCCCTTTCCAGTCTCCCGTTAGCCGGACAGACCAGTCACCGGCCTTCCCTTTTTTTAGTTCGGCCGTTTTAAAGGGTAAGGGGTCGCTGCCTGCCTTATAAAGCAAAATTTCTGCGGCCTCGGCCGGAGGGCTCCAGATCCGGAACCGGGCTTCGGTCTTTGTATAACGGAGGCCCAGATCATTGCCCGTATAAACGGGATAGGGATCGTAGAGCTTAAAGACGCCCGGGATGGGTAAGAAGGGTATGAACAACAGCATCGTCAGGAAGCCATTCATATAGCAGAGTTTGAATAAAGGTAACGGGGAAAAGTAAATCCACACAAACACCTTTTTTTTGCATGATAAAAAATCAATATATTGATGTCCGTAACAACCTAATCTCATCTTTATGGAAGAGCAGCTAACCCCTGTTGTGACAGCAACCCTGCCGGGCGATCGTACGGCGGAGCAGACAGATAAAAATCAACTGCATGCCACTCCGTTGAAGACCCCGTTTGCTAAAATTGCCCTGGCCCTGTCGGGGGGAGGCTTCCGGGCCGCCTCCTTCAGCATCGGCACCATGAGTTATCTCCATCACCTGAAATATAAGGATCCCGCAGGAAAGGAAAGAAGCCTGCTGGACAATGTGGAATTTATCTCCTCCGCTTCCGGCGGGACTTTCCCCGCTATATTGTTTTCGTCCTACCGGAAGAAAGGGCTTCCTTTTGAAACAGTATATAAGGACATACGGACCTTTATGAATGGGGAGACGTTGCTGGAAGAAGTACTGGCTATCATGAATGAGGATAAGGAATGGGAGGATGAAGACAAGAGCAGAAATTTCATCAATGCATTTGCCAAGATCTATGACCGGAAATTATTCAGGGGAGAGACCTTCGGGGTCTATTGGGGAGAGGGTCTCCCCGATGAACCGGGTCAACCCGCTGAACCCGGTTTAACAGCTGAACCAGGCCCGCCCGGCCAGCCCGTCGGACCTGCTCAGCCCGTCGACCGACAGGATGTGGAAGTTTGTTTTAATGCGACGGAATTCTACAGGGGCCTGTCTTTTCGCTGGCAGGCGGGAGGTCCGGTATCGGTCTCGCCGGGTGGTACCTCTGTGGATGGCAAGACGGGCAATCAGTATATATACTTTAACAAGATCGATAAGACGGCCCTGGAAACTCTGAAGCAGATCAAGCTGGGGGATATTATGGCCTCCTCTTCCTGTTTCCCCGCCGGCTTTGAGCCCATTATCTATCCCCGTGACTTCAGTTATCCCGCACGGGATGATGTGAAGAAAAAGAAGGGGCTTGACTGCAATACGTTAGAGCAGGCGATGATCATAACGGATTACAATAATCGACCCAGACTGCTGGATACTCCCATCGGGCTGATGGATGGCGGTGTCGACGATAACCAGGGTGTTTACAGCGCCATGCTGGCGGACAAGAGAAGGAGGCTGAACGACCCTGCCAGCGGGTTCGACCTGATGATCGTTTCGGATGTGGCCAGTTATTTCATGGACCCTTATGTGCCGCCCCCTTCCGTGGAGACAGGCAGCTATCGCAAAAAGAATGTGGCCAGTATAGGAGGGGGATTGAGGAAGGCTGTCGCCAGGCTGAGCTCGATCCTGAAGATCACCGGTATCGTCTCCATGGTGCTGCTGGTCCTGGCCATCATGCTGTTGGTTTTTGCGGAACCCGGAGGCTGGATGAATCTTGGCTTTCTCCTGCTGTCGCCTGCCATCCTGGCGTTGGTGCTGGTGGCGCTGGCCATAGGCTATAAAGAAGGGAATCCTATGATCGGAAGACTGACAGGATCCCTGGCAGCTTCGGACAAAGAGCTCATCGCATCCTTAAAGGCGGGGACGCCGGCCATTGCTAATTTTTCCGATGCGGCCCTGGGCTCGATGGTAAAATACCTGAAAGGCGCCCGTATCGGCGTGCTGGAGCAAATACTGAAAACCCGGTTAGGCTCTATGCTGAGCCTGCTGCTGGACATCAACCTGAAGCAGACCCGCCGGCTGATCTTCGATATTTTTTTCGGGAATTTTTATGGAAAGGATATCTGGGGTAACCGGAGGGTCTTCAACGTCATCTATGAACTGAGCCTCTTCAATATAACGAGCCGGGAGAGCAACATCCGCGGTAAATTCGATGCAGGGGAGGCAGACCTGCTGTTAAAGGGATGTACGAAGCTCAACTCCGTGGCGGAAATCGCCAGCACGATGGGAACTACCCTATGGTACGATCATCAGGACGCTGCCAGTAAGAGAATGGACAAGGTGGTAGCCTGCGGGCAGTTCACCACCTGCGCTAAAATGCTGGAATATGTGCTCGCGCTGGAGAATATCCTGCAGCGGGAGAAATCCCTGGCGCCGGCTGACCGTACCCTGCAATTCGGGGACTTCGACCAGCAATTGTTCGTCGCCATGAGGAAACAGCTGGAAGACGACTGGAAAGCCTTCAAGGACGATCCCTTTTTTCTGCTCTAAGTAATGGCTAAGCGGCAGATTCCATTTCCAGGCTGGCCGTCCGGGCGGCCCGTTTCTTAACGACGATGGAGCTGATGCCCAGGGCTGCCACCAGCAGGCCGATGCTCATCCAGGTGATATGATGGATCCCATAATGGGTGATGACGAATCCGCCCAACAGGGTGCCTACCGTAACCCCGGCATTCCCAAAGGATACCATCAGGCTGGCTGCCAGCTCCGGCGCTTCGGGCGCTTCGGAGGTGGATCGGGTCTGGCCGATGAGAAAGCCCGCGGTATGTACAAATCCCCAGAGACTGATGATACCCGCCATGATGAAAAAAGATCCGCCAAAGGTAAAGGCCAGGATGTGTATGATGACCAGGGAGAAGAGGAATACCCGCAGGGTCAGCAGGGCATTTCTGCTGAGGGCGATGCCCGCCAGCCAGTTGCCGAGAATGCCTGCGCCGCCGAAAAGGAGTAACATGATACTCACCTGCGATCCGTTCATGCGGGTGATCTTATCCAGGTAGGCCGCCAGGTAGCCGTAACTGGCGAACATACCGGCGATCATCACCAGGGTTGCCACCAGGTTCACCCACAACTGGCCATTCCTGAATATTTTAAGCTGTGTTTTGTAAGAGGTCGTTTCGTCCGCAGGCATCGAAGGCACGAAGAAGACCAGGCCCAGAAAGGCTACCAGGTTGATCAATCCCGACAACAGGAAGGATGCCTGCCAGTTGAACAACTCTGCCATATAAGTAGTGATCGGCACACCCAGTACCGTCGCTATACTGAGACCGCCCAAGACGACCGATACTGCTTTCGGAGCCTCCGAAGGCTCGACCTGTTTGGCTGCGGCCACGGTGGCCACCGCCCAGAATACAGGATGGAGGAAGGCCGGTAAGATCCGGGCAATCATCAGCACGGTAAAACTGGGGGCGACAGCGGATAAGAGGTTGGAGAGAATGAAGGTGAACAGGACCAGGCACATCATTACTTTACGGTTGATCCTGGCTGTTAGTAATACCGCAAAAGGCCCTGTCAGCGCTATGGTGAGGGCAAACCCGCTTAACAGCCAGCCCGCCGTGTCGATGGAAATATGGAATTGCTTCGCGATGGCCGGCAGGATGCCGATCACGCCGAATTCAGTGGTTATAATGCCAAAGGCTCCCAGCGCCATGATATAGATTGACTTCTTCATAAGGGGGCAAATATACATCAATATATTGAAATGTATCAATAAATATTGGAGCCCAGCTAAAACTTTACCCCGACCTTGAAATTTTATCTTTCCATTAAGTTTATTACCTTGGTCTGGTCCTTGCTTATGTTTTTTGCAACTTGCCTGCTATTATGAATAGTTCACAAACTGCTGATTTGCCAAAACTGATTAGCATCAAAGAAGGCGACCATGCCGCCTACCTGGAGGTATACAATCTATTGCACATTAAGATCTTCCGCTTCTTCCTGAAAAGGATTCCCGAGCACGAACCTGTCAAAGACCTTACCCAGCAATGTTTTATCCGCCTCTGGCAGTTCCGCCATACCCTGTCGGAGGAGCATCCGCTGGAAAAACAGATCTTTATCATCGCCCGCGGCCTGCTGATCAATCACATCAAAAAAGAGAGTACTCAAAAAAAATTAAAGGCTGTTCATTTACAAATGAAGGAGAAAGAATATCTCCACCCGGTTATGGATAATTCCTTTGAAGTATCCGACGAAGTGAATGCAGCCATCCAAACCCTGCCGCCCGTGCGCAAAAAGATCATTATTCTAAAGACCTTCCATGGCTGCACCAATAAGGAGATCGCTTCCCAGTTAAGTATTTCCGTCAAAACGGTAGAAGACCATGTCACCAAAGCTTTCCGGCATATCAGGGAGGTGGTGATAGCCCTCCTGTTGCTACTCTGTTCTCATTTCTGAAAGAAGGCGGCTGAAAAATATTTTTTCGGACAGCAGGGGTCAACCCCCTTCTCAACTGTACATATATTATCGAAAGACATTTATTGATCAATGCATGGAGAAAATAAGTGATGAACTGATAGAAAGATTTGAAAAAGGGCTTTGTTCGGAAGAGGAGGCAAAGATGGTTTGGGAGTATTTCCATCAGCATCCTGATGAGAAATATTTACTGAACGAATTTGAACAGGCAGATAGTACAACGCCCCTGCCCCCGGGATACCGGGAAGAGATGCTGGCTTTCATCGGGGCAGCAACAGGCGTTGAAAAACCTATGCTCCCCTCAAAAAGGCCTTTCCGGTCATGGGTTTCTGTTGCGGCGGCGGCTTCGGTGCTGCTGGGTATAGCAGGGTGGTACCTGCTGCATACCGGCAGGTTGGCCGATGGAAGGGCAAAACCGGTTGAGCAGCTGGCTGCTATCAGCTGGATCGACAAAGATAACCCCGGGAAAAGAGAAATGCTGGTGACGTTGCCGGACAGTTCTACGGTGAGATTGTTCGCGGGGACCCATATTCGTTACCGGCAGGATCTGGGACATTATGATAAAAGAGAAGTGGAAGTGATAGGGAAAGCTGCCTTTGAAGTATTGAAAAATGAACGACAGCCTTTTATCGTAAACAACGAGGGAATCTACACTACGGTCCTGGGGACTTCCTTTGACGTAGCGGGGAACCCCGGATCGGACCAGGTGAAAGTAAAATTATACGAAGGGAAAGTGCTGGTCTCCCTGGCGCAACTGGCGTCCGGCAACGAGAGAAAAGATTATTACCTGGTCCCTGGGCAGGAATTCGTATTCAACCGGAAGAACAGGGATGTGGCCATCCTCGAATTCGGAAAAGAGAAAAAAGCCAATACCGAAATGGCCAGGAACCGGGCCGTGCGGCCTGACAGTATTTCCAACTGGTATATGTTTAACAACCAGAACCTGGCGGATGTATTCGATCAGTTATCGGCTATCTATAATGTAAAGATCCAATATTCAAGGAAAGATATCAGCAACAAATATTTTATCGGGAGATTAGAAAAGAAGGATTCCCTCAGTAAGATCATTCAGGACATCGCATTACTAAACCATTTATCGGTGATCAGCCATAACGGCGGTTACATTATCAAAAGAAGCGAGCCATAGCCAAAGGCCTCAGCAGCAAAAAAGGAATTTGCTGAAACACTGTCAGACAGTGTATAGGATCTCTTTTTCCAAAAAATGAAAAAAACTAACATGAAAAGCAAACTATTTGCTAAGAGAAAAGGACTAATGTTATTTTTCGGGGTGCTGCTGTTTTGCGTTACAGGATTATCCGTCCGGGGGCAGAACCACACGGGCAGCGTAACCGGTATCGTCCGTAATAGCCAGGGCGAACCCCTGTCGGGTGTAACGGTGCTGGCATCCAATGCGGTGACGGGTCTCTCCGCGGGCACGCAGACAGACACAGCCGGTGTATTCAGTTTTGCAAAATTGCCGGTGAACGGCCGTTATAATTTCAGCTTCAGCAATATCGGATTCGAGCAACAGACCCTTTCCGGTTATACGCTCAGGGCTGATGCGTCTACCTCCATCCTGGTGAAGTTAAAAGCGCAGGCAGGCTCGTTGAGCGAAGTGGTGGTAGTCGGTTATGGTACGCAGAAAAGGGCGAATCTGACAGGCGCCGTTGCCCAGGTCAGCGGAGATGTACTGGACCGCCGGTCCATCCCTAATCTGTCACAGGGCCTTCAGGGAGTGATCCCCAATCTCAACCTGGTGCCGGCCGATGGCAAACCCATCACTTCAGCTGCGTACAATATCCGGGGAAATACCTCTATCGGGCAGGGGGGTAATGCGCTGGTACTGATCGACGGTATACAAGCCGATCCAAGTTTGCTGAACCCCAACGACGTGGCTTCGGTCACCGTCCTGAAAGATGCGGCTTCCTCCGCCATCTACGGAGCCCGGGCTGCTTTCGGCGTAGTATTGATCACTACCAAACAGCCTCAGAAGGGAAGGACCACCATTACTTATTCCTCCAACTACTCGATAAAGAGCCCCACTACGGTGCCGGACATCGTCTCCAATGGCTACCAGTATGCCAGCATGTTCGACTCCGCCTGGACGGCCTGGAATGATTATTCCCAGATCCCCCAGAATATCAACAAGACCCAGCCTTTCTCACAAGCTTATTTAACCGAATACGCCCGGAGGAATGCAGACCCTACCCAGCCTAAGGTGGATGTCGTGAACGGGAATTACGTGTATTACGGTAATACCAACTGGTATGACCTTCTCTATAAGAAGCATAATGGCGCGATAGACCAGAACCTGTCTATCTCCGGTGGCAGCGGCAAGACCAGCTACTATATCACCGGCCGCTATTATGGGCAGGATGGCATCTTCCGCTACAACTCGGACGATTATCATCTCTACAATTTTATGGCCAAGGGCAGCATCGAATTATTCCCCTGGCTGCAGGTCGACAATACCACCCAATTCGCCAGCAGGGGTTATCACAATCCCCTGAATGTGGGCGAGGGGGGCAGCATCTGGCGAAACCTTTCCGATGAAGGGCATCCTTCTTCTATGTTGCTGAATCCTGACAAGACCCTCACTTTTTCCGCCGCCTATACAGTGGGAGATTTCTACTATGGAAAGAATGGTATCGACCTGAACAGCCAGGTGATCCGGAACACCACCGGGTTCACCGCCAAATTCTTTAATAACAAATTCCGGGTGAAAGGCGACTTTACTTTTCAGAATACGGACTCCAACCAGAAGCAGATCCGGGTGCAGGTGCCTTACAGCGTGACGAAGGGTGCGACGGCTTATGTCGGTACCAATTATAACGACCTGCAGATGCAGACCAATCAGACGCAGTACCTGGCGACGAACATTTATGCAGAGTACGAGTCTGTTTTTGGGGGCGCCCATTCCGTCAAGGCGTTGGTAGGCTATAACTACGAGCAATCCACCTTGAATGCGGCGAGTACCCTCCGCAACGGGCTGGCCTTTAGTGATGCCACAGACCTCAGCCTGGCCCTGGGACAGAATATTACCACGGCGGGAGGCTATGACAAATGGGCTATCCTGGGAGGTTTCTCCCGATTGAACTATGCGTATAAAGACCGCTACCTGTTGGAACTGGACGGACGTTATGACGGGTCTTCCAAATTCCCTTCCAACGAACGGTATGCCTTTTTCCCTTCGGTTTCGGCGGGATGGAGGGTGGCGAAAGAGGCTTTCTGGAACCTGGACCCCAAATATATTTCGGACTTGAAATTCCGGGGCTCTTATGGCTCCTTAGGGAATGGCAGCATCAGCTCCTATGCCTTCCAGCAGGCTTTCAAGATCACACAATCCACGAAGGTGGTGAATGGCGTCCGTTCCCAGGAGACCCAGCAGCCCACCGTGTTGCCTGACGGACTTACCTGGGAGAAGGCAACCACCAAGGACCTGGGGCTGGATCTGTCGGCCCTGTCCAACCGCTTGCAGATCAGCGGTGACATCTATTCCCGTCTTACCACGAATATGTTCACGGTGGGCAAGACGCTGCCGGCGGTATTCGGAACGGGAGTGCCCAAAGGCAATTATGCTGACATGCGCACCAATGGCTGGGAGGCTTCTATCTCCTGGAGAGATGAATTCAAAGTAGCTTCCAGGCCTTTTCATTATTCCATCAGCGTCTGGATGTCGGACTATAAATCTACGATCACCCGATATAACAATACCACCAAGAACCTGGGTGATTATTATGTCGGAGAGACGCTGGGCGAGATCTGGGGCTATACGAATGACGGATATTGGACGGCGGATAATGTCAACGATCCGAAGACGGGCGGAAAAGCTACCCAGGCTATCTTCAAGGCTTCCAACAGCGGCCAGTGGCTGCCGGGAGATGTCAAGTTCAAAGACCTCAATGCACAGGATCTTGCCCAGGGTATTCACAACGGCGTGGTCAACAATGGCGACTATACGGCTAACAACCCGGGATCCATGCGGGTCATCGGTAATTCCACTCCCCGGTATTCTTATGGCTTCAACCTGAGTGCGGACTGGAACAATATTTTTATCAGCGCCTTCTTCCAGGGCATCGCCAAAAGGGATTGGTGGCCCGGGTCCGAGGCGGATGAGTTCTGGGGACAGTTCAACAGACCTTATAACAACCTGATGCAATACCAACTGGGGAAGATCTGGTCGCCCGCCAACCCCAACACTTATTTCCCGAGGTATCGTGGATATGTGGCGCAGAACAGTGCGGGAGAGCTGTACAACCCTCAGACCAAATACCTGCAGAATGCTGCATATATACGTCTGAAGAACATCCAGCTGGGCTACAACCTGCCGGCCGGCCTGGTCCAAAAGGCGCATCTTACCGGGGTTCGTGTATATGTCTCGGGAGAGAACCTCTGGTCCTGGTCTCCCATGTACAAGCTGACCCGTAACCTGGACCCGGAAAGCCTGGGCGGAGCGGATGTTATACTTAATACCAACGCTTCCGGTGTTTACAGCAATTCCGGTAACGGGAATAACTATCCTATTTTAAAGAGTGTCACGTTCGGATTATCTGTTACCCTTTAATTCTTTATTTATCTATCTTAAAATATCTGTATGAACCGGATAAAAAATATTTGTCAATATCTGTTCGCGATCTTATTGGGAGCGGTGGCCCTGTTCACCAGCTGCAGTAAAAATCTCAACCAGACGCCCAGGTCGACAGCCACCAACGAAGCTGTCTTTGGAAGCCAGCAGGGACTGCAGCTATATGCCAATTCTTTTTATGACAGTCTTCCCCTCATCAACGACCTCTACAAAGTGGATGCGGGGGTGGCAGGATCGGACTACGCGGCACAAAGCTCGGCGCCCAGCTACCTGATTCAAGGGGCGTTCAGCTCCCGGCAGGCCACCGGATGGAACTGGTCCAAGCTGCGGAATATCAACTATTTTATCGCCAACTGTACGAACCCCGCCGTTCCGCAGTCTGTCCGGGAGAATTTCCTGGGCCTGGCTCGTTTCTTCCGGGCTTATTTCTACTATGGCATGGTGCAGAAATTCGGGAATGTGCCGTGGATCGGCCGGCCCCTGGGGGTAAATGACCCGGCCTTGTATGCCGGCCGGGATGCCCGTACGCTGGTGATGGACTCAGTGCTGGCCGACATCAATTATGCCATTACCCATATCACGATGGCTACCGCCGACCCTACTTCCAGCCAGATCACCAAATGGGTAGCTTATGGACTGAAGTCCAGGATCTGTCTCTTTGAAGGCACTTTCCGGAGATACCAGACTTCCTATAATTTAACAGGTTCGGCTGCCCAGTGGCTGCAGGATGCCGCCAGCGCCGCAAAGGCCGTGATGGACAGCAGCGGATATACCCTGAATACTTCGGGAGGGGTCAGCCAGGCATACCGCAACCTGTTCATCAGCACCAGTCCCGTGAATACAGAAGTGATGCTGTCCATTGTCAGCAGTGCCGCCCTCGCCGTATTAAATGACGCCAACTGGTATTTTACCAGCGCCACGTACGGCTCCCGCTTCAGCCTTACCCGCACTTTTATCAATACCTACCTCAACCTCGATGGCTCCCGTTTTACGGACCTATCGGGACATGATACCCTGCCTTTTGTAAAAGAGACTGTTGGAAGGGATCTCCGGCTCTCACAGACCATCCGTACCCCTGGTTATTCAAGGATCAGCAGTGGAAAAACTATTCCTGCGCCACCGGTATTCTCCTATAGCTATACCGGTTATCAGCCGATCAAGTGGTGCCTGGATGACACTTACTATGACAATGGGACCCTCAATATCAATTCCATCTGCCTGATGCGGTATGCCGAGATCCTGCTGAACTATGCCGAGGCACAGGCGGAGCTTGGGTTGCTGACGGCTCCCGACTGGACAAAGACCATCGGCGCCCTTCGGGCAAGGGCCGGTATCACAGGAGGACTCTCCTCGCTGCCGACGATAGCAGACCCTTATCTGGAGGCCAACTATTTCCCGGATATCACCGATCCGGTGCTGCTGGAGATCCGGAGAGAAAGAGGCATCGAGCTGACCATGGAAGGATTTCGCTTCGCCGACCTGATCCGGTGGAAACATGGGGAGCTGCTGGGCAAACCCTGGAATGGGATGTATGTTCCGGCGCTCAACCAGTTGATGGACCTCAATGGCGATGGAGTGTATGACGTCTGTTTCTATGAGACGACCCCTCCTTCTCCCCAGGTCAGTGGAGTAACCTATATCAACGTGGCGGCTACCATTAATGGCGTCGCCAACCCCCAGCGCCTGTCGAATGACACCTATGGCGAGCTCCATTGGCTGGATAATGTAACAAGGGACTGGGAAGACTATAAATATTTGTATCCTGTTCCGTACGGAGATCTGCTGTTGAATCCTAACTTGGGGCAGAATCCGCAATGGCAATAAACAAATGGATCAATATATAAAATACTATGAGAAAATTTCTTAAGAGATCTCTGCTGTCCGCCTTTTTGGCGGCAGGCATGGGAAGCAGCCAGGCTCAGCAAGTGCAACATGTGGTGTTGGTGACCGTGGACGGCTTTCGCCCGGATTTTTATCGGGATCCTTCCTGGAATGCCGTACATATCCGGGAGTTGATGAAAGGCGGTGTGTCTGCAGACGGCGTGAACAGCGTATTTCCCTCCATGACCTATCCTTCCCATACCACGATCGTAACGGGTGTACAGCCGGAGCAGCATGGGATCTATTACAATAATATGTTCGAGCCCAATGGACCGACGGGCAAGATGTACTGGAATGCCGGTTCGATAAAAGTTCCCACGCTCTGGGGCGTGGCGCAGGAAAAAGGATTGAAGGTGGCCGCCCTGTTCTGGCCCGTGTCGGCGGAGGCGCCTGTACGATATGACATCCCCGATATCGGCAGTATGGGAGAAGCCGTGCGTGAAAAATATTCGAAGCCGGCCGGTATTGTGGACGAACTAAGGAAACAGCTTTTCAACGGGGACAGCATCAACTATGGCAGGGATGTGAATGTAGGGCGGATTGCCGCTTACGTGATCAAAAAAGACCAACCTAACCTCATGACCATCCATCTGTTCTCCGTCGATCATTATGAACACATGCAGGGCCGGGACGGAGACAAGGTGAGGGCAGCCGTAGCGGGGGCCGACAGCGCCATCGGCATCATGATGGACGCCCTTAAAGAGGCGGGCATCTGGGATAAGACCGTATTCATCGTCACGGGCGACCATGGGTTCAACAATGTAAAGACCAGTGTCAACCCCAATATCTGGCTTATCAGGGCGGGGCTTATCACAGATGTAAAAAAGGACGAATGGAAAGCCCAGTTCTTCTCCGTGGGCGGTTCTACCTATCTGTACCTGAAAGACCCGAATGACGAACCAACGCTGAAGAAAGTACGGGAGCTGCTCGAGGGGCTGCCGCCGGAAGTGAAGGCCTTTTTCCGGGTCATCGACAGGGCGCAGCTGCGCGCCATCGGGGGTAATCCGGAAGTAGCTTTTGCGCTCAGCGCGGAGAATGGGGCTTCCTTCGGCAATGCGATGACAGGGGAGGCGGTGAAAGAAGGCCATGGAGGAACCCATGGATATTTCCCGGATTTCAGGGAGATCCGGACCGGGTTTGTAGCTTTTGGGCCCGGCATCCGCCAGGGCGGGGAGATCCCTCTTATGAACCTGCGGGATATAGCGCCCGCTGTCGCCCGACTATTGGGACTCTCCTTCCCATCGGCTGTTGGAAAGATACCCGGGGAGTTGCTGGCGAAATAAGGGGGGAGACAATCCAAAATGTTAAAATTCCGGGCAACCCCTGCGAATAAACCCCCGTTTGTACTTCTGCTTACCGCCTTTCTGAGCTCAGAATACCCATCCTCCCGTAGAAACAGTTCCTTTCAATCAACGTACCTCGCGCAGCCACCTGCGTAGGAATCCTCTTTGCCCTATCCGCCGGAATCAGAATCATAACGATCACCTCAAAATTGCTAATATGATTAACATAAAACAACTCTCCCTCTTTTTAATCGCCGCCCTAATCTTCACCCTGGGATGCCGTAAAAATCAGATCCAGGACAAAGACCTTCGCGACTTCAACCAGGTTAACCTGGTGGCCAATGCCGCCTGGTATAATCCTGTTACGGTCGATCCCACCCTGATGAATGCCTGGGGACTTGCCTGGTCTCCCGGCGGTATTGCCTGGGTAAATTCGATGTCCGGTCATGTCAGTGAATTGTATACGGGTGAAGGCGCCATCGTGCGGGCGCCTGTCCTTATTCCTTCTCCGGCGGACACGATGGGCGGCTCGCCCACGGGCATCGTCTTCAACAGCACCAAGGGCTTCAAACTGCCCAATGGGGCGGCGGCGGCCTTCATTTTTGTCGGCGAGGATGGGGTCCTCTCCGCCTGGAACGGACCGGCCGGGAACAAGGCTTTCCGGATAGCGGACCATTCAGCGACCTCCTCCTACACGGGTCTGACCCTGGCCGCCAATGGCGCCGCCAAAAATATCTATGCTGCCAATTTCAAGACGGGAAAGATAGACGTATGGGATACGACCTGGACGGCCGTACCGATGCAATTCCGGGATCCCTCACTGCCGGCAGGTTATGCTCCCTTTAATATCCAGAGCGTCGGCAGCTGGCTGTTCGTAATGTATGCGAAGGTTGGCCCGGAGGGAGATGAAGAGAAGGGCGCCGGCAATGGGTTCGTGGATATCTTCAATACCGATGGTTCTTTTGTAAAAAGATTCGCTTCCCGCGGCAAGCTCAACGCGCCCTGGGGTGTCGTACAGGCAGCCGCCAGCTTCCTGGACGACAATGATATGGACGATGATGATAACGGCGAGGATCACAGCGGTCACAACAGCAATAACAGCGGCCCGGGCAACAACGGACACAACGTCTTCGGGGACAACCATCATAACACTGATCCGGTTATCCTCGTGGGCAACTTTGGGGACGGCCATATCAATGCCTATACCCTGGATGGAAAATTCCTGGGCCAGCTGCAGTCACATAAACGTACCATCGTGATCAACGGATTATGGGCTCTTTCCTTTGCTCCGTCTACGGCAACCGCGATAGACCCGAACCGGCTTTATTTTACCGCCGGCCCCAATGATGAAGCGGACGGGCTGTTCGGCTATCTGATCAAAAAATAACACATCCGGAAATAGTTTACCGCAGCTATAGTGAAACGGGCTATAGCGACATCGGTCCTGGGGTAAGAACAATAGGTCGACGGGACACACAGCGCAGAGCTCCTCTTAAGAGGGGCTTTGCCATTTTATAGGGATAATGTCTTTATATTACGTCCAGATAAAATTGGCTGATCAATGAAAAAAAACCGCCGTATCGTCCTGGGTATCCTATTTGTCATCGTGGTGCTGGCCGGAGGCCTGGTCCTCTATGTAGCAGCGGCCCTTCCTCATGTAGGCGCCCCACCCAACCTTTCCGTCCAGGGGACACCCGGGCGTATCGCCCATGGCGAATACCTGGCTAATCAGGTGGCCGCCTGTATGGATTGTCATAGTCAGCGGGATTGGAGCATCTATGGAGGACCGCTGAAGCCGGGTAGCTTCGGGGCGGGGGGCGAAAAGTTCGGAAAGGAGATAGGGTTTCCGGGCGCCCTGTATTCCTCTAATATCACCCCGTATGGGCTGGGCAACTGGACAGACGGAGAATTGTTCAGGGCTATCACAGCCGGGGTGACTAAGAACGGACAAGCCCTCTTCCCTTTAATGGATTACCATAGTTATGGCAGAATGGACCCGGAAGACATCATGAGCATCATCGCCTATATCCGAACCCTGCCTTCCATAAAAAGTGACATACCGGTCCGGCAGCTTGACTTCCCCCTGAACCTGCTGGTAAACACCTTTCCATCCAGGGCCAAACCGGAGAAGATCCCGGATTCCAACAATATCACGGCTTATGGCCGTTATCTCACCACGATGGCCGATTGTGTCGAATGTCATAGCAGGGTTAACAAGGGCTCGCGGGTGGAGGGCTCTGAATTCGGTGGCGGGCGGACCTTTGGTTTTCCCAACGGCACGGTGGTTACTTCCGCCAATATCAGTTCTGACAAGGAGACCGGCATCGGCAACTGGGACCGATCGATGTTCATCCGGAAGTTCAAGTTATATGCAGACAGCAGTTATCATCCCAGACCGGTAGGCCCGGATGACTTTAATACCCCCATGCCCTGGATCAGCTTCTCAAAGATGCGGGAAAAAGACCTGGCGGCCATTTATGCCTATCTGCAGACGGTGAAGCCCATTCATAATGCGGTGAGGACCTTTGCCCGGAAGTGATCATCCCATCATCTTTCCTTTCATCTGTTCCAGGAACTGGGCCCGGTAAGTATCTCCCAAAGGGATGGCCTCCTTTACATGGCGGAGGTAAACGGTATTGCCTTCGATGGCGACGATCTTATGCACAGCGATGATAAAAGACCGGTGTATCCGCATGAAAGAGGGGGCAGGCAGCCGGTCTTCCAGGTCTTTCATATTCAGAAGGGCCAGGGTCCTGCCTCCATTGTGATAGATGGCCACATAATTTTTCATGCTCTCAATGTAGTCGATGTCCCTGAAGTCGATCTTGAGCATTTTTCCCTTCAGCTCCGTCTTGACAAAAAAATAGTCATCCCCGGGCGACTTCTCTTCCTGTAAGGCGCCCGGCGCAGCGGATAACAATTGCTGCACCCGTTGCACCGCTTTTAAGAAACGGGCGAAGGGCACCGGCTTCAGCAGGTAGTCCACAACTTCCAGCTCAAATCCCTCCGTGGCGAATTCACTATAAGCTGTGGTGAGGATAACCCTGGACCTTCCATTGATCATACGCACCAGGTCGATGCCCGATATCTCCGGCATCTGTATGTCCAGGAATACCAGGTCTACATTCCTTTCACCGAGGAGGGGCAGGGCTTCCAGCGGATTGGTGACGGAAGCCAGTAATTGCAGGAAGGGGACCTGCTTTACATAATGCTCCAGCACGTCGATGGCATGCTGTTCGTCATCTATGATGATACAGGTGATCATATGGATAAAGTTATGTCCAGATCGACGATATACAAATCTTTCTGATCTTTTATATACAAAGAATAATCCTGGCCATAGGCCAGTTCCAGGCGTTTGCGGGTATTGTCCAGCCCAATGCCGGTAGACAGCTCCCTGGGGCCTGTCTTTTTCCTGTTGGCGCAGTGGAAATGCAGCCGCTCCCGTCCATGGATGGTCAATTCCAGCCGGACCGGCACCTCCGCATTTTTCAATTCACCGTGTTTGAAAGCATTCTCCACGATGGTTATAAAAATAAATGGCAGGATGCGCAGCCCTTCCGCCTCTCCCCGGATATCGAAGACGACCTGAAGGGCACCAGCAAACCTCAACTGCTGTATCTTAATGATATTATTGACATGTTCGATCTCCTGTGTCAGCAATACCTTACCGGTCTCATCCTCTTCCTTGTTGAGAGAATAGCGCATGATCTCGGATAAGGTGAGGATACCCTCCGATAGCTCGGTGGAATAAGGAAGGGATTTGGCATAGAGGAAGTTGAGGGTATTGTGAAGGAAATGGGGATTGATCTGGGCTTTGAGGAAGAGGTAGTTGGCTTGTATCTTCTCCTTTTCCAACTGTGTTTTCTGCTGTTCCAGCAGCCGCGACCGTTGATACTGCTGATTCTTCTCGTCCAGCTGCCATATAATGGATACGATGATCAGCGCGATGGCCAGCTGGAACAGACAGACAAAAGTATAGGAGAATATTTTCATGCTGATGTCGAAAGGAGCATAGATACCGCTCTTTTGCACCAGCATATCATATAGCTGGTAATGGATAAAGCTACCCACCAGTAACAGCAGGGACCACCAAAAGTAGGTCCTTGTCCTTTTTCTTTCCCGCATCAGCTTGTAATACCCATTCAGCGCGAAATAATAGAAGACAGTTTGGAAAAGAATGGAATAGACCACGCGGATATAGTACGAGAGGTTGTAAAATCCCCGCAGATGCACATGCTGATCCTGATTGGGGATCCTGACAAAGAAAAAGATCACCAATACAAGGCCCTGTGCAACGATGTTGACCAGGGTTACCCATCCGAATACTTTTTTTAATGAGAACCTCCTTCGCTTCATGCCGATGCTTGCTTATACCGAAAAATAATGTTCCAGCTCCTGTAATGTATCTGCCGTCGTGTCGATGTCTTTGATGATCCTGCCTTTTTCCATTAAAAGGATGCGATTGCATATATCGGTGACATGGTTGAGGTCATGGCTGCTGACAAAGATCAATAGCCGTCGCCGGGTCTGTATCTCCTTCAGGATCTTTATCAATCGCATTTGCGAGGAGGGGTCGAGATTGGCGAACGGCTCGTCCAGGACCAGCACCTGCGGATCCTGCAGCAGACAGGCGGTTATGCCCGCTTTGAACTGGTTGCCTTTCGAAAGATCGCGGATGTATTTCCCGCTGTTTAGAATGCTGCCGTCGAAAAAGGATTCAAAGCCCTGCAGGAACTCATCGACCTGGGCCCTGGACAGCCCGTGCAGCGAGCCCACAAAATAAAAATACTCTTCCGGGGTAAGATAGCTGATGAGGAAACCTTCGTCGAGGTAGGCGGCTGTATATTGCTTCCAGTCCTCTGTCAGGGCCACGTCCCTGTCACGGGAAAATATCTCCCCTTTATCTGCTCTTACCAGGTCCAGCAGCAGCCGGAAAAAAGTCGTTTTCCCGGCGCCATTATTGCCGACCAGCCCTACTATTTCACCCTCCCGGGCTTCCAGCTGAGGGATATTGACGACGGTATTGCCATTATAAACTTTGAGGATATTATTGACGGTTATCATAAAAGCTGGTTTATTTTTCTCTGAAACCTTGTAAAATTAGATGTTTGCGTTTGGAAAATTCACGGGTGAGCAGGCCTATCCACCAGTTTTGCAGCAGGAGGCTGATCAACCCCAGGCCTCCGATAACAGCAAAGCCTGTCCAGGGACCGGATATTTTCGCTAAAAGAATATAGATGCCCAGCGGTACGAGGAAGACGACGATGGCATAGAGCCACTGGGCCGCCCCTGTGCCCTGAAAATTGAAGGTGGCGCCCCTGCTCAGATCTATCGCCTTGTAGCTGTACGTGGCGAAATAGATAGTGATGATGCTGGTGATGCCGATATTATACAGACAGGTCGCCGCCTGGATGATAACCACCTTCCAGCTTATCAGACCATAGAGGGAGGTTATGATAAAGGTTGCCGTACTAACGGCGATGAACAGCATCAGTTTGGACCTGATATAAACTGCGACGTCGATGCCGGAGGAGAGGAGACCATCGAAATGGCTGCTCTGCCAGGCAAAGAGGAATTGCCCATAGTTGATCATGAAGATACCCGTGACCATAAAGGCCCCCAGCAACACCATGGGATACCCGCTGTCGTGCGAGAGGTACTCCGGTTTGTAAAAGATAAATCCATAGAACAGGATGAGCAGGGAGGTGATGAGGATGAACCTGGGCCGCTTGTTGCGGAGGATCAGTTTGATATCCAATGCTATCAGGGATCCTGTGAGTCCAAGCTGCTGCAGCCAGGCATAATCCCTGGATTGTCTCTGTCTGCTTGCCTGGGAAATCTCTTCCAGGTAAAGGTTGCCGAGTAGGAATCGTTGGTTGTTCACAAAGGCGATGATAGCCAGCGCCAGTGGTACTATGCAGAGCCAGGGGTTCGTTAGCAGTCGGATAAAGGCCAGCGACGACACCTGCCGGATGGAGAAGACATGGTACTTGTCCAGGATGGCCAGGATACATACGCTCACGAGGAATCCCGCCAGCCACCAGCCGTTGATGATCGTCTTCCGTTTGATATACAGGATCAGGAAATGATTGAAGGCGGTCAGCAAAAGGATGCTTGCGATAAAGGCGGCGACTGCCAGGGGACCATGGCTGGCGGCAATGGCTGTGAAGGCAAAAGGGACGAAGAGAAAAACCGGCATCAGGTTGAGGAAATGAAAAAGGGACCGGACATTCAGGAAAAGGACCAGCTGACTTCGGCGTATAGGCTGGGCCAGGTAAGGCTGGACGGAGAGAACGGGCAGCTCCTGCAGCAGGAAGCGGAGCAGCCAGTCGAAGAAGAAATAATAGAGAATAAGGCCGCCAAAGATCGGGACAATATCCTGTCCGGGGAAAGCCCGGGTAAGGAAATGCCTGATGGCGAGGCCAAGGACCAGCGTGCAGGCCAGCAGGTACAACAGCAGAAAACCCAGGAACAGTTGTACCACCAGGCTTTTGCCGGCATTGCGGCTCCGCCAGAATGCCTTCCATTGATGCGACAATAAGGTCAACGTCATTGTTGTCAGGGTTGAAGGTGATAAATGATGGGTAAAATAACCAGAATCTCCTCTAAATGGAAAAATCGTTACACGAAAAGGATGATTGTAGCGACGAATCGGTCAGGATGGGCAGGGAGGAAAACGTATATTGCAAGGGCGGGGGGGCAATAAAAAAGGGCCAGGATAGAAATCCAGCCCCGTTTTTAAATCCAATATCCTATGAAAAACCAAATAGGATAGCGCAAGCGGCATGCCGGAAGCTCTTTCCGGTCTTTTTTGTGAAAAACTTTTTTAATTGTATGATTATCAACATGATGGAATGCGTGTCGCCACGGGCTTCCCAAGGGGTTTTTGGTCTTAATTTCATTTTAATCCCAGGGCTGGACAGAATTTTCCCAACGCAGGAATGACATTGTGTGCATTTAGTAAACAGGACTATCTCAAACATTAAAACTGACTGCTGTTGAAAACTAAACTAGGCTTATGGACCGCCACTTCCCTGGTGATCGGCAATATGGTGGGAGCCGGCGTCTTTTTATTACCGTCAGCCCTCGCTTCCTTCGGAAGCGTCAGTTTGCTGGGTTGGGTATTGTCGGCCATCGGAGCTTTATTTATTGCAAAGGTATTCAGTGAGATCAGCAAACTCCTGCCCCAGTTGAATGGAGGGCCCTATGCATATACCCGCAGCGGCTTCGGGGATTTTGCCGGCTTCCTGGTAGGCTGGGGTTACTGGATCTCCGTATGGTGCGCCAATGCGGCTATTGCCGTATCGCTGATCAGCGCCCTCAGTACTTTTATTCCTGCCCTGGCAACCAGTCCGGTCCTGGCCATCTTCACGGGGCTTGGCGCCATCTGGCTGCTGACCTGGGTGAACACCCTGGGAATCGTAGCTACCGGTGAAGTGCAGTTGATCACTACCATTCTAAAACTGCTGCCCCTGACCGCCATTGCCCTAATGGGCATTTTTTTTATCCACCGGGGATATTTTCTGCCTTTTAACCAGAGTGGGGGTTCTATTCTCCAGGCCATCGGGGGCAGCGCCTCGCTGACCCTCTTTGCCTTCCTGGGGATCGAATGCGCTACGATACCGGCAGGCAGCATCGCCGAACCGGAGAAGACCATCCCCCGGGCGACCATGCTGGGAACGGTGATCACCTTGCTGATCTACATTTTGGGTACGGTCAGTGTGATGGGCATCATTCCTGTAAAGGAGCTGCAACACTCCGTTACGCCTTTTGCCGATGCCGCTGCTGGGATCTGGGGACCTGCCGCCCGTTACTGGGTATCGGCAGGAGTGGCCATAGCGGCTTTCGGCGCCCTGAACGGATGGCTGATGGTACAGGGGCAGATCCCCATGGCCATTGCAAAGGATAAATTATTCCCCGCTGTCTTTGCCAAAGAAAATAAAAAAGGCGTGCCCTCCATGGCCATCCTATTCGGCAGCATACTGGTCTCCGTTATCATGATCATGAACTTTACCAAGGGCCTGGTAGAACAGTTTAAGTTCATGATCCTGCTGTCTACGCTGACCTCCCTGATACCTTATTTGCTGGTCAGCGCGGCTTATGTCGTCATTGTCATGGAGCGGGGAATACCCCTGACCAGGGCTGCCTGGGCCCGGGTGCTGATCCCCGCCTGTCTGGCTTTTATCTTCTCTCTTTTGGCCATTATCGGGGCGGGGGAGGACATCGTTTTCTGGGGACTGGTGCTCCTGCTGGGAGGGACCCCCTTTTATGTCTGGAATATCTGGAAGCGGAGACCTCATGAGAAATCCCCGGAAGGGTCCCGCGAAAAACCATCCATATGAGTTACACCTTTCAGTCAGAGACGGGAAAAATCAAATCCCTCTTCATCAAACGGGCGGCGGACGCCTTTATCGATGAGGAGCATATCAGCCGGCACTGGGCAGCGCTGAATTTCCTGGATAAACCCCTGCTGGGCAGGGCCAAGGCCGAATATGAAGTCTTTGAGTCCCTGCTGGCGGCCGGAGGAGCGGATATCCATTCTTTTCCCATGGACCCGCAGGTGAATATGGATTCCATCTATTGCCGGGATGCGGCGGTCGCCACCGATCAGGGTATCATCCTTTGTCATATGGGGAAGGCTGCCCGGGCCCATGAACCTTCCGCGCAGCGAAGGGCCTTTCAGGCAGCGGGGCTGACCATCCTGGGCGCCATAGAAGCTCCGGGCACCCTGGAAGGAGGAGATGTAGCCTGGCTGGATGAGCGGACCCTCGCCGTCGGACATACCTATCGCACCAATGAAGAAGGCATCCGGCAACTCAGCGCCCTGCTGGCCCCCTTTGCCATCAAGGTCCTTCCGGTACCCCTTCCTCATTATAAAGGGCCGGGGGATGTCTTTCACCTGATGTCTATATTGAGCCCGGTGGACAAGGACCTGGCCGTCGTTTATTCTCCCCTGATGCCGATCGTATTCCGGAATTTTTTGCTGGACAGGGGTTATACCCTCGTGGAGGTTCCGGATCAGGAGTGGGATTCCATGGGCTGTAATGTGTTGGCCTTATCACCCCGGGAATGCCTGATGGTAGCGGGCAACCCGCTGACCCGGGCCGCGCTGGAGGCCGCAGGCTGTACCGTGCTGGAATATAGTGGCGGGGAGATCAGCGTGAAAGGCGGAGGCGGTCCCACCTGTCTGACCCGGCCGTTGTTGCGGGAACGGTAGCCACCGGCACCTGATGCTACCGGCGACTACCCCCAACTTACTTCAAATATTTTTTAAACCAATCGATCCATCGCTGCAGGCGGTCTGCCTGGTAGCTGGGCACGGTGATCTCATGAAATTGTCCCGGATAGATCACCAGTTGAGTGGGAATCCCCAGCGTACGCAGCGCCTGGTACATCTGCTCGGCGCCTACCGAGGGCACGTTGAAATCGCTCTGGCTGGCCATGAACAGCGTAGGCGTCCGGATCCTGTCCGCTTTTAGAAAGGGGTAGGAGAGGGCCAGCCATTTATCCAGGTGAGTCCAGGGAGTGCCCAGCTCGTTGTCATATTGGTTGACATATTCATCGACCCCGTACATGCTGAGCTGCAGGGCGCTGCCGGCGCCACTGGAAGCCGCCCGGAACCGGGGATCCGTCGCTATTACATAATCCGTGAGGATGCCGCCATAACTCCAGCCGGCAATGCCCATCCGTGCAGAGTCGGCGATGCCTGCTGTTATGAGGTAATTCGCGGCGCCCAGGATATCCTTTACTTCCTTGTTGCCCCAGTCGGCCCGGATGGTGCTGCAGTAGTCCACCCCCCTTCCGTTGCTGCCCCGGTAGTTGACGGCTGCTACGGCAAAACCGGCCGCAGCCAGTGTCTGCCGTTCCAGGTCGAATGAATAGTCGTCCTGGGCGGAAGGCCCTCCATGGATGAAGAGGACCAGGGGGAGAGGGGCTACGGTCGCTGCCGCCCCCGTTGTCGCTGCCGATGCCGGGCCGCCGGAAGGTGAGGCCCCGGACTGCGCATAACCGGGAGGGGTATACAAAATGCCCGACACTTTAGTACCGTCGCTGCTGACGGATTGGAATCCCTTCACGGTCGCCAGTTGGAGCTGCGAGAGATAGCTATCCTGTAGGTGTGTAATGCGGCGGGCCTTGCCCTGCTGCAAGCCATAAAGTTCGCCGGGGATGAGGGGCGTGCTCATGATGGCGGCCCATCCGCCGGTCTTTCTGCATTCCACCTGACTATAACTGCAATCCCCTGTGGCGAGTCTCTCCATGGCGCCATCCCTGATCGAGTAAGCGGCGGGATAGGCCTGCCGGTCATCTGTAACGAGGACGACGATGGAACTTCCGTCCATGGACCATTTCGGGTCACTTACCGGCCTGTCCAGCTCCCGGGTGAAGATCCGGGGTTTGCCGCCTGCCGGAGTTATCGTCGCCAGCATGGTCTGGTTATAGATGGCAAAGCTGTCTTCCGAATTGGACTGAAGGTAGGCGATGGTCCGGCCGTCGGGGCTCCAGACGGGATGCGTGTCCGATCCTTTCCAGGTGGTAAGTTGCGTAGGGACGCCGCCGGAGGCATTGATCAGCCAGATATCCTGGTTCTCATTCTTATCGGGGTCGGGGCTCCGGTTGCTGACGAAAGCGAGCTGTTTGCTGTCTGGGCTCCAGGCCGGGCTGCTCTCCTCATATTTCCCACGGGTAAGGGTATCCCATTTTTTGGAGGTCAGGTCATAACAATAGAGATGGCTGGTCCTTCCTTCCAGGTAGCCTTCGATATCCTGTTTGAAATGGTATTTATCCATGACAAAAGGCTTGCGGGTCTTTGACTTGGCCGTGTCGGCGTAATTTGGGTCCTTAATGATCACGGCTATTTTTTTGCCATCGGGGCTCCAGGCGTATCCGGTTACTTTTCCTTTTATGTCGAATACTTTCTGCGCTTCTCCGCCGCGGCGGTCCAGTAGCCAGAACCGGCTGGTTTCGGGGCTTTTGCCGTCATCGTCCTTGTCTTCTTCCCCGCCCCTGTCCGAGAGGAAGGAGAGGTATTTCCCGTCCGGGCTCCAGCGGGGAGATTCGGCGCCGTCCTTGCCGCTGGTGACAGGCAGGTGGGTCTGTCCGTCCCAGCTGCTCATCCAGATATGGGAGACTGTTTTGTCCTTGGCGGAGTCCACAGTGGACAACGTATAGGCTATCCAGCTGCCTTCCGGGGAGACCTGGCAGTCGCCGATGGTCTTCATCCTGTAGATATCGGAAGGGCGGAGAGGACGCCGCCGGCCGGGCAGCGTGTCGGCGCCGGGCTTGCCCATAGCCGGACCGGGCACCCCTATTTGTGCGTAAGCCTGGCTCAGGGCCAGGCTTACGCAAATACATGCAATGAACTGTTTCATATTGATTAGTAACCTCCGTTCTGTACAATGGATTTGTTGACGTCCACTTCGCTTTGCGGGATGGGCAGTACGATCTTGTTATCATCATAGCC
>DATJJD010000133.1:0-8517 GCA_035492545.1 Puia sp.
CCATTTGAAAAAAGTTTTTTAGTTTTTAACATAACACCTACTACACATGAGAAAACTTCACTGTTTACTAATGGGCATTTTATTGCTCATTGGTCACGGGCTCTTTGCCCAAACCACAGAGGTGACTGGTAAGGTCACCGATCCCACAGGGGCACCCATTCCAAACGCAAGTATTCGGATCAAAGGAGTCAGAGGCGGAACCAGCGCTGACATCAATGGCATCTTTAAGATCAAAGTAGCCAGCAATGCTACGTTGATTGTCAGCGGCGTCGGTTATGAGCCGACCGAAATCGCTGTCAACAATCGAACTTCTCTCACCCTGTCCCTGCGGCAAGGCAATTCCGCCTTAAGCGAAGTGGTCGTAACGGCACTGGGTCGTGAGAAAGAAAAAAAGGATCTTGGTTACGCGGTAACCACTGTTAAGACGAAAGACCTGGAATTAAGGCCTGAAGCTGATTTTGCCCGTATCCTGAACGGGAAGGCCCCGGGCGTGGATATCCTGAATAGCAGCGGTATCTCCGGAAGCGGCACCAATATCAGCATCCGTGGGGTAAGCACCATCACCGGTTCGTCTACGCCGCTGTTTATTATTGATGGCGTTCCTTTTGATGGAGGCACCCACTCGAACGGCAGTTTCCAGTACGGCAGCGGCATCACCTCTTCCAGCCGTTTCCTGGACATCGATCCCAGCAACATCGAAAGCGTCAACGTACTGAAAGGGTTGGCAGCTGCTACCTTGTATGGAGAAGCGGGGAGAAACGGGGTATTGGTGATCACTACCAAAAACGGCTCCGGACGCAGGGTTGGGAAAAAGGCCGAAATAACGGTATCCCAGTCCTATTTCGCCAACCAGGTGGCCAACATACCGGATTATACCCAAACGTATGGCGGCGGCTTCGACCTGGTGCCTTCCGCGGCCTTTAGTAACTGGGGCGCAAAATTTACCAATCCTCCCCTGCAGGTTGCCTATTCGCCTTCCCTGCAGGCTTCTTATCCCGACCTGGTAGGGAAAACGCAGGACTATAAGTATTATCCCAGCGTAAAGAATTTCTTCCGCACAGGCCTGATCAGCACGACTTCGATCAATATTGCCGCGTCCGGAGAGAAGACAACCTTCAACGCGAATTACAGTTATGTAAACGATCAGGGCTTTACCCCCAATAACAGGGTCTATAAGAATAACTTTGGCATGGGTGGAACGGCTAAATTCAATAACCATTTCAGCGCCAATGCGGTATTGAACTTCGCCATTACCGATATGCAGACCCCCACGGTGGGAGCCAACGGCGGCGGCGGTAGCGCGGATGTCGCTTCCGTATTCGGTAACCTGATCTACACTCCCCTGAGTGTGAATCTGATGGGCCTTCCTTATCAAAACCCCGTAGACGGATCCAGTATTTATTACCGCGGCGGTAATGATATCGAAAACCCCCGCTGGACTGCTGCCAATAATCTTTCCGGCGATAAGACCTACCGTACTTTCGGAACCCTGGGTCTTAAATACGATCTGGCCAAGGGGCTCAGCATCAACTATCGTTTCGGAGCGGATTTCTACGCCGAATACCAGTCGTTGAAGGCAAATAAAGGCGGCAAACAGGGTGGGTCGGACTATGTGACGGGCGTCTATCGTACGACGAATATCACGAACTCCATCTTCAACAATACCCTGAGTGTAATTTACAATACCAACCTGAGCAATGATTTCACGTTGAACCTGGAAGCAGGCGGCGACCTGCGCCATGACAATTATGCGCAGAATGGGTTGAAGAGCACCCATCAAATTGTATTCGGCCTCTTTGATCACAGCAATTTCATCAGTCATGATATCCTGGCTGAAGACGGATCGACCGACCTGGATTATAGGACCGAAGAGATACGGGAAGGCGTTTATGGACAGGCGGCCGTCGGTTACAAGGATTACCTGTTTCTGACCGGTAGCGCGCGTAATGACTGGGTCTCCACGCTGGAACCCAATAACCGCCAGCAATTCTATCCCAGCATCAGCGCCTCCTTTATACCTACTTCGGCGCTTGCCTTCCTCGAGAACAGCAAGACCGTCAATTATCTGAAATTGCGTCTGGGCTATGCTACCAGCGCCCACTTCCCGGATCCTTACTACACCCGGCAGGCGTTGACCCTTTCAACCAACGCCTTTGTCGACAAGTCCGGTAATGTGGTGAACAGGGCATCTATTCCAACTCAACTGGCCAACCCGAACCTGAAACCGGAGCTGTTGCGCGAAGTAGAAGCAGGGATCGAAGGCCGCTTCTTCGACGATAGGGTCTCTATCGACCTTAGCGGCTATTTCCGTACGTCAACCAACCAGCTCCTTAACAGGCAGCTGGATGCCTCCACCGGTTTTGCCAATACCTTTATCAATGCCGGTGCCGTGGATAATAAAGGGGTCGAGTTGGCCCTGGGTTATACGGTTGTTCGCAGCAAGGACTGGAAATGGGAATTGAATGGTAACTTCTTTTTAAACCGCAGCAAGGTACATGGTATGCCTGATGATATCAAAAACATCCTGCTGACGGGTGGTGGTTATACCAACCTGGGCTCTTTTGCCATCAACGGCAAACCCCTTGGCGTATTACAAGGTACTTATGTGCAGACCGATTCCAAATCCGGGAAGAAGATTGTGGATGCCAACGGTTACTACCTGGGATCCTCGGATATTGCTATTATCGGAGACCCTAATGCAAAATATAAACTGACAGGCATCAGTACCCTGAGTTATAAATTCCTCTCCTTCCGTATGCAATGGGATTATACCCGTGGCGGTCAGGTCTGGTCCAATACGGTCCGCACCTTGCTGGCCCGTGGTGTGACAAAGGACACGGATTTCGACAGGACAATGCCTTACACGATCCCCAATACGGTATTGGCGGACGGCACTCCCAACACTATCCAGCAGAGCGTGGACAATATCTACTTCAACTCTTACGGATTTGCACCTAATTCCGCTACGGTATGGGATGCGACTGTTATCCGGTTACGAGAAATGTCCCTGTCCGCCAGCGCCCCGGCGAAATTGTTGAAGAACACGCCTTTCGGAACGGCTTCCCTCAGTATTTCAGGAACCAATCTCTGGTACCTGGCGCCTAACTTCCCCAAGCACACCCGGTTTGACCCGGAAAGCAATAGCCTCGGGGTGGGGAATGGCAAAGGAGTTGAGCTTTTCTCAGGACCCTCTTCCCGTCGTTTTGGTGCCAGCTTGAGATTGACATTTTAATCCTAAAAACGAATTATTATGAGAGCAAGTAAAATAAAAATATTTTTTGCACTGAGCCTGGTGATCATGGCTTCCTGCAATAAGCAACTAAGTCCCTTACTAAACGATCCCAGCAGCCCGACTCCGGCTGCTGCCGACGTGGACCTTTATCTGAATAACCTGCAGCTTAATTTCAAGAGCTTCTACGTGGATGCCAGCGACATTGCAGATCAGGTGGTGAGACAAGAGACCATGTTCGGACCTACCTATTTTAACGCCTACGGGCCTACCAGCTTCGACGATATGTGGAACAAGGCGTATCAATCCGTTTTTTTGACGGCCAACACCATGATACCCCTGGCAGAAGAAAAAAGTGAATTCACCCATGCCGGAATAGCACAGGTGCTGAAAGCGTATACCATGTTCACGATGGTGGATTTCTTTGGGGATGTCCCTTATTCAGAGGCTGATCTGGGCGTCGGAAACACGAATCCCAAGGTTGATAAAGGAGCTGATATTTATGCCGCTGCTATAGCCTTGCTGGATTCTTCCATCGCTAATTTCGCCAAGACTTCTTCGGTAGCTCCCGCCAATGATCTTTTCTACGGCGGCAGCGCGACCAAATGGGCTACCCTGGCCAAGACACTGAAGTTGAAAGCCTATATGCAAACCCGGTTGGTGGATAATACCGCCGCCACCAAGGTGGCGGCCCTCCTTACGGACGGTGATCTTATCAAGACCTCCGCCCAGGATTTTGTCTTCAGCTTTTCCACGCATAATTCCGCACCGGACAGCCGCGCCCCCCATTATACCAATAACTACGGTACGGATAATGGAGCAAGCGACTATTTAGGGAACTATTTTATGTGGTGCCTGCGAGACGAAAAATCCATGCATGACCCCCGGACTCCCTATTATATCTACCGGCAGATCACCGACGTTACGAATACGGCCGATCCCCGTGTGCCAAACCAGACCACTTTGCAGTTCGCACTGGCCTGCTACTATAGGACTTCTCCCTATCCTGCCGGTTCTCCTTATTGTATAATCGACAATAGCTATTGGGGAAGAGACCACGGGAATAACGAAGGCACGGGCCCGGACAACCTGCTGAAAAGCACCTGGGGCGTCTATCCCGCCGCGGGGGAATTCGATGCCAACCAGAATAAATCGGTAGGTACCAGCACCGGTCGTATAAAAGGGGCAGGAGGAAATGGCATCCTTCCGATCTGGCTTTCTTCTTATACTTACTTTCTGCGGGCCGAAGCCGCGCTGCTCCTGGGTACAGGTGAAGACCCCAAGGCCATGATGACCTCCGGTATCGAAGCTTCCATGAGCAAAGTGGCGGCCTTTCCCGCTGCCATCGGCTATACCCTTCCTACCACGGATACCAGCTTCCTGATCACCGCCTATAAAAAGCAGAAGTACGAATCCCTGGTTCAAAGTATTTATGATAACTCTACCTCCGATGGCGACAGGCTTAATGTCATTGAAAAGGAATATTATCTCGCTGCCTGGGGAAATGGGATCGAGCCTTACAACAATTACCGGAGGACCAGCAAGCCGGATAATTTCCAGACGGCGCTATACGGCAACCAGGGCGATTTCATACAATCGTTCTTCTATGCTTCGGTCTATGTCAACTATAATAAGAACGCCGTACAAAAGGCGGTAACCAGCACAAAGGTATTCTGGGATACGAACCCTGATGTATTAAAATAAAAATGATCAACATGAAAAAAATTATCATAGCATTTCTCGGCATCGGCTTATTTTGCCTGCTGATGAATTCGTGCAGGAAGGGTAACATCTCAGGAGATTCCAAAGACCTGGTCTTAGGATCTTATATCACCCTGGATTCTGCCATAAATACGAACCTGAATATCTCCGATCCAAGCTCTGCGGTCTCCATTAAAGTAGCCAAAACGGTGGGAGTTCCGGTTGTCAGTGTTAATATCTATGCCGCAACAGGTGATGCAGAAGATACCTCCAAGTGGGTATTGATCAAAAATGTTGCTTATTCTGACGGTGTTGTATTAAGCGTATCCACGACGGAACTCGCCAAGGCTTTCGGTGCTACCCCTTTAGCGGCCGGTAACCAATATATCATGCAAAATCAGGTGGTGACCAAGGACGGCAGGAAGTTTTCGGTAGCCAACACCCCCGATACCTACAATTCTTTCCCGGCCTATAATATGGCCCTGACCTGGACTGCAACAGCCGTCTGCGCATTCAACCAGTCAGACGCGATAGGTACTTATAAAGTTGTGTCCGATAAGAACTGGCAGGATTTTTCTCCTGGTGATATTATTACAGTCTCTGCGGGACCTGATGCAAATTCCATAAGTTTTCTGGCTTATCCTTCGCCGGCTGCCGGCGGCACCAATCGTCAGCCCTGGATAGTTCATGTGGACCCCGTAACGGATGTTGCCACTATGGCGACACAATTTGTCGGCGATTATCCCGGCGCTCCCGGATCGAAGGCCAGTGCCAAGGGGCTCGTATTTTCCTGTACGGGGTATATCACACTGACCGTGACTATAACCTATGGAGGTACACCGTATACTGGCCAGGTGTTAGTACTGCAGAAACAATAAATCTGAGATAACTGACTAATTCAAACAGCGGCCCGAACCTTCGGGCCGCTCAATAAAGATTGTGTGACTCAATGTTGACAGTGAAAGACGGCCCCGGTTTCTACCGGGGCTTCCATTTTGTATCTTGCCCTACGAAAATAAATTTGAGAAATCAGAGCTTTATCTCGTCTTCCTGTTTGTCAAAGAAGTGAAACTCTGTCAGATGATAGTTGGTATTAGGCCGGATGCGGATCTTTTGTTTGTATTTCCATCTCCAGTTCCATTGCCTGGAGCCAAAGCCCAGAATGCGGCCTTTTGTGAGATAGGCATGCATGATGGGGTGTACGGCAAGGATGAGATCCTTATGCTGATGATTGATCAGGTAACTCAGGTTCTTTTCAATTTCATCCTCCAGGATGAGAGCAGAGGAGATCTTACCGGTACCATTACAGGTGGGACAAATTTCCTGGGTATTGATGGTCACTTCAGGCTTCATGCGCTGACGGGTGATCTGCATGAGGCCGAACTTCGAAATAGGCAGTACGGCATGTTTGGCCCTGTCAGTGCGCATAAAAGATTCCATGGCTTCCATCAGCCTCCGTTTATTGTCCGGCAGCTTCATGTCGATGAAGTCGACTACAATGATGCCGCCCAGGTCCCGGAGCCGCAACTGGCGCGCTATTTCTTCGGCGGCTTCCAGGTTAGTCTCCAACGCATTCTGCTCCTGGTTGTTGCTAACACTTTTATAACCGCTGTTCACGTCAATGACATGAAGGGCTTCTGTATGCTCGAGTATCAGGTAGGCGCCACTGGGTAAATTCACCGTTTTACCGAAAGCGGCTTTTACTTGTTTGGTCACGCTGAACTGGTCAAATATAGGAGAACCGTTGTGGTAATAGGAGACAATATCTATTTTATCCGGTGCGATTCGCTGAATATAGCTTTTGGTATCATTGAAGATATTCCGGTCATTGATGACGATCTTGTTGAAGTCTTCATTCAACAGGTCCCGGAGCATACTCGTGGTCTTTGTCTGCTCGCTGAGGATCTTAGCCGGCGCCACGGCTCCTTTCAGATTATGCTGGATCGTCTTCCAGGTGGCCACCAGCTCCGTAAGGTCTTCATGAAGCTCTGCCGTATTTTTCCCTTCGGCGGCGGTACGGACAATGACCCCGAAGTTCTTCGGCTTTATTGCTTCGACGATCTTCTGCAGCCGCTTGCGTTCATCCGAAGAATGTATCTTTCGCGATACGGCGACGATATCATTAAAAGGAGTAATGACGACAAACCTGCCCGGCAGGGAAATCTCACAACTGAGGCGGGGACCCTTCGCAGCAATGGGCTCTTTCAGGATCTGAACGAGGATATGCGGCTTGCCATTAAGAACCTCATTGATCTTACCGGTCTTGATGATTTCCGGTTCTACCTGAAAGCCTCCGAAGTCAAACCCATCCGGGCTGGCATCATTCATGGCCTGCTGGGTGAATTTCAACAGGGACCGGGCATAGGGACTCAGATCCGTATAATGCAGAAAAGCATCTTTTTCGAACCCGACATCTACAAATGCAGCATTTAAGCCCGGGATCAGCTTTTTCACCTTCCCCAGGTACAAATCTCCCACCGCAAAGCTGGCATCAGTTTTTTCATGGTGTAGCTCCACCAGCTTTTTATCCTCTAATAGGGCTATTTCTACACCCTGCGGGGTCGCATTTATGATCAGTTCCTTATTCAAGCATAGTAGCGTTAAAGCTATCGTTCAGGATAACGGCAAATAAAAAATTCAGCTCCGAAAGGGAATTACCGGGCCTGAAACAGGCCCGGTCCTACAGAAGAAAATTACTTATTCTTCTTCTTATGGCGGTTTTTTCTCAGTCTTTTCTTACGCTTATGCGTCGCAATTTTATGACGCTTACGTTTTTTACCACAAGGCATACTCAATACTTTTTTTAGTTAAAAAATAAATTCCGATAAACTCAATAAACAAACATTTCAATTAATGTAAAGACTGGATCCGCTGATCAATTTCTTTAATCAAGTCCTGATTGCCTATCAGCTTTTTAGCCGCTTCATACCCTTTAATGGCATCCGCTTTATCGCCTTTCTGCTGATGGACTTCGGCAAGCAGAAGTATTGCTTCGATATTGGCAGGTTGATGTCGAACAACTGTTGTTAAACGTTCAATAGCTTTATCAAATTGCTGTGACTCTATCCCACCCAACCCCAGCATAAACTGAGCATACATATTGGTAGAATCACGGCGGGCTACTTCTAAAATCCGCTGAATCCCCTGCATTACTTCCGTCGGGTTACCGGCTGCGCTACCAAAAATGTAGCTGGCGCCCAGGCCCACTTTGGAAGAATCATTACCGGGATTCAGTTCTAAAGCCTTTTCAAACAACACCTTAGCACCCGTGGCCATCCAGCTTTTTAACGCCGGATTATCCTGCTCCGCAAATTCTTCAAAAATAATTTGGCAGCAAAGGTGAGACTTTTTTCAGAATTTTCCAATTTAGCTGCTTCCCCCATATAATATGCATAAGGAAGGAACCCTTCCCGGACCGAATCTTTCCAGAATCCGGCCAGTTGCCGATAGGCATTTATCTGTTGAGTTTTCACATCTCCCCGCACTACAGCATTCTGTAACCTGGTAACATAGGATAACTGGGCAGGAGTCAGACGAGCTTGTGCAGCCTGTAAAATATCCTGTGAACCAATGGATTTAGCAATAGG
>DATJJD010000134.1:0-11382 GCA_035492545.1 Puia sp.
CGCTGGTTATATGGGCCTCGGCATAGGACCCGATCCCTTCCCGGAACAGGTGGTGTTTATCCGTAGCGACCACTATAGCTTTATCCGCCAGGGCATTCCTTCGCTCTTTATAAAGAGCGGGTTCAAGACCATCGCTTCCGATACGGTCGATCGTAGCCACAGCGATGTGGACTGGCGGCGCACTACCTATCATACGCCACAGGATGATATGAGCCAGGCCTTTGACTTTAACGCCGGCGCCACCCACGTAAAACTGAATTTTTTGATCGGGTTGTTAGTGGCGGAAGATCCCACCCGTCCCGTTTGGAATCCCGGTGACTTTTTCGGCGGCCGGTTCGACAGACTATGAAACTTTACTGATAATCCGGCACCCAATACCGGCCTTTATAAAAGGCCGCTCCATTCCTATGCCGGGATGATTCATATACACCCTCTGCAGTATAGAACTCAACATAAGAAGTACTCCAGGCATTGAGCCTGCAGGGTTCAGAAGGCAATGGCTTTTTAGCAGCATCCGGCCGGGTTAAAGCCATCATGCCGGAAGGCAGATTGCTGATGCCTTTTACGGCACTCAGGGTGCCAATCGGGTGAGGCGCTGGCTGGAATGCCTTCCTGGTTTTATCATAGATATATACGCCTGCATTCGTACTTACCCAAAGTTTATGGACATCTCCTGCATAAGGCTGCACATCATGCCCCCAGGGAGAGGGCAGGACGGCTCTGTAAGCAGTTTCCTCTGTTATTATCGGCGCTGCGGCAGTGCCGCCGATTTTCAGGGCCGTAAGAATATGGGTCGAGGTAGTGTCCTGTCCCGTCACCCATAAAACCTGGTAAGCCGGGTCCCACAGCACAGCATGAGCGGCCAGCAGCCGGAAAGAAACATAATGGACGGACTGGACGCCCTGGGAAGAAGTGTACACCCGGACAAAATTGCCATCCGAGGCAGCAATGGCCACATTGCCATCGGGCAATAATTCGATAGCATGCGGGTTGATGCCCCGTCCGAGATTAATCGCCCATCTCTTGCCGGTGAGGGCCGGATAAGGAATGATGGCACAGAATCCATAAGAGTCGGTTACCAGCATTTGCTGCCCGCCAAAAAAGGGGCTGTTCCTAAGCCTGACGTCCGAAGGAAGCCCCCAGCCATTGGCAGCATCGGCAAAACCATTGGCGGCATTGGGATACCAGGCCTGTTTCAGCGCTTCAGGGGCATTCCAGTCAGGGACAGCAGCATCATAGATCTCTATTTTTTTAGAAGCCTGGTTGGTGGTCACCACCAAGCCACCGGTAGTTGCAGTACTGTTTCGCGTCCTTGATTCCCCGATCAGGGCCCTCGTAACCACACTTCTCCTGCCTGACGGGGTAATGACGATGGTCCGCAGTGTTATTTTTTTGCCGGCAGGTACCCGGATCAGGGTCGGGCCGGTATACACGTCCCCCGCTTCCGAGGGGAAGGTATTGTCCAGGGTGAAATACACTTTCGCCCCGGGAAAAGGGATATTGGCGGTAAAGGTATAGGTAGCCGTTTCCAGGACCGTGTCGATATAATCGGTGGCCGGCGGAACCCGGTAATTAACTCCGGCTTTGTCGAACCTTTCCAGGTGCACAGGCAGCACATGGTTGGCAAAGAAGGGATAGGATTTGTTGGATGGTAGCGTCCATCCTGTTTCGGCCACGCCTAAGAGGCGGGGAAAAGTCATGTAATACAACTTGGAGGCCGAAGCTATATGTTCCGTCCAGAGACAGGCTTCCACGCCCAGGATATGTTTTTTATCCTCCTCCGTTAGAGAGGGGTATTCCGGGTCGTAAAGAAAGGAATGCCATAGCGGGGTAACATTACCGCCATGGTGGGATGGCTCCATATCCGAGGTGCTTTGCGTATAATCGAAGTACAAGCCACTGCTGCCTTCATGGGACGCCAGGATGAGATCCCTGCCCTGTTTGGTTTGTCCAATAGCGGCTTTTTCTCCAAACCGGTTCATCACCGTTTCTTTTCCCAGGCTGTCTCCCTGACAGATTTCATCCCAGCCTATCATTTTTTTACCCTTCGACCGGATGATCTCGTCCAGACGGGAAATGAAATACGCCTGTAGCAGAACCGCGTTTTTGATACCACGTTGCTGCATAAACGCCTGCACGGCGGTATCGTTCTCCCAATAGCCTTTATAACATTCGTCACCCCCGATATGAATGTATTTCCCGGGGAATAAAGCAGCCGCTTCCCCGATTACCTTGTCGAGGAAACGATAGACCCGCTCATCGGTCGGGTTCAGCGCATTGTCGAAATGCATCTTGAAACCACCCTGCGGAAACCAGGTGGCGATAGGACTCCCCGGGCTGACCCTGGTCGCCGTATCACGGGTTACCGACAATTCGGGATAGGAGGCGATGGCCGCCAGGCAGTGCCCCGGCACATCCACCTCGGGTATCACCTCGATATATCGGTCGGCAGCATAACGGACGATCTCCTTCACCTGTTCCTGTGTATAGTACCCTCCATTTGTTGCCTTTTCACCGGCTTGTGGAGGAAGGGTGTTGCCGCCGAATTCGATGCGGGGCACCCTCCAGGCGCCGACCTGCGTCAGCTTCGGATAACTTTTTATCTCGAGACGCCATCCCTCGTCATCGGTCAGATGCCAGTGGAAACGGTTGAGCTTATAAAAAGCCATCCAATCCAACAGTTCTTTCACCTCGTCGATGGTAAAGAAATGACGGGATACATCCAGCATAAATCCCCTGTAGGGGTAACGGGGCCGGTCTTCGATTGTAAGACAGGGTAATAGGGCCACGGCCCCTGTTTCATTCGGGAAGAGCTGGATCAGCGATTGGATCCCATAAAACAATCCGGCTCCTTTTCCCGTCAGGATGATGGAATCCGGGGTAATGGACAACCGGTATCCTTCAGCGGGAAGATCCACTGAACCCCGGCTGCCCAGATAAATGACCGCCTGCTTGCGGCGGCCCGGAATCAACCCGTCCGTTCGCACGCCACCCTTGCCAAACCGGCTCATCCCCACGCCGTCGATTCCCCGACCGCCTGCTCCCGTGCCACCGGTCAGCAGCGGGTTATCAAATTTCCAGGTTCTCCGCAGATATTGGGTAAATACACCAACCAGGCGGGCATCGGCTGTCTCAGCCCGGATCAGCGTTTTCGGGCCGAATACGAAACGCCCTTTTCCCATGGTGATTGAGTTCGGGGTGGGAGCGATCTGTGCGGGACAGGTCAGACGGAACAACAGCAGGACGAGACAGGGAATCCATCGCATAGTGATCATTAATACCCGGGGTTTTGTGTCAGGTTTGGATTGATGACGATATCCGTGGCCGAAATGGGAAATAAATTCATATAAGGTTTGATATTCGCCGCTCCCGTAGGATTGTCATAGGCGATGGATTGAACGGCCTCCTGCAGTTTTCCCCATCGCACCAGGTCCCATTTCCGTTGAAACTCTCCCACGAATTCGATACCCCGCTCTTTCATCACCTCGTTCCGCAGGTCATCCTGGGAGGGGCCAGCGGCCAGGTCCGCCAATCCCGCGCGTTCCCTTACCATGTTCAGGTATTGAATACTTCCGCCAGTGTTTCCCTGTTCATTGTAGGCCTCCGCCAGCATCAGCAGCACATCCACATAACGCAATACATAAAGATCTTTTCCACTGACCTGCCCGGTGGCCTGCAAATCCCAGAATTTGGGACCGAACCAGGGATGATTGGGTCTTGGCCATCGGTTAAAGGTCTGGCCGTTATATCCATACCCCAGCACGACATTCTTCCGCTGGTCGTTGGGCTCAAACAGGCTATCCAGTTTCAACGTCGGGCACATGACATAGAAACCCGTTATCGTCGTATTTCCAAAATCCACTCCCGCATAGGTTTTGTTGTTAGGATCTATCCCCATCATATAGTAGGTGACCATTGCATGGGTTTTGACATTGGTGTTCGTGGCGGCGTCCCGTCTGAACTGTACTTCAAAAATAGATTCTGCATTATTTTTATAACGGTCCTGTATATCGAAGACATCGGCATAATTCGGCAGCAGGGAATATTGCCCCCCCTGCACCACCCGCAGGGCGGCTGCTTGGGCATTTGCCCAATCTTTGTTATATAGATATACTTTGGCTAACAGCGCCAGCGCGGCCCCCTGGGTTGCACGGCCTATATCGGTGGCGCCATATTTTAAGGGAAGGGCGGCAGCAGCATCGGTCAGATCCTTGATGACCTGGGCCCGTACATCCGCCTGCGGGCTCCGTTTGAGCTGGCCTACGGTCGCCGCATCTAACTCGTCGGTCCAGAGCGGAACGTCACCGAAGATATTGGTCAGATTGAAATAGTACAGCCCCCGCAAGAACTTTGTTTCGCCAACCAGCCGTGCCCGCATGGCCGTGTCGATATCCGCTTTGGATACCCGGTTGATGACCAGGTTGGCGTTTTTGATAGCGCCGTACAAGGTGCTCCACATCCCGCTGGCGCCTGTGTTACCGGAGTTAAAGGTATAATTATTGAAAAGTAAATTGTTCGCATCTGCCGTAACGATCAGGTCGGTCCCCAGATCCGTAACCTGCCAGAAATTGACGGCCCCATAAATGGAGTACAGAGAGGAATAAGCTCCATTGACCGCCTGTGTACACTGAGACACATTGGCAAAAAAATCATCCGGGGCAATAAAGCTCTTCGGATTTTCTTCCAGGTCCTTTTGACAGCCCGTCATAAAAATGCCGCCCATCAATAGTGACAGCAACCCGATTATTTTTATTTTCATCTTTTTATTTTTTAGTAATTGACTAACTATAAGGAAAAGTTTATACCAAAGGTGAAGGTCCGGCTGTTGGGATAGTTTCCATTGTCGACAGCAACGATGGTCGAGCTCTGCCCCCCGCTGTTGACCTCGGGGTCAAATCCGTTGTATTTGGTAAAGAGGAAGAGGTTGGAACCGCTGACAAAGATCTCCGCTTCTTTGAAAACCTTTTTCGGTAACAGGCCAGTTAGGTTATAGCTGAGCATGGCAGATTTCAGACGGAGAAGGGACGCATCGTGCAGCAAACGTGTGCTGGCAATATTGTCGCGGCTCTCTACCGCGGGAACATTGGAGTTCGGATTGCTGGGCGACCAATGGTTAAGTACATACTTGTACTGATTGGTCAGATAGGTTCCCGTTCCCGCGAAAAATTCCATACCATTGTACATCTTGTTTCCCGCGTTGAATTGGAAGAAGAAATCAAACGTAAGGCGTTTATAAGTCAGGGTGCTGCCGAATCCTCCATACACGGTCGGATTGGCCGGCGCCAGATAATGGTAGTCATTTACATTCAATACGCCGTCATGGTTGGGATCGATATACTTGGGATGCCCGGGAAGGTACTGGTTGGAAGCCGACACATAGGTCCTTTTGCCCGAAGGCTGGGCTAACTCATTAGTGATGTCCGCCTGGCTTTTCCATACACCTGCATAGACAAGACCGTAATTGGCGCCAAGGGGCACGCCCTTTTCCATATAGCTGGAGGTCACGCCATAGCCAATACCCGGGTCCAGCAGCACTTTCGTCAGCGGGCCGATATCCGTCACCTTCTGTTTGTTGGTGGAGACGTTTACGATGACATTCCATTTGAAATCGCGGCTCCTGATAACATTTCCATTCAGCGCAATATCGAAGCCATCCGTTAGTGACTTTCCAAGGTTTACGAGACGGGAGCCATACCCGGTTTGGGAAGGGATCTGTACCGTCACCAGCAGGTTTTTACTGTTCATCCGGTAATAATCGGCCGTTAAATTCAGCCTCCCTTTGAAAAGCTCGAAGTCCAGCCCGGCATCCAGTTGTGCGGTGGTCTCCCAGGTTAAATTATTATTGGCAATGTTTCCCTGTGTGTAACCCAATACCTGGGTCTGGCCGGTTCCGAAAAGATAGGAGGTGGAGGTAGTGTTGGCCAGGGAAGGTAGTGACCCGTAGTCGCCAATGCCCTGGTTCCCGGACAATCCATAGCTCACCCGGGCGGAGAGTTCGGACAGGACATTGCTTAATTTGGAATCCTTGAAGAAAGACTCATTGGACACCCGCCATTTGGCAGCGCCTGACGGGAAAAAGCCCCATTTCTTGTCAGGCGCAAAATTGGAGGCTCCGTCTCTGCGGCCGGTGAAGGTGAGATAATAGCGTTTTTGGTAATCGTAATTGACACGTCCCAGATAAGATATGATCGTATTCTCGTCATAGCTGGATCCGATGGTCCGCAGGGCCTGGTCGATCAACCCCAGGTTATTCCACTGGGTAATATCGTTGGTGATCCCGCTGCCCGAACCGGACAGGGCATCGGTCTTTCTTGTCTGGAAGCTTTCTCCCACGAGAAAATCCAGGTGATGGGCCCCAATGGTCTTCGCATAGCTGATCGTATTCTCGTTGATGAGGCTGCTGGTATTGCTCTGGTAGGAAGAGGTACTGCCGGTCATCTGGTTATTGAGGATCTTGGTCGGCATATCGGAGGGTACATACCAGTTGTTGCGCGAGTTGATAAAATTGACGCCCAGGGTCGACTTCAGTTTCAACCCGGGAAGAAGCTCATACTGGATATAGAAATTTCCGAGCGTGTTATTGGCAGGCGTAACATTTGTTTCCTTATTGAGAATGGCTACCGGATTATCGATATTCCCTCCCCCAAGATACCAGGTGGGATTAAAGGTCGCATAACTTCCATCAGGTTTATAAACCGGCATGGTGGGTGGCAAAAATACATAAGAGGACAGCCAGTTCAAATTGCTGCCAAAGTTGATACTTGCGGCGCTTGTATTGGAATGGGTTACATTCAGCGTAACGCCAAAGTCGGCCTTTGAGGAGATTTTCTTGGAAAAGTTGAGCCGCCCCTGGTAACGCTGGAAACTGGTGTTCAGGATAATGCCCTGCTGATTGAGATAATTACCCGATAAATAATAAGAATAACCGTGGTCACCGCCTTCTCCTCCTGATATAGACATGTCATAGCTTGAAAAGGGGGCGTTGCGGGTTACATCATCGATCCAGTTATTCCCTTTGTCGCCGCCAAGAGTCTTAACGGTGGAGTCGATGTTGGTGTAAAGGGGAGGCGCAAAATTGTTTAAAGAACTGGCCCGGGCTTCATTTTCGAAACCGGCAAATTCCCGGGCGTTCATCATATCCAGGGTCCTCGCTAATTGGGACATGCCCTGGTTGGTGGAAAAATGCACGACGTCTTTCCCCGCCTTTCCCTTTTTGGTAGTAATCAGCACCACCCCATTGGAGGCACGGGACCCGTAAATGGCGGTAGTAGAGGCGTCTTTAAGAACATCGATCCCCTCGATATCGTCCGGGTTCAGCGAACTCAGCACCGCACCGCTCGGGTCGACGATCCCATCGATAACATAAATGGGCTCGTTGGTAGCGCTGATGGACCGGGTCCCTCGGATGCGGATCGTGGTGGGGCTCCCCGGAGCCCCATTAGTCGATTTGACATACACCCCGGCAGCCCGTCCCTGCAACATCTGGTCGATTCGGGTGGCCGGAAGGTTGACGAGATTACCGGTTGGTACGGAAGTGACGGATCCGGTCAGATCATGTTTTCTTGCACTCCCGTATCCCACCTGGACCACCACCTCGCTAAGATTGTTTTCCTTCGCGGTTAACCGGATCAATAAAGTAGTTAAACCGTTTTTTACCACGACTCCCCTTTCGACATACACCCCATAATTGACATGGCTGAAATGCAGATCGTAGGCCGCCGCCGATTGCAGCTTACTGAACATAAAAATCCCATCTTTACCCGTAACAGCCGAACCTACCTCTTTGGTTCCACGCCGGGCAATTACGGAAACCCCCTCCACCGGATCTCCTTGTCCATCCAGCACCGTACCCTTGATTTGAGGAGATTGCTGCGCCGGGGCTTTTAAAAGGACCGCCATTAATAAAGGCGCCATCAGCAGTGTTTTGATCAGTGACCTTAACATGTTATTTTTTGTTTTTAGAATGTACTATCCCTTCCACGCAAAAACCGTTGTTTTTACATGCAGTGTGTTGTTGATATATAGTGGTGTTGCTACTTAGGGGTAATGGTGACAATACTCCCTTCTATGCGGTATTGCAAACCATACAAATTGCAAATTGTTTTGACAATAAAATCAAGGGTATCCTGTTCTAAAAATCTTCCGGTAAATAACTTTTCCTCAATGCCCCGTGCTTTTTCATCATTAATGGTTACGCCAAACTTTTCTTCAATCTTCTTAAATATCTCTTTCAGTTTGTTGTTTTTAAATACAAGGGTATTTGCTGCTTCGGCAAGCCCATTCTTGGTTATCGCTGCTTCTGCAGGAGCATTGCGCCGGTTTTCGCCCCCGTTGTGTACTAACGAATAATGGCTAAACTGCCCGCCCGTTACTGCCACTTCATCACCGGGGCTCAATAGGACCGATCGGTTGCTATCGGCCGCATCGGATGACCAGACTCTTACCCTTCCCTCCATCAGCAGGACGGACACTTTTTTATTGGGCTTTTCCGTAACCAGGAAACTCGTGCCGAGTACGGTAGTAGCAATGCCGCCCGCATAGACCGTAAAGGGCCTCGATACATGGTTGGAGACTTTAAACTGTGCTTTACCTTTTAAATACAACTCCCGTTTATTTGCTTCAAATTCAGGTAAATATTGTAAAGAGCTGTTTGGATACAGCATAGCCACCGAGCTGTCAGCTAATCGGATCCGCATGAGCTGTTTTGTTGTATTTTCCACCGTCTTTAATTCCTGGCCTATATGTTGAGTGGAGGCAACCGTACCTCCTGTCGCCGGCTTGGTCGTTCCGGTAAGCCATTTTAATCCTGCCAATACTATCAAACCGATAAGGGAAGCCGCCACCGCATACCGGAGGACCCACTTTTTTGCAGTTGACCGTCGCACGGGTTCATAAGTCTCCCGGATCTGCTGCAACATTCTTTCGCTGACAGTTATATTCAAGGGTGCTGCATCATCAGCCACCCAGTCATCTAAAGGAATATATTTCTCCAGTTCGTCAGGATGTTCGGTAAGGTATGCCAAAACGGCTTCCGCCTCCGGATCCGTACACTGGTTCCTTAGAAACTTTTCAAATATCTCTTTGTTGAATTCCATGGATAGTAAAGGTTCGTATGACCCGGCATTTACCCCTACGGGGTAACAATTTGGTAACATTGGTTCCTCGATGGAGGAGAGGAGTGGGGGGAACGATTGGTCACAGGTTCAGAATAGTACACAAGGCGACTGCTTTCCTTAGCGTTTTCAGCGCTTTGGAAACCTGGTTCTCGACCGTTTTGGGAGAGATCGAGAGGCGTTCGGCGATTTGGGAGTAGGTAAGACCGCCTTCACGACTAAGAATATATATTTTCCTGCATTCGGGAGGCAGGCTTTCGATAGTTTCCGTTACTTTTTCCAGTAATTGCTTGTCCGCGACAGGATCTCCGGCGATTACGGCTTCGGTGTGTTGTTTTACGATGTCCAATGCCTTTCTCTCAGCCGCCTTTCTCCTCAAGGCATCTATCATAATGGAACGGGCCACCCTTGCAAGCTGTACTTCAATGGGAAATGTATCGGATAATTCGGCTCTTTTTTCCCATATCCGGATATAAGCCATTTGTACCGTTTCTTCAGCTAAATCTTCCGATGCTGTTCTTTTTAACACATAGAAATAGTAACGGTCATGGTATTTATAATATACCTCCTCAAAAGCAAGTTTGTTTCCACGTCTTATTTCTTCAACATAGTTCATTAAGGCACGCAAATTAGAATTTTGGCCTAAAATGTCAGATTAAGTTTTTGTTAGCAATGGGACACTCCATTCAAGTTTAACTTTTATTCCATCCGGATCGTTCTCAAAACTGAGAAAACTTGTTTTACTCAGCCCGTCCCAGGCAATCTTCACATCAGTAACCAATTTTCCCTTCCCATCGATAACAGTGACTTTTTTGGGCTCAGCCGGTAGCAAAACCCGCATCACATTTGTTGTATTCAGCGGGCTTTTGACTACAAAAGAATAGCTTTTCTTTTCAATCTTCTCTTCGTACACTCGAGATGCCGACGCAAGTACCTGGGGTCTACCCGGATTTGTTACCTGTTCAATATTGTATAAATAAGCCTGTTCCCCCGGGTTTACTTTTTTTTGCGACAACACAGGCAGGTTGGGGTCAAAGAGGTCGATTAGCTTTCCTTTGATGGTATATGGATCGGCATTTTCCCCTTCATCCAGGACTGATATGATTTCATAAGGGCCGCGACGGAGGTACAAATTGTTTTTATACTCGATTTCCTTTCCAGCCGATTGCTTATACAGCATCTCCACTTTTTCTCTCAAAGGCTTATCTCCATTGGCGTCCAGCACGTACTCCTTGGGGTCTTTCCGGATAATGCAGATACTGCCTTTTCCAACCGGGTAGTTGCCTTCTTTTGGATTTCGGCCAATACCCAATTTTTCGAACAGATCGTCCGCGGGACAACTATAATTCTTTCCGTCCGAATTCCACCATTCTTTGACACCCTGAAAAGCATCGTCATCACGCCCGGAATAAACTATCCTACCTCCATTACGAACCCATTGTGCTAATTGCTGATGCGCTTTTTCATCAGACGGTTTCATATTTGAATAAGACATCAACAGGATCTTTGTATCGCTCAACGCACTTTCATACCCGGCATTTTCCAGGTGAACGATATTGACAGGAACTCCCCTTTTTAAGAAGGGCAACGCTTCACCGTAAAAATTAGACAGCAACGGATCCACCAGCTTGTAGCTGGTAGGATATCGGTGGAACATGCCCGATGTTTCATAAAAATTAGAGAAATAGGGGTCTTCGAAGGCTTTACCGTTATCGTGTGTCGGCAGTTGCTGGAACATGAGTGAATTGCTCATCAGCACACTGATGCCCTGTGTTCCGGATGTTTTATTCTCCGAAACAGGCATATCGTTCAGCGTATTGATCATCACAAGCAATTGTGTTGAATACGACCTGGGCATAGGCGCCTTTTCACTACTGGTCCTGCTGATATAATATTGACCGTCGAATATCCGATCGGGCCAGGGCATCACCTCGAAATTGTCAATGTCGGGATAGAAAAGTTCTGCCGTAAAAGTTGTCTCATAATTTTTTTTATAGTCACTCCAGTCACGACGTACATCTTCAACAGGGTCGTTTTCAAAAAATAGCTTTCGGTTGGTCGGCGCGGTCATCGATCGCATACAGCCATATTCCAAATATGCGGTTTCAAAAGTCCGCTCTTTGGCGATCCCGTTAAAATAATTCGGCTCCCGTGCAGTGCCGGTCCACGATTGAACAATATATCCGTCCACACAGGGTAGCGAAGCAAGACTGGCTTCGGGACTGATGATCTGCCACAAAGTATAATTTAGCAGGGAATGAGTAGCGAC
>DATJJD010000135.1:0-31255 GCA_035492545.1 Puia sp.
CGAGATACGCTCCATATTTATTGATCAGCAAGGTGCCGATGACTTCATGGATCAGGTAGATGGAATAAGATATGACCCCTATCCTTTTGAAAAGAGAAATGTTCAGAAAAAATAAATACTGCCTCTTATAGATCATAAGTAAGAACAGGGTCAGGATCATCAGCTGGAAGACCCTTATCACAAAGACCCTGTCGGCATAGAGCCTGTCCGTATACAGCTGAAGTAAGACAATGCCGATGCAAACCATTGTCAGTGGCCGCGACCGGACCCAGGAACTCCATCCCCTGCCCGGGGCGCCCTTGCCGGAAGTATCCTTGCTGGAAGTATCCCTGCCGGAAGTATCCTTACCGGGAGTTTCCTTGCCGGGAGTTTCCTTGCTGGAAGTATCCTTGCTGGAAGTATCCTTGCTGGAAGTATCCTTGCTGGAAGTATCCTTGCCGGGAGTATCTTCGCCGGGAGTGCCCTTGCCCGGCGTGCCCTTGTCCAGGCAATGCGTCTTATACAACTGATGAAAAATGATGCCCAGGGTGAACCATAGAATATAATAGTCGATATTAAACACCGCGTTAAGATACCCCCATCCCTTTAAGAAACCGGTCACCCCCCGGGATAGGGACCAACCCCTATTCAACAAAAAAGGCGGTACATATTTTACTATGCTGAGGATAATGGCGGCTATCAGGATATTCCTGAAAAAATGGGCTTTATGCCGGAAGTAGAGGACGGAAGAAAGGACATAAAACTGTATTTCCACCCATAGGGACCAATAGCTGCCGTTGATCCAGGCAAAATGAGTATGGGTCAGGGAGCTCCAGATGCTGGGATTGGTAAGAGTGAAGGTCGGCCAGAAATTCTTTATTTTATGGGCATGGGGGAAGAGTTGGTTGCTGTCGAGCAGCAGGGCCACCCCCCAGGTTAGGAGCGTACAGGCCAGGAGAGGGGGGAAAAGACGTATAAACCGGCGTTTCCAAAAGGAAGACAGGCTGTCCGTCGACTCCAGGGTATAACTTATGACAAAGCCGGAAATCACGAAAAAAAACTCCACTCCCAGATATCCGTACTTAAAAAGGCTGCCAAAATAATTCCCATAGGGGGTATGATCCTTCCATTCGATGGTGAAATGATAGAACAGGACACTGAGAATGGCCAGAAATCGGAAGCTATCCAATAAATCAATTCTACGGCTGTTCATTTAAATAAAATTAATTAAGTAGTTTTGCCATCCCAATCAAAAACAGGTCGATGCCTGTTAACAGGGTCCTGTAGTACAATGGATAGTATAAGGGTCTCCGAAGCCCTGGATTCCAGTTCGATTCTGGACGGGACCACATCATAAAAAACCTCACAGTCTGACGATTGTGAGGTTTTTTATGTTTACGCGTTCCCACCGGTTGCCAGGCAACGGGGTTTTCTTATTTAAGCCATTCGCTATCAATTAGATAAAACTTCTTTTAATTTCTTCTCCAGCTCTTCTCCCCGGAGGCTTTCCCCAATAATCTTACCCTGGGGGTCGATCAATACGTTGAAGGGGATGCCTTCAAATTTAAAGACTTCCACGGCCTTGCTGTTCCAGTATTTCAGGTCGCTGACATGGGCCCAGTCGAGTTTGTCGGCCTGGATCGCCTGTTGCCAGGCATCTTTGTCTTTATCCAGGGAAACACCCAGGATGGCGAAGTTCTTATTTTTGAATTCGCTATAGGCTTTGACCACATTCGGATTCTCCGCCCGGCAGGGACCGCACCAGCTGGCCCAGAAATCAACCAGTAAAAATTTCCCTTTATAGGAGGTCAGGGGGATGGGATGACCATTCGCATCCGGTAAAGCCAGATCGGGCGCTTGTTTGCCCACCCAGGAAGTTTCCTTTTTATCGGCCATCTGCGCCAGCTGTTGTTCATAATTCAGCTTCAGGCCCTGCAGGACGGCGTTATTAGGATATTTCTTTCCCAGGTCATTCAGGGATGCTTCGAAATCGGCCTTGGTAAAGCTGCGGGATGACCAGCTCAGAGCCAGGGCGCAGACAGTGGCATTTCCATTGGTATTGATAAATTGTTTGAGATAGGTATTCAGGTCCTGTATGGTATTGTTCTTCTTTGTCGTCGCTGCCAGCAGGACGCTGTCAGGGGCATTAGCCTGTTTGAGGCTATCCAGTTCGCCCATACTCCTTTCCACTTCGAAATTCTTTTTTCCAAAAATGGTGATCAGGTCTTTTAGCTGAGTGGTGGCGTCCGAGCCGCTGACCTCATAAAAGTCATCTTTTTTCCCGAGATCGACATTTACTTTGATTTCCTGGGCATCATTGACCAGGGGTACTGCGATGGCATTATTCCCGAATACCAGCTCATAGACCTCTTGTGATCTGGCTGCACCGGAAAGACTGAAGCTGCCGTTATTCCCCGAAATTTTTACAGAGTCCAGCACGACGGGGGGCTGGTCTTTTCCATAGGGCACTTCCAGTAAGAAAACCTTTGAAACAGGACCTTCCATAGAAGCCAGCTTATCGGCATTTTTAAAGGTGCCGGCAACGCTGAAGCTACCTTTCTTTTTTTCATGACAGGAGGCCATCACGAGAAGGGACAGGCTCATAATGCTGATCGTCTTCATGGTACTCAAAAAAGATCTTATTATCATATTTATCTGATTTCTTGATTTAAAGAAAGTATGCTGTTTAATTCTCCAGCTTTTCGAGTAATAACTGGTTGGTCAGTTTGGGATCCGCCTTGCCTTTGGATATTTTTTTCACCTCCCCTACGAACAAGCCGATCAATCCTTTTTTCCCTTTCCTGTATTCCTTCACTTTCTCAGGCATTTTTGCCAGGGCCTGTTCTACCCAGGCAGCCACTTCACTGGTGTCCGAAGTTTGTAAAAGGTTCATGGAAACGGCAATCTCCAGCGGTTCCCGGGAGGGGTCTTTGATCAATACTGGCAGGATCCGGGAGGAAGCAATGGAAAAGCTCAGCCGGCCTTCCTCCACCAATGCGATCAGCCGGGCCAGCATCAAAGGAGTTACCGGGAAAGCATCCAGACCAAGCCCCTGGTCATTGAGGGCTGATTTCACAGGCCCCAGCAGCCAGTTGGCGGCCCCTTTATAATTGGTAGTTTCTTTTATCAGCTGTTCAAAATACCCGGAGGTTTCCCTGTCATCACAGATCACTCTTGCATCATATTCCGGCAATTGCAGGTCTTTAATATATTTCGCCACCAGCTCTTCCGGCAATGCGGGGATGGAGGCACGAATCTTCTCCAGGAAGGCGTCCGTTACCTGGAAGGGGGGGAGATCAGGATCCGCAAAATAGCGGTAGTCATTTGCCTCTTCCTTACTGCGCAGGGCAAAAGTGGTGCCGGCGGCCGCATCGAAGCTACGGGTCTCCTGCTGAATGGCTATTCCCTGGTGGACCAGCTCTATCATCCGTTTGGCTTCATATTCAATAGCCCGCTTTACATTGCGGATAGAGTTGAGGTTCTTTACTTCTACTTTTGTGCCCAGCGTCTTCACTCCTTTCTTCCGGATAGAGATGTTGGCATCACAGCGCATGCTGCCTTCCTCCATATTTCCATCGCAGACTTCCAGGTAGCGGAGCATTTTCCGTAATTCCGTCAGGTAGGCATAGGCCTCGTCGGCGCTGGCCAGGTCCGGCTCTGTTACGATCTCGATCAGGGGTACCCCGGCGCGGTTGTAGTCTATGGCGGTATTAGCGGGATCCACCTCGTGCAGACTTTTGCCGGCATCTTCTTCCAGGTGGATGCGGTTAAGCTTTACCTTTTTTTCTCCTGCGGGAGTCCGGATCCCAACCCTGCCACCCTTACAGATCGGGGTAGTATGCTGGGATATCTGGTATCCTTTTGGCAGGTCGGGGTAGAAATAGTTTTTCCGGGCGAAATAATTATTCCGCTCTATTTCCGAGTGGCAGGCCAGCCCCATTTTGATAGCAAATTCTATCGCCTTTCTGTTCAGTTTAGGCAGGGAGCCAGGGTGTCCCAGTGTGACAGGACTCACGTGGGTATTGGGTTCTCCACCGAAGCCGGCGCTATCGCCGCAGAACAGTTTGGTCTGTGTCAATAGCTGCGCGTGTACCTCGAGGCCGACCACTATTTCGTATGCGTCATAATCAATTGTCATTGTCTTTATTCCCTTGTTTGCACAGAGGCAAAAATACCATATTCAATGCGCATTTCCCGGTCCTTTTGACGGGCGGGTGGGTCGTAAGATAAAAAGGCCCCCTGTATGACAGGGGGCCAGAACTTCGTCGGGGCATCGTTCCTCGCCCCTTCTTGTCAGACCTTCGGCCCGAACACCGTGCAGACCTCGGTCGATATCTTCGCTACGCTCGATTGGACAGGCAACCGTTGGTTCCCTGGCTACAGGTTCGCGGTCTTTAATTTTTTCGGGATCTTGACTTCAATTTCCTTGGCTTTGCCTTCGCGGATCAGGCCAACCTTGATACTGGGCTTGTCTTTTCCGTCTCTTGCCAGCTCGGCAAGGGTTACGGCGCTGTTGACCTCTTTCCCGTCAAAGCTGGTAATGATATCCCCTTCTTTAATCCCTGCCTTCTCCGCAGCAGATTCCTCGCCTACCTCCAGGACCTTCACTCCCTTACCATCTTCGGTATCCTGCGCTTTGATGCCCAGCCTGGGTTTTGCATCCCATGAAAATTGCATCGGCGGCATCTGTTTGAACTGGTACTCCTTCATTTTCGGTATGGCATAGTCATAATTATAATTATATACCCTATTAACACTTAATGATTTACCTAATATAGCCGTCACCTTGGCTTCTTTGCCCTCCCTTTTATAGGTAACAGTGACCTTGTCCGTAGGTTTGTATTTATGAACAGCCTCTGACAAGTCATCCGGGTCTCCGATCTTTATTTCATCGATTTTTGTAATGATATCCCCTTCCCGGAGACCAGCCTTTTCAGCTGCACTGCCTTTTGAGATTGCGGTAATTTTGGCTCCGCCACCCTCCTCCTCTGGTTTGGAAGTCACTCCCAGGAAAGCCCTGTTGCGATTTCCATCCACGCTCATCGTGCCGCTGTGTTTGCGGAAGGGAGACATGGGAGCATAGGCCATGTCCGGAACTATGAGTGGTTCGGGTGCCATATGATCCCCGAACTCTTCTATCTCTCCGGGGCCGGAGAAGACAGACACACTGCCATCCCTCACCCGAACCTTCTTTTTAATAATGGATACATTATTATCATCGAATTCAGCCACGGGTTTACCATTGACCAGCACCTGGCCATCCCTGACTTCTACCGTGACTTTGACATCCTTGTCTTTCTTTGGTCTGACGATGATCTCGTCATAATCCTGATCCTTGTTTCTCAAAGTATCTTTACTCTCTTTTTGTTCCTTGTCCTGGGCGAAAGCCGGGGAGAAGAGCAGCAGGGTCAAGGCTGCCAGTCCTGAGATCTTTAGGAGATATTGTTTGCTCATCGCGGTTGATTTTTTTTGATTGAATAAATTATCTACGTCTGTCTTCGTAGATCAAATATAGTGTTTTTCCTGAAATACGAAAACTTTCGGAAATGTTAAATTGGAAGGTGCGGAAGCCGGAACCGGTGGGGCGGAAAAGAGGGGTAGAGCGAGCCGGCAGCGGACGACGACGGGCCGGCTGAAAAGCCGGTCGGCAGGCAGGGCAGGAACCGGCAGAGCGAGCAGGAACCGGCAGACCAGAGCAGAAACCGGCAGAGAGACAGAAATCGGCAGAACGAGCAGGAACCGGCAGATCGAGCAGAAGGTCGGAATGACAGCAGGCGAATCAGACCGGAGCCGGGCTTGGGACGCCGGGAACCGGCAGACCTGGGTCTCCTACCGTTTCAGCGGGTCCAGCAGTTTTTCCAACCCATTGATCTTTATTTCATACAGGGTAGCCAGCAGCATACCCAGCTTGCCTTTGGGAAATCCTTCCCGCTGGAACCATTCCAGATAGGAGACAGGAAGGTTGCAAAGGACGGTGCCTTTGTATTTCCCAAAGGGCATTTGCATCTTGACCAGGTCGATCAATAGCTCAGGGTTGGGTTGGGGAGCATCTTCAGGCATAAGGATTATTGGGTCAATAATTTTTTTACTCTTTCAACCACCTGTGGCAGATTGCTGGCATCCTGACCGCCGGCAGTAGCCAGGGTCTTTTGCCCGCCGCCACCGCCTTTAATAAGAGGGGCAATATGTTCCTTAATAATAGCCGGAGCCTGAAGGCTTTTGGATTCAGCCAGCTGTTCATCCAGGAGAACCGATACCGCGGCCTTGCCATCGATATTAGCGGCAAGCACCACCAGGTAGGGCAAGCTTCCGTTGCCCGTCCCGGAAGGCAGTGCGGAAAGGTGTGTTTTCAGGTCGAAAGAAAGCTTCTTCAGGGCGTCGGCGTTGTGCACTTCCACGACTTCCCCTATAAAATTGATCCCTGTCAGGAGCTGGGCTTTACCAACCAGTTGTTTGCCCAGATCAACCAGCTGACGGGCCTCTATCTTTTCCAGTTTTTTCTTCAGTTCTCCATTTTCCGTTACCAGGTGCTCGATGGACCGTTGCAGCTCCTTGGGATGTTTCAACGTCTCCCGGATAGTATGGAGCTGTGTTAGCTCCTGGTCAATATAAGCTGCGGCGGCCTTGCCGCTAACGGCTTCGATACGGCGAACCCCGGCTGCTACGGCACTCTCGTGGCGAATCTTAAAAAGACCCAGTTCGCCGGTAGCCCCTACGTGGGTGCCCCCGCATAATTCGACGGAGTAGGCGTGATCGATGATGACGACCCGGACGATGTCTCCATATTTTTCTCCGAATAAGGCCATGGCTCCCATCTTTACGGCCTCATCCTTTGGCATTTCCTTTATGATGACCGGTATGTTTTCCCGGATCTTCTCGTTGACGATGTCTTCTACGGCTTTGATCTCTTCTTCCGTCATTTTTGCAAAATGAGAAAAGTCAAACCGGAGCTGCTCTTCATTTACCAGGGATCCTTTCTGGGCCACATGGGTACCCAGCACTTTCCGGAGGGCTGCATGGAGCAGGTGGGTAGCGGAGTGGTGGACCTCCGTTGCTTTCCTTTTTGTCCCATCCACTTTTGCCACTACTCCGGCCAGGAGGTCGGAAGGAAGCTGTTCAGTAAAATGGATGATCAGGCCATTCTCTTTTTTTGTATCCAGCACCCGGATCGACTCTCCTTTCGACTGTAAGATACCGGTATCGCCCACCTGTCCGCCGCTCTCTGCATAGAAAGGAGTGGCTTCCAATACCAGTTGCCAGGATTCTTTTCCCTTTGCCTTTATTTTCCGGTATTTGGAAATTTTAGTGTTCATCTCCAGCATTTCATATCCGACAAATTCGACAAGGGGATTGTCAACAAGGACCACCCAGTCTTCCGTGTCGAGAGTAGTAGCGGCACGGGAGCGGCTTTTTTGCTGCTGCATTTCGGCATCAAAGCCTTTTTCATCAACGGCCAGCTCATTTTCCCGGGCGATGAGACGGGTCAGGTCTATGGGAAAGCCATAGGTATCGTATAATTCAAATGCGGCTGCTCCATTGATAGTGGTCGTTTTATTTTGCCGAAGCGAACCGATGATTTCGTCTATCCTCTTCAAGCCTTTATCCAACGTTCTGAGGAAAGCCTCTTCTTCTTCTTTCACCACTTTGGCGACAAAATCCTTTTGTTGCTGCAATTCCGGAAACACTTCTTTGAATTGCCCGGCCAGTACCGGCATCAACTGGAACAGGAGCGGCTGTTTGTAATCCAGCCAGGAGTAATAATACCGGACAGCTCTGCGAAGGATCCTTCTGATAACATAACCGGCATCCGTATTGGAGGGCAGCTGGCCATCAGCGATTGCAAATCCGATAGCCCGGATATGGTCGGCTACCACACGGAAAGCAATATCTTTCCTGCTATCAGCGGCCTCATAAGTGACCTTTGTTATCTTTTCTACTTCGGCGATGGTCCCGGTAAAGAGATCGGTGTCGTAATTGGATTGCTTCCCTTGCAGGACCCTGACCAGCCTTTCGAGCCCCATTCCCGTGTCTACATGCCGCGCCGGCAAGGGGACCAGGCTTCCATCCTTTATCCGGTTGAATTGCATGAATACATTGTTCCAGATCTCTATTACCTGCGGGTGGTCGTTATTCACCAGGGAAGCCCCGTCTTTCGATTTCCGCTCTTCCTCCGTACGGCAGTCGACATGAATTTCCGTACAGGGGCCACAAGGCCCCGTATCGCCCATCTCCCAGAAATTATCCTTCTTTTTTCCCATCAATATCCGGTCTTCAGCTATCCATTTTTTCCATTCTCCATAAGCCTCATCATCCCGGGGAAGGCCATCTTTTTCGTCCCCTTCGAATACGGTGACATATAACCGGTCCTTAGGAAGGCCATATACCTCCGTCAGCAGCTCCCAGCTCCAGGCGATCGCCTCCGTTTTAAAATAGCTGGCTCCGGGGTTAGCAGGGTCGCCAAAACTCCAGTTACCCAGCATTTCGAACATGGTATGATGATAGGTGTCGACGCCGACCTCTTCCAGGTCATTTTGCTTGCCGCTGACCCGCAGACATTTCTGGGTGTCGGCTACACGGGGGTAGGGCGCTTTCTTATTGCCCAGGAAGTAGTCCTTGAACTGGTTCATGCCGGCATTCGTGAATTTGAGAGTGGGGTCATTCTTGATCACGATGGGGGCGGAAGGAACAATAGTATGGCCTTTCGATACGAAAAAATCCAGGAATTTCTTTCTTATTTCGGCACTAGTCATCATAAACGGAATAATCTTTGGTTGTTATTTGGTTCGCACCAATTATATTTGTGCGCTCCCTTTAAAATCCGGAGCGCTGCAAAGGTACACCAAATCAAGAATTAAAGGCTCGCCGGGTCCAATCCGGTTACCCCAAAGACCATTGTTTGCGGATGAAGAAGATCAAGTATTATTATAACACTAATACCCTCCGCTACGAAAAGCTGGAGACACCGTTGCGTGTAACGCTCCTGCGGGTACTGGGCTTTTTGTCCGCGGCCATCGTAACAGCCCTGATCCTGGTGTCCGTCGCTTACAAATATTTCCCTTCCGCGAACGAAAAGAGGCTTATGCAACGGAATGAAGCCCTGAAGGACAACTATTATACCCTCAATGAAAAAGTCGGGAAGCTACAGGAACAGATGAGTGAGCTGGAGAAAAGAGATAATAATGTCTACAGGGCCATCTTCGAGGCAGCCCCTATCCCTGACAGCGCCCGGGCCCGGGCGGCCGAACAGGAAAAAGAGATACGGCTCGTACAGGGGATGGACCAGGAAAACCTCTATACTTCGGTGGCAACCACCCTGAACAAGCTCAGCTCCCGGATGGCCAATCAGCTAAAATCTTATACCCAGATCGACGGGTTTATTAAAAATAAAGAGCAGCTGCTGGCCTGCACGCCCGCCATTCAGCCAGTCAGCAATAAGGATCTCAGCCGTATTGCCTCCGGTTTTGGCTACCGGATAGACCCGGTCTACAAAACTACCAAATTCCACGCAGGACTTGACTTTGCGGCTCCCCAGGGGACTCCCATCTATGCGACGGCCAATGGAACGGTGGAAGTAGCCGGCAATACGGGGAATGGCTATGGCAACCATGTCGTTATCAATCACGGATATGGATATGGCACCCTATACGGGCATATGTTCCGGGTCAAGGTCAGGCCCGGCCAGAAGGTCAAACGCGGAGAGGTGATCGGCTATGTAGGGAGTACCGGCAAAAGCACCGGCCCCCACTGTCACTATGAAGTACATCGTAACGGAGACCCTGTAGACCCCGTCTACTATTTCTACAATGATATTACCCCCGAACAATACGACCGCCTGCTGAAGTTAGCCGCTTCCAGCAATCAAAGTTTTGACTAATCCTGCGTATCTTCACTTTTGACAAAGACGCGGAGGCGCAAAATAATTGGACCGTAGGTTCGTTTCCCGACAGTCGGAATGATTTTTGAGCCCATAACTCACGAATGAAGAACTCGTTTTCCCAGATGGCTTTTAATTTTGGCGCCGAGGCGCCCCCGCCCTCCTTGCCCGTGGAGGATAGCGGATATGTTGTCGGGCAGGAAAACGGGTATTCAGGAGTGCGTGTGCGTATCAAGTCTTTGAAGAGCACCAAAAAGGAAGAGGAGGCGGAAAAGATAGTAGTGAATGAGCCGCTGCCCCCGAATAATATGGCTCCGCCAGAGGAGGCGATGGCGGCGAAGGTGAAACAGGAAAGCCTTCCCCAGGCGGTGGAGCTAAAATTATTTGATCTCCCCCCGATAGCCGTCAATGCGCCGGATACCGGGTCTGCTGCTCCGGATATAGAAGCCGGGGTGACCGCAGAGGCCGAGGGCAGTATACCCACAGAAGCCAGTACTGCAGCCATACGGGAGGATGCCGGATTGAAAGAATCCGGAGAGGTGGTCGCCGAATCCGTTGAGGTCATACCTGAAAAGGTCAGGCCCACAGAGGTCAGGCTCATTGCTACGGAGCCCGATGTCACCGTAGCAGATACCGCATGGCTGGCCACACCGGACGCCGGATCCACGGATAATGGGGAGGAAGCCCTGGGCAAGGCCAGCATCCCGGGCAAACCGGTCAAATCCAAACGGGGGCGTAAATCCCTGAAACAGGTAGCTGCAGAAGCCGACCTGATCGAAATACCGGGAGATGATATCTTATTCAGCAAGCAGTATTATACGATGCGGGCCGTGGCAGAGATGTTCAGGGTCAATCAGTCCCTGCTACGCTTCTGGGAGACGGAATTCGATATTCTCCAACCCCGCAAAAACAAAAAGGGAGACCGGTATTTCCGGCCGGTCGATATCAAAAACCTGCACCTGATCTATCATTTGCTGCGGCAACGAAAATACACCATCGAAGGGGCCAAAGAGTTTCTAAAAAATAACAAAAAGGCCGAAGAAAGATTTGAAGCCATTCAGCGCCTGCAGCAGCTCAAGGCCTTCCTCCTGGAGTGGAAGGCGCAGCTATAGCCGGTAAACACCTATGCTCCGGTAACTGGAAGATCGGAGCCCTCCGCACTTTAACTTTTTCTTGGCAAATCACCGGCTAATTTAGTATCCTCTACCCGCGAAGGCAAGTCGGGTCCACATAAACTATTAACGGATGAAACATATATTCCTGATCGCTATTATCATTGGCCTGGGCATTCTTACCCGGGCCCAAACGTATGAAGTCTCCAATGACGGCAATAACAAAGTCCTGAAAGGTCTGATCAGCCGGGACATGCTGGAAGGCGACACGGCCTTTAAATGGTTTCATGAGAGTCAGTCCGGATATACCCCCGACGTAAAAGAGACCGCTGTTTTAAAAGCAAAGGGCCCCCAGGTGCAGTTCCTGGTATTCGGAGGCACCTGGTCCGAAAACACGAAGGATATTCTTCCCAAGTTCTTTTCCCTGCTGGATGCCGCCTCTTTTCCCCGGGATCAGGTCACCCTGGTGGGTGTAGATCATGATAAAAAGACCACGAATCATTTAACCGAGTCCATGCATATTACCAGCATCCCTACTTTTATCGTATTGAAAAACGGGCAGGAAGTGGGACGTGTCGAGGACTACGGCAAAAATGGGCGCTGGGATAAAGAGATCTCGGAGCTGATCGCCACAAAGTTTTAAGACGTGCTGCCCGGGGTGGCCGGTGCGCCGGCGTGAGCGTCAGGGTTGCTACCGGTAGCTGGTGCGCTGCCTGGTCCGGCAGAGAAATCCGGGGTCGTAAGACGTATATCCGTGCTGGCGCCGGCAATTTCAATCTTCAGCGATTCCATCAGATGGAGTGTATCCAGGTTTACCTGTTGTTTGATCCTGTTGAACTCATCCTGGGTAATGGGTGAAGTAAAATAATCCACGTTAATAAGGAAGGCCGTTCCGGTGATATTATCCAGGAAGGCGGTACTGTTCTCCACCTTATCTTTTTTAAGAAGGTCTTTGATGCCCTGCACCAGCTTGTCAAGAAGAGTGGCGGAGGTGGAGAGGCTGAGTTCCAGTCTAAGTTCTCCTTTTCGCTGGGTCCGCAGAGAGAGATTGTCTACGATGCTGTCCACCATTTGTTTATTGGGTACGGTCACATAGGTCTTCTGGTCTGTGCGGATACGGGTACTTCGCAAACCAATTTTTTCTACGGTGCCGGAAATATTATTCACTTTCAGCACATCTCCTGCCGTAAAGGGCTTGTCAAAAAAGATGACAAATGAAGCGATGAGGTTCTCGATGCTTTCTTTGGCGGCCAGTGCCAGGGCGGCGCCGGCCAGCCCCAGGGAGGCGAGTATTTTGCTTACGTCTACCTTAAACGCCGAGTCGAGTATCATCAAAAAGCCGATGATGCCCAGGATGGCCTTGAGGAAATCCCGAATAAAAATGACCATCTGGTTATTCCGGGGACCACTGCTGGCGCGGCTCTTCTCCCGCAGGATCAGGGCTATAAAATCCACCAGCCTCAATAACAGCCATATAAAGCTGATGATGACGACGATGATGGCCAGGGCATGTACTATCGTTTTGGAAGAGACTTCATAAATATCAAAATCCAGCGCTTCGGGAAAATGAAGTTTCTCCAGCGAGGAAATGGATACCGCCATGACGAGAAAGATGCCGATAGGGGCTACTACCAGGTCCAGGAAAGCAGACTTGTCCAGTCCCGAACCCAGTTTCCGCACCATGCGGAATATCAGGCGGGCTATCAACCGGGAAATGAATCTTTTCAGAATGATGACGAACAGGATGGTAGCAGCAACAGCGACATATCTTTTCAATGGGTTGCTAAAAATCACCTGGTTCCAAAAGTCATGCATGAGCTAATAATAATAATGTTGTGCGGCAAAGGTAAGATTATCAGGGACGGGTATAGATCTCAAGGCCCGTCTTTTTAAGCACATAGATGGCCGTGGGGGTGATGGTGATCCGGGTTGCTTCCCGGTAGGCCGCTGGAATAGTGGATTCCTGTACATCCAGGGTTCCCAGCTGGTATTTAAAAAACCGCTCACTATCCCTTCCCAATATACTCTTGTCGATGACATTGAAATCCAGCCACCCCGGCAAATCAACACGTCTGTTCAACCCTCCGTAATGATCGAATACATATACTCCTTTTGCAGGATCATATAAATAGACGAGGCCACCCTGGTCACGGAGAACAGCAGGGTCGGGCGTAGAGTCGAACAGTTGCCGGAAATCGGTCGTCTGATCTATCAGGGACCCGTCATCGCCAATGCGTTTCAGCTTTGCGGCGAGCTCGTCGTAAACCCAGACATTGTTGTCATAGGAAAGGCCCACTGCTTTCGCCTGCAGGATATCCAGGCGGCGCAGGTCGATCGTATTAATGATGTTGAGAAACCTGTCCAATTCGATGATCATGGTGAACTCCCGGTAATAAACCAGTAATTTCAACGGGTTGGTAGCGTCTATCGACCAGATCTTGCCATATCGCCGGACATCGTTGAACACGGCCAGCGAGTCTCCGTTGGCGTTGAGTTTTTTCAACTGGTTATCCGGGCTCAACAGGTAAATATTACCCAGGTTGTCTACGGTAAAATCGGCTATATTCCCCGGTAGGGTCCTGCTCAGTACAAAGCCGGACGCCTGTTGCGCCAGGGCGCCGTGGATGGAAAACACGCATAACAGGGCAATGGTTATCGATTTCATTTTCTGATGATCTTATGTTCCATGACGTCCTCCTCTGCCAACAGGGATAGCTGCTCACCGTCCAGCACGGCATAGGTATTATAACGGATCCAATCACCCAGGTTGATATATCTGCTGCCCGGTCCCAATGGGCAATCGATGGGCAAATGGCGATGCCCGAATATAAAATAATCAAAAAAGGCCGATTGAAGTATTTCCTTACAGTAGATGATCAACCATTCCTTATCTTCTCCCAGAAATAATTCGTCAATCTGCCCCGTGACTGCCCTGCTGCGGCGGCTGAGCCAGTTTGCCAGGCCTACGCCCAAAGCCGGCGGCAAGAGGCCGAACAGTCCCTGACAGAACTTATTGCGGAATATTTTTTTCATGAATTTATAGCCATGATCGCCCGGCCCCAGGCCGTCGCCGTGACCGACGAGTATCTTCTTCCCATTGTATTCGAAGGCCTTGGGTTCGTGGTAGACGGGAATATTCAATTCTTGTTCAAAATAGCCGCTCATCCACATGTCGTGGTTGCCGGTGAAAAAATGGATAGGAATGCCTGAGTCGGTGATCTCCGCCATTTTCCCCAAAATGCGGGTATATCCTTTAGGTACGACGGTGCGATACTCATACCAGAAGTCGAAGAGGTCACCCACTATAAAGATCTCCGCCGCATCTTTGCGGATCTTTTCGAGGAAAGCTACAATATGCCGTTCGCGGACCAGGCTGGTCGCATGATTGGGAGCGCCCAGGTGGAAATCGGATAGAAAGTATATTTTTTTTCCGGGAGGGATCTGCATCGTACAAATATAATAAATGGACCGGGGTCCGGGTGCGAATTCACCTGTCTACCAGGAACAAGTAAACTTCCTTAGGTCCGTGCACTCCCACAACAAGTGTTTTTTCGATGTCCGCCGTCCGGCTGGGGCCGGTGGCAAAAGTGATGAGGGAAGGCAAATGATGCTGATATTTTTCTTTCAGCAGCTGCAGTCCGTCCCTTATATCATATACCAACTGATCGGTATAGGCTATGCAGATATGAATGGGGGCATATACGCTGACCGTACGGCCGCTGGGCCCCGCAGCGCTCATTACGATACTGCCGGTCCTTGCTACGAGCAACTCGCAGGTGGTGACGGCGGCATCACATTCCGCCAGGTCCATACCGGCAAAGTTGTCAAATGAATTCTCTTTCAGGGTTGTCTTTAACTTTTCCTCCCGGCAGTATACTTTTTTCCAGCTTCGGGTGGCGATCAGGGTGTTCAGCTGGGCAACCAGCTCCTGGTGATCGACACAGAAGATGAATTTCCCCTGGAGCCGTGCAAACTGCTCAGCAAATTCAATTTCGGGGTCCTGGGTCGCGGGTTGAAAAACAGAGTGGTGGCCTTCGCTTTGGGGAAAAGGAATAGGCGTTGATTGACTCAACGCCTGCCTTATTTTTTTAAGAATATTTTCCTTTGCGGAGGATACCTTCATATTTATTTTACTTCTTCTGTAGCCGGTGGAATGATGACCGGTGTGGGAATCCCATTACTTCCCAGCGGATGAATGCTTTCTTCATTTTCCGTAACATCCAAAGCTCTCTTTTCTTCATAAGGCCGCTTGCCGATCAGGGCTTCCACATCACTCTGGAACAGCACTTCTTTCTGCAGCAAGGCCTCGGCCAGCAAATTTACTTCTTTGCTTTTAGTCGTCAAGAGCTCCTTGGTAGCGATGAAGGCTTTGTCGATCAGCTTACGGACCTCTTCATCTATTATTTTCGAGGTCTCTTCCGAATAGGGCTTGGTGAATGAATTCTCTGCTGCCGGGTCGTAGAAACTTACATTGCCAACCTTCTCATTCATCCCGTATACAGTCACCATGGAATAGGCAATGCGGGTGATCTGTTGCAGATCATTCTGGGCGCCCGTCGATATTTTCCCGAAGTTCAACTCCTCACTGGCCCTTCCTCCCAGCGTCATACAGATCTGGTCGAAAAGCTGGTCCGTATTATAAAGATATTGTTCTTTCGGTGTGTACTGGGCATATCCCAGTGCAGCTACTCCCCTGGGGACAATGGTTACTTTCAGGAGGGGGTAAGCATGTTCGAGGTACCAGCCACAGATAGCGTGTCCGGCCTCATGGTAAGCAATGATCCTTTTCTCGTCGGGGGAGATGATCTTATTCTTCTTTTCCAACCCGCCTATCACCCTGTCCACGGCATCCTGGAAGTCTTCCATTTCCACATTGTCCTTTCCTTTTCTGGCAGCGATGAGGGCTGCTTCATTACAGACGTTGGCTATATCGGCGCCGGCAAAACCCGGTGTCTGTTCGGCGAGTTTATGAATATCCAGTTTACTGGAGATCTTGATCGGTTTCAAATGTACTTTAAAGATCGCCTCGCGGCCTTTCAGATCGGGTTTGTCAATGGAGATCTGTCTGTCGAATCGACCGGGACGTAATAAGGCAGTATCCAGTACATCGGGGCGGTTGGTCGCCGCCAGTACAATGATACCGCTGTCGCCGCCAAAACCGTCCATTTCAACCAGCAGCTGATTTAAGGTACTCTCCCTTTCATCGTTGCTCATAATGGCATTCTTACCTCTTGCACGGCCGATGGCATCTATTTCATCGATAAAGATGACACAGGGAGCTTTTTCTCTTGCCTGTTTGAACAGGTCTCTTACACGGCTGGCGCCCACACCCACGAATAATTCGACAAAATCAGAGCCGCTCATGGAGAAGAAGGGTACCTGGGCTTCTCCGGCCATTGCTTTGGCCAGCAAGGTCTTTCCTGTTCCGGGAGGACCTACCAGCAGGGCCCCCTTGGGTATCTTACCGCCGAGTGCCGTGTACTTTTTAGGGTTCTTCAGAAAGTCGACGATTTCCATTACTTCCACTTTCGCTTCATCCAGACCGGCTACATCATTGAAGGTGATAGTGACTTTTGTACCTTTATCAAACAAAGTAGCCTTTGATTTGCCGATATTGAAGATCCCTCCGGGCCCGCCACTGCCTGCCTGTCCACCCATTTTCCGCATGAGCATGACCCAGATCAGGACGATGATCAGTAAGGGGAGGAGGAAATTGAGCAAAGGACCAAACCATTCCCCTTCCGACTTGGAGTTGATGGGAACTTCCAGCTGCGGGTTTTTGACGAAATAATCCCTCAGCAGCTTTTCATAATCCTTTACATCCGAGACCTTGAATTCAAACTGGGGCCCGTCCTTACTTACTCCGCCGGGCCAGTTATTCTGTTTGAGCTTGCCGGAGTAATAGGATTTTGTAAGGCTATCCTTCTTAATATAAACCCGCACCAACTGCTTATTGGATACGAGATCGATCTTCTCGACATCCCCGTTGGCCAGCATATCTTTGCGGAAGTTGAATTCATCGATCTGGCGGGCGTCGGGGGCCAGGCCTCCGAACAGGTTGAAGCCTATCAGCACGGCAGCTATGATACCCCAGATCCAATAAATACTGAATTTGGGGCCTTTCCTAGAACCATTATCGTCGTCACCCCTGGGCCTGAACCTGGGGAAATTGGATTTATCGTTTTGTTTCAGATCGTCTTGTGGCATTTGTATGTATCCGTGTTGTTTTCTTATTAATAATAAAAAATATAAGGTAAAAATGTTTAAAAAAACCCATGAAACGGCAAAATATACTGTTAAATTGCCAATGGCAGGGGCTTTCTAAGCTATATGCTCCTCCCGGGGAGCGTCACTCCACATGTCTTCCAGCTTATAAAAACGGCGGCTTTCCGGTAACATAACGTGCACGACGACGTTCACATAATCAATTAAAACCCATTGAAGGGTTTGTTTGCCTTCGTGCTTATAGGGGAGTTCGTCGCAGCTTTTTCTTGTTGCTTCTTCAATAAAATCGGCTATTGCTTTTACCTGGGTAGTGCTGCCTGCTTCACAAACGATAAAGAAGTCTGCTACGGCTTCCGGTATCTTTCGCAGGTCGAGGGAAACAATATTTTCACCTTTTTTCTCCTGAATAGCGTGGATAATAGTTTTAAAAATTTTAGAATTCCTCGTTAATCTTGCGACACTACTGCGTTTCCGGGTAGCTAACATAGAAAGCTGTTCCAATAATCAAAACGTTTTTGTTATAAATTATATTTTAATTGAAGGCAAATCAAAATATTGTGAGAAGCCAGGTTTAAATTTGCGCAACAGGCGCATAGCCTGTTTTGTTCTCTCCAAAAATAGGAATCTTTTGCCGATCGGTCACTCTTTTATTGAATTACAATCAGTGGATAGCTCCAACAACTATGCCATGGCCCAGGCACATGCCGGAACGGCCTCTCAGGGGACTGTTTTCTTTGCCTGGGAGCAATGGGCCGGGAAGGGTCAGCGTGGCAAAACCTGGACCAGCAGGCCGGGGGAGAATATCCTGATGAGCACTGTGTTACAGCCTGTCTTTCTGCCGATTACACGTCAATTTTCCCTCAGCGTCTGTGTAGCCCTGGCCTGTCACGATCTTTTCAGCCGTTATGCAGGAGAGAAAGAAACGACAATTAAATGGCCCAATGATCTTTACTGGCGTGACAGAAAGGCAGGGGGCATCCTGATCGAGAACAGTTTTAAAGGGGATCAATGGATGTTTGCCATCGCAGGGACAGGGATCAACATCAACCAGGTTGAATTTCCCGCAACAGCCCGAAACCCCGTATCGCTAAAACAGATAACCGGCCAGGCTTTTGAAGCGGTGAGCCTCGCCAGGGAATTGGGGAATTGCCTGGATCGCCGCTATACGCAATTGCAGGCGGGAGAAGCTTCTTCCCAGCTGCAGGAGTACAATTCCCGGCTGTATCAACGGGAGAAGCCTGTCCGCCTGAAAAAGGGCAATGCCGTCTTTGAGACGGTGATAAAAGCAGTAGACCCCACCGGCGAGCTGGTAACCCTGGACACCCTGGAAAGAAGGTGGACGCTGGGGGAGGTGGAATGGTTGATCCCCGACCTTTCCGGCAAATGAAAACGAATGCGATGATCGGATCTCAGGCAACCAGGTCCTTCCAGGCTTTGACGATCTCTTCCGCATGTTGCTTACTCCTGGGTTTTCCGAATATCTTGCGGATCACTCCTTTTTCATCGATGAGGAAAGTAGTTCGGAGCAGTCCCATGTATTTGCGTCCATAGAGTTGTTTTTCACCCCAGACCCCGTATTTATCGATGAGGACATGCTCCGGGTCGGCAAGCAGGGTGAAGGGAAGGGTAAATTTCGCCTCGAACTTCTTGTGCTTTTTTTCATCGTCCGGGCTGACCCCCAGAATGGCGAAACCTTCTTTTTTCAGCAGGGCGTAATTATCCCGGAGATTGCAGGCCTGTACGGTACAGGTGGGAGTGCCGTCTTCCGGGTAAAAATAGAGTACGACCTTTTTCCCTTTGTAATCGGATAAAGATACTTTCTCTCCGTTCTGATTTCTGGCCGTAAATGCCGGGGCCTTTTCCCCTTCCTGCAGATGGGTCATTGGTATTGGTTTAAAGTGAAAAGTTATATTCCTTGGTTGTCCTGTTGCCCGCCACATCTTCCGCCGTCACCTTCAGGAGGTGGTGGCCGGGCGGACAGTGCTCATCGACTTTATAGATAAAGACAGCCCCTTTATCATTGGTAAAACAAAGCCATTTCCCATCCAGTTCAGCCCGGAAATTCCGGATGGCCCCCAGGTTGTCCTTTACGGTGAACGCGATCCGGGAGGATTTGCTGAGCCGGGCCCCATTCTGTAATCCCAAGGGGGTGATGAGAGGGGCTTCATTATCTTCCACCAGCTGGAAGCTCCCGAATTCCCGGAAGCGTGCAGAAGCCCAGCCTTCCTTCCATTCGGGCTTTATTACGTCCCTTTCTTTACCGGAAAAGCGGACCATTACCACCTTTTTTCTTTCAGCTTCGGAAAGAAGGGCAGCAGGGGATTGATTGGCCCGCAACCGCACCAGCAGCGGTTCCTGCAGGGGTATGAAGGGGGCCCCAATAGCATGTACAGCCGAAACAGCGCCCGGCAGGGAAAGGCCTATGCCTGGATAACCCGATGTCCTATACGAAATGAACACAGAATCATAAAGGCTTTTTTCACCGATATAAAATGCACAGTCCTTTGTTTCATATCCATCCAGCATTCCCGGATAAAATTGCTTACCGGGATCCGGATAGGATCTCCCGGCAAGCGAAGCGGGGCGTTGATATTGTACCTGGTATTTCAGTTCGGAAGTATTGCCGGAGGCATCTTTCACTACTATACGGATGGTATGAGGGGCGCCATCTCCCAGGTCGATGACTCCGTCAGAAGGGGGCTGGCCTCCGGTGGAGGAGGCTGTAGCGGGCTGGCCGGCGGACCAGTATATGGAAGGAGGAGTATAGCCAGGTAAAAGGGATAAGTGCTGCAGAAAGGGGCCTCCCGTCTCCCTTGTCCTGTAATCAATGTGTGCGTTGATATTACGGGTATCGTTGTAGCTGATGTTGTCCATTTGAAAGCCGAGGAGCGGCTGGTCGTTATCATAGAGGATGGCCTGGTAGATGCCATTGGGATTGGCGGAGCCTGTCTGGGTATCGAATGCCGAGATGGCAAAGCTCACCCGGCGGGAAGCAACAGTGACGAGGCCGGATGCCAGGGCGTAAGGGGCCGGGGCGCCGGATACGGCAGGGATGGTGGATTGCGATGCAGCGGGTGGCCGGGCGTCGGGAGATCCGGCAGGGGCCGGACCGGCTTCGGCGGTGAGATGGGCGGACCGGCCGGCGGAATGCCGCGTGGCAGATGTGGATCGTACGGCATTGCTACGAACGGTCAGGATCAGGGGAGACTGCTCATAGAGGCTGCGGGAACGATCGTAGACGGCTAATCGTTGAATAACGGGAGGAGTATTATCCGGGACCGGAAGCCCGAACAGGAGCGGGTTCAGATTGGTGTCATCTGCCGTCCGGCGGATCTCAAAATGAAGATGAGGCCCCTGAGATCCGCCCCTGTTGCCACTATAGGCGATCAGGCTGCCTTTTTTGACGGGGAAAAGGCCCGGTGGAATATCAAGGGTTATCCGCCAGGCTTCCGCCTTGTATTGCTGCTCGTGAACATAGGAGGCCAATGCCGGGAAGAATTCATTCAGGTGTGCGTATACTGTAGTAAAGCCATTCGGATGCCGCAGATAGATCGCCTGACCGAAGCCAAAGGGCTCGATGACGACCTTGACCACTACGCCATCGGCGGCGGCCAGTACCGGCAGGTTCTCTCTTTTTTGGGTCCGTATGTCCAGTCCCATATGATAGTGATCAGGGCGAAGCTCGCCGAAGTTGGCGGCCAGGCTTATGGGTATGTTCAGCGGGTCGCGAAAGTAACCCCGGGGGTAGTCGGCCGGCGGGAAGACCTGCGCCAGTGAAAGAAGGGAGTAAAAGAGGGACGCAACGGCTAAGAAGGTTCTTGTCATTCCAGATGATTTAGATGCCGGAGATTCACTTTGAAAATTTAGCGCATCTCCGGCATGCGGCTAATGTCGGTCCTTGGGACTAGACGCCTACAGCGTCTTTGGGTCCGGCAAAGTGCAAATTTATCACTCCCCAAGGACATCGTTTCCGGAAACAGGAAATGATTTCCAGAAATGAACCAAAACATCCTGTGCTTGTTAAATCCGAAGGGAAGGATTTACCGTATATACGAGGTTGGAAAAAGGTAGTTTTCGCCGATAAATAATTACAACTCAGTATTCAGGTGGCTTCTTAAAAAAATACTACGAAAAGGGTAGGTTTTTTTTAAAGTTTGGTACAGCTTTTGGCTTAGTAAGTTTGTCTTATAACAAGAAGCGGATTTCATCACTCATAAAGAGGGAGCTATGAAAGGAGTAAAAAACAAAATGGTAGTCTTTTTGGCGGTGACCATCGGAGGGATGGTAGGGCTGGTCAAGGGAGAAGAAGCCAAGCAAAAGTTTGTCTTCAGAATGCGGAGCAAGTACGATAATCGCCGGCTGATGGCCGAACGGAAGTCTATCGCCCGTAAAGGAGGAGTCGTGCTGGATGACATTGAGATGGCCGCCTATCATAACAACTAAAGAATTTTTTGTTGCCTGGAGATCGTTGATCCTTCCAATTATATTTTCTATTGTAAAAGCCCCGGTTAGCCTACCGGGGCTTTTTTTTGGGGAAAATCTCCTCAGTTGCCTTACCTTTGCGCAATTTTATTTTTTTCCCACTATGCCTAAAGATTCATCGATCCATTCCGTCCTGATCATTGGTAGCGGCCCTATTATTATCGGCCAGGCTTGCGAATTTGACTACTCCGGTACGCAAGCAGCCCGCAGTCTGCGGGAGGAGGGGGTGGAAGTGATCCTGATCAACAGCAATCCCGCCACGATAATGACCGATCCGATGATGGCGGACAAGGTGTACCTGTTACCCCTGACGGTAGAAAGTATCGAACAGATCCTGGAAGAGAACAACATCGACGCCGTATTGCCAACCATGGGGGGACAGACGGCGCTGAACCTGGCCAAAGAGGCGGAAGATCTGGGAATTTGGGAAAAATACAATGTCAGACTGGTAGGGGTGGACATAAAAGCCATCGATAAGGCGGAAGACCGGGAGAAATTCCGGCAGTGGATGATCGAACTGGGAGTACCGGTGGCGGAGGCTAAAACGGCCAATTCCTTCCTGGAAGGGAAAGAATTTGCCCAGGACATCGGGTTCCCCCTGGTGATCCGCCCCTCTTTTACGCTGGGAGGTACCGGCGGGGGCTTTGTACACGACAAAGATGACCTGGACGAAGCCCTGAACAGGGGGCTGCAGGCTTCTCCCATCCATGAGGTACTGGTAGAAAAGGCCGTATTGGGCTGGAAGGAATTCGAGCTGGAACTATTAAGAGATTCGAACGATAATGTGGTGATCATTTGCACCGTGGAGAATTTTGATCCGATGGGCGTTCATACAGGGGATTCCATTACGGTGGCCCCAGCCATGACACTGAGCGACACCGCCTTTCAGCTGATGCGCAATACAGCCATCCGAATGATGCGGGACCTGGGCAATTTTGCCGGGGGGTGTAACGTACAGTTCGCCCTTAATCCATCCACGGAAGAGATCATCGCCATTGAGATCAATCCCCGGGTAAGCCGTTCTTCCGCCCTCGCCTCGAAGGCTACCGGCTATCCTATCGCCAAGATCGCCGCCAAACTCGCCATCGGTTATACCCTGGATGAGCTGAAGAACCAGATCACGGGTACGACTTCGGCCTATTTTGAGCCCGTACAGGATTACGTCATCGTGAAAATCCCCCGCTGGAACTTTGACAAGTTCAAAGGGGCAAATGATACCCTGGGTCTGCAGATGAAAAGCGTAGGCGAGGTGATGGCCATCGGCAGAAGCTTCACCGAAGCCGTGCAAAAAGCCTGTCAGAGCCTTGAAAACAACGCCATTGGGCTGGGTTATTACGGAAAAAGCCTCATGCATGCCGAAGAGCTGCTGGAATATATCAAGACCCCCAAATGGGACCGGATCTTCCGTATCAAAGATGCCCTGATGGCCGGGATCTCCGTAGGGACCATCTCCAAGGCCACCAACGGGATCGACCGCTGGTTCCTCTATGAGATACAGAAGATCTGCACCATGGAGAAAGAGCTGGCAAAATATAAGATGAACAACCTTCCGGAGGAGCTGCTGCGGGATGCCAAAAGCATGGGATTCAGCGATGACCAGATCTGCCATATCATGAACAATGGCACGGAGGATGAATTATATGAGAAAAGGAAGGCCCTCGGCATCACCCGTGTCTACAAAATGGTAGATACCTGTTCGGCGGAATTTGCTGCCAAAACGCCGTACTTCTATTCCACCTTCGAAGGGGGACATTCCAACGAAAGTAAGGTAAGCGATAAGAAGAAGATCATCGTACTGGGCTCGGGTCCCAACCGGATCGGCCAGGGCATTGAGTTTGACTACTGCTGTGTACACGGGCTGCTGGCCATCAAGGAATGCGGGTATGAGGCCATCATGGTGAACTGTAACCCGGAAACAGTCTCTACGGATTTCGATATTGCCGATAAATTGTATTTCGAACCGGTGTATTGGGAGCATCTCTGGGAGATCATCGAGCATGAAAAGCCGGAAGGTGTCATCGTCCAGCTGGGAGGCCAGACGGCCCTGAAGCTGGCAGAACGTCTGCACAAAAAAGGTATCCGTATCATCGGCACTTCCTACGATAGCATGGATATTGCCGAAGACAGAGGCCGGTTCAGCGACATGCTGAAAGAGCTGGGAATTCCCTACCCCGATTACGGAACGGCGTATGATGTGGACGATGCCGTACAGGTTGCCAATAAAGTAGGATACCCGGTGCTGGTGCGTCCAAGTTATGTATTGGGCGGACAGCGCATGCGTATCGTCATCAACGACGAGGAAGTGGAAAAAGCCGTGGTAAGCCTGCTGAAACACATCCCTGGTAACAAGATCCTTATCGACCATTTCCTGGACCGCTGCCAGGAGGCGGAAGTAGATGCCATCTTCGACGGGGAGAATTTCCATGTCATGGGAGTGATGGAACATATCGAACCGGCGGGTATCCACAGCGGTGACAGCCATGCGGTGCTGCCCGTCTTCAATCTTACCCCCCTGGTGGTGACCACCATGGAACTTTATGCGGAGAAGATCGCCCGCGAGCTGAATATTAAAGGACTTATCAATATTCAGTTTGCCATAAAGGATAATAAGGTATTTGTCATAGAGGCCAATCCCCGGGCATCACGGACGACTCCTTTTATCGCCAAAGCTTACCAGATCCCCTATCTCAATATTGCTACCAAAGTGATGATGGGAGACCATAAGCTTACGGATTTCAAATTCGAAAAAAAGCTAAGAGGTTTCGCTATCAAAGAACCGGTGTTCAGCTTTAATAAGTTCCCCGGGGTGAACAAAGAGCTGGGACCAGAAATGAAGTCCACGGGTGAGGCGATCCGATTCATCAAGGACCTGCGTGACCCCTACTTCCGGCAGCTGTATAAGGATAGGAGCATGTATCTGAGCAAATAAGCGTATTATTATAAAAGAACGAACGCCGGCCCCTAAATCAGGGACCGGCGTTTTCAATAACAACCGGTTAACAAAACCATTCTGATAACATCCGTTAAATTCACCTTAACTCAATATCATGGAAGAAATAGAAATCCCCACAGAACACCTGCACGAAGAAATTCAGGAAAAAGCGGAAGAACAAAAAGAGAAATGGGTCTTATATGTAGCCCTTTCCACCGCCTTCATGGCTGTACTGGCGGCCGTAGCCGGATTGCTGGCGGGGCATCACGCCAATGAAGCGTTGATCGAAAGGGTCAAAGCCTCTGATCAATGGAGCTTCTACCAATCCAAAAACCTGAAGGAAGAAATAGCCTCCAGCACCGACAAGATCCTTCATACCCTCTCCGCGACGCCGCCGAAAGAGGACAACAGTCAGTTGATCGCCCGCTATGAAAAAGAGAAGGGAGAGATAAAAAAGACCGCTGAAGAAGCCGAGAAAAGCTCTGAATGGCATTTGAGCCGGCATGTGCCGCTGGCAACGGCCGTCACCTGTTTTCAGATCGCCATCGCCATCTCCGCGATCGCCATTCTCACCAAAAGAAAGAAACTGTGGTTCGGGGGCATGCTGCTCACCATCGTAGGCATCGTTTTTCTGCTGCTGGGAATTTTCCCTTAAGCGTAGACTTTTACCCGAGAGATCAGCAGGACGGGGCTTTACCTTTTATTGACATGGTCCAGCACTTCTCCTGCCCTTTCCTCCGGTATGAATAAATAGTCACAATGAGAGGCATCGCTATGAATGCCGATATCTTCAATCCGGATGACTCCCTTTAAGGTCTCATCCGGATTTTTCATTATTTTGAGAATAGCGTATTGGAGGTCCTTCATGATCTTCAGGATGGCATTCTGTCTTCCCAGCCTTTCCTGGTTCTCGGCCTTATAGACAGGCAGGATCTCGATAATAATTCCGGGCCTGTCTCTTTTTATAAATCTGTTGAGCCCTTCGATCACCATCAATTCGGCGCCCTCTACATCTATCTTGATAAAGGCTATTTTCGAGTCAATCTTTATTTTGTCATCCCTCAGGACTACAATATTTTTTTCCTGGACCACCGCCTGGTCAGGCCTGAAGTTATCGATAATACTGGCAGAGCTGTCTGTCGTATCCGTGGAGAAAAGTTTTAAGGTAACTATTTCATTGTCGTTTGAAATACCGGCAGGAATAATCTTTGTGTTCGGGAATTTGTTGATGCTGATGAGCTTCTCCGCATAAAATACACAGATCGGATTGGGCTCAAAACCTATGTATTCGATATTCCTGTCGATGGATTTAAGTTTTATCAAGGTCTGGCCTATATTGACGCCCACGTCGACGAAACATCCTTTGGATCTTTCCAGGAGGGCCGTTAGAACTTCACTCATCCATTTTTCCGTTCCGAAAATATTCCCATAACCCAATCCCCCAATTACCGGGGCAGTAATTCCTTCTTTTAATTTTACGTCGAGGTTTAGATAACCTTCCATTTTTAGCCTGGAAAAAATTTTGAGGACCGTCTTTTTCATCATGATTTTTTTAGGAACAGGGGTAGAACGCATAAATATACATTTTTCTTATAAACGGATTATTTTCATAGCCTGATAAGGTCGAAACTGGATTTTTAGCAAGGAATTTGCAGTAAAGAGATGGACTAAAACACCACTTATGAAAAGACTTCTGTTCCTCGCCCTTTCCATGAGCTTTTTATCCGTTGCAATGGGCCAGCTCAAGGCCAAGGTAAAATGTCCGGATTTTTATGTGGATATTTTGAATGGTACGGTGAATGAAATGAAGCCCAATTATGGGCTTGCCGAGATCAAGGCCAAATTGCCCTGTTTTACCGGTTCCGATGAGGAGGGTGGTACCAGCAAATGCGGAGGGGGTGTATACTATAAGGATAAGGACCTCTACTTCTACACCAAAAGGGATTATGTCGAGATCGGCCCGAAGTTCATCGGGAAACTCAGCATCCCCCTGTTAGGTTCCAAGCGGGGCAGCCAGTTCAAAACCCTGGGGAATCCCAAGATAAAGGACGATCTCTGGGATGCTTTTGAAATGCAGTATGGCACCCTGATATTACATTATGATGTGGCAGGGGCGGCCGGCAAGGTGAAGCTGATCCAGTTCAGTACAGAAGGCACGGAAACTATCCAGCTTTGCGAGTAAGGACTCAATAATTAAACCCTTCCGTCCACAGTCCGTTCAGGTACCAGTTTTGAGGCAGGTCAAAAAAGGAAGTATCCGGGGCCGAAGAAAGATCCGAATACAACCTGAAAACAAAGGGCATACTGGTCGTCTTTGTCAGTTGTCCTCCCAATTGCCGAAGCAGGTTAAACGTCTGCTGGTTAAGACCGTTCTCGATATTGGCGAAATAATTAAACTCCATCACCCTCAATTTTAAGACCTCTTCCACCAGATGGCAGAGCATGACCCCGGCCGTTTCCGGACTCACATACGTGAAGTCAGAAAGATTGACGGAGAATTCCTTCGCGGTCATGATATAATATCCAGCCAGCTCTCCATTCCGGTAAAAATACTTCGTGATATAGGACAAGTTAACGTTGCCGGAGACTCTCCAGTCCATATAGTCCTTATTCATGTTCAGGTGGATCAGGTCTTTGTATTGAGCCCTTAAACCGGCGTAGAGACTTGTCATATCTTCCGGCCTGCCCAGGGAATCCTGTATAGTATATTTTTTTACGTATTCATCATAGTTGGCCTTTGCCCGAAAGGACCGGTACCGGAAGCCGAAGGAAGTAAATTTCAAGGAATAGTAGAGATATTTAAGCAGCCGTTTTACTTTATTGGCAGAAAACTTTTTAAAGTATCCCATATCCGGCCTGCCGAAAAAAGATGAAAAGGTAAACATGCTATCCTGGAATACAGTATACCCTAATTTTTTTTCATACACTTTTGTAGCCGGCGTAAAAGCCCAGAGTAATTTCATGGATTTTCCTATGGCATCGTCCACAGCTGTTTGAAAGAGTTTTTCAAAGAGTCCCTTCCCCCTGTATTTATCATGGAAATAGCTATTCTCACATTTGCCGCTCAGTATTTCCTGGTTTCTGAAGTTTAATTTTACCGGCAGCATGAACTGGGTCCCGGCTGTGCCGTCCTGGTCTTTCAGGATCGTGAGGACCGTACTGTCTTTAAAAGTATTAAACTCCCATTCCCAGATCTCTTTTGTCATGGGGTGCGAAATGGTGCTTTGTAAAAAAGCAACGGTGCTGTCAATCTCGCTTTGTGAACCGATGGGTTTTAGCTCAGGCGTTTCGGTATGGGTATTGGGGTCCGTGGTAATAGACATATTTTTTGGCAGGGGTTATGCTGATATAATGGATTCGAAGTTGGTTTGAAGGATTTCTTCCATGACGGGCAGATTCTTTTCTTTCCAGAACATAGCCAGTTCCATGGAACTGGCAAACCAGGCCTCTTCATCCTTTATCAGGTAATCGAAAATTTTACGGTAGAGAACTCCTTCTTCGTTGGTAAGGCAGTTGTTATGCCACAGGATAGTCAATACGCCATTTATCTTTTTTATATCCTCGGCGATCTTCCGGAAAAGAATAAAGGACTGATGGATGTCCAACCCCATGTATTTCCAGAATGTAACGTCCATGACGATCAGGGGAAGCTCGAGAATATCGATAAATGAATTCGTTGAATGATCGAAAGGTCTGAAGGGATAGCACATTCCGTTGCGATAGCCTGGCAGGTCCGCATATCCGAAAGTGGTATCATAGATGAAACCCAGGTTTTCCAGGTGCCTCCAGGTGCCGGGAGTATTAAATCTCAGGTAGTGGTTGCGGTATCCTCTGATTTTCTCTCCACAGGCTTTTTCCAGCTTTTTTCTTTCGGCCTCTATTTTTTCTTTATTATTAAAAGCAAGGTGCCCTCCATGTAAGCCTATTTCACTTCCTGCCTCCTTTATTTTCTTAAAATAAGGTCCCATGGTATCTATCAGGTAATTATGGTCTTCTTCGCCCCGATCCAGCGCCAGAAAATAGTAAGTGGCCGGAATATTATGTTCCTGTTCCAGGTCGATGAACTTATCCAGGAGCCAATCAGGATTTACCTGAGGTTTGACAATATTTTTGAGATTATATACGGAGGCGGGAAGGTCGATGTTTTTCAAAGATTTGACGGAGTCTATTATATTTCTTTTCCTCCCCCTGGTATCATAGATACAGTCCACATCATGGGAAAAACAAACGGCATATTTTTTACCATCCCTGTACACGGGCCTGAATCCATTGTTAAATAAATGCCGGGATACGATGGGCTCCAGTTTTTGAGGATTTCCGGATAAATAGGAGCGAAAACGTTGGAATTTGTCGAGAACAAGGGGGGCATATTCTTCTGCAGAAGAGTATAACTTTTTAAGGGTGGTCATTCATATTGGGTTTGGCGTCCTAAATTTACCCAATATTATGAATTTTTCAGCATAACCTGCTCCCCTATCCATTTTTGTACCAACGGAAAGGCCAGGTGGAACCAGGCCGTATATTTTCCCGGATCCGATCCCAGACTGGCGCCAATCTCGTTCAGGGGTTTATAACAATAGTCGCTTACTTCTTCTTTATTGGGAAAGACGCCCTTGTCATACCTCCCGACGAAGACATGATCGAATTCAAATTCCGTCAGGCCATTTTCAAATTCCGATCTATAGGTGAAGTCAAAAATCTTTTCCAGGCCGGTAGTAAACCCCAATTCTTCCTTCAGCCGGCGTATCGCTGCCTCCCGCGTATCTTCTCCCGGCCGGGGATGGCTGCAGCAGGCGTTGGTCCATAGGCCTGCGCTATGATATTTTTGAGAAGCCCTTTGTTGTAGCAGCATCTCCCCTTTTCCGTTAAAGATAAAAACGCTGAAAGCTCTATGGAGAAGAGCTTTCCGGTGGGCCTCCAGTTTTTCCATGGCGCCCAAAGGCATATCGTATTCATTCACCAGGATGACTTCCTCCTGTTTGTTATCCGTCAAAATCGCTGAATTTGCGTCTTTAGTAACTTGCGGGCAAAGTGTATGCGGCTTTTGATCGTTCCAAGAGGTTCCTGTAACATTTCCGAGATCTCATGGTATTTGAACCCATCAAAATAGAGCAGAAAAGGATTGCGGAAGATCTCCGGCAGTTTATGAATAGCGGCCTGAATATCTTTGACACGTAAATTTCCTTCTACAGACCCCGGCACAGCCATCTGGCTTGAATTCAAAAGGAATTCATTGGGGGTACTGTCAAAAATGGTATTCTGCTTTGCTTTGCGGCGGTAATTATTTATAAAAATATTCCGCATGATGGTATAGAGCCATGCCTTGATATTGGTGCCTACGTTATATTTATCCTTATTGGCTAAAGCCCTGTATAAAGTCTCCTGGAAAAGGTCTTTTGCAGCTTCAGAATCACGGGTAAGCGTGATAGCGAAGGGCTTTAAAAACTCCGCATTATTGACCAAAAGCTGGTTAAATTCTAAGGTTGCCATGTTAACAAAATGTTTAATAATCCTACTCACAAATTTAAACACAAAAGGGCAGTAAGACAAACTTTAGTGTTTAATGGTTTAGTTAAAATATTAATGAAAAGAGAATCAATTAATTGCAAACTGCCCTTCCTGTATATGCAAAAAATGGGCCTGTCGGGTTGAACTGACGGGCTGACAGGATGGGGTAAAACAGGTGTCAGGGAAGGTCTAAAGGGTTGCTATAAATTCCTGGACTTCGGGGAGAGATCGTTTGAAATTTACGCCGGGGGGGATCTTTCGCATTTGTGTCCGGGCGAGCTGGCCGGATATCACCAGGGGAATGTCCGGTATACGACGGCTGGTTTCGGAAAGGAATTTCTCGAAGTTAAAGCTGCCGGCAATTCCGGTAAGATGCGTGTATAGGTAGTCCGGATTTTTGAATTTGCATACGAATTCGAGATCCTTCAATGGCATGTCGGCTCCCACGTACAACACCCTTGCGCCATGGCTTTTTAGCAGGTAATAGACATAGAGCAGGCCCAGCTCATGATATTCGCCTTCGGGCAGAAACAGGAGTATGGTCCTGGGTACATCAGTCGGGGATGGGGATGTGGCCTTTTCTATGCCTACCATTAATTTCTGACGGATAACATTGGACACCAGGTGTTCCTGGGCGGGGTGGATATGATTGGTGAGCCAGAGAATGCCGATGCGATGGAGGAAGGGGAAAATTACCTGGCGCATCGCGGCGTCGATCCCATTTGCCAGGATATAATGATCAAGGAGCTGTTCGAAGAGTTCGATGTCCAGGTCGATCATATGGATGATGAGGTCATTGAGGATCTTTTCCTCCCGGGCCTCCTTTGCGGAGAGAGAGAAGATACGGGTCATAAGCTCCTCTTCGCTCATCTTGTCGATCTGCGAGATCTTATATCCGTATTTATTCAATAAGGAGATATTCAGAATGGTCTTTAATTCCTGATTACAGTAATACCGGATATTCGTTTCAGTGCGGCAGGGCTTTAAGAAATTATACCGCTGCTCCCATATACGGATGGTATGGGCTTTGATCCCCGACAGGTTCTCCAGGTCCTTGATAGTAAAGACGTTCATGTTCCCTTATTACAAGAAAGGGGGCTTTTTTGTTTAAGAGATGGGGGCTGAAACATAAACTTTGGGGGG